>NZ_JBXENT010000010.1:0-163397 GCF_059383735.1 Paenibacillus sp. N22P23
GATTTTCGGCAGCCCGGGATCGCCAATCCTTCTTTGTACCGGTCCTTCAGCTCATGATTGGGACAGCTGCGAACTTCTTGAAACGTGAAAACGTGGATTAACGGTGAATTAGCTTATCAGAAGAACGAAATAGAAGAAGTAGTATGCCCTCCTCCTTCTCGCCTGCTCATCTGCGTTGAAAATCGGACAAGCAAGCTAGCGATGAAAAAACGGACAAGCTTAAAAAGCAGCTTGTCCGTTTTTTCAGGTATTGGCGTTATTTGTTAGTTCGACCTGGTATAAGCAACCCGCTCGTCTAATAGCAAGCGCCTTTAACTTTATCAGATAATCTGATAAGGAATAATTCCCACAAAAACCCTACAAGATCTTGACCTTCATGTGATTCAAAGAACTCACCTTCTAGAAAAGCCCCCCATCCATTAATTGGACCGGCGGTATTGCGTAATTCAAAGTTCGCATCAAATGAAAGTGATTCAATGAGTTTTCCAGTGCTATAGCGCGGAATACAGAGATCGGCTAGAATAGGCTTACCGCCGTCATAGATTATATGGTATCCTTCTAAATCCTCAAATTCTCCCTCGTTGTTATCACCTTCGACTGTAAAGATTTCACCAGTGCTGACGATAAAGAATTCTTCTCCAGGATTCGGATTACCCCATAATAAGCTCTTATTTAGCTTCTCCAATTGAGTATTGCTAATCTGTTTAGCTTCATCGGCACTAATATGCTCTCTTAAATATTTAAAATTCATTGATATGAGTCTCCTCTCTCCATGATATGCTTTGAAATCATTGTATTTGATCGCCATTGCCCGCATTCTTTTTATTCAAACTTCGATTACATCAAAAAGATAAGCATCACTGTCTGTTGTAATTTTCAAATTATCTAGACTGGCTTTCCTGCATAGCTCTCGAGAAAAAGAAGAATGCCATTTTGTATCCGTCTCTTCTACACGAACAATAAAATGGTTATCTTGCACTTTCCCATCAAGTTCGATAGAGATTAAGTCCTTAAAGTTTTTCCAGTTGCTATGCAAAGCGATATGATAGTCAATGTACTTCTTTTGTGTTTCGGTGAACCTTAAATCATCACGCTTAAGTATGAACTTTTTCGACTTCATCATATTTCCCCCTACATCCCAATATTCCATGGTATATCCACGGCGAAAAAGACAATATTACTAGATTGAAATTGAGAATACTGTCGAAAGAAATGCAGTACGGCAATAGATCCCTCTCGCCTTTCTCCTACAAGTTTTTAAGCAGGACAAGAAAATAAAGTCAAAATAAAGTCCTAGACTGTCGCTGTTTTATTCAACTAACGTTCCGCGTTAGACGACAAGACATCTAATGAGTGTTAAAGATATTTATCTCATTTTGATAGAAACTGGATTGAGTAGAATAAGACCTGGATTTTCATCATACTCTTCAACCGTAGCAATGATACGAATATTAAGACCTGCTCCAAAAGAATCAGGAATATTATCTCCTGTAAGATGTAAATCAGAGTAATTAACATTTCTAAATTGGAATTCAGGTCCCGAGAAAGTAGTTGTACTATAATCTCCAGCAAAAACTAAATAATTAAATCTTGTTTTATAATTTCCGTTTTCACTCACATAAGCGGTATTCCCATCAAACTCAATGGTTCTTCCAGCATACTTCTGAGCAAATTCTTTAAAAAGAGGACTAGACTCGTCTTTTGTGCTAAGTATCTCTGCTAATTCTTTGTTGTTAGCTACTGTTAAGATTTCTTCTTCTGTCTTTTCTGCACTTGAATTATCCTTTACCTCAGATTCTGCTACACTCTCAGTTTCTTCTTTTTTGAATGTGTGATACTTAATAATGACTTCTGTATCCGAAAATACCCATTCATCTGAAGAATAATCAACATCGCCGCCAACAGATACTTCTTCAACCTCTCCATCTTTTGTTATCCACCCTGTAATTAGATCCTCCAGTTTTACTGTTTTAATATTCGTGAAACCTTGTTCTTCAAAATCATTAATAACATCTTGGTAATTTTCACCTTCCTGATTACTTGAACCTGATGGCGTTTTTGCTTCACCTTCATGTTCATTCGAATCTCCGCCACATCCCGCTAATGCAATAACAAAAATAAAAGCAATAAGAACACTAACTAATTTCTTCATTTTTGATTATCCTCCAATTAACATAATTACGATTGTGCCAGTCAGGAACCGAATTCTAACCCCTTCCCTGAGCGTCCTGAACGTGTACACCGTACAGAAAACTGCCAATGATAACATCGCTGCCCCAAAGAGCAGTTCGAAATCCACATTAAATACAGTCGATCCAATAACCATGACTGTGACGAACACAAAGGTCGCAATAACTGCCAATAATTTGTTTACGTGTCAGCAATACGTTGGCGTAATTCAATAATTGAGTATTATAATTGTATTGAGCGACGATTAAGTTGCATTCCTCCGAATTGAGACCTGTTAGCTTCAATAGTTGTTGTATTACATAGTTTCTCTCTCTTTTTTGATACTCTGTAAATATTGATCAGATTTCAACATTCCTATTTCCCCTTATATAAGTAATATTTGAATCTGAAGACCTACTCTACCAGTATAAGGGATTGGGAAAAAAGTGCAATTTATACATCTGATAAATATAGGAGCATAGACCCGAAAAAAATTAAAAATCCGCTAAAAATGCGGATTTTTAATTTTTTCCTGAATCTCTTCTTTCAGCTGTGCAATTTTTCTTTCGGTTTTAGCCAGGTTATCCAAATGCCGTTGTTGCAGCTCTTCCCTAAACTCGCTTGCTGGTAATTTCTCAATAATCCGCAATAGTTCTTGTTCAGATTCTTGCCACCTATGAAGACTAGCAAGCCGGTTTTCTAAAATGATCTGCAGCATTGTCTTTTTTTCTTTTCGTTTCTTTATCATCGAATCACCTCAACACCGAATTATCATAAGGTCTCATCAATTACGCTCACAACCTATACAACACTCTATGCCCTGCAATGCTTCCCCTTGAGACAACTGGTATCGTCTTAACACAGACACTGGCTGCGGACCGGCGAGCGCGAGCCTAACAGCGGTGTGTCCTATGAGCAGTAGCCAGTTGCTCCCCAAGCTCAAATCACTCTATTTAATTATTGGTTTGAATTTCTTTATGAAGATAAAAATTTGTGAGAGGGCATACGCATCACCTGCTGCACGGTGTAACATGACCTGATAGGGATGATTCGGATAGCATTCACGAAATGCATTTTTTAACGACGGTGCATTACCATTGGCATAACCCATATACGCTTTATACTCATCTTGGAAGTCCTTCAGAGTAAGCGATCCCAGTGCAGGAGAATCGCCAAGAGCTATCTTAAGCTCCTTCTTGTCCTGCGAACCCCAAGTGTAAACCGTGTTTACGGTCAAACTTCTACACTCATTTACTAGTGTCCCGACTGCTTGATTTATTGGAATCCCAGTATTTTTTATCTGCGAGACATAAGCTTTTCCGATCTTATTACCTGACCATAACTCAATTTGTTTGTCATACACATACGAATTGTAGCGACTCTTTAGCATCATGTTTTTATAGGAGACGAATCCAAACTCGTAAATAAGGTGACGTGATGGTTCAAACTCTAGGTCCAAACAAATAAAGTTCATAATAAATCACCTCACTAGTAGTCCTATTCCCTTTCACATGGACACCTGCAATATCTGTAAATTTTTCCTATTATGCCTTATAATTAGGCATACGGAGGGGTTTCTAAATGAGCGGAAAACGCGCTAAACAAACTTCATTTATCATCTTGCTTTTGCGTATAGACCTAAGTGATGAATCAGATATTAGCTACTTAGAAAAGCACAATAAGAAAGAATTCGATGGTCTGAAGGAGCTATTCCCAAAGGACTCTCCAAGCAGCAATATCCACGGTAACCTGGAATTGTCTACTCTACAAAGAATGTTTCGCGTTTTCTTGAATGAGTATTATTTTTTGCGATGGTATAAAGCAGAACTGAAAGAAAAAATATTGGATTTAAGCATAAGTACCAATGAGAAATTATTGTTTTTGAGTTTTCTTAATCTGTTTTCAAGTCACGGTCGATATGATCAGTTTTCTGAAATGTGCATAAAAATAAATGAATTTCAACCTATGCTCCGGAAACCAGCTTTTACTCCAGTTGATTTTTTCTACAAGGAATTGGCGATATTTCTTAGAGACAGACCTGACGGACCGCTTATATGCGCTGGGTGCAACGACTTTATCGAGAATGCAGAAAAAATTCAATGGACGCAAAAAAAGAATTGGTATGAGAAATCAGACAAACTTGATGATGTTATTGAGAATCATGAAGTTCAAGTAGCTCATCATCCGGACAGTTTTTCAAAAGAGAAATTCCCGAAAGACTGTAGGGACGAATCCAAAAAGATGAAAAAAAGCAGAAAGAAGATAACCAGCGCTGCAACAGCAAGTCGTTCTCTAAATGATGTCGGCGTCGAACTTGAAGCACAAACTGAATCTGCAGTTGAAGTGACGATTCTCTCACGAAGATCGGATAATGACAAGATTATCGAAGAGCTTCAATTTGAAAATAGAGCACTTATTGATGAACTAGACGAATACAAAACCAAGTACAATTCACTTAACTATGAATTGGATGGTTACAAGTCGCTATGTGAAAAATATCTCGATGATAGAATACGTCACACAAACTGGTTAGTTGAACAAAATAAAAAATGGGATGAGAAATTAAACTCGTATAACTTACTTCTCGAAGATCATTACCGTATGTTAACGGAATACAATGAATATAAGAAACAAGTCTCTCAATGGTATGAAGAGGGGCAACACAAACAGATACAATCGATTAAAACGATTGCTAATGAAAACGGATCTACGTTTAATAACACCGACCAAATACTGACAGATGTTATGGATAAGTATTTCTATAAAAAAGAGTATGCTGAATTTCTTGGATTTTATGAAGCAGTAAATGAAGCAGTAAACAAAACAACGTGGGTATTCGCCGTAGATAGCACCATCTTATACAAAAAGCTTCAAAGAATTGGATTGAGTAATCTAGTTCTTATTGACAATGGTGATGTTGTTAAGTTTACACGAGGGCTAAAAACGTACCCGCATATCACCAGCATCGCATTTAATTCGATGATGGATCCGGAGAAAATCGCTATTATTCATTCTCAACTCGATGCATACAAGTTAATGGTGTTTGATGAACGATATGAGGTGGCTGATGCTTTTCGAACACGAGAATCTATCATGGCAGTCTTTCGATCAATCACTTAAAGCTGATTTGATCCAGTGTGTCTCAATTGTTTCGAATGCGTTTATTACTCGTACCCTCTTCCTTTTACTGTTGCTTTTGAGCGCTCATTTATGAAAATCAAACCGGCATACAGATGGCAGCCTACTCAGACACAGTCAATGTAACCGAGTAGGCCACTGTTTATCTAATGACTCAACGAACAGATTAGTTTGGCAAGGGACCTCTCACGATAACTCTTACCGGCTCGTGAAGCTGAATCCGCCATCCGGAAGGTTCTTATAGGTGAACGGCATGCCTTTTGCGTTCCACTTGATGTACGTCCTGCCTTTTGTGGTTACCTTTTCAGAACCCGAATAAGAAATACCGAGTTTCGCAAGCGCCGACGCCTCTAAATATGCACTTGATGACGCCACACCTGCATCTTTAATCATGATCGCGCTACTGAATGGTTTGCCATTCATGACCACTTTCTTAACCGGATAATCGGGGGTAAAATTAAAGCCGATGTCAATCCGGATGAACGACAAAGGAAGCGGGATATTAGACCAAGGGTAATACGTTATACCTCCGAATGTGAGACCTCCTGTTATATACTCGGTCGGCAAATAGATGGCATCTAAAAATGTTTTTGGGACGTAGGCCTGCGAGTTAATGGATAGCCCCTTCCCCACATCAGCCCCGTTGAATTGGATTCTTAGTGAGGCGTATCGATTCGTAAAATTAAATCCGCCTGAGATTGAGTTTGCGACTACCGGAGTGGATAAATCGAGCCATCTATAAAATTGAATACCGTTGTAGCTTTTGGATACGCTCCCGGTCGCCCCAAGAAAGTCAACAGCGCGTTTAGGCAAGTACGTATCCGTGCCTACCGCAATACCAGGGCCAAATTCAGTACCGTTGACTTGGACTCGAATTCGGCGGTAAGTATCTGTCTTTTTCGTTTCAATAGCTTTCCACGTCGCGTTGTCAACCGTGCCGGTTCTGGGCAGTCCATTTTCCTCTTGAAACGCATACACACTTGTTTGCGTAACTGGTCCAAGTATGCCGTCAGCAGCTGAGAAATAGTAGCCCTTGGACGCCAGTAACAATTGGAGCTGGGTGACGTAACTTCCTGATGAACCAATGTTTAACGTTGGTCGTTGGATTACCGTTTCTAGCTGAGCCAGTTTTGCTTTGGCGGAATTTACAGTTGAAGCTCCGTACACCTTTCCGTCGGCTATGATGGACTGATAAATAGCAATGGCTTTATCCTTGGTGGTTGACGATTTTGCGAACTGTTCAGCGCTATTAAGCAGTATTTTCCCTTCGTTCTCTTTAAGCTGCAGCAGCTTGGCGCATTGATTAAAGTAGGCTTGCAGCTCCATGTAATCAGAGTAGGAAATGTTGGCGTAGACGGTCATGAGAAACGCGTCAGCATGATATGCTGTCTTCTTTTCTTTACCAGAAAGAAACGCATGGAAGTCCTTAATCACGTTCTCGATGAATCCATACGTCGGATATTGCCCCGTTGGAACAAAAACGGAGTTCTTTTGGTTGGGGATTGCAAGCATGCCGTGACTGATTGTTAGGCCGAAAAGCTTCTGCTCTGGGGTATAGGTGCTGTTAGTAAAGGCGTGCTCCATCATATGCAGGATAATATCGCTTTCCTTCACAGAATCTATTGCGCCTAAGTCGCCAAGAAAATCCATCGCATTGTCCACATCTTCAGCGACGCTTAGAATGTGCTGAAGTCTATCCGCGTCCTTTATCATAGCTAGTGCTGCGTCGATCTCCCGAATATTCCGCTGAAAATCAGCTAAGTCAGGACCAGAAGTAATGAGAGACGAAATCCGCTTGGAAACGAACAACTCCGCTTTCACTGCGTTCATAGCCTCCACGGTCTTCTCGATCTTCTTTAAAGCAAGGTCGCCAGCGACGCTCGCAAACTCGTGTTGAGATAAACTGTCCAGCACACCCAACCAGAAGAACACCGTTGTTCCCCCAAAAATAATGACTTTCGACAGAGTGGATTGGTTCTCGATGGAATAGCAGCGATTAATGAACCCGTATGGGCATGTTTCATCAACCAGGCGCAGGTTCGTTTCTCCCACTTGGGCAAAGGTGTTTGTAGGAGCAACGGTAAACAAGATGCTGAATAATAGTGCAATTACGACGGCTTTTGAGCTAAAGCGTTTAAACATTTTTTTTTTCATTTCAATTCTCCTTCGTTTTTTGATTTCTGTAGCACTAGAGATTTTTGTTTCATCCTCTTGCATTTGCTCTTGGGTTCCCGCTTAAGCTCTACATATCAATCGCCCCTTTCAATGTTACATCAAGGTGCCGCTTCCCCATCCCGCATGTGTTACCATTACACCGAGCGGCCCATAATGATAAAACAAGATACCCACTACCTACAAATTTGCAGCTCGTTTATAGACGCGTACAGCCGGATAGATTGAAACGTTGCCTCTCTCGTGTTGATCCGTAATACGTAGTTGATGTGCCTGCCTTAAACTACGCTTGCGATCCACCTCTATTAAAGTTACGAGCGCCGCAGGGCATAAAAAACCAGCTGTTTGCCAATTGCTATCGCCATCATACTCGAGCTGGTTTAGACATTCCGTGGGCTAAAATCCGTGGTAAATCAGAATTTTTTTTTGTTCAAAATTGAGACTTTGACTTTCCCCCCAATATCACCCTTTATTTTCATGATCGAACATGTCGATGAGGCTTACTCAGCTTTTTGCAAAAAAAATAGGCTGCCTCAAAGGGCAACCTCAATAAATACGTTTTTTTGTTTTCTCGAGAAAGCTAGCCGGATCGAGGATAAAATCTTGCGCGATGACACGAATGGCCATCGCACGTAAGCAGCGACCGGATCGATCCGTGTGCTTCAACTAACTTTTCAATAGATTTTACCCATACAATGAGGTGGAAGTTGAAGCCGAATCCTATCCACGCCAGTTAAAATCCTTACATACCGCCTACAGTCGACGCGCTGCCAACTGGAGCGATCTCATATTGTTTCCATTGTGAACCTTCATACCAATAAGCATCCATTATGGAACCATCCGGTGCAACCCACCAAACTTCCATGCTATTCGATATCCGGGATGCTGCCGCAATTCCACCGAAGACTGAGGCACTACCTGCTGGGGCTAATTCGTATTGTGTCCATTGAGAGCCTCCATACCAGAATGAACCTTGTACAGAGCCGTCCTGTCCATTCCACCAAACTTCCATACTACTCGGTATCCGTGATAAGGCACAGATACTACCCGTAGTTGAAGCACTTCCAACAGGAGCGATCTCTCTTACTCCCCAATGAGCACTTCCCTCGTACCAATAAGCATCCATTATTGAACCTTCGGCTCCAATCCACCATACTTCCATACTGATCGGTATTCGTGAAACTACGTTAATCCCTCCCATGGTTGAAGCACTACCTGCAGGGGCTATAGTGTATTGTGCCCACTGAGCCATTCCTTCGTACCAAAATCCACCTTGTACGGATCCGTCGTTTCCAATCCACATAACTTCCATACTGCTTGGTATTCGTGATACTGCACTTATTCCACCTTTGGTTGAAGCACTACCTGCAGGGGCTATAACGTATTGTTGCCAATGATCCATTCCTTCGTACCAAAATGTGCCTTGTATAGATCCGTCCGGTCCTATCCAGAAAACTTCCATACTATTTGGTATCCGCGAGACAGCACAGATTTCGCCTGCTGTTGCAGCGCTACCACTCGGTGCTAATTGATATCTTTTCCATTCTTCACCTTCGTACCAAGAAGCAGCTTGCACAGAACCATCTGCTCCGATCCACCATGTTTCAAGGCTATTCGGTATCCGAGAAAGTGTATATATACCGCCATATATCGAAGCAGTGCCCTCTCTTAATATTGGGAATGTCCCCCAATAATTCGCACTCTCATACCAGTAAGAATCTTGCACAGAACCATCTGCGCCAATCCACCATATTTCTAAGGTACTTGGATTTCTGGAAGCAACTGAGATTCCTCCACTTGATGATGAATAAGATTTAACGTATGGCACACCAATCGAATCTGGCCCATGCCAATTCATATTTTCATCTCGCCAATAGAAATCAAATCCTGATTGGTCACGTCTTCTAGCTACCAATTCGAAATTACCATGATCAGATTCTGGTGCAGAGAGATTACTCTGAATAAGAGAGACTTCTTTGTATAACCGTCCCGGGATTCGTGTAGGTCCTTCCCATCCGCGCTGGAGAGCAATATTTGCAATATATTCTGTTTCACCATTGTTTCTCCAAAAATGTACTAGTCCACCATTTATACTTGGTACGACTAACTCCAAATTCCCATAATGAAAAGGAGCCTTCCCAGAATAATCTTTATTGAAATCACTTTGCATTATACTTGGACGCCCGTAAAATTGTTCGCTCAGTCCCGGAAAAATTTCACGACCAAATATCGCATGGGTACTCCAATTGGCTGTGTATGGATTATCGGTGGTTATAGAATAGGCATAGACATGTAGTTTTCCCGAATCTGATACACCCGCAACTACAGGTATGCCTATATAATCCTCGTCGACAGTATAACCTATGTTAGTAACCACTAACGCAGCTCCAACTAGCTTTTCTAATTCCGCTCCTGAATTAGAATCATAGTGAGAAATATAAGTTTCTGCTCTTCTATTCCAATAAGTGAAGCCGGTTGGTAGATTAGGTACGACAATGTAAAATTCTTGCCACTCATATTGTGCACCGATGACAGTTTCTTGGTATACGCTGTTGTGAGCCAGGCTAGGAACTCCGCAAATACCTTCAAAACTTACTCTTTCGAATTGCTTATTTGGTCCGCTCCAAGCATAATTTCCAGCGTTTTCTCTCCAATAATGCTCTACACTTCCGTCAATTCGCGTTGCTAGCACTTCCAAGTTGCCATGCTCGTTATCGTGGCTATGATACGCAGACTCGACAAGAGTGGCACCAATATAGTGACCCTGACCAAAAAAAATGGGTCCATGCCACTGGTAAACAGCATTTTCATTATCACGCCAAAAATGTGCTAACCCCCCAGAAGGCCAAGGAATCACAACCTCGAAGTTATGGGGGTCAAATCTCCCCTGGATAAAAAAGCCTCCCCCTGAACTCATATAATCAATCCTCCATAATAATATCCATATTCTTCTAGTCAATATTATGCTGCATAGATAATAAAAAGGCTGTCATAATTTGTTTTGCTTATGCGTTGGTCATAAAGGGACAAGCATCGAGCTTGTCCGTCTGCATTCCCCTCTCACCAAAAATCTAAAAAAGAATGGCGGTGTCTGTAACTGCCATCTCTTGTTGGTTTCTTCTCCTCTTTACTTACTTGAACGACCTTATTGTGGGAGGTAACACCGTTTTGCAACGTTAGAACCATCATAATTAAGGAGGGAAATGCACGACGATGAGCGAACCTATAATAGAAATGAACAACATTAAATACGTGTTTAATAGTGTTCGTGTTTTAAGAGATTTAATTGAGTTATATTGATATGTATCCAACCTAATTGGGAGCGGGAATTTATGAATAGAGCAGTTCAACACGAAGAAGATGTGGAAATATTTCTAATTTGGCTTAAAGATCGATCATATTCGCAGGAGACTCAAAAGGGGTACCTCCACGACGTAAGATCCTTCCTGCGGAGTGTCTCTGAGAAGCCTATCGAGTCGCTGCGTAAAATTGACATTATGGCGCACCTTACCAAGATTCGAAGTGGCGGCGCAGGGGATGGCGCCCGCAATCGATCGCTTTCTTCAATCCGCCTCTTTTTCAAGGTGATGATAGAGTTTAATCGGATCCAGGCTAACCCGGCAATTGAAGTACAGAAGTCGAAAGTAGAAAAGAACAGGGTGCCCGTGTATATTGAACAGAACAATCTTGGAGATTTACTCGAGATCGTTAATACCCACTTCCAAACCCGGGATATTACCATTCTTGCGCTGATGGCGTATTGCGGGCTTCGCGTCGGGGAAGTACATCGTCTTAACATCCCAGATTTTAATGAATATGCCGGTCATCTCGGAGTGCTAGGTAAAGGTCGCAAATGGCGGTACATCCCGCTTCCGCCGGTATTGATTGAACTTCTAAGAAGTTGCCTTTCAGAGAGGCTGCAGCCGAGGAGAAGCCAGGAGAATGCATTTTTTATCTCTCGACTTGGCCGCCGAATTTCAAAAAGTGCGATACAAGATGTGGCCGAAAAGACATTTGAGCTATTTAAGCAAAAGCATCATCAGTATAAGGACGTCCCATTGTCTTCCCACAAGCTGCGGCATTCATTCGCTACGAATTTATTTGCTACAGGCAAGGTCGATCTACGGACGCTTCAAGAGCTCCTTGGTCATGCAGACGTCTCAACAACACAAATCTATACCCACGTAAATGATCAAGCGAAAAAGGAAGCAATGATGACCATCCAGCCAATACTCCCCAATGTTTTAAGCATCTGAAAACTCGGATTAGCATTTTACATGAATAGATAGAGGTGTAATCTTTGAAATCCATTGAGCAGGTTCAAAAGGAGTATCGTAGAGGATTTCCAAATATGCGCGATCGTGATGATCAGTTTGATGCACATTTATATTTAGATGGTATGGAGCGCAACTTCCCGCATGATGAATCAGGTGACAATCAGTTTATGAAATATTACTCCAATGAAGCCATTAATGATGGACCATTTAATGAAAATAAATATGATTACATCAAGGATTTGACTTTTGATTGGAAAAAAATCGAGGAGCGCGGAAAAGCTGCGCTTTATGAATTTTATGAACATGGTAATAGTCCTGATGGAGCTTATCATCGCTACGGAATTATGATTAATTATCAAATCAGATATATTCTTGATTCAGGTGAAGGCGTTAAAACTTTCTATGATGTTGCTGATCAAATAAACGGTATAAGCGTAAAACAAACAAATGATGGGATAACCATATCCTTTGACGATACAACGGATCTCCTCTCGATTCGTAAAAGTCGTCGTGAACAAAAGAAGCTCCGGGCCACTCTAAAAAGAGGAAGCACCGATGCGCCTTGTACAATATGTGGTCGAATATTACCCTGGGACATGCTAATCACAGCGCATATAAAAAAACGTTCCATTGCGGACAACTACGAGCGTGCTGATTTATCTAACATTGTGCCAATGTGTCTTCTAGGATGCGACGCCCTCTTTGAGCATGGTTATTTAGGTGTCAGAAAAGGCAAAGTTATTTCTTTGAAAAAGATAAAGTCACACGACCTCAACAATCACATTGATACACTAGTAGGCCAAATGGCAATGAACTGGAATGATCAAAACGAAAGGTATTTTAAATGGCATTACGATCACCATACACGACTTATCGATTAATGAATCTTTGAAGAAGATCGATCGCCTACTCAAATAACAAAGAGACTCCGGATCCGGAGTCTCTTTGTTATTTCTGGCCAACTGTGGGGGCCGTCAGTTACTTTCCCCGTAAATCTTTCTTAAAATCGTGGATTTCGTTTTATTCATAATTTTTAGCTTTACCTTGAAAGTTGATTGTTGCTGATTGTAAGACTCTCTAACCTTGACTCTCACTATTTTGTTTAAATAGGCTTTGGGAACACTAGGTTGTATCGCGCTAGTAGAAACCGTATTGCTGATTGTCGCTACGCTGATGATAGTGTAAATCACAGGACTAGCGATAAGAGATCGTGCTGCTCCTTGAAATGTATTATTCAACAATACTGTCTGAGCACTTTGCCGATTATAACGGCTGATGGTTCCAGCCCCGTTACTTTGATCATGGGACACATAAACAAATTGATTGCCTGCTGGACCGAAGTACACTTGTCGCGGAGAACTAAATGGTATTCTCCGAGAAGAGTCGATATCATTAATAAATACATGAACTGCATTATCACCAAAACATGCAACATAAGCGAAAGCTCCATCATCACTAATTGCTATACCTATAGGACTACTGCCAACATTAATGAAACGAGGAAGATCATTGTCTCCGAATTGGCCGACTCTTATTATTGCCACTTGCGATACATTGAGTAAGGGAATATAAATCTTGTTTCCTGCCCGATTAACGACAGGCTTATGCGCTCCCTGCGCTCGTAATGGGCTGTTCCAAGTGATCGGTACAAGACTTCCTCCATTAACAGTAAATGCTCGAACACTCCCGCCGAATCCCGTAACATAAGCCAAGGTTCCGGTACCATATACAGGAACGATTACGATACCTGAAGTGCCATATCCTGCGCCAAGAGGGATGGTGTTGACCACACTATTTTGATTTAGATCAATCACGGAAATCGAGTTACCTATCCGATTGGCTACAAAGGCGTATACTCCTTCGGGATCGAATGCAATATCAATCGGAGCACGCCCCACTCTGATCAAGGCAACAGACCTCGCACTACGAATATCAATTATATTGACAATGTCATTAGCATGATTCAAAACACACAATCTGCCCCCGTCTGGTGTTATGCCAATATCCACAGGGTTGATACCACCGGATGGTATGGTAATAATTGGAATGCCGTTTAAGCTATTTATATATCTCACCGTGTTGGCGGATGAATCTGTTGTAAACAAAACACCCATTCCCAAAGCCATCCATAAACCTCCCAATAAAAACATAATTTATGAAAAATATATTCGGCGAATGAGTTTTAGATGTTTAACATCATGTATTACGTACAAGCTACATTATTCTGAGCGTCACATAACCGGCGATACATCCCCCTTCAAAGCCAATTAATCGATTTTCTGAGAGAATGCCTTTCTGAAAGATTGCTGCCTAGGAAAAGCCAAGAGTCCCTCTACGATCAATCTCTGGTGATGTCCAATTTATCTTTCCGTGCAGCATCAATGATAAAGGAGAGAATATTGCAAGACCGTCACTGAGGTTTAACTGGATGCTACAAAATTATTAGGGAACGTCGAACAGCCCGCTTCCATTTAGGAGCGGGCTGCTGTAGTTAGTCTCAATGATACTCCAATTCCCAGTATGACAATTCTAAGTAGGACTGCTTGCCCTCATCAGTATACGGCAATTCGCCACAGGCGAGGCATTGCCCACTCCTCGAGTATTTATCATGATACATCTCCCCGCATGAAGAACAATGGGAGTATTTGTAATCATAAAAGCTTTCATACCCATCATCGATTTCATATAGATTGTCATGTCTTTCTTCGATTTCAAAAGGGCTGTCATATCTTTCATCGTACTTAGCATGTCTTTCCCTTTCATTTCTACTAGCCTTCAAATCGCTCAAGAGTTCCAGTTCTTCCCGAGTCACTTTTTCGGCGGTCAACAATCTTCTCAATAAGTGATCAATTTCCAACGTACAGATTGCAACATAATCTTTACAATCTTTGGCTGAATACCTGATGACAATAATTCCAGTCTTCTCAATATCCATTGCTCTTCTTTCATCTTTATCCGGGTCAAGGTGATACTTTTCACCGTCACACTCGATTACAAGCAAAGGTTTCTCGAACGGTTCATAAGCGTATGCGATGTCGCAACTGTATTCTTTACCACTAGCACCGATTACTTTGTGTTCAGCAAAGAGCTTCGGACCATACCGTTCAGTCCTTTTCCACTTCAGTGCATCAAATAAAATCATCGCAGCTGGAGAAAGGCATTTCACATCCCAGTGTCGTAGCCTCTTCCTTTGATACATAACAGCGTCCATTAAATCCAGATGATCCTCGATCGAAGCATCTGACCATTCCCACATTCTCACCTTGTTATATTCACTAATCCATTCGTTCACTTTCGCTTTCCCATAACAATTAATGTAGTAGCTAATGTCCTTTTTTCGATACAATTTCATCACCCAGTAAATTTATTTCCAACTAGTCATACAAGCATATCCCGACGTACATAATTTATACGCCACGGCTTTACTAAACCGATTTGCGACCATTATATATTCGGTGGTATATAATAGCTTGCCTCGCGGAGAGTTTTCATTAAATAGTCAAGTTCTTCATCCTTCATAAAACCATTTCTCCTGTAAGCCTTTATGATTCTGTTACATTCGATTTGAATTCTCGACAGAATATCCAAAGGAAGCCTCCTATCTTCTCCTGCTGAGATGACTTTCTGCGTCATTTCATCAAGTGCAGGATGGCTTTCGTGAATTCGATTCTTTGCTTCCATTTCCGTTTTAGCTACAGCTGAAGCAGCTACCTGCGCAGCTGAAGCTTCTATTTGAGCAGTACATTCATTCCGAATCGTGGCCATACGATTTAAGAAATCACCTACCGCTGGTTCAATGCTCTCATGCCTGAACCCTTCAAAATACAACCGTATCGAAACATTGGCTTTATGGCTATCAAATATCGGGACTCGATTCACCAATAATTGCTGATATTTCGTCGTCATCGTTCCCAGATTCATCATCAATCCGCATTGGTTCAATGCGCTGAGATAGTTGTAAAAGGGATAAATATAATTTCCGTTGGTTCGGAGGATTCCGCGGGATCGGAGCTGTTTAAAATTGTCTGTCCAGCGCTCTATCCATACTTTTGGCTCCTTCCCTTTTCGAACAAAGTAACTCCATGAAGTAACCATTGAATCATACACCCATAACTGCCAAAGCGGTTTCGGAGTAATTATATAATCTGAATCTCGCACATCCAATTGAAATATCCCAGGAAAATTAGTTGGCCCCAAATCATATTTCTGTGCCAGTTTCAAAAATAAACTCTTTTCAGAATGCGTCATATCCTTGCTTAAATTGGCTCTTTCCATCAGGATGTCCTTGGAGTATTGAATGATATCGCGCCTGCTTTTCCTCAGCTCCAACTCTTCTCTCTCAGATTCAAGTTTTTCCTGATGTTCTTTCTGCCGGATACTTTCCTCCTGGTTTCGCCTGATCTGCTCCATTTCCGATAAGTATTGCGCGTAAGAATTGGACCAAAGTACTCCATCTCTAACAGAAACTTTATCAAGATCTGAATAGCACTCCCGATTAATAATTAAATTGCTGCCATCCAGTCTACCACTGACGAGCATGAAGACATCGCGCTGCTCGACATCTAAATAATCGATTCGCTTTGTCGTCTTAAATATGGCCGTTTCCAGCCCGCCAACTCGTGCTCCATAAACGGTTCGTTGGGCGATTTCACGATTCAATATCCAGAAGTCCAGCACGTTAGCTTGCTTATAGAGTTCATGTCTCTCCGTCCATGCATATCCAGGTATCTTTGAGCATTGAAATTCAAATGCCCAGCGTGCACCGTCCGGATGAATCACTATGATATCTGAGCGTTGCTTTGTTTCCGGTATGTAGAATTCCAGTTCAACTCTACTTTTTGGAAATAACCGTTTGAGCCACTGATAAATCCTTATCTTGCCGTTTCGATGAGTTAGTGTCTCAGGCTCCGTATATGGATTGGGCTTGATGCAATCACGGTGATGAGCGTAATGTGGCCTTTTGCTGCCAGCCCGATAGATAACTCGCTCTCTACAGTCTGGGCACATTAAGACATTGTTCTTTGAAAGCTCACGAATTTGAACCTCTTCTTCATCGAATGAGTAATACCGACGTCCTTCTTTGTCTTCAGCTACAAACACAACGATCACCCGCCTTCCATTTCCTTTCATCCATTGTATATTAAGTAAGAAAATGGAGAAAGTAAAAAAACACCACATTTCAAGGAGGTCATTACATTGTCCAAAAACAAAACTCTAGTTGTCCCACAGGCATCTCAAGCGCTCGATAGGCTAAAGTTTGAAGTTGCACAAGAGCTCGGCATTCAGCTATCACCAGACGGCTATAACGGTAATTTAAGGACCTATGATGCTGGAAAAATCGGGGGATCCATTACACGTAAACTTGTTCAGATTGCTGAACAAAGCCTGGGCGGATCATCGCGGTAATTGGCGGTAAGACAAGAAGGCTGCCCCATACAAGGGGCAGCCTTCTTTTTAATTGATACAGATGTAAACACTAACGCTCTTTACGGAAGTGTCATTAATTTGGAAAAGTATAAATTACGAATGTGTTCATGTCCGATTCCATAAAACTCATTACCCAAGCACTTGCATAAGGATTGTCACTAGCAACAAATTGTCGGTAGCGGACAACTCCTGATCCGATTGATTCGACTGGCTGCGCCAACAACTGCGCTTCAATTAACGGATCTACCACCGGATTTATGCCGGGGTATAATTCGATAATGAAGCGGGTACTTGGGCTAAGTGCATCCTGATAATGATGGAAATACAACCCCCGTACTATCTTTTCCACAACACGGTCAATTCGATTACGATCGACTTTCATCAATAGAATTTGCTCATTTAACGGCTCCATGCCATCATATATGGTTTTTGCTAAACTGGGCTTCTTCGCGAGGGTTCGCTTCGTTCTTTGATTAAAAACCGAATCTGCTACGCTTCCTTTGTAATCTACTTCAAGAACAGACGATAGGGTCACCTTTGCATACTCTTCATCCTCAGAGTAGGAGGCATTACATGGGCCGCAGGCTGGGACAGTCAGTAAATTAGGTGGGAATGGCTTCGGATAAAAACTCTTAGGAGGCACATGATCTCGAGTAGTTGCAAAGTCGCCACAATAGATACAAACTTGAGACAATTTCATATAAAACGACTCCTTGTGTGAAATGATTTGAGGAGTACGGCAGCTATTTACCGCTTATGGGATATTGTAAGAGAACGCTAAGCGCCTGAATTAGAAACCCGACTGTAATTAACCTCACACCACGGCGAGTCATCCTTTTCCTCTTCACGAGCTGCTTGTATGGTTCGTACTCTTCTCCCTTGACCATAAATAAAGCTTCCTCCCCATAAGGAGTAGTACCGAAAGTCAGTTTGTCTTCTGGGGTTCCTTTAAGCATCATCATACCGCCGATGAATGATGTTATTGTCCCTATGATGTTGCAAATCCATCCAACCAATTCGATAATAACGCCCTCCCGTTCCAAACACAAAAATAGTGCTACTCTTTAGTGTGAGTCAACTAAACAACACTCTTCCGTTTAATCACTTCTGCTCTTATCAAGTAGAAGAATCGTGCCGTAAAGGTCCCGAGCCAATTTATTCCAAATATTACCAATACTTGTCCAATATACAAATTCATGGCCCTTGAAGCGATGATTGTGATTGAGCTCGATACCAAAACGGAGAAGAATAAAGCATTATTTTTGATGCGAGTTAGCGGAAGAGGTATCAATTTCTTGTTCAAAAACATCTGCCCCTTGCCCTGTTAAGAATCCATTATCTCATTATAGTACAATCATAAACGACAGTGAATATGATTTTCCTTTTGTAGGATTCGAACGAAAGAGCTGACGGATACACCGTCAACTCTCCCCTTCACTCCACCGCTTATTCTTCCATGTGATAATTCATTTCAATAATCCATTCGAAGAACTCCTCAATGGCTTCGTTGCTCATTTCCCATACGAAGACCTTTCTTCGGCCGGCATAGAAGAACATAAATGAAAATGAGTCAGTCTGAACCCTCACTATTGCATTGCGTTCAAGCGCAGGAATTTGCTGTAATGTAAACCTACAAACTTTAACATCGTTGTCATTTACACACACGCGTCTCTTAATACAATTGACAAACCCCTGAGACGTTACACGTCCGACTTCCTTTAAAAACCTTCTAAACTGCTGATCCATTCTAAATCACCTACTTCAATTATTTCCAACCTATAGAGTTGAGTTGGATGTATATACGATATTGGTGACTTGATAAAATCCAAGCATTATAATTAGAATGGAACTATTTTTGAACAATTTTTCTTTATGACTCTACTTCGAAGCATCGAAAAAAGAGCCTTCCCCCATGCGCGCGCCTTACGCACAGAGACAGGCCCTCTAGATTAGTATATGCTTCAAAATATATAGGTAGATCTATTATTACTGAATCATAGCTTACTTCGTATCTACCACAAGCATAAGCTGTGACAGTTGCTTCCTGTATTGATCCCACGCATCAACCAAGCCGTGTCCCTCCATACTTTATAACCTATTAGTTAAATTATAACTTTTTAGGTATATGTAACCAGTTATAAAATCACTTCCGGCGGAGTTCATTTATCGTGTTTCTGATGCCCCTTATTAAAACTGATGGTGGGAAGATTTGAGCTTGAAAATACAGAGAGCCAATCAAAGTAGCGACTGTATAGATGGTCCATCCCTCCATTTTATAGTAGGCGACTGGAATATAGATTAATCCACAAAAAGTAAGTAGTTGAACCGCAAACCGAATCAAACCGCTACCTTCGTTCATGCTGTAATCCCCTTCCATTAATTGAACTTTCCATTCGACGTCGTTAAGCAGCTTGAATGAGCCATTTAAATCTATACGCTTGATTTGTTCATGGATCAAGCTACATACTTCACTCAAGAGCACTCTCTGATCGTAGATTTTTGCCTTGTCGAACACGCCAGTCAAGGCGCTCCACACGGCATCCTTAATTCCCCTGGTGTCCCAAGATGGTCCGGATAAGTATTGAAGCCAAGCAGTGTTTGTCTCTTCATTCGATAGAGCGACCAAAAGTTCCAAAGCAGAATCTGTTTGAACTGCACAAATCCAAGCTCTCCACTTCATTTGGGGAAAGACTGAAACAATGAACCTCTCCTCTGCTGCTTCGACCAAGACATTCCGGCTTTGGATGATTTCCTTACCAGAATTCCACACCTCTACTTTGTACCCTCTGCCGTCCACTACTACATCCATCAATATCCTCTCCTTTTTGGAAAACAAAAAGGAAGCAACCATTAATAAACAGGTCAATCCTGCTTATCAACGGTGCTTCCGCTGTGTTTTTTTCCTATATGGGCTATACCTTGGAGTTTATCACGTTCCAGGTCTACTTACAACACCTTAGCTCACCAGCAGTGCGAGCTGCTCCTCGGTAAGATTCGCATACCCCAGGACACGATTTTTGCCAGACTTCTTTGCTACATACATCGCTTTGTCCGCTTGCTTGATAAGTGAATCGGTCGTGTCCCCTTCTGTAAGAGAAGCATAACCGATGCTCGCTGTAACGATCGTTTCATCCTCGATGCGGGCGCGGATTTTCTCGGCAAATTCCCCTACATTAGTGTCTGGGTCGTCGATAAGCAACACCATCTCCTCTCCACCGTATCTGCCGGCTATACCAACCTCTTCCACTTCTTCCTTCAATATTGAAGCGACAGCCTTGAGCGCCTTATCTCCTTCTTCATGTCCACGGGTATCGTTCAACTTCTTAAAATTGTCCAGGTCAAAGAAGATCACCGAAATCGGTTTATTGTCGCTGACAAAAAATGAGACTGTAGTGTAGAAATAGAAGCGGTTGAATAAACCAGTGAGCGAATCACGCGTCGACTTATTGTAGCTGGACTCCATAAGAGATAGAACCTTATCAAACATGGTCAAGAACAAAACGGCGAAAAACACGATCCGGAACAAATTATCAATTGCTGATACTAGCGTGCTTCCATCTAAAAAATTACCCATCAAGTGTGCGATCGCCGCAACTCCGTAAAATGCTAGTCCGAATCGATAATATTTCGCCTCTCCTTCCATTAAAGGACGAATGGCTACAAATGCGAATCCGACAAGTAGTACGGCAAAAATATCATGCACCACACCTCCGAATATCGATACCAGCACAGCGAATCCAAGTAGGGCGTAGGTAACTCTGGTAACCCGCTTCGTCGTAGCGCCATAGAGCTGATATACACTAAGATTCGCCAGAATAAAAGATATATCGTTAATCGAATTATGAATGAGAGTTATTCCATCCCCCTTCGAACCCATAAGCCCGGACGAGAGTAATATCAATTGCCCGAGTAGTGATACAGCCATGCATAGAGATAATGATAGATAGGCCCGCTTCTGCCTGCTCAATAACAAACGAATAGATAATATCAAAATTAAAGACATCACTAGAATGCTAAGAGATGCATAGTACACCTCACCGGAGGATCCGGTCAAAACATTTATCGCCATCATGATTGCACTCCTATTAATAGTGATTAAGCCCTCAGCTAATCAGACTTTATATGATCCATTAAATGTTCATTCACTGCTGCAGGTCTGCTGGCTAAGCGTTTGAGGCTAGCTACCTCTGCCCAGGCTACTATTTTGCTCCTGCTTTCGTTGTTCATTTCCCATTTTGGTTGAAATGTATCTATGTATGCTTCTAATTCATTTTCCGTTATGACTGGATAGAATGGGCTATTTACCATGAGCTCGACGTGCGGATTCTCAAACACAACAATTCCTTGCACCCACTCACGGATACCCATCGATCTCGTTATCCGGGATAACCCGTATACGTGTAATCGCGCTTCGCGGATTGGATTCTTTAACTCTTTATATTGATCCGACTTCATTTGACTCCAAAGCATATCTTCAAAATGTCCTGAAATGGTGCCAGATCGATTCTTTCGCAAAACAACGAATATACCATTTTTCCTAATTCGTATTTCATGAAGCAGTAGCGTTATGTCGCCGCATGGAACGGCAATATTATAGAAAACATGTTCATTCCGCGCAGCTGGCTTCATCTGATCCTCGTTATGACTGATAATCGGAACAACGGCTTTGATTGTTACCACAAGCGGACGTCGTTTCGTTGTTTTATAAATAATGCTGGATGCGATAATTACTATAGCCGCACAGACTAAAAGATATAGAAGCACTATAAAGACTTGTCCCATATAAATGTTCTACTCTACACCCTCTTCTGTATGAAACCTTCTCTTTGCTTCGGCAGACAAAGCGAGTATGTAAAGCAACGATAATAGTGCCGGCACTGCACATACGATGCTGAGAAGGATTACTGGCCATGCTGGGAAGTTGATGAACATAAACAAGAAAATGACTGCCAGTCCGCCGTAGAGGATAACGAGTAAGCGCCCTGTTTTTATGAGCGAATTAATCTTCTCTGTATCCAAAGCCCTTAGCTTGCTGCGTCTCTGATCATTTATTAATTTCATTGATGTTCTCCCCTCAATTAACTGCGACCGAGAAATAGCATGCAGCGCAAATGATGTTTACTAGAAAGAGCGCCGGTATCCCGATCGTAAATGATTTGTGTTTTGTTTTATGATGAAATACCCGCATGCCAGCCCAAGCTCCTGCTGCGCCTCCTAAAGCTGCGATTGTAAACAATCTCTTCTCAGGCACTCGTCTTTGGTTGGAGCGGGCTTGCGACTTATCATAGCCCATTATAAGAAAACCAATTGCATTTATAGCAATGAGGAATAATAGTTCAATTTTCATCCGTTGCTCTCCATTGATGTATTAAACTTGTGCCATTCATCCGGAGCCACATACTTGCCCTCGATCGTTCTAACAACTATTGCATCATCCACTGGTTCAACAATTCGAACTTCATAGTGTAGACATTTATTCAATTCACAGAAGGTGAAAATCTCTTCTAAAGTTGTCAATTCTATCGGATTTGCATATTGTCCTAATCGATTAATGAGATAACCTTCGTATCTAATTTGCACTCTCTTCACCTCTCAGTATTTTTCACAAGCCAGTTATAGACTTGCCTAGCTCGCTCAAGCGTGCATTCATGAACAAAAGCGTCTAAGCTATAGTCCTTATAATTCTGCATCAGATACTCCGCTAACTTGGAGCGGGATATATAATAGAAAAATGTTCCAACGTGATTTGCTGTTTCAAGTTGGATTTGGGGATCCTCACTACATATCGGGTTGTTCATCTCAATTGCCTTTCTTTGTAGAATAAGATCGCAGTTGAGCTCAATAGCGGCTACCTTCAAGTCGATCAAGTTTTCTTTTACCTCACTTTACAATTCTTTACCAAGGACATCCCTCCCCATATCCGCTAAATCAATTAATTAACCAATATATTAGTTAATTAATATACAAGTATTGTATCATAATATAGTAGTATATTAGTATATTAATATGTGAGTGTCGACGCGAAGAAGTATACCGTACCGGTTCCGTTTTTACCACGACCAAATAGGTACCTTTACATTTACAAAGGAGCTAAATACATGAGTCTATCTCTTCTTGTTGTTGCAGCGGTTATGATTGGATTTTGGCTAGGTGGGCGCATTAATCAATTCACTGTCCGTTATGAAGTTCCAAATCAAGGTCCTAGGTCGTCTGCTCTCATTCGTTGTGTTACTGCTGTTCTCCTATGCATTAGTGTGTTGTCCGTTGATTACTCGGCAGAATGGCTCATATCAATTCCATTCTCTGCAATTCTTGCTGCCGTTATATTCATTGATCTGCGGTATATGACCATTCCGGATATGATAACGATCCCTGGTATCGTTTTTGTAGCAGTTACGCGCTGTTGGATTCATCCCCTTCCGTTTTTGAACTATGCTGCAGCTGCTCTAGTCGGGGCTGGAATTTTCTATACCATCGCTCTCTTCTTACAGTTCACTGGTCGGGATGAATCAGTCGGCGGTGGAGACATCAAGCTTCTCGCTCTATCTGGCTTAGTGCTCGGAATTAAGCTGTCGATTCTATCATTCATGCTCTTTTGCATTGCCGGCATGATTACCGGCCTTATCATTCTAATCACTGGGCGTTATCGTAAGACTATGCTTGTCCCATTCGGCCCTTTCATAGCTTGCTCTTCGCTTATATGTTATCTATGGGGAAATGAGCTTGAAAGTTGGTTAACGGTAAAGTTATTACTGTAGTTGTCCAAAGAAAATAAAGTGTTGGATTGAGAAATAAAGTTGTCTGAGAAAATTAGGTATTAGACTATAACGACCCATTTAACTTACAGACATAATAATTCAAGTTACTGCAAGGGCATGATGGCGCTCTACGAGGCTTATGCAAGGACCCACTTCCAAGGCTTACACCTTCTACCGTATACGAGGAGCAATAGGAGATGCGATACGAAGACGATTCCCTTTTGTGTTTGATATGACCAGCGTCTTACGCTTGAAATTTGTAGAAAAAACCCGCTCCATAAAGAGCGGGTTTTTATTTAATGAATACGATGCGTTTTTGCTTCATCCCATATGCTATCTTTTATCTTTATAGCAACAACAGTCGTCTTAATGATGCCATTAGAGTATGTTGCCCTGAAGGTGAAGTAATACGTGCCGTCTACTAGATCATCGAAATTATCTCTCCACATCGCTCCAGTCCAATCGGTCTTTGCTGCATTTGGCGTCAAATTCTCAGTGATTCCGTTCATTGTCACTTGTACGCTGGATGCCTTAGTTGTTGTCGCCGTATCCGTCGTTTGAGCAGTTAGGATAAACTCTTCGCCTGCCCAGAAAACATCAGTTCCACGCGGGCTATTTGCCGTCCCTCCGTTATCAAGATTGTACTGCTTACGACGAGTATCCCAAACTGCGGTATGTTTAACCTGACCGGAGATACCTAGCGGTAATACGGGCATTATTTTGGTTATAATTACCGCTGGAGCCTTACCATCTGATACCGTCATTTCGATTGTATAGTTCCCTGGTGTCAATGCCTTGTAGGAAGGCCCGTTTGTGCCATACGTAGGACCGTTAACGGTTTGGTTGAAGGTTTGTGTTGTACCATCCGGTGCAGTTATGCGATACACAACGGATAACGTATCTCCGTCAGGATCACTCAGTGTTTGTGTGATAACCGCAGTATCCCCTTCATACATTGGCTTCGGCTGCCAATCAAAATCCCCTGTAGGCGGCTGATTGGTTTCAATGTAAAAGTATTTTGGAGAGCTGTAGTCGCACCATTCATACCCATCAAATACACGAACAACCACATACAGGTTTACTCTTTCCGGAAGATCCGAGCCAGGAATCCAATTTAAGATCGAACCGTTTTGAACACCGGAATCCAACTCTAAAATGCCGCCGTAGCGATATATTTTGAGCTGATACTTGGTTTGTGGATCGTCGTCGGGATCTCCATAGTTCCATTTGAAGGTAGGACGCACTAGCGTCATCTTCGTTGGATTGTTTTGATCCGTGCTGCTTGGAATATAAATATTTGCAACCGGCTTCCGATTGATAACCTGAACATCTTTACTTATTTGCGCTTCCTGTCCAAGAGAATCAGTCACGACCTGTCTGATGCTGAATGTACCCATGGTGTTGAATGATTTGGTCCATGTCGTCCTTACCGTGCTCTGGAAACTTTCAATTCCCGTGCTTTGACTCAAGATGAAATACTGATGCGGAAGATTTTCGCGTCCTCCATCCTCTTTATCACTTGCTGTTGAGTCAATTGTGATGGCAACCCCGCGATAGGTGGTTACTGGCGTAGTAGTAAAGCCAGGTATCGGCGGATCATTTGCCCCTGCGAGTTTAGTTATGGTGATTGTAACCACATAATAGGTACTCCACGCCTGATACTCATCCCTCACGCTCATACCCACTTCATATTTCCCTAGCTCCTGTGGTGCAACTAGTTTCTGATTGACCATCGTTCCACTTGGAGTTATGTAGTAAAAAGACTTTTCCATAACACCCTTGGTCGCTTTATAGTCAATGCCTGTAGCCTCTGTGGAGTAGTTAGTGGCACTTAAATATCGGTCTGGATCGTAGCTGGAGTCTGTCCACTTTATTGTTCCATCCGCATTTATGGATAGTGCAAAGTTCGATATAGGTCTGCGATGAACAATGACTTGAGTGCTGTACGTGTTTGATTCCTTTCGATAATCTTCAAATGTCAGATCCGGAAATAAATGAGCAGCATTTGGATCATCGGTCGTTGTATAGCTCACATCATAAAGACCAACTTTATCAAACGGAGATTGAGGCGTAGTAAACGTTTTTCCTGACAAGTTCGAAGGACCTGACTTACCGTCACCTGCATCTAAGAACTTCTCAGCTACTTTGTCATACGTCCACTTCGTTTTATCATCGATTAATGGGTCATTCTCCGTATCGAAATTGGTCAGGGAGTAGAATACGTTATCTCCAACCAAGGCCGTATTGAGCATCAATGACTTGTTAATGGTGATTTCCGTAAGCTCCATGTCCTTTAATTCTGTTAATTCAGTGTTACCATATGGACCATACATTCCATCCGTAAATGTACTATCTTCAATATCGATTAATGGCGTACCGTTCGCATAAACCTTAATGTTATCGGCTAGCGCTTTAATCGTAAATGAACTGTATGTACCTGATCGCATGATGAAGGCAGCTTGTGATAAAACGGTTCTTGTGCCATCTTCGATCTTCACCAATCGAACAGTATCATTAGATGCTTCAACCCGATACATATTATCTTTATCTACCATTCTGAATGACATACCAGATGATAGATCGGTGCCTTGAAATTTAAAATTGTATTTCATTTTAAACCCTAATGAGAAATCATCCTGTTTTGGCAGCGTATCACTATAGAACTGGCCGTATGAATCATAATATCTATCTAGTATTTTTGGGGATGAGAGTAGGTAATGACTCTTATATCCTGATTCAACGTCTAGTTGTCCATCCTTTAAAGTTGTTAAAGAATAGATATATGCTCCCATTGTGGCAAGTGTCGTTAACTGACCGGATTCCAGATCTAATTGAAGAACCTGTGTGTCATAGGTGCCATAAGCATATCCATTCGGTGTGAACCTTAAATCGTTTATCCTCCCTGTTGTTGTCCAGGCAAGCGACAGGTCGCTAAATTTATAGGCACGAATCTCATTAGCAGCTTGAACAATAATGTAGTCTTTGTATGAACCAATAATGAAGTCAGTTGCAGTTACAGCTTTAGTAAGAAGCAAGCTGCCATCGCTTGCCTTTCTAGTGATTAAATTATGCGTACCGCTATATCGCACGATATAACCAATCTTGCTGCCATCGGAACTATTGGCTAGTTCTCCTCCAAGACCATAACCACTGCTACGGCTATATCCGCCAAATTGAGAATCATACATTGTACCATCCTTGATGGTATAGATGGGCTTGCCTGTCTTGCCATCGAGTTTAGTCAATCCTAGCTCATAGAAAGTTACACTTGATGTAGATCCCGCGGATGGCACTTTGGACCACTTATCCATAGACTCGTAGTACACATTTCCGTTTGCGTCATATCCTAGTGGGGATATAGAGACACCCGCATGCGCTTTTCCCGTAGGAACATAAAACACACCTGCTGGTAAATCTTCCGTAAAGGTTGTTGTTGAATTTACTAAATGTGGTGATGAGAAGAGAGAATTATTAGATGCATCTTGACCACTATAGGACATTTCTGGGAAGTTTCTGGTCGTGTAAATTTTTTTTGAATCTAGGTTAAATTTAATGGGTTTATTATCCAGCAATGAGTGAGTTCCAACAAGAAAACTGTCACTTCCAGCAGAACCCCAAAAAGTACTAGGATTCGCAATCTTCGCTTCAGGAGCCTGTCCTAAGGCTAGCTGCGTAAATGTGTAAAGGTAATCGTAGTTTATATCTATAATATAGACCAGTTCTAAGCTTCGATCGATTTCATCTACACTTATTTCGGAGATGGTCCGTAATAGAGTCGATCCCTTATAAATCTGAACATCGTTAGCCCGTTTCCCGCTGTTTGGAACAACAACCATCTTGTAATCGTCAAATAAGACTGTGCTATCACTTTGATCCGACATTGGACTGACCGTTATTCCTGTTTTCGACGGCCCTCTCCAAAGGCTAAATCCATCTGAAACCACACTAGACAGGGAGTTTTCTTCATTATCCCAGATCCATCGCTTCACTGGATTTGTATTCTTCCACGTGGATGATACTAGATCGCTTGGCCTCATCTTGTATGTTAGCCCATACATAGGAGGGGAAGAGTTTTCGCCTTTCATCTCAAACGAAACAAATGGGGCATCATTAATGACATCAATGATGATTGATTCACATGCGCTTTTTCCCCAATCTTCTGTTCCACAAGCTTCAATTTGACGTTTCCCAACGGTCACATACTTAAGATCGATCTTCCCCGTTCCATAACTTATGGTCACAGGGGCTTCTTCAACAAAGTTACCATCATTGTCTTTATCGTAACGCTCTTTTATTTCTTTCTTCACGATCGTATCACCGTCGATGCTGAATATATCGATTGTATAATTGCCAGTGACGTTTCTAAGCAACTTCAAAGGGCCGGTGATCTTCACATCTGGAGGCAAGTCAGGTTTTACTGTCAACGTATGCTGAGCAGGAGCAAGGGATTTAAATCCGATTGCATCGTAGACGTTAAGGGTAATGACTTCAGTGCCGGGCGTCGTATACAGTGTTTTTTTGTTCGACCATTCATCTCTAGCATGGTCAATAGATCGGCCAGCAATGGGACTGTAACTATGAGAGGAACCAAAGGCAATCGGCAGTGGCCGTCCCTCTACAACCTCTAAAGGTCCGTCGATGATTGGAACTGGATTTGGCGGCACGACTTGTATTGTTGTACACGCTGTAGCCGTTGCGCCTTGTGCATCTCGCATTTGTGCGCATACTCGGTGGGAGCCACGCTTGTCCATCGTCAAACTGTGCTGACCGTCATTATACTCAATGCTCTTAGAAGGAATCGACTGAATAAATGCATTCCCAGCCGCATAATCAAATCCCAAGAACGTCATAAGGTCACCATCTGGATCAAATGGGGTAGGTATGGATGGATCATCAATATAAATGAGATCGAGCACCGTTCCCTCTAAGACTTGAGTCAGTGGTTTGGTTGGGGCATACGGATAAACAAATCCGATTTGAAAAGTTGGTGGATCATTAGGACCGTTATCCTTCGGTTTTTCGTAAAAGAATGTTACATATGCCTCTGGTAGAGCAGCCGTTAAATTTACACTGGCGCTTGAGCCAGCTGTAACAGTGCTTGAATAAGCAACATAGGAAAGATTCTTACCTTGAAGTATCCCGTATTGAGCAGAATTGGCTGAAACCACTTGAGAGTGCGGTAAAGTCGGAACTGGAATCACTTCGTCGCTCTGCTGCACATAAGGTTCAGACGAGCTGTTACGAACCATGTGCCGAACATGAATTTTACCAGCGCTGACTACATCGTAGACATAATAAAGATAGAGTGTTTTGAAAGATGAACTATTATAGGATGCGATGCTATATTCCCCTGATGTTGGGGTTTTAAAATTATTTGGATCATTTCCGGGATCAACACCGGTTGTCGTTTTAACATGGCCTTTATAGTTGTACCCAGCTGCTGAAGGATGAGTCTCCGTAAAAGAATCGCCATTCAATAAATCAATGGTACGATCATTAAACCCAGGCACAGAAGATAGGCTTTGCCCCGTAGTTGTAACATGTCGTATATGCGCTTTTCCATCAGACACAGAATTCTTATCATAGTAATAATTAACAATATATGTATCGAATCCCCCGTCATATTTAAACGATGGTGTTCCAGTTAAAAAGTTCTGATTCTGCGGATCGCTGCCATCTACAGTCTTTTTATACTTCCCTGAGTACGTATAATCTGAATGTGTAGCTGGCGCATATGGATAAGTCGAACCCGCAATCATTGTGCCGGTTCGAGTGGGTATTATGGGGTCCAATGGTTGCTCATCTGTTGTATAGTTTCGAATCTCATACTGGCCGTTAAGCGTGAATTCTATTAGTACTGGAAAGAAATAACGAATACCTACTACATTGGGTGAGCAGTTACTGCAGACTCCATCCTCATCGCGGATCTTGTACCTAGTTGCAGGATTTACAGTTGTTAATGTTCCTGTCAATGAGATATCAAATGAAACCGTGCTTGATCCATAGGTAGGCGTAGAGTTGGTTGGAGCTGATGCATTTTTTCCCACCCAACTAGCATAGGTGGACCAACCCAATCCAGTACGCGATCTCGAAAAGAAATCCTGATCTCTTGCCTCGCTCGGTTTGAAGGGGAGCACCTTGACGGATTTTACAGTTCTCCCTGGAAAAGTAAAAGTATATGGAGCAGTCACGGGAACATTACTTTCATCTGGATGATATGTGGTCCACTCACCACTAGAATCAGACCATATATCTACATAAACGAAGGACACTGCATATCGTTTAGTTGACGGAATCGGAATTTGTGTATCAAGGTCAATTTCCTTAACCGGCGTAATACTGGAATTGTCTGCTGCATTTACTTGGCTGATATAATTAAATTGAGAGAGAATTGAAATTAAAAATGATAACAGTAGCGTATATGAAACTCTCTTTAGAACCTTGCTGGTCTTTTGCATTGGATAACTTCTACCTCCAAGGATTCTTAATGAGTACTCCACACTGGGATTTATCTGCAGCTCGGAAACTATACTTAATTCCGAAATAGTCAATATCACTGATATTAAAGTTTTGATAGTTTTTAATATTAAGATCTTGGAGATCACCAATAGCCACTATTCCATGGTATTTCTTCCTAGTTCCGCTTTGTGTTTTTTCGCGAAGATATCTTAACTCTCCCCTGTATCTCGCCGAACTATTGCTCACTAAATAGAACATGTTATATCCAATATCTGAATTATCAAGTACAGACGATTGCAAATAGACTTTGTTGGCATTGTCGTATGCAACATCAATTCTATAAAAAGTGATATTTCCTAATTGAAACGGATAATCATCATTATCGAGTACAACAACACGCTTATATTTCTCATCCACAAAAGTAACTAAGTCTTCCATCCCTTTTAGATAGTGCATGTAAGGGGAAATATCTTCCTGCTTCCCAAACTCTTCGACTTTTGGAATAACTTTGCTTCCAATCCATACAAACTTTAAATCAGAATCCCATTCTACCGTCACGCCAAGACCCTCGCTAATCACACGAATTGGTACAAGGGTACGCCCTTGTTCAACAATAGCTGGCTGTGGCAGCGTGACACTTTTCCCATTTATTACAGCTACCTTCGATCCGATCGTTAGCTTGATAGTCTTACTACCTTTGGAAACAAGGATCGTATTGCCCTGTTGGGCTACGGTAGCTTGTAGCTTCTCCGATACATACCGAACTGGAATCAAAACGGTGCCATCTATCATTTTAGGCTTTACATCAAATACGATTTTTCTTGCGTTGTATAACACTTCTATTGGCATATCTGACTTCACAATTTTTGGCGTCTCAGCATTCGCTGCACCAAATGGTAATACCATAGATAAAGCTAGGGTAGCTGCAAGTACTTTTTTCTTCATAGTTAAGCATCTCCTTATATGTAAATGATGTTATTAAACGAACATATTTACAAAATAGATTAGAATTTTGGGATCGAATTGACTGCAGTCCCGTTTCATAATCTCAATTGCAATATCATGTTCCAAAGCTGCTGAATACGGTCGCTCAGATGTAAGTGCTGAGTAAGTATCCGTAATTGCCGAAATTCGACCAGGTAGCGGAATGGCGTCCCCTTCAAGACCCTCTAGATAACCATTTCCGTTATACCGCTCATGATGATATCGGACAATATCCAGCATTATTTGAGGCATTTCAAGCTCAGTTAAGATCCGCAACCCATCCGATACATGTACGCGCAGGTACTCTCTCTCTTCAGCCGTTAGTCTCTCATTGCCTTTCAACACCTTATCCGACATTCCCAATTTACCTATGTCGTGTGTAATAGCGCCTGCGTAATAAAGAGGAGCATTTTGTTTGTCAAAGCGTAACGCAAGTTTGTACGACAGTTCTGCCATATGAAGTGAGTGAGCCGCTGTAAGAGGATCTCTAACTTGTAAGCAATTAAAAAGCGCCTGGACCACTCTTACCGTCTCATACTTTTCCTTAGTGTTAATCCAATGTAGCCTAAGATCATTCTCCATCACCATTTGAAATTGTGAATATATAGTACTCACCTTCCCTTTAAGCTGTTGGCAGAGTGCTTATTAATACTTGTATATTACTATATTAGTTAATTAACTAATTATATTATATACGACAATCAATCATTCTCATAATTTTTCACGGGCATTATTGTGAAAAATAAACCTCTTGAACTGCCGGTATTAGTAGTGGTTCATTCATGAGCCCACCAATACCTTCATGTACCGTGTCTACAATTGCTACAAGCGAGGGACCGATGACCGTCTCATTAATTGTCCTATTGATTTGAGTTGGTGCCCCTGTATCTAATGTAATGGAACAGGTGACGGTTGAAGATGTAGTGTTATATGTGCAGCTCGAGGGTTTTGAGTTTAGATTCATTATTGTGCCTGATTCATAATCGATATAGAGAAGCTCGTCGACTGTCACAATTGTCCCCGATTTCAAAATACTGCCGGCAACGGCTCGATTGCTATTGTCCAACTTCATATTAAGCCGAAGATACTTAAAGAACATATCTTGAACCCGCGAGCCTGGCGATGATGTATCAAGTCTGAGATTGCCCTGTGACAGTTGTGTTTCGTCAATCGATAACGAACCGGCATGGACCGCAGTGTTCAGATCGTTTTTCAACTTGTTCTGTGAGTTATAAAATAGAATATAGTCAAGGCAAACAAGCATTACGAGGATAGAAAATAGCATAGCAATTATCGAAAATATCATTACCGATACCCCGCCCCGTTCGTTGCCTATTATTTTCAATTTCATCATTTCTCTTCACTTCTCCCGTAATCGTCAAGATAGAAGTAACCGGGTTCTTCTGTCGAATCTACGCCAAAGAGAATCATAATTCTGGCCAGATCCGTAGCGGGATATTGAATAACGAGTTTTACAGTTGGATCGGCGTCAAACTTACCGACTTTCGTCATCGAACTGCCCGTAAATATAGGATAGTTCTTTCCGTTCTTAGCCACTGCTGGATATCCGAGCGCAGCCATTTTTGTCGTTATATCATTTTGAATGACAGGCGTAAGATGCCCCGATTGTTCTACCATTTGAAGCGCGCGGTCCATAATATCGTCCAATTTGGCTTGACGCATCGTATAAAGGAAGATCGATGCTATTATGACGGTAAAACCAAAGAATATAGGCAAAACGATTAGTAGAACAATTAAGTCGGAGATTCCTTTTTCATTTTTCATTGGCTTCAATAAGCGTCTAAATAGCATTCTTACACACTTCTTTCCGGAATTTAATAAGAGGAAGGGCGAAACCCTCCCTCTCTTCAAGCTCACGGCCCTGGCTTGTACCCATACGAACGCACATCTTTTTTGAGATTGTCGTAGCCATTTGAAACAGCATCGTTTAAACCGTTAGGCCCTGTGAATATCCACACACACAGTCCGATGACGATAAGAGCCGCAATAATTTTAATGACGTTGTTTTCCATTTCTAAGGCAACGTGTGGCCGGCGCCTGGAGCGACGGAGCCGCTATAGTCAAAAGTAGATACCTTTGTGTTTACTTTTGTTGCTCCATCACTAGCTCCATCGCCGATACCACTTGGGTTATTAAACACCCAGAAGAGTAGTGCTGCACCAATAATAATTCCGATAATTGTACCGATTGCTTTGTCTGACATTTTGTTTTTCCTCCTTAGTTATCTAGTGATGCTTCGAATGAATTTAGGTTGATCCGTGTTCAATTTAATCACGATATTGCCATTTTTACGGCATTGTCTGACTAGAGCCCGGAGCGACCGACCCGCTATAGTCAAAAGTAGATACCTTCGTGTTTACTTTTGTTGCTCCATCACTAGCTCCATCGCCAATACCACTCGGGTTATTAAACACCCAGAAGAGTAGTGCTGCACCAATAATAATTCCGATAATTGTACCGATTGCTTTGTCTGACATGTATATTCACTCCTTAGTTGTCGTCAGTTGTAGCTTCAATGATTTTGGCCTTGACGTTAGCCCCGCCTTTGTTTAAGCCATCACCAATTCCATTTGGGTTATTGAATAACCAAAAGGTTAGTGCCACACCGATTATGATAACGATAATGGTTCCTATTGCTTTGTCGGACACGTGATCCCCCCTTCAAAATATCTGTCTTATAACTTCTTGAAAACTTATATACCACGGTAACATGGCCAAGATGCCTGCTACGCAAAAGGGTATCAATATGACGAATGTGACGCGCAGCGGCGACGCCTCAATCTTCTTCTTTATCTGGAAATCCCTCATGGTGTCGATGTTCCGCACTTGAGCATCGAACAAGTTTAGAATTTTTTCCTGAGGCGCGTTCCAACTCGCTAGAAGTGTATTAGTAAGTGGGAGGACCTCATTGATGCCAATCTGGTCTCCGAAGTTATTGATCGCTGCTCGAGGATTGTCCATCCAATCTATAAGTAGATCATCGACGTAAGGCTTTAATACCTTACATGTACGACCGGCTCTTCTAACGGCATAGTACAGAGGGATTTTATCGGTTATACACACAATCAAACGATGCGAAAACTTAACAATCTCCTCTGCCAATACCTCGCGCCGATGCCTTGCGATCATATTTAAAAGTAACGGTGGAGCGAAGTATGAGACGGTAATACAAACGATGACAGGTAGAATCGGGAATTCTGCCGAATATCCATTTAGGCTAGCTTTGAGATGATTGAAGAACAACAGCAACAGAGTTAGTCCGATTGGCAGTCCCAGACGAATCGTTTGATAATGGAATACTTGTAGCCCAAAAGGATGTCCCGCCGCTCTTAGTTTTCTAGTAATTACATAGTTTGATTTTCGGGTATTTTCCCGATCTACTGCTGCTTCGTAAAGATCCAATAGATATCGTTTCTGCTTTGCTCTAGTCGAAGGGACCCGGAGTCGTCGCTTGAACCTAACAGAGAAGGCGAGCGGTAATATGGTAAGTGCTGCTCCTATCGCAAAGGCGATAAGAATTATCCATCCTGTCAATGCTCTCCCTCCTTCTTCACAGTCTCTTTCTACCCATGTATGTTGCGCCAATGAATGAAATGAACAACACAACAACGGAAATCGTCACTATGTGTACCCCTGATGGAGTGAGAAAATAATACTGGTAATTCTTCGGGTCCATTTGGATGTTAAAGTACACAACATACACAGATAGAGCGATCATGATAAATGTTCCGTACTTGTAACTCGTAAGCAGAGTGATTCGCTTCTCTTCGTTATACTCCGAGTTTTGCATCTCGCTAACCAGCTTGAACAAGGAAGACGTAATATTTACACCGGTGTCAATATGAGTAATAAGAATGTCGGCGAAGTAATGCGCCCAGTCATTCCCTACTCGATTCGCAAACTGAATCAACGCCTTTTCTGGTTTTTCACCTGTTTGAAAATCCATAATTAAGCGATTCCACTCACTAGCGATCTCCGGCTCAACACCTCTCGCTGATTTGTATATGGCACTCTCAAGATTCTCGGCTTCAGTGAAAAATCCAATGAAATTCTGAACGGTTGGAATCATTACCTTCGCCATGGCTAATGTTTTTTTCTGGTGTTTTGACCAAATCCATAGGAGTGGAATGGTTGCGAAGATAGCCCCTATTATTAGGTTATAGAGCGGCGAAGGCATTAGCTTATTACTTGCGATGAACGCCACGAGCATTATGGCAACGCATATCAGAAGTATGTTTTGTGCCGAAATCTTAATTTCAGCAATGCTCATATATTCATCAAGCTTTTTCATTAATGGATGATCAAAAACTGATTTTTTAACCACCGTTTCTAGTCGGCCATTGCTTCGACGTTTATCATAGAATCGATTTCTCTTTATGATCGAGAAACTAACCAATAAACGGCCAACGATCGGTTCAATGATGAGCAGCATGCCTACTGCGAAGATTGCAAGGAACGCAATTTGAATGAGAAGCATCAATACACACCCAATTCTTTGAATTCCTCTGGAGCAGCCCCGTAGCCCATCATGTGCTCCATGAGTTCATCGCTAATCTTATGTTCAGTTCTCTCCCAATCTTTTTTTCTACCATTCCAGATAAAAATGGGTCGCATTTCGATTTCACCAGAATCATTAGGGATGATTTCGGTAATTTCCGTCATCACGCGTATGTTTTTATAGTCATGTACTTTCACGAAGCGTTGATATATTACGATGTTGAAGGCACGTCCGATCCGATTTTTCAACATATTGTCATCATGCGAGCGACCGTCCTGTTTAACCATATCCATAATGTCTGTAATGATCATGCTGCGGTACTTAGAATGGAGCGAGACCATTGTATCGTGCCCGCGGAGAGCTGCTTGTACTGCTTGCGATGCTTCTGAACCACGAATTTCACCAATAATGATGCGATCCGGACTCTCCCGCAAAAGAGGCTTAAATGCTTCTTCCATGGTAATACCAAGTTCAGGAACTGATTGAAAAGGAACGATGTTGCGTCCCTGTAGTCGTTCATCCAGTCGCATTTCCATCTCAGTTTCAAGTGATACAATGCGTTCCTGCCTAGGAATCTCCTTCACAAGGGCATAAAGTGTTGTTGTTTTACCTGTTTTCGTTCCACCAGCAACGACTAATGAAGCATGATACCTGACCAACAAACTAAGGAACAAAGCCATTTCTTTATTCAATGTCCCGCGGTCAACCAAAGTTGTGTGCAAATCCGGATCCTGAATAATGAAGTTACGAATTGCGATTGTAGGGAATGCAGAGTAAGGCGGCTGTGTCATTGTTAATCGCTCGTTGTTGTACATGTAGGTATGACAGATAGGGTGCTGCTCGTTTATCCGAGCTCGTCCATACAATGCAAGTCTTTCCTGCAATCGGATGACCTGCTCAGTGCTGCTGAATTTTCGCGGGAACTTTACTGATACGCCATCCTTCATAATGTAAATCTCAGTTCCATTGACCTGCACTTCTTCGATATCCTTACCCTTATATAAATCCTCAATGTAGCCTGCCCCAACTGTAAGAGCGAAAACAGCTTCGGCAAGATTCATGCGTTCTTGCAGTTCGCCAATTGATGCATACAGCATATGGTCATAAATGATCTGCTTGATGAGTGCCTTCACCTTATCTTGGGATACTGGGTCCCCTAGGCCGGCTTGATGGATAAGCTCTTTATGCTCGTCTTGTTCCTCTGCAGTGCCATCCGTTTTCTTCAGTATTTCTTGAACGATTTTGACAACTTCATCAAGGGTACGATGCTGGTATCCACGATTCACACTGGTATGCTTTTTTTCTTGCTTCTGTAACTGCTCCACGATACTAAATCGATTGCGCAGTTTCCGAGCCGGTAATGTGCCTTTCAATCCATTCCCCTCCTAACCGAGAAAACCAAGTAATTTCCGTTTCCCTTTAAGTACAGATTTTCGATCTGACTGAAGCGGAACCATCTCGATTTGAGCTTTCTCCGCTATCCAGCCTGTCAGCTGTAGAATATTTTCCCGAAACTCCAAAGATTCGTCTCCATTGTTCAGATAAAGCGGCTGGCCGTAATTGATAGCCTTAATTCCCGCTCCCTTATCGACATTCCGGATGCGAGATACAATTTTAGTTCCCATTGCCTTCTCAATTCCGAAGCCGTCCAAAGTTCCTTTATTATCTCGATTCAGAACCAAATGGAAGTCTTTTTCTTTCATGCCATAATGCTGCCATACGCTGTTGAACCAATCGTTCCATGAGGATTGATAGCTTGTGACTATCGGTTGAACAACCACCAGGCGATCGTCTGCCTCTTTCACACATTTAAGAGTTGCAGCTTGATCCGGGAACGTATGAACGTCAGCGAAGATTAAGTCAAACGATTTCTTTGCAACTGAGAGGAAATGTCCGATTTCATCAATGGTAATCTTCTCAGCCCACTCTCGCCGTTGAATGCCAGTCATAATGTAGAGATTCGGAATCTCTTTAATGCCTTCGCAGGCTTTCAACAGAGAGCTTGCTTCTAGCGTCCCAGAATCACAATCAGCCTGTATCAATTGATATCCCTTCTCCGATTGGATGTTTAGATGATCTCGAATTTCGGGGCTTTTCAGATTGAAGTCAACCAGAAGCACTTTCTTTTCAGGCATTCTCAAGGCTGCACAAGCAGCTGTTGAAATAGAAATCGTAGTGGCTCCGTCTTTCGGTGATGCGGACATGATTGTGATCAATCGTCCACCTTCGTTAACGTCAGTCTGCTTTGATTTATTCCTTATTCGATCCGAAATTTCTTCAGCAATTTCATCTACCGTTAATCCATTCGGAATGAGAGATATTCCCATGTCGATGCTAAGACGTGTAATAATTTCTCGGTACCACGAATCTGTCGTTTCTGAGAATAAAACAACTATCTTCGTCTTATTCCCAGCAGCTATCTTAATACTACTCAACCACTCCCATGGATACTTGGTGCTGAACATATCTTCATGCACAAAGAGGAAATCGATTGATTGACCTAATTTATTCAGAGCTTTATGAAGCTCCGTCTCATTAAAGGCGTATGTAACATCATCTTCGGGTGAGACAATTTTCCCGGCAGCCTCTGCTAGACTTGGTTTCGAAAATGCATATACAATCTTCTTCATTTTGAAGTTCCTCCATTGCTATCGACAGATCCCGATGTGTCAGTATTCGTACTTACATCTTGCTGACTTGATGAATCCGTATTTATGAGCTCCGACTTCTTGTCATCTGCAGCAGCCTGCTGGTTGCTTTCGATTGTTCCGATGAGTGCTTTCGAATTCGGAAGTCCCAGTCGAATAGTTCCGTCTTTCGCGCCGATTGCAAAAGCTTCATAATCTTCCTTCGACATAATGAAGGTAATGTATGCCGGTTGGTTAGTAGCGTTTTGCCGATATCGTTCGGCATTCTCTTCATCGCGCTGGCTTGCAGTTACTGCCATTGATAGTGGTCCGCTTGTTTGGACATCTACAATTTCTTTCCCTTCCGCATCCTTTACATAGGCAACCGTTAAATCAGGAATTAATTCTTTGAGGTACACCTTTTTAAACGACATTATCGGATTTGCGGAGAGTAAGGCAGCCTGCTGTGCATCGTCGATTTCTTCGCCGTTAGCGGCAAATACCTTAGGTTTGGTATATTCGACCCATGCTGCTACTTTGTCACCACGTCGGACCATATTATTTACTGCTCCGACAAAATCAATCTTGAAGCCGATGTATTGCTCCTCCCCCGTTGGAAAGAGATCGTCTTTCCCGAGTTTCCAAGAAAGAAACTCTTCTGTCTCCCCTATTGGAACCAAAGCCCGTTTGCCGACAATATCGGTTTTATCTAAATAAGCGTTGCCCATATGCTGGACGGTTGGAATTGACACCTCTTTGATCATGCTTGAAGTAATCAATTGCCCGTTTTCAATCATCTTTACTGGTTTATATGTCTGCATCATAGTAACGTCTGTTTGAACAGTCTTCATGTATTTATAAAAACCGACCACACTTGCAGCAGCGATTGCCAACCCGACAATCACAGATAGTAGCTTGCGATTCATTTCTTACTCCTCTCCAACAACTCAGTTGTTTTTGTTTTTGTCTCATCTTCGAGGGATTTTATCTGTTTGAATAACTTCTTCACTTTCGCACCGAACCCATAATCTTGCTTCAGAAGTGAATACATTTCTTTCGGGAGCACAGCTCTCGCCATTGGTTTGAAATGCCCTGACAGGACGTTTTTCATTTTATGATCATCCCAAGCAAGTCTCCCATCCCATGCATACTTGAGAACGACATTCCCCATATCCGGAATTTGGGCAAGCGTTGGAAGTAACAAAGCGTTTTTCCACTCATTCTGCTTAATGTGTGCCCCCCATTTATTCCCGATCACTTTCATTTGTTTGCCGGGATACTCGTTTTTAATTGCATCCACTTGATGAAGGTGATGATTTAATTGAATAGGGTCCCCGTCTGCAACGATCCAAATTTCATCAGACATACTAAGTATTTTTTTACATTGAGATTCTTTATAATTAGATGAAATATCACAAATCGCTATAGGATATTTCTTGGCTGCGATCAGTAGCTGCATAGTGTGACCTTCCGACCAATTGGGAGTAGGATCGACACTAGATGGAATCCATGTGACCCCGCCTTGAACCCACGATTTTTCATTGGTGATATAACCTGATTTCATAATCTGGTCTGCCCAGGAGATCCATTCCTTCGGCGCATTACTGTCACCATGCATAAGCTCAAAATAGGTGGATCCTACTTTTTGTAGTATAGGCTCTAGTACCGCTACTGGGATTTTATTCTCACCCAGGAGTCTAGCAAAATTGGATGCTACGAAGGTTGCACCTGCTCGAGGGTACAGACTTACAATCGAGATTAAAATTGAGTTAAGGTGCACCGGGACATGAACGGTGACGATTTTCTCTTCAATTATGATTCGCTCTTTTATCCGCTGAAGCTTGATTTTTTGCTCTTCCGCGGATCGCTTTTTTGGGGCTTGAGCGGTAGTTGCCGGCTGTGGTTCTTCTGAAGATATCTTGTCGATTTGGTTCTTGACCACTTCAGACTCTATGACTTGATCAGGGATGATTCCTGTCGTATCTTCATTAACATATTTTTGTTCTTCGTTACTTAACGTTTCCAACGTTTGTGCTGGTTGTTCCACTGCGGGCTCAGCTTGCTTTTCAATCGTTTCATTTGGTTGCATCTTCTTGTCGAACTCGGCCGTAGGTCCTCTGCCTTCGATTTTCGCGCTGTTCACAACCTTGTGAGCAGCAGCGCTATTTCTACCCCGAAGTCGTGCATCTAATAAGCCGGTGTCTAATTCGTCAAAACTTACACATACATTGCCATCTGACTCGACTTCTGTAACAAGCGCGTCTTTCGTTCGGAAGTAAATAAGTAGAATAACCGTTTCTGGCGAAGCAGATCGTACAAACTGATAGACACTTCTGAACGACTCATCTGATTTGACTACGGTTTCCGGAATGATAACGACATCAGTAGGCGTATCCAATGAGCTCCACTGTGGTCTGAAAAAATCAAGTGAATCGATGCTTTTGATGACGCTCCCGTATTCACTCAGTTCTTCACGAATCCATTCAGCAAAGTCATTGTCATCATAAACAAGGAATAATCGTCTCACTACTTCACCTTCTTTCATACTGGTATATTAATTAATTGATATACCACTATTGACTCGCTTCTTTTTCTTTCTGTTGGCCTCGTACGTATATCCCGCTGCTGCTGCTGGGAGATCAACCAACAACAGCAGATAAAATGTATTTTCATGATTAATTAGTTCAGCTAACCCGCTACCTAGTCGATCATATATACCTTCTCGATATTCAACAACTCGAAATGGGATTTCGATGCGGCTGTCAAAAGTAGAAATCGATACATTGTTCATCCATTTAAAGGTCAGCGACCTAGAATCGTAAACAACCGATGTCTGCTCCCCAAATTTCATTTCTGCTTGGAATCCGGATTTATATGCATCTATGACTTTGCCAACCGCTCGAACGACCATTTGCGATGGCATTTCGTATTCTTGACGAGTGAGGTGATAGCACTGTTTGGATAGCCTCACCTTGCTTTTATGTGTCCCCGTGCGGTATGCGATCTCGCTAATATGATTGCAAACCTGGCTGAAGCGGGCCATGACATCACGGAGAACTTCGTGCTGTACATTATCAGTAAGAAGCTCGATCTTCAGCGTATGAATCACTAACGCCTCTCCTTTCTTCTTTATCGCAAATCGTAATAAGTTTTCTCGCCTTTATGAATCGCAAAAAACCCACGTTTCAATTCGATCGTCTCATCCAACAGGTCTTTGTCTGTACAATACCAGACACAATTTGAAGGGATCCCTTCTTGTTCAGCAATTTTGCTGGCAAGTTGTGCTTTTTCATCTGTGGAGACCAGGATGACTAGTGTTGCCGCCTTATCTTCATAAGCAAGGAATTCTTTGAAGAACCTGGCTTGGAATCGGACCGTTTTTACCCATTTCTCATCCTCGCGATGACATAGTAGGTAGAACGGCATTTCCCTTCCTTTTGGATTTCGCAACACATAACGAGCAGTTGGAACCACGTGTTCCTCTTTCCATTTTAGGGAGGGATGAAACTCGAAATGAATAAGATCGAACGAGCTTCGAAGCTGAATATAGAGCTCGTTTGTAATTATGTAGCGCATACGGTAAACCATCGTCGTTGTCTTGTTAACTCGTGGATCCCGCTGCCCCACCATAATGCCGTATTTGTATTTCAAAATATCAGCACCGCTGTCACCAAGTTCGTAAATACTTGGACGGTTTTTCTCAGGTAACGAATAGCTTGACCATTGAGTTCGCCTTAAGAGTCCGTATTTAATGAGTCGGTTTAATCTATCTCGGACGGATTTATCGCGATCGACGTCTGGAAAAAACAAACGTTCAATTTGTTTCAGGACTAGCCATCGATGAACAAATATGAATCGAACGAGCTCAATATCTCGATCGGTAATCCAATTTGATTCAAACTTGTCCTTAATATAGTGATAATCATGTTTCGGCAACTTACTTTGATTAATAATGAACGCATATGGATCATCCCAAGCCGGTTGCTCTGGAACTGCATTTCTCTTTTGCGGCATAAGTAAAGGAGACACGTTGTTTTCCATCGGTTATTCCCTTCTGCTAGATCTCGTGTGGGAAATCCACGATATCCGAAGCGATCCGGCGTCTATCTGAGCTAACATTTTTGATACGCACCGAACATTTTTTTCCTACAAGAATTCCATCCCTTGGCATTTTGTGCGGTTTTGGGAACCATGCTAATGCCTCAATTCCTGGTGCAAGCTTAATGAATACACCAACTTTCTGAACGACACTTATAATAGTGCCGGTGTAGAAGTTATCCACTCCGAATTTCTCGTGTGCCCGCTTCCAAGGATCCTCAAGCAGTTCTTTCCGGGAAACCCGTACTTGCCGCTTCGACCGGTCAATATGCGTAATCTTTACAGTCAACTCAGTGCCAAGAGCGATAAGGCCTTTACCTGAGATCGTCCAGTCGTGTTCGTAATCCTGAATAGGCAATACGCACTCTACGCCTTTTACGAAAAGGTAAAGTCGTTCATCTTCAAAGCCGCAGACCTTCCCGGTCACAACGTGGTTTAGGTCGGCTGTCTCCCAGAACTCTTCTTCCAGTTCTTCGATGGCCTGTACGCGTGATAACAATACAATTCCTTTTTCCTCATCAAATACTTTTACCTTTGAAGCATCCTTTCCAAGCTTCGCAACATCTAGGACCATAAAATCAATCTTATGATCCAAGAACCCGACTAAAGAGCTGAACTTTTTACGATCAAATTGATCCTCGTAAATTAATCCTTTCAGACCGTTGTTCAGTTCCACTAATGCGCACTGCATCTTCTGGCCAAATGGTGCGTGATTTTCAACCGCGGTTACAATGCCTTGATGAATTGTCTTTCTGCGTGCGGATACAATATACTCCTGAAACGGATTTACTTTGAGTGCATCGTTCATCATTATGATATTCCTCCCCGTTTTACGAAAAGATGATATAGATCTGTATTCACTTTACTTACTCCGATGAGTACCAAAGTTCCGAGTTTGAGATCAGTTACCTGAAGCTTTCGCTTCTTGAAGTTCGCAGATACGATTGGTTCCTCTAGGCTGCTTTGCCAAGGGATCATGTAAATCCCATTTTTGCTTGGTGTGATACCTTCAATCTCAACCTCGACTTTAATGTCAGGTCCATTCTCAACCACAGTGCTGGTTTCAAACTCCGTAAGCAGCAATTGCTTGACAGTGTTATTGAGTTTCGACCATTCCTCTAACACTTTAGGTTTTACACGACTCATATGATCAATAATCGTATATAGAGGAACCTCTTTATATATGAACAAGCAATTATGATAAAACTTATCGACGACAGCGGCGCTGCAGCTTGGATGCGTTAATACAAAATCGAGTTCTTCAATAATATGTGAATTTTCATGTCGCATATCATACTCCCTTCACGAAAAGCTGTCAGTAGTATATTGAATAATTAACTAATATATATATCAGTATATTACTATACTAATATACGAATGAGAAGGATTATTTTAACCTCGTTAAGTGCGCTCCTGCAGCAGCATTTTTACTACTTCTTTTCCTTTCCGTTCTCATTTCTACTTTGTTTAAAGGCTCTATCTGTTTTATTTGTAAAATAGGGTTACCCAATCGATCACTTGAATAATAAACTTCATACTCGTTTTCCAAGCAATATATTATGGTATCCTCATCGTAAATTGTCCCGGCCTTTACTTGATCCATCACATGACTCAATATTTCTTTTGAATATGGTGTATTGCCAGTGACTTCTACCTCCGGATGATTATATACCTCAGACAATCCCTTCGATACGTATTTTGAAGGTTCACCCGACGAGCTTAAAAAAGTTATGATCCGGGTTTGGTCATCAGATACATATGTGATATGAGCTAATCCATCCTCTTTCTTAGTAAGTCTCAACAATTTACCGTTATAGATCCAATCATTATTGATGTTGATTTCCAAAGAAAAGAACTGATCAAGAAAGTCGAGAATCATTTGTTCGCCCTCTTCGATCGAAGCATCCGCTATGATGTCTGGGTATCCATAGTGAGGCAACCCATTTGTACGAATGTATAACAGATTGCCTTCAAGATCAGTTACTGTCACCGGCAGCAATGATGGATCAAAGAAATGCCTCATAATGATTCTCTCCTTTCGATTTCTATAAGTTGATTATAAGTGCATGGTTTCAAAACACCAAATTTTTCACTGAAAAAAAATTGGATATATTTGACCCTTTCCTTCAATGCGATTTTGCGTTAAAAAAGAGATGGTGCAATGATCGCAATGATCACACCATCTCTTGGCTATTATTCTCTTGATCATCCTATTTCCAACTCAATGCGTTCAATAATTGGTTCATTGTCTCTGCAAACTTTCAAAAGCCGCTCTTGTTCCATTACTGCCAGGTCAATTGCATTTTCCCGTGCTTCTTCCAATGTGTCACCGACTGTGCCTAGTCTTAATTCGGGGATATACACGGAATAATTGCTGTCGTTTTGATTCCCTTCAAACAATAGGGTAATCGGTAATTTTGTTTTTCCAACTGTGCTAACCATTTTAAATCGTTCCTCCCGCATGGTGTCTGATAGTTTTAATACTTTATTACTATTTATTTTGTTAGATGAGAAACCAGAACCATGTAATATTTCTGTAATTAATTCGTATGTACTATTTTTAGTACAGTCGAATTGTACTATGACCTTTATCATCGGTCAACATGTTTCTTCCAATTTAGGTGTCATTAGACAAAAGTTGTCACCATTCGATTTCATTCGACAGTATACGACACCATACGCTAGAAAATGATTCTTTTTCCCTATTTTAACTTGAAATATATGAGAGTCATGTTATATTTTATGAGAGGTTGAACGCAGATTGTGCAAACTATGCGAAAGTGTAGGACGCAAAACCACGGGTCTAAAGTGTTCAAACCATGATAGCCGGGTTGCCAACTCTCGCCAATACCTATAATTAGAGGGGAAGTTTTAATATGGGTCCAAATTCCATCGGAACCCACCTTGAATCACTTCGTCAAGCATGTGGATTTAGTCTAAGGAAAGCAGCTCAATATAGTGGATTAAGTCACGGATATATTCGTGATGTCGAGTTGGGCAGTAATCGTAGAAATGGTCCTCAAATCATTCCTCGCCCTCAAACCTTAAGGAAATTTTCTGAAGCTTATAATACAGACTTTGATGAACTGATGATAATCGCTGGTCATATTGATCAGGGTTCTGTATCTACCGAAGAATATAGAACGGTTGAAGTCAATTTGAATGATGTCTTGTTTGTCATGGTAGATGAAAATCATCGTGTCCAAATTCATTTAGAGGATCAAATACTTTACGAGTGCATGCAACTCCACGATTATATGCTACTTGAAGCAAGACTTGAGGATATTGGTTTCGTTCGTTCCAAAATTGGTACTTATTTTAACTTACAGAAAGTCAAATGCTATGATGAAAAACTCGGAAGGATCTATTTCTCCGATAAGAAAGACAATAACTACATTGAAATTACTCTGTTTCGCGCCCAAATTTTTAAAAATCATATTTTGAGAGCAATTGAATTGAATAATGAGCTATCACACGATCCGAAATTAAACGAGCAACCGCTGCCTTTTCGTTTAATACAGATTAGAATTTCTGATTTCTAAATTCACTCAATTTCAAGTCTGTACGATTTTACAAGTATCATGATTTGAACGATAAATATGATAGTTGTTATCGCGTAGAAAGACGTTTCATTAGGTAACAATCTTGATAGCCAGCCTGAGGAGGATAGCAAGATCAACATAGTGAAGGAAAGAAAGGTCATCTTATTTCCGTGAATTTTCATGATCCGCGGACTTGTTAAATAACTAAATTGAACTTTATATCTGACAATAACCATGACTAGTATGGTGACGATTAATGCTATCAAGAGACTTTCGTGGATACGATTAATAGGATTGGAGTAGTGATATACTATTCCCTGCAATAAATATCCTATCCCACATGCCGATGCAGTAATTTGCGCAGCCTGCCTCATATCTTTTCGTATGACGCAAATTATTATAAGAGGGATTAAGCAATTAACAATAGGGCCGATCACTTTATGAACATCTATAGTCTCTGCTGAAATCAAACTTAATATCGAACTTAGTATCCATAATTTCGAATCTTTAATATAAAGGCCGTATAAACTATAGCCGATGAGGATTAAGCCTCTCCAGGCAATGACATATAGGATAATTGTTAAGAAGTGCTGTCCCATATTCTTCCTTCTCCTCATCTTAAATATCACGTTTGATTCTCGAAAGCGTTTCTATGTCTTGATAACTTCTGAATCTCTGTTGTATCCCCCAACTATAATACCATCAATTTCCGCTCGATTTTGATGCCAATTTATTACAAATGGTATACCGATCGTGCAAACGGGGTATTATTGTTGTATATTAATTAAACTACTAATGTGTTACTATATTAATTAGTATATGTCTATTGAAAAGGAGTGCTTCGTCGTCATGTCGTTCGACTTTAAAATTGAAGGTTCTTTGCAACCTTATTTAGAAAAAATGATAAAAAACTTACCAAATGGACCGCGACTGGTTATGAATGCTCTAGTCAAGAGAGATTGGAACAAAGAAGATTTGTCACTAAAAGCTGGGGTTCGTCGAGGCGAGCTTAACTTTGCTCTTATACATCTTGAAGCTCTTGGCCTAGCTGTATACAACTCTGCCGGCAGACAAAAGTTATACGCCATGACTCCACTTGGACACAATGCTTATGAGATGTTCAAAGACACTTTTTTGGATGTAATTGAATCCGAATTTAAAGATTAGTCCTTCTATAAATTTCAAAAAGAAGACGACCCATATGGATCGTCTTCTTTTTATTTCGAACTATTTCTAGCAGCTTCAGCTCGTTGCGCTAATCTCTCTTCAAGTTCATTTAGTGCTCTGTTTGTAGAAGCTTTCTGTTGATGCTCCTCTCTCCCACCGTCTACTTCCTCGTCATCGCTATCCCATGCAGAATTACGTACAACGGTTGGTTGAAGATTACTGTTAGGTTTATCTGTCTCCTCTGCCGCTTGCTTTCCCTTTTGCTTTATTCGATCTAACTTCTCGGTTACTTTATTCTTCATCGATCCTGGCTGGATTACATGCTGTTCATTTTCTACAAGTTCTTCTGCAGGATCGAATTTATGGTCGTCCTCCTGTCTATCGTTCTGGTCAATGCTTATATTGTCGCTTTCACTTGAATCCATTTCGCTAAGTGGTTCAAATAATTTACGTGGTAAAGGATAAATGAGTCCGATGACGGGATCCATCCGAACATTATTATGTACCCCTCTAAATAGACATTCACCAGGAGCGCCTGTTTCTGGATTGTATCCCTTAAGACCAGTAATCTCACTTGGTAGGACTCGATAACGCTTCTCTTCTTTCAATTGCGTCTTAAATCCAGTTGTCGACATCTCATCAGTTCCACTACTCTGACCAATTTGATACACTTCACCAATCATGTCCGCATAATATTCTGCGTCCTCATTATCCAAGCCAGCTAGAATGAACTTCTGAACAGCATTTTGCTTGACCATTCCTGCAAGACGCTTACTCTCGTCTTCCAGTTGAACATTTCCTTGGTGAATAACATTGACATAAACTTCAAATTCTCGTGCCATTTCAAGAAACGTTGAAAATTCTTCGTCAGCGAACATTTCAATCTCATCCACCGTAATCTGATGTGGACGAACCTTTCCACTCAAGTCTCGTCTAAATGTACTAGCTCTCAGCAGATTTAGATAAAGACGTCCTACCGTATACGTCAAAGTTTGAAGTTTACCGTAAGCACCATTAACTAACACAACTTCTCCATTTCTTAGTGCATCATCGATGTTGAATGTAGATGTGCCGCAGAAAATCTTTTGGATATACTTACTACCAGTTAACTCGCTTAAGTAATCATACAAACCCGAATATGTTTGCATTGCATGCTCTTGAAGCTTCCCTCCACTTGCCATATTCCGTGTATATTCCAACAGCAAAGGTACTTCAGCTTCTCGGCCGATGAATTCCGACATAATGTCTGCGCGATAATCATCATTAATCGGTTGAATAAGACGATTAAGATCATTATAGGTACACTCATTTCCCTTAGCGATCTTCAACGCTTTAATACCCACTCTAAGCAGCTGAGTTGAGCGACTTTTAAAATACTGTTCTGCATCCGGGCCTAAGTATCCGTGAAATGCAGAGACGTTCGCTTCTATCATCGGTTCTATGTCTTCACCTTCAGGTACAAAGAAAGGATTCAGGCAATCCGTGAAGGGATATTCCGGATCTAGCCTCCGGTACGGCCGGCCTGTACGCTCCATAAAATTAGCCATACGATTAATAAATGAGCCCTTTGGTTCTAGTATCGTCGTGCCCATAAAATCATTTAATACATCCTGTGTAACAAGTGTTGTAGCGAGTAATGTTTTACCAGCTCCAGTACCACCAATGGTTTGTTGATGCTGCGCCCTATCCCCTCTATTCAACGTAATTAATTCGCTCTGTCTGTACTTTGTTGGAACCGTATGAAATAGTTCTAACTTGCATTCCTCAGAGTAGTAACGTAAATGGCTGAGAGATCCCTTCTTGTTTAGGTCAACTTTTTCTAGAGATGCAAAATCCTCGCTCGATACACCCGTTCGTCTACTAATTCCTAACTTACCTGAAGTATTGATATTCAGAGTAGACTCTTCGGCAGCCCTTGTAAGCCTATTGAATACTGTAGATCTAATATTAATTTGCAATGTGTAGTATAACGTGAGCGCTATTGTACCAAAAAACATAATTGATGATATTGCAAGCCCCTTCCACCCAGGCACGTATCTCATCAAGATCTGACCCGCTGCAAGAACACTTAATGCATTCAGGAACGTTTGAACAACAGGCTTCGCATAGGTGTTTTTGAATACCAATGGACTCGAGTAGATTAGATGCCCAAGGAAACAAGATAGCAGCAATGGTAATACACGATAAAACACTGGATGCCCTACTCCATAAAATAAATCCTGATATCTCCCTACTAACCATAAAAAACACAGAATCAAGACCGTTAATATGCTTAATGCCTGCATATTCCAAATTGCATTCATATTTGCCGGGTCCATTGCATACCTTCTGATTTGTATATAGATATTCTTGAACATGAAAGCAATCATATGCGCAATTGCAGATACGATCCCTCCGATTACCATCCCTACGTACTTCAGATGACCACCTCCGATTATAGTAGTATATTAATTAACTAATATATTATATTACACACTGACTTTTGTCATGTTCGATATTATTGCAAACGCTCTAAGCTAGTTACTCACTCTCGATAGCTTTCGATACACACACAACATGTTGTCTACTGAATGTATAGTGTTGTCTACTTGTTTAACCCTTGTAGTTTACCGAATGTATTGTGTTCTAAACAAGTTAATGACAAAAAGTACACACCATGTATAATGTCTTTCACATATACACAACTAGTTGTTAACTTTAAATTAATAGTTCTTCACCTATATTAGACCCATCGTCTACTGTTTGTATTCAATATTCTACATATAACTCCCGTATTGTTAACTACAATTCCTTGTCATTTTCATAGTATTCCCCTTGTAGTCCACCGTTTGTTGTCAGTAACCAACATATCGTCAGGTTGATACAACCAGACAAACAACATGTTGAATACATGTAATGACTTATTTCTGGATTTTGTGTATGATTGCAGTACAAGTGCTCAACATAAATTGCTTTTGACTACAATTTCAACACAACATATATAGGAGAGTGGGTCAATTGGAGCTGGAGAAGGTATGGAAGATATCGGAGTTTTCAAAATTGGTTGAGGGTGTACATCACAATACCATTAACCAATGGTTCAACACCCTCGAAGAGAAGAGAATCCACTATGTGAACCGTGTAGCCGGCGAGAAGGTTTATGACCAAACCGATCTAGAGATTGCTAAATACATTAGTGAGGGACGAGCAAAAAAATATAATTTGCAGTTAATTTATGAACAACTACCAGATGTTTTCGAATTACGTCCTTTTCCTATTGATTGGGGAGTAGGGAGTGCGGAGTTGCTTGACCTTGAGGCAATCCGACGACAAATGGATGCTCGATTTAAAGAGGAACTTGAACAGATGCGGTTAACACTTCGAGATGAATTAGTCGCAGAAACAGCACTCTTACTTGAAGAGCAGCGCAAGTTACTCCCGCCAGAGAAAACACCAGAAGATATCCGAGCTGAGAAGCTGAACGATGCTTTATCGCGTAGCAGAATACAGTTTAAGTTAGAAGATAAAGCAATTGAAGAGTGGTCCAAATTACCTGACAATGAGCGTTTAAAGAAAGTCGGGATCTTCAAAAAAGAAGAGGACTTATTGAAGCGATCCGAGTTCATCCGGAATTACGTCCAGGCGCATATGGAAGCAGCACTAGAAAAAGAATATAGTTAGAACAAAAGGCGCACATGTTGCGTCTTTTTTTATTAATGTCAACTAATCGATCACTACAGTTGCCCAACATATGCACTACAATAGAATAAATGTATACGAATTCACACATATATGATTATGATTTAATTATGATTTAATTAAAATTGAATTATAATCATATATAAATGGAACTACAATAAAATCATTATAAGATTTCAATCATATTCATATTTGATCCACTTGAAACCAGATGATTTATTGCATTGTAGTATAATCATATGTTGATTGAATATTAATTCAATTGTAATCTAATTAATATATAAGTGGAGATAGAGGAAGAAGGGGAATAAAAGAACCGTCCGGGTGTAATACCCCCGAACGGTTAGGAACGTACATAATATCAGTTCTTATCTTGTCTATCCAATTGTTCGAAAAGCTTTCGGTAACGATCAGCATGCTCAGCAGCTTCAGCAGATCGTTCCGCTTGCATTCTCTTTTCAACTTCTAAGACAGCTCTATCCATATCCAACAAAGCCCTTGCGATTAGTTTTTCAACTTCATCTGCGTGCTTCTGTTCAACGGATTGCAGTATGCTTAAGTGTTCATTTTTAATTTGCTCAATTTCTTTATTTAGCTTCTGGTTTACTTCGTTAACGTTCTCTAATTCGAGACGAAGGGTCTTAGATTCTTCTTGAGCATAACGGCCGGCATCTGCAGCTGCTTTCTGATCCGATAAGAGGGAGGAGAGCTCGCGAATTTGATTCTTATGACCTTCGGCTAACTCTTCATCCTTCTTTCTTAATGAATCAAGTTGAAGCTTAGAGTCGCTTAATGACTCAAACGATTTTTGCAATTCCGTCAAAGCGTCATCTCGAGTTTTTATCGTAGCCTTCAATTGTTGAATTTCGAGTAAGGCGGCGGAAAATTCATTAACTGATTTATCTTGTTGCAGTTGATGTGTTTGAGCCATATCCATTCTAATTGATGTTTCAGTCTGTAACACAGCCAAAAATAACTCATTTATGCTCCTTGTGTGTCTTCCGAGATCATCAATTAGATTGCTGTAACCAGCAGCGTTTCCTTGTTTTTGCTCCTGAAGATCGAATAGACTAAGCAGGTGACGAAAATAATCTCCTTTCTCGTCAAACCCCGATGCTTTAAATTGCGATTCAGCAATTTCTTTCGTTTTCTCAGATACTTTATATTGTGCTAATTCTGTTTTCTTCTCGTCTTTTTTATCATCCACCAAAATAATGCACTCCCATCTTGAAATAATTCCGGCACTACATACTACTATAATTATAACAAATTATCGCATCTAGTATACTGGGTATACTGGTATACCTTATTATTCTTAGCTATTTACAATATACTAAAAAAACCCCCACTTACTTTCGCGGTAAGTGGGGGTTTTTTTAGTTAGCGTAAGAGCTGGTAACATCGTCACCAATTTCTTTCCGAGGTCTCTTTGTAGCATTTTCGCTTGATGCTATTGGTGCTGCTTGTCTCGTTGAATCATCTCTTTGATGAATTTCTGTTGGCTCAACTGATATTACAGAAGTCGTATCAGATAAAGGATCCGGAACAACTGTACTATCACTCTCGCTATTAGCAGGTGAAAGAGGGGGAGGGCTCGATACAACAGTCTGGGCATCTAAGATGACCTGAGTTTGAGGCTGAGACTGATTACTGATAGGTGTTGGTTCAGAATACTGAGCACCGACCGTTGCCTTCAGATTCTCAACTGATCGATATTGCGGAATGACTAATTGCAGGTTTCTTAAACCATTTTCAGCAATTTCCTTCTGTATAAGGTATCGCATCGAATCGCTGTAAACCGTCTGCATATTTAACCATTCACATACAATCTGCTCTTCATCATCTCTAAGTTTCATAACCATAGGTTTACCTGGAACAGCCTGTGTAGGCTTCATGAAATCACCCCCTAAAGCATGAATAGTCGTATTTCATGTTTATTTTTCTTTAGTTGCCGCTACTTCTTTATTTGATTTCGAAGTGGCCACAGTACCAAGAGCGGACGTCTTCAATGACTTATAAATTTTACTGCGAACGAAGAAATCAAGACCTTCTGCATTTAACGTTACAGCGTATTTACTCGGTACATAAAAGAGCTCAACACGCGACTTTTCACAGAGCTCAATAAGTCTAGGCTCAAGGATTTCTCTCATGAGGATGCTGCCACCGCCGTAAACAGCTATAATATCAATCTCGTTAGCACCAATCTTTAGAATTTGGTCTGAAATATGCTTTAAGATTTGTGTTGCTTGGTTCTCACAATGTGGACGGAATGCGGTTAGAGCCTCATTCAGGAACTTATGTTTTCTTCCAGCGAATTGGCTCCGTAGGATATCGCTATATTGTTGGCGGGACAGTGAATTAAAGACGCCAGGTGTAGCTTCAAGTAGATCATTTACCGAATCAGTTATGGCGTGTCCAACACCATGATTTACACCACTACAGAAGTCCTTATCTACAGCATCACCTTTGGTGAATGGACTATCTGCAGTGCCATCACCTAGATCAAGATGGAGAATGTTCTTCCCATCAAGGTAGCTTCCATCAGTGTCAGCAGGTAAGTCATATGTAGCCGCAAACTCCGTAAACAAACCGGATTGGGCTTCAGATGCAGCTGGTACTTCATAACCGCCGGTTCTCCAATCTCCAACTTTGTTCATTTGAAGAGCAAAGACCGGTGGTGATCCTTCTTGAAGAATGTGAACATATTCAAAGATGATCTTAACATCCACCTTCTTGGTTAATCCAAGATGAACAGAAACCGTATGCGATCCGTCCATAAACTTCTTTTTCATGGTATCGATATTCGACGGAGTATGCTGTTTAACTGGAAGTGCAGCAGCCACATCAACGGTTAATTCGATATCGGAAGTTTCTTTGCCCGACTCAAATGCACGTTTTACTGCATTTGCAGCTAGAATCGCCAGACCATTGACGTATGGGACCTCTTGATCTGACTTAGGGTTGTTTCCTTTTACGTGAAGGGTAGTTACCGCATCCCCGTATGTCTTCATCGCATGCCGGCCAACCACGTACATTCCAGTGCGAAGGGCAGGGGAGATGATAGATACAACAATATTCTCGAAAATATCCGCTAGATTCTTCTTAACATCTAAGTCATCGTCAGCCCATGGATTTCTACCAGCAACCGCAAATACGTTAGGTTGAGTAATCAATACACCATCTACATATGCATCAAGTTCGGAATTACCAAAGTCAAATGCTGCGTTCGAATGAAGTTTCATACTTTTTCCTCCCAAGGATAATATATCATTCTACTTCGATTGTATTTCTTTTTTATATCACAGTCAAATCAGATTTAGATATATTGATAATCGTATTTTAATTCGATTTATACTGAATTATAATCCACCTTCTGTTTCTTCATCCCTCAGTTCCTCATTTGACTACGGTCATAATTCCAAAATTCCATACTGCTGCACTCTGTATTCATGATCTTCTTACTAGTTATATGAATGATCTTACATACATTTGAGACTCGGAAAGTTGCCACGGGGAGGAGCCTTATTTTATGGTCTATCACAATTCATTATGATAATCAGAGCACGATTAACATTAGATTGAATATCTGTTTCATCGTTGTCTCTTTATTAGTTTCTTTATTGGTTTCACTGTTGTCTCCACAATTGATGCTATATCAAGCTTTACAATGTTACCCTGTTTTTGTTAGATTATCGTTGAAAGTCATATGTTTAAAGGAATTCGCAACCACACGAATTCACGACTAATACTGAAAAATGGTGATTCGGAATCTTGCTTCCGTCGCCAGGAATGTTGTGAGAGGAGCGTTGAAAGTTGATGGGAGAAAGAGAGAGTGGAGATTTCAAATTGAACTCGGTTCATGGGGAGGTGAAAAAGCGAAAGGTACGTACGCCAAATGAAGCATCGTTCGGATCTTGTATTGAACGCTTGAGTGAACATGACTGGAACATATTGAAAGATATTTATCAGTGTAGATGTATGCCTATCTCCAAAGCACGTGATCTTTACTTTTTTCAGGATCCACGTGTAAAATTCCCCGGCTATGACAATGCAACAGAAGAAGAACGAAAAGGCATGGATGCCAAAAATATGGAAAAAGCTACTTTAAAGGCACGACGTAGATTTCAGCATTTCTTCCTCAATGGGGTATTAGAGAAATCAAATCCAAATCCAGAGGAACTAAGCAAAGCTCCGGAATTAAGAAAGCGAGTCAAGGGAGAAACGTGGTATTACCTGACCAGAAATGGATTGCGTGCAGTTGAGCACAAGATCAGGCCGGAAAATGTTGATGATGATGCCTTCAAACTATCTAAACTTGAGATTGATATGCAAAGGGCAAGAAAGGACCATATGTGGGGCCTAGCACAAGTTTATCTCGACTTGAAGTACAATTTTCTTCTCGAATACCTCAAAGAAGAGAAGCAATTCGAAGGATGGGATTGGTACCCTTCAACATCACTAATTTCAAATAAAGATTACAATATTGACGTCCGACCCGATGCTATTTTCCGTCTCGGTGATCAGCGTTACTTTATTGAGTATGATCGATCGACAGAGCCTGTCCGAAGGTCGCCATTCTCTAAATCGACGGACCAGCAGGTATCAATAGAGAATAAGCTCCAACGGTACAAAGCACTCATGCATCACAAAAATTCTCCGGAGGAACAGAGATATGGGATAATCGCTTTTATCGTACCGGATGCAATTTATGATACGAGATTAATAAATATCCGAGCAGCTGCGGAGGTTGTTTTCAAGGGATTCGATACTCAAGTGCTTGTCGGCCGAAACATCCAAGATATACTGACTGAGCGATTCAAGCCGGCAGGGAGGAAGGAAGGTTAACCAGATGAAATACGAGGACATGACTCCAGAGATGAAGCGGGCATATGGATTCGTTAAGGTATCTAAAATTCAACAGCGTTTAATTACAAGTGGAAAAGGGCGGACTTACCAGCAACGTACCAATCAGAATCAGCAAAAGCGTAATAACTTGAGATTAATCGTAAGCAACTAGCTCTTCATTTTGCTGATAGTAGTATATTAATTAGTATAGTGATATGTTATATTATTGATAATCTAACATACGACTCGCCATGGGAGGAGGTGAGCGATTGAGTAAAAACAAGAAGGTCGTCATCGCGAGCGTCGGTATCATTTTTGCGCTTATTGTTGCGGTTCTTTTGATTCGTGATCCCGCTTCAAAAGTTGCACCAGAACCGCAAAAGGTGGAGACACCAGCTCCCACGTCAAAACCAGCTCCAGCTGATAAGCCAAAGGAAATGGATGACTCTCATAAGAAAGTTGCAGGAATCATGGACGATGCTTCAGCAGCTGTGGCCGAAAAGGCACCAGGTATCTGGAATCGTATTGTGGAGTACTGGAATTGGATCTTGGGCTTCGATGCAAAGCATGCGATCATTTTCATTTCAGTCGTATTGATCGTAGTGGGAATACTCGTCAATGGAAACAAAAGCAGTTCTAAGAAAAAACAGCAATAGGCAGGTGATTATGGATTGGCGCTTTTCAAAAAAAAGAATAGTGGTAAAGGCGAGGCTGAAGAGGAGCTGAAAGAAGCGGTAGATAAGAAACCGCTTAAAGATAAGTCCATAAAGCCAAGAGCACCAAAGTCAATGGCCGGCAAAAAAGTACTTCGTACATTTTTCTGGATATTCATGAGTCTCATCATCCTCAGAGGTGCAATTGCATTTGCTCAGGGAAATCGGACTATTAACCAGACGATCGTACAAGGAAATACAACGCCGATTGTTTCCGATTCAGCCAAAGGGTTCGCTGTTGACTTTGCAACGGAATACTTTACATGGGATGCGAAATTTGTGAACGACCGTTCTGAGCGTCTCTCCAAATTCGTTAAGGGCATTGACCCTGATATGGGGTTAAAGAATTTCGATGTTAAAGGTTCCAGTAAAGTTACATCAGCTGAGATCTACGCTACGAACCAAATCGACTCTTCTCATGTAGATGTAACGATTGCGATTTGGCGTGAGGTACAGCAATTACCCGATCAGGTGCTCGATGCACAGGGTAAGGCTGAAATTCCACCAATAGTGAACAAGAAAGCGTATATGATCGTACCGGTTACTCTAGCTGTTGACGGACCTCTGATTGAGACATATCCACGTTTTATCTCAGAGCAGCAGAGAGGGGATACAGTCGATAAATCGGATTCCGTAAAAGTAGTGGGAGACGAGGACTTACTAAAAAAGGGAACCGATCTTGCCGATAGCTATCTGCGATCATGGTATGAGGGTAATGTAGGGCAGTTGCGCTACTTCTATTCAGAAAGCGTAAAGGCACCTGAGAGTACTCTGAAATCCGAGTTTACATACCAAAAGCTGGACAGTATGCAGATGATCGAAATTCAAGGTGGAATAGGGGAACCTACGAAATATCGCATTGTCGCGAACATCCTCGTGAATAGTGATATTGGCGAAGTATTCACCAACTCATGGACACTCGAAGTCGAGCAACAAGATGGTAGGCTCTACGTACTGTCTAATGGCATTAATCCAGTGAATGCAGACAATGATACTGTGTCAAATCAAAATGAACCCGCTTCACAAGAGATTGATCCAGCCGGCACGGAGACTCAACCGGCAACAACCACAGACCAACAGTAGTATATTATATTACTAAATAATTAATTAACTAATATGATACAAACATCCGAAGGGAGATTTCCTCAATGAAAAAAAACGTATCCAAGAATCTCGCAGTACGAGTTGTTCTGCTTACTATCGCAATGTTCTCGACAATTGCACAAGCTGTATTCGCCGCTGATCCTCCAGGTAAAAAACTAGGGGATTCACTAACCAGCAATGTCAACGGTCTAATCCCTGGTGTAATTGCCGCAATCGGAATATACTTCCTGATCACACGCGATTGGTTCAAAATGGCAAGTGTGTTCGCACTCACTATCGTTGTAGCCATTTTCATGAACTGGACTTGGGTTAAGGACATTGCTAAGAGGCTTTACGATGCGTTTGTCGCTTAAAGCTTATGAGTGAAAAGAATGATTCGCCCCGCGTAACCGTATCGAACTACACAAGAATTTGGAATTTGGAATTTGTTATTTACGCATTAGAAGGCAAGAAGTTGCCGATGCCCGCAAACCTCAGGATCATCGCCATTTTCTTCGTGGTTGAAATCATCTTTTGGATTCTTGGAAAAACCGTTCTCTTCTTCGTTCCCGGCTCGTACACACACCTCTTTTTTCCGGTAGGATGTACGTGGTTGATAGCTAAACAAAAACTGGACGGGAAGGCTCCACACAAATGGCTGCTCAGTATGATTTTCTACTGGATGCGACCAAAGCGGTTTCACCGGTATCGTAAATTTGAGCACTTGAAGCATTACACGTATGGTAGCAAAGTTGTATATCGCACCGAGAGGGAGCGTGCTTAGCGCGCTCCTCTTTTTACAAGGAGGTCTTATGATTGGCACTAGCTGCAAAAAAGAAAGTAAATAAAGTGAAAGTTGAATTTCCTGTATCGTACTACGAGGGAAATCTAATTTTTAATCACGATAAATCGGTTTGGGCAATCTACGAAATCGATTCTTTTGTTTATGATTACCTTAGTGATCAGCAAAAGATTGACAAGTTGGTGTCGCAAACGTCATTTCTCTCCCTATTAACGGACAAGTTTCATATCTTATGGCTTCCGCGCACGCATAACATCACCGAACATCATGAGCGATTGAAAGAGCGTCTCCAAGGTCCCATGAGGAACTGGGGGGCTAAATTCATTAATTCAATGGATAGCTATCTGAATGAGCGATACAATGCCGTTTCCGGAACAAATAATGCAGATTATCGCGCATTCATAGCAGTCTACCTGCCTAAGAACGAAGCGAAAGACTTGGTTGAACAAATCGGAACTGTCGCTCTTGAATTGAAGAAACTAATCCTCCATCCAAAGCGAGCCATAGAGAACTTTTCTGGGATGAATGAACCCGAGATATTTGAACACGAATGGCAGGCATATAGCATCAAGGAGCGTCAAATCTATGATCGCCTCACTAGAAAATTGAAGGTGGAGCGGGTTACGCATGAAAAGATTGAATGGCTGCTGAAGCGCAATTTCTGGTGGGGAATCGCTGAGCCTTCACTTCGCTCATCCGATATCGATGGATGGAGCCCTAAGAAGACAAAGGGCACTCGGGGAGGACTTAAAACATTTCTCTATGATCCTCGACAGTTGCTCACTCTCACTGAAGGGGATATCGATACAAGTAGCGCTCGCCGTGTAACAGTTACGCAGCCGCACGATGGGGAGGAGAAGACCATCCATCATGCATATTTAGCGCTATCTGATCTTCCTGACAATATGGAACACCCGGGTAGTGAATGGTTATATAGTGCTGCGACAATGCCGTTCCCCGTCCAAATGAGCATTAAGGTGGAAGTCCTCGAAGCTCGAGATGCTATCAAAAAGCTAAGCCGCAAGAAGATGGATATCGATAACCAGGTTAAAAACATTCAAGAAGCGAATGCGCAGGTGCCCCTAGATCTGCAGGAGAAGCAGGAGAAAGCACTTTATCTCGAAGATGAATACAAGAAGCGGAAGAACCCGACATTTGTTACGCATGTATCCTTTGGTCTCTATCATACCGACCTTAACTTGCTTAAGAGTAATGTGAGGATATTTCAGGATCATTTTAAGGATCTCGGCAATATTCAAATCGAGTTGCCTGCAGGAGATCAATGGCTCCTATTCAATGACTTTATCCCGGGCTCGCCCCGCTACGTCTCGGATTACATTCAGCGGATCCCACCTGAGACACTCGCTGCCGGGATGATTGGAGCGACACAAGACTTAGGTGATGGTAAGGGCCTTTATATTGGCACCACCGGAATGCTCCAAAACCCGGTCTATGTCGATCTTCGCCATGCCAGTCAAATAAACCGTTCCCCATCTTTTAGTATTACCGGTACACTAGGTGGCGGTAAATCAGTTCTGATGAATCTGCTTGGTTATCACAATGCAATAAACGGCGGGAAAACGCTTATGTTCGATCCGAAGGGTGAGCGCTCCCACTGGCCGAGCCATTTACCAGAGCTTGATGGGCAAATCAATGTAGCAACTCTCTCGTCTGCACCAGAGGATGTAGGTAAACTTGATCCGTTCGTCATGTTGAAAAACATCGAGGATGCCAAAGAATCCGCAATGGACATTCTTGCATACCTCAGTTCCGTAAAAACCGATACGATTGGCTACAGCTATATCTCGCAATCGGTTATGCGTGTTGCTACAGAACCGAAACCATATCTTACGAAATGCATTGATATCCTTCGTGAAATGGGGGAGACACGCCAGGAAGCTGCTGTCATCGCAGAAGTACTGAACAGCTTTGCAGATCTCTCGTTCGCCAAGCTGCTATTTGGGAATGGTGAGCAAAAGTCCATCAACATGGATTATGCACTCAACATCCTGCAAGTTCAGAACTTAAAGATGCCTCCGGTAGACAAGTCGCCGGCAAACTACTCGTTAATTGAGAAAATGTCCATTGCAACGATGTACTCCATCGGTGCATTCATGGACTCCTTTATTTACTTTGACCGTGGGATCTTTACTCTCGCCAATATGGACGAAGCTTGGGCAATCCTTGCGACGCAGATTGGTAAGGAGATGGCCAACCGTGTTATCCGGACGGGACGCTCCCTGAATGGTGGTCTTGGTATTGCGACTCAGAATCCAACTGATATGGCAGGAGAACTTGCCGGGAACATAGGCATGAAGTTCGCATTTCGTGATCAGGATACCGAGAAAATCAAGAACACGCTCGCTTATTTCGGTATGGAACGTACGCAAGAGAATATTGACTTAATTAAGAATCTCGAAAATGGTCAGTGTCTCATGCAAGATATATACGGCCGTGTTGGAGTTCTTACCGTAGATGTCGTGTTCCAGCATCTATTCGAATGCTTCGACACACGTCCACCTGAGACTTCAACTGATGAAGAGGTCATGCCAGAAGAGACTGCATTCTCAGTGCTTGAACGATTTGCACAGCATCAGGCTCAAGTCGCTGCTGGAAGGGAGGACTTGGATGATTACGAGGATGATGATGAAGATTCGGAAGATTAAACGACCTTCTAAACGGTCGCTCCTCGTCTTAAGCGTAGCCATGACGCTTCTACTTGCTTTTGTTGTCTCGGCAAGCGCCGTTTACGCTGATTCAATGGATGAGATGATCCCGAGTGACAATACATCCAACACCCTGTACAACAAGTATCCCGCTTCCCATTATTCGTTTCAGACTGTCACGCCCGATCGGCAATTCTGGCAGGTAGGAGCAAAAGTAAACGATACGACAAGCCGCGCTTATGATACCGTTCTGTCCGGCATTTTTTTAATAGGTGTCCAGATAACCCGCTTCTTTAACTTTATGGCAAGAGAAGCGTTCACGTTCTCCTATATGAATAGCCTCATCGATGGGGCGACAGATATCATTCAAAGTATATCCGGCATTAATAATGGAACGGTAGGTAGCGGGCTGTGGGGCGGTATGTTTGGTGTATTTGCCTCAATAACGACATTAGCCGTACTTTGGCAGATGGTTCGTCTACGGTTCTTGGACTCTTTCCAAACCATAATCTCATTTGTCATCGCTCTAGTCGTTGCATTGGCCTTCTTCACGCAAGCAGGCACCTTCTTGAAATTCCTCAACACCACTGGGAATGAAATTGCTTCGACCATGTATGCGGGGTTAGCAAAGCCCGGAGGACTGAGCACTTCGACGACCACAGGAGTTCAGGCCATTAGCGAACAGGTGTGGATGGAGCTCGTCATGAAGCCGTATGGCATGCTGCAATACGACGACGCTTCCGCTTATGAGAAGCACCCTGCGGTAGTCTCGAAAGTACTGAACACGAAACCTTTCTCAGAAGCGAGAGAGGATGCATTGAAGGATGCACAAGATTACTACCCTGTAGTGGGAGATATTCGGTCCGCTGAACAAATGATTGTGCTCCTCTGTAATGCGATATTCGGAATCGTAATCATAGGATTATTGAGTTTCTGGTCCTTGGCGACGATATATGTTCGATTAAAGTTTCTGATTCATGCCATGGTTATGGCCGTAACACTGCTTGCTTCATTATTACCTGGGCGAGAAGCGGGTTTATCTGTCGTGAGGACGCAATTCCTTAAACTGATTGGTCTGATCTTAATGACCGTGTTCACGATGTTCTTCTTAGATCTATCGCTCGTCGTTGGGCATATGACTTATAACCTTGTTGCCGTTAAAGCAAAAGCAGGCTGGTTCACCGGCATGCTGCTCGAGGCAATTATGATCTTCGTCATTTTCAAATACAAGGACGAACTCGGATCTATCTTTTCGAAAGCTGCTGGTCACATTCCGATGCCGGCCAAAGCGAAGAACACGATGCTCGACGCGGCACAGCGCAATATGACCCGCTCCCTTTACAACAAAGGGACCTCTGCAATCAGTGGGGTATTCAACAAGCGTGAAACTGACGGAGTGCCGAGTACATTTAATCCGAGTGCCATTTCCAAGGCAGGCGATAACCTCAACGATGCAACGACTGCTAGTATGCAGCTCCGTTACCAGCGCGAAAAAGATGCATCCGAGCAGCTTTCTGAAGAAACTGGACAACCGGTGCAGTACACGCCATATGTGGCTAAGGTCAATGAAAACCTTCGTAACGGGACCAAAAATCCGTTCCGCGGCATGGATAAGGAGTGGAATGAAGAGAAGGGGCGTCTTTCTGACATTAAGAAGGATGGAGGAGACGTTCGTCAGGCAATCCTGTCTCAAGGCGTTAACGATGATATGAACGACCAGCAGGTTGCTGCGACGATGTACTCGAACGAGAATTCCATCCGTAATGCATCTACATTCATGGTTAACCGACCGAAGGATGCCGTTAAGCAACTACAGCGCGCCGGCACGCTCAATAAAAACAGGAAAGTGGAGACAAGCGTTAACGATTTCGTCATGGTCGAAATGTTCCAGCGGTATAAAGTGGAGTATAAAACCGCGATCGACACGGCAGCCGCTACGGGAGAACCAGTCCAGCATACCGAATTCGTAAAGCGTATGGATGAGCGCTTCCAATCTGCTGGACTAACGAATACCAATAAGGTTAATGAAGTCATGACTTCGCGTAAAGGCCGGATCTCCTATGCATCGAAGTTTGAATCGATGCCTGAGTTTGGTCAAAAGAAAGACGACCTACTTCGCGCAAACGATGCCTTTAGACGAGTGTCGGTGCAAGATGGGGGAGTACCAATTCCAGTCAAATCGGTTGATTCACCTGTTCCGATGAACGCAGTAACCATGTTGAGTAAAACCGATGGTATTCAGGTACGACCTCCAAAACCAGCACCGGTGCCGAAGGTTCAAATGTCGGAGGAAGTGAACACGAACAACTATGTTCCACAATCTGCGTCATTTGTTATGAAAGCTATGCCTTCCGCTGTGGCAACATCTAGCATGGTTTTGACACCTGATTTGAAAGCTGTAGTTAAACCGCAGTCGGATATTAGCGTTGACTTAAGCAATGTGAAGGTGCCATCTAGTATCAAACAAAAAATGGATGAGTCTAATAAGAAGATCAAGTACAACATCGCTCGGCAAGAGTTTGCTGATCGTATTGTAGTCAACCAAACTTCTGGAGCGACCATCCGAACTGTTGATACTGTCAATTTACTATCGGAAGCCAAGGTTAATCCATCTGTCCATGTAGATATGGGTAGAGTCAACATGCCTGATGCGATGAAAAAGGCTATGAGTCAGGCGAAAGAAAAACTTGCCGCTGGCACGAAAATGGACATTGGCGACCGTCTTGAGATTAATGCAGAAACCAAGGTTCAGGTTTTCACTACACTGAAGGAGCGTGTATCCCAGGAAGTTTCTAACGATCTCTCCAATCTGGATCAAGAACTGAAGGTCATGCAGAAGGCAAATGGTAAGAAGCGTAAGGAAGCTGCAGTCAATGCAAGCACGAACGCCGTGGTGAAAAATAACGCACGCACGGCACAACAAGCGAAAAACAAGAATCAGCGCCGCCCTGCGGTAGAGTAGGGGGCTGATCCATGTTCAAGCTAGACCTGTTAGATTTAAAGAATGCCAACGCCGCCATAAAAGATCGTCTTAAAAAAGAAGCGGTTAATCAGCTCAAAAAGCAGATTCGTTCCGCGTTTATGAACCACCTTGCAGGATTCTGGTGGCTTTACGCTATCTTACTTGCTATCTTCCTTTTCTTTTATTTCATTGCTGTCATTATCTCTTCCGGTCAATCAGTGTTTGCGAGCAAGTCGGTGTTTACCGAAAAGTTCCTGCCGCCGCAGATATACAAGCAAGATCTGGAAAGTCTCATCACGGATGGCTTTGGAGAGCGCGTTCATCCTGTAACCGGTGAAGATAGCTTTCATACGGGAATCGATATCGGTGTGCCAATCGGAACGCCGGTATCGGCTGCCCAGGATGGCGTAGTCAAAACGATTTATTATCCACAAAATTCGGACCCGGAACTTTCTCAGACCACAGGGATTAGCGTGTCGATCGAAAGCTCGGATGAAGAGATGCCCGGCTTGACGCGATATCTGCATCTGAGCAATGCGCTTGTCGGTGTGGGACAAACCGTAAAGAAGGGCCAGATTATCGGACTTTCGGGGAATACCGGGAGATCAACAGGTCCGCATTTACATTTCGAGGTGTTACCTGACGGCAAAGAGGCAACCGATCCGACTCCGTATGTACTCTTCATGAGCAAGATCACAGATGTTGCCACAGAAGCTGCTCTTGACGCATTCGACGATGTGAATTTTTCGGAAATGAACGGGTATGGCTTCAAAACCAATCCCATGCTGTATATCAGTAATGTTTACGTTGAGACTGCGGCACCGAAATTCAGCACGAATGGAACAATCTACATGCGAGATATGAACACCGGTACTGTGCTCGGGTCCGGAGCGGGTGGAGGCGGTGGGGAAGGAGGGTACGGCCCCACGATTACTGTACCTACAACTGTTGGCGTGCTGCATAATTCGTTTTTTATCCAATGGGCGCCGTATGCCATGGATACCGAGAAGCGAACGGGAATAAAGGCTAGCGTAACGCTTGCTCAAATGGCCCTAGAATCGGCATGGGGGAACGTCGACATCTGTAATAACGTGTTCGGAATCAAGGCGAATTCCTCGTGGAAGGGACCGGTCTGCTATGCTGGGACAAGCGAACAGGATGAGAACGGTACCTATCATATCAATGCCGGATTTCGCGCATATTCGAGTTTTCAAGAATCATTTGACGACCATGCACGTTTTCTAATCGAAAATAGGAGATATAAAGTCGCCCGCTCCAAGAAGAATCCCTACGAATGGGCAAACGAGCTCCAGCGCGCAACGTATGCGACCGACTATCAGTATGCAAATAAGCTCAAAGTGCTCATGATGAACGATAATTTAATGAGCCTAGACCAAGACCGCGGCATCGATCCGGATACCGGCGAACCGTGGAAAGACGTCCCTTATGATGGTTTTGTCCCTACACAGCCGACAACGCCGACACAGCCTACTGAAGATGAACAGGACAAACCGGATGCGCCGGCCAAGCCCAATACGTCAGAAGCGATTACGATTACATTTGGCATTGAGCAGCTATACGGCACTTATGGACGAAAGGTGAATCGAAAAACCGTAAAGAATGATGAAACAGGGGAAGACGAAGTAAAAACCACTTATTCCAATCTAATCGACCCGTACACAGGAAAACCGGTCATAAATTTGGAAAATTACAAAAACGTGGTACAATTTTACTCAGGTGATAAGGAGCCTCCTAGCGTCTATATCAAAGACTTGCCAGATGCAATATCGGTAACGCTAGAATCAAGTTCCTCTGATGATCTGCACGTATCTCACGTCGAATATGTAAAGGGGCAATACTAACGATGAGTACTCAAACAATAGTAGACCTATTCGTAGAATCGAGCTTGATGTTGAATTTTGAGATCACTTTTAAAGGTGTACAATCCTGGCTTGATATGGCAGGTACGCATATGGACGACGCAACACTGTTCCGTTTCCTTCTACTGCCGGAACAGTCTTCGGATGATCTTAAATCGGAAATGGCGCTAAACATCGTGTACCGTCACGAGGACGCTTTCTTCCATGCAAATGCATCAGTTTATCCTGATAAACAGGATGTCCCTCTGACGCTTAATATGTATGAGCCGATGCATCAACTTCTGCTTAAGATGATGCGGATCCGAACACTCCGCGGCGCAGATAATGCTATGATCGATCTCTTCATTGAAATCCAGAACGATAAGGCGAGCAGCGAGCCAAGGTACGTCGCGCTTCATGCAATATTCCAATTGAGTGCTTAACCCTATCCGGCTGCCGAACATGGTAGCCGGATTTCTTTATTTCGAGCTGCTTAATCGTTGGAATGATTGCCCACTCTAGTAATATCTAGTATACTGATGGTATTACGAGTAACCATTATTTTTTCTTCGCCAATCCTTTTTTTAGCGAAGACGGAGCTTTGTCATTACGACAATATTAGATAACGCCTTGGGATTAGAAAAGCTTAACCTTTCTTTGGTTATGCCTTTTTTGTATTCTCAGGGCTTTTTTGCGTTCTATTACGCATGCAAAGGAGGGAATAGACAGATGAACTATCGTCAGGACAATTGGCCTTACGAGATGGAGTGTATCCGCAAAGGTATTTCTGGAGTTGATGGTTTTGTTACGGATATCTCGAAGCACTATACGGAAGATCGTCTTGAGATGCGCGGCTTTGACCGAACGGACATAGCATGCGCCATTCTGACCGGTACCATTGTTGAAGGTTACTCTAGCGAGGCTAATCGAATGCGAAGTTCGCGTTCTTCTAGTATCGTTGCACCTTCTCGGTGTATTCTCGGAAGAAGTCTCAATGGTGAATGGTTCGTTGTCGTCATCGGGATTATCAGTACTCGAAACTTCTATGTCATCACTTGTACGCAGCCGGCTTCCCGACATGCGGAGATGATAGAAAACATGGGTAAAAATTAGGGAGTTTTTTAAAACGATGGTACAATGTTTTCATGAGGAGCGTGATATTCATGACGCATTGTGACCGGTGTAAAGGGGAGTATCAGCTTATGCTGACGATAGAAAAAGTAGAGTTTGATGGAGGCATTCTGAGTGTAATTGACGTACCTGCTCGCAAATGTGAGTGTGATACGGTAATTGCACTTGGTGATGGTGTCATCGTGGACGGCTATAAGGCGCTGCTGGAGAAGCATGGCATTATTGGAGCGGTCACCGTATCGCTCGATAAGCTAAAGGAACGGTTTAATCCGCTGGATTTTATTCAGCCGAATTTCCAATCCTAGTCGCTGTTGGAGGTAATACATATCGGAATAATGGAGAATGGATTGCAGCTTTTTAGCCGCATATTTATTCTCCTTTTTTATTTGGAGCGATGGGGAGGAGAACGCATTGTCGAACGTCATTAAACGCCCATATACGGGTGGACTGCTAACGATCTCTGGTGTGGGGATGATTGGCCAGGAGATGCAGCTGATCGAGAAGTACAAGCATGTACTTGATGAGTTGAGCATTCTTGGGAATATCGATGTCACCATGCAAGAGATTCAAGACAAATTCTGCGCCTAAGCAGATGTGGTTTTGTGGAGGTAATAGATACATATAGAAAGGGATGAAGATTGATGCCACGTCCATCTAAGAAGCAGACGGTATTTTTGTTTCTTTGTTATGTTGCTGGTGCTTGGATCCTGCTTGAGCGATTGCTGATTTTCGGTCGCTAACGGTTATTCAATGTTATTCAATCCATTCTAGGGATGATCATGGGGGATGCTTAATGGCGTCTTCTTTTTTTATGCCAATAGGAGGTAATACGGATGATTAAAAAGGTTTGTATCGATCTGGCACACAAGCTTCCGATCCATAGCGGACTTGCAATTATCGAGAAGGATGAGTCGCTGCACCATGTCTATTTTGACATCGTGCGGAAGTATCCGATTGAGGTCATTGTAGCTGATCGCGGGAAGCGGGTAAACGTAAAGGATGCTGATGTGTTCGAGCAAGAGCTCCTCGAGCTTTTTCTTAAGCATCGCATTTCCGAGAAGCTCGGTATCGTTCCCCCAGTGGAGACCAAACGAAAAAAGAACCGAAAGGTGGCAATATAAATGAAACCAACCAAACAATTGAAGGTGTGCCTGCTGCTTAATCTTGGTGGCTTTGAGTCTCGAATGGAAGAGAATCTCGAGATCGCCCGGGGACTCGGCAAAGTGCTCTATTCCTTGACTGGCGATGGCCTCGTTAAGGTTGAAGAGGGCGCGCATATCGTACCGGTTAACGTTCTGTCTCTTTCGCCTGCAGAACTTTTCGTTTGGTCTTCGATGATCAACGAGCAGCTGCACGATGAAGGCTTTACGCCGGACGAAGCGACCATTCTCTGCGCCGGGAAGAAGTACCGCGGAATACTGCCGCTTGGCACAGCTATTGCCAAAGGCATCAGCTTGGGGGCGTAGACCATGCGGCTGCGATCCATAGCATTCAAATGGTCGGTAGAGTGTACGCTTGACACCATTCTACCCGCGCTTGAACAAGTCGGTCTTCACCCTGATCAGACGAAGCGGGATATTTGGACCCGCTCCGCGGGTAAGCATCAGCTGCAGGTGGAATATCGCCCACGCGTGAGCTCGAAGGAACGATCGTTCTTTTGGCTACGCTGGGAGAGTTCGGAGGGTATGGTCGATCCCGGCAGCCTGGACCGCCTCTTGTCGGAATGGTTCTTTACGATGAGCCAATTCGCGGAGACAACGGTAAACTGGCTGCAGGTTCTCATTGACCAGTTCGATTTCCGGCCACTCCACGGCTATAAGGAAACCTCTCCGAAGATTTGGTCGAAAGAGGAGAAGGGGCATCACTTTTCGTTCTACCCGATGAAGGACGTTTACCATTTTGAAGTCCGACACCGGGATGTAAAAAAAGCGATTCAGCACCAACGCTACTCATTCTGGCTCGATGAACTGAAACATAATATGCTCGGCTACGCGCGGCCAGACGATCAGATTACCTTTGATCTAGTAGGATAATTCATATGATGGAGGAAAAAGACATGAATATAACACTCACGCCGGTTCAAGAGGGCAATATTGAAACATTTTTGTCCGCTATGCCAGCCGACATTAAGGCGAACATCGCTGCCTGCAAAGAAAAATGGATGAACGGCGAGACCGCAATGGGATATCCGCATCCCGTATCAGTTTGCAGTAATCTCTTAGCGATTAACGCTCGGCAGCCATTTTTAACAGTCCAGCAAGGTGTTGACCTTGTGCTATTGAAGTCACATCTCAAGAACGCGCTTCAATAGCACTTCTGGCGGCTTCAAGTGAGGATGACAAAGTCGTGCGAGGTATTCCTCGACACGCATGGAGGCAATAGATAACGATTTACACAAAACCATAATGTGAGGAGGAGCCCCTCTGCCGTTTTTTTGGCGGGGGTGACCCCGCGGCATGGTATGGGCGACATAGATATGAGTAAAGTTCAATTGATGGAGATCGAACGCAAGCTGAAGGCCCTGAAAGAGCTGAAGAAGCACACTGTAATGGGTAAACTGCTTTCGCGTTAAGAGTCTCAGGCAGTAATAGAAAGGTTCATTATAAAACCATTATGTGAGGAGGAAGCCCCTCTGCCATCTACGGCGCGGGGGGCGAACCCTCAGCTTGATGGTATGGGCGACATAGATATGAGTAAAGTTCAATTGATGCAAGCAGAACGTAAGATGAAGGCGCTTCAGTCATTGAAGAAGCACACCGTCGTCGGCAAACTGCTTTCGCGATAAGAACACCAGGAGGGGCGTTAATCACGCTCCTCCTTATTTCATTTTCAGGAGGTAATACACATATGTCTATCGGAAAATTGAACGAATATACGGTCAAAGAAGTGAAGAACAACTACTATTTGACTGGTAAAATACAGTCTCTTGGCACCCGTGACCTTGTTGTTCTCTTAATGGAGCCAATCACCAAGAAGCGCTCATTGTCGCTGCTTGCAGATGAATTGCTTCAGAACGGATTACGGGATTTAGCTTCCATGTCAGAGTACGAGTTGTCGATGAAGTTCGGACTCGATGAGAAGCAGGCATTCTATCTTGCCTCTTTGTTGGAGCTAGGCAGAAGACAATATTTCGTCAATGCAGAAGATAAGGTGCTTATACGAACCCCGAAGGATTGCGCGGATTTAATGATGACCGAGATGCGGTATCTCGAGGCTGAACACTTTGTTTGTGTGTTTTTAAACACCAAAAACCAAGTGATTGCCAAGGAAACGCTATTCACCGGAACGTTAAATTCATGCGTTGTCCATCCGCGGGAAGTGTTCAAGGCAGCCATCCGTCGCAGCGCGGCATCGATTATCGCATTTCATAACCATCCGAGTGGCGATCCAAACCCTTCCCCTGAAGACATCGGGCTTACAAAGCGTTTGGCGGAAGCGGGCGATTTGGTCGGTATTGAACTGCTGGATCATGTGATTATCGGTGATGGCCGGCACTACAGTCTGAGAGAAAATGGACAATTTTGAGGAGGCAATAGATAACTATGAATATTCTCGGTGCAGAAATCTCTGGATTCAAACTCCATAACACGAAGCGGGTGTTTACGTTTGGCCCTGTGAACCGCATTATCGGCGGTAACCGCCAAGGGAAAACGACCATATCGGAATCCATTGTCTGGTGTTTCTACGGCTGCGATTTAAGCGGTAAGACGAAAGAAGTCTATGACCGGCTTAGAAATCCGCGAGCCAAAGAAACAAAGGTTCGTATTGAAGTGGAGCTGCCGCAGCGCGACGGCTCGACCGTCCAGTATGAATTCTGCCGGATCCGTAAAGGAAAGACCACCTCGCTGTTTCTCGATGGTCAAGCCTCTAAGCAGGCTGAATTTGACTCTCTTCTTGGTCCAATGGATCAGTTTCTTTGCATCTTTGTACCGGGCTACTTCGGGACGCTTGCGGTATCTGAACCGTCAAAAGCCCGTAATATGCTCGTGTCCTTGCTGCCGAAGCTGGATTTTGAGGACGTCATTAAGAAGATGACAGAAGATGACCAGGTGCGAATTAATGCGCTTGATATGGTGAATCCGGAACATACGCTGAAATCGCTACGCGCCGAAATTCTTGAACTCGACAAGTTCATCGGAAACGTACAAGGGAAGATTGATTACCTCCGAATTGGCAGCATGCTCGATGTTCCTATGCGGATCATTGAATCGGATGAGAAGCATCTGGCTTCCCTAAAGGAAGAACTCTCACAACTTGGAGCTGGTTCCGTGGGCAAGCCCGATCTTCACGATGTAACCCCGCTTCAGGAGAAGAAAGCAGGGCTGCGATTCCAGTACGATGAGCGATTACGTGAGTTCAAGACGCTTAGAGATAAACCGTTACCTCAGCCTGGCGACCGCTGTCCATCGTGCAATCATGCACATACTGAAGCGGATGCCGAAGCAGAGCTTGCTGCTCGCAATATCAGACTCAAGGAGCTGCAGCAAGAGTGCGATCAACTGAAGGACCAAGGTTATCAGCTGCTCAACGAGATTAATTGGTGTAATGGGGAAAACGAAGCGATGATGGCTGCCTACGAAGAGCAGCGGGGGAGTGCGATTACGGAGAAGCAAACCGAAATCGATGCTCTTTCGGCGACTGTTTCGGAGCGCAGGCACAAGCTGAAGATGGCTGCGGATCTCGACAAGCAGCACGAGGTATATGGCGAATCGGTAACGGAGCGGGATGAAAAGAAGGTTGATGTACAGGCCGTCAAAAATTTCATGCTCCAATACGCGGAAATGCAGGTCGACTATGTGAACGCGTTGCTCAACATGACCAAGATTCAGTTGTTCAAGTATTTGGGCTCGACAGGCGAAATGACGCTCGACTTCACCATTATGTATGGGGAAGAGAAAACGGAGTATCTCTCGCTTAGCACATCGGAGAAGATTCGGTGTTCGATCGAACTCGCCGGCTTGCTCAACAAGCTGCAAAACCGATCTTACCCGGTCTACATCGATAACGCAGAATCGATCGAGAGCTTTGACGCGCCGGTTACGCAGTACTTCGTTGCTTCGGTCGTAGCAAACGCTGCACTTAGCTGTGAAATCGTAGCTTAATTAATTGGAAGGTAATAGGGGGACTGCTGCTGCAGATCCCCTTTTTCCTATTCCACGTGGAGGTAATAGAGAATGTTAATAGAAGCCATCGCCATCATCCTACTTCTTTTTCTAGTGATTCTTGTTGCTATTCCGATCTCATCACTCATCGTCAGCCTGAAAGCGCGCATTCTCGGACGCTACTTAAACCGGTACTTTATAATCCATCGGAAGAAGAGTGGAGAATACGAGCTCCATCATCATACTGCTCTTGGATTCTACTATGCCAGTGAGCGAAAGTTTTACCGCATGATGATGCACGCTGTTCGGGAATTCCAAACGTTGTATCCGGATATGACTCTCATCGCCAATACAGTCACGTTCACCTCCCGCTCCCGCGGGGGAGTGCCAGTAGAGACGAACCGCCTCATCTTAACGTTCATACGTTTCATGGCGGATTTTCTCATTGTGCTCAACCTCGCGAATTACCGGCGTGTGGACGGACGGCTACGATTCGTGACTCTTATTCAGGACGTGCATCAGTCAAAACCGATGCGCTATGTTCTGGTAGGAGGCAACCAATGAGATCGGGATCGGTGCAGCTCGAATTCTTCCTAGAGAAAGATCATGTCAAGGCAAGCGTCTCAGCACGCGATCTATACCGCGAGTTTCAATCCTTATCCAGCCACCAGCGGAGTAACGCTGGTTACGCAGGAGATACAAAGGCAGAGAAGCGGGTGCGCGAGCTTACGACTCAAGGTGAGCTCAGTTATTCGCAGTGGGGTAGGGGATGGATTCCCGAATCGGCGTGCAAGGATTTGCTTTACGAGCTCCTCGTCCAACTATGGTGCGTCAAGGTTGGCGGACTTGTCTGCCGGGATATTTACCAGCAGCCACAGCCGCCGAAGGTCTACGATCCGGTCATAGATGATCAATTGTCTCGAATCCCAAAAGAAGTCTTGCAGTTGATTCCAGCGGGTTCCCTCATTGCCTTCTACATGGAGAGCAGCGGGGCAGAGACACCATCTTACCAAGTGACCTATTACCGAGAAGAGGCACGAGACTGGTTCAACAAGTCATACCTGTATGACCCGCGAAAGTCGAAGTGGATTGAAAGCCGTTCAAGCAAAATCTATGGTGCACAGTTCCGCGCGGACCTGGCGAACCAATGGTGGACGAGCACCGGTTACGAGCTTACAAAAGCCTGTGACAAACTCGATCCACAAATTGCTGCGGTCTGGTCCAATTACGTGAAATTCTACGGCCGGGATGAAGCACTTTGCCACCTTGGACTTCCACCAATAACCACTGGCTATAACGAGAGACATTTTGAGGAGTGTGCGAAATATGGATGGTATGCAAAACGTGAAAATGATCAACCAGTACAGCCGCGCCGAGGCAATCGCCGACGGAACGCTGGTTGATATTACACATTGGACGAAACGGGTAGGCATTATATTTCCCGTTGCGGTGACAAAGGCAGTTTGGAACGAGATTATCGATCCGGATTCAACCACCAAGGAAGTCCCCAATCATATCGCAAGGCTTGGAAGATTCGTCGTCAAGCTTCGTGATGAAATGAAGCGGGGCAGTGGTGAGCGCGTAGCTTTCACACATGCTGCTGAGCCGGAGAGCGAGAAGATTGAACTGTATGCGATTGTTCTACAAGGCGATGATTTCGAGCCGGTAGTCAACGTGTTAATGATCGAAGAAGAATGATTCTGGGGGTAATAGATATGAAAGTTTCAGTTATGCGTATGCTTTCGAATTGGATGTTTACTGAGGCCAAAGATGAGGGAGATTGCTGGGAGGATCTGTTCGATCTTGAACCAACCCCAATAAGCCTGAAGCAACATGTGCTCAAATTGGTCAACGGATTTCATTCGCACCTCTCGCAGGTTTCCATTCAGCTCCGAAAGCTTTGGAATCGGGGGCATGCACGGCAGCCGGAAAGCATCATCCTTGAACAAATCGACTTGTTCGCTTATATCGAGGAAATGGAAGTTCATGCTGCCGTGTCAGTGCAACAAGCGGTACCCGCTCCTGCTGTAACTTCGAAGAAGGAGTTGGAATTAGAGCCGGCTTCACAGCCACTACTTAACCCATTCAAAGCGTTATGGGTGCAAATCCATAACCTGTTTGGCATCGCCTGCTGGGTCAATGTATATTCGATTTCCCGGGGGTATGGAGGCATCGAATCGGGCGGTTGGTACTATTTGAAGTACCAGTGCGAGAAATCGCGTCAGGTGGGATTCTGGGAAGCGCAGGCTCTTCGTCGCAATTGGCTCATGCAGTACACACGCAGCCATAAGTGGGGAAGCCTTTACGACAAGTCTGGCGGGCAGGACGTCGTTGTGCTCATCGAGGCAACGAAAGCTGCCAGTGTGACGAAGCGGGCGCCGCGGCTTGCCGAATGCAATACGCCGATCCTGGCAAAATTGTTCGTCGATCAACTAGCCCTACAGGGAAGGTAATAGAAACTATTTAAGGGAGGGAAGCTCCGCTGCAGCTATGGCGGGGTTTCCCGCCTTGTTGTATGAGCATCAAAATGAACATTTCGACCAAATTGACCAAGCAAGAAGTTATAAATATCGTCACGGCATTTCGCGACAAGCGCTATCCAGGCAAGTCGATCGAGGAAGTGCTTGACATCGCTGAACGCAATACGGCGTTCTCTGTCGATGAAGTGATCGCGTATTCGTATTCGCAATCGGAAGTCGAAGAGCACCTGTATGGCGCGTTCCTTTGCGACACAGCGAATACCCCGGACGATGATGATGAGGACTATTCGGACCCGAAGGAAGACATGGGATTCTGGCGCACCGGTATTCGACTCTCCAGCTATCCATGGAGGGCAACGATATGACCGGTCACTATCAAGCAAAGGCTTCTGAGAAGGAGCGGGCATTTCTCCGAAAGTTTGGCAAAGAGGGATACGTCTTCTTTACGGTGAAGGGGCAGCGACCCAATGCTATCCACAAGGTCACGAAGGACTACATCTACGTCACCACGGAGAAGAGTGAGAAGCCAAATCGTATTCCACGGGCAAGTCTGCGGCGCGCGCTGGCCATTCTCTTCTATCGCCGAGTGACGACGCTTAAAGAGCTCATCCGTATCAATTCGTTCTCCAGCGCGATTGCAGGACTGATCAAAGCGATTATGATTGATATTTGCAAGGTGATGGAGACGAAGAGTAGGGCGGTTCGCCTCACGTTGCGAGGGCTGCGCTATATTTTCAGTGGAGTCAGCAAACGGATGGACGATGCGCGGGTTGTAAAGGAGAACGGCGGACAATTCGTTTTACTGTCCTACTACTATATCCGAAATGATCCATCATGTAACTGGAAGCATCGCCTTCGAGAGCTTGGATTTGAGGGACGATGTGTCATTCTGGACCCCGGAGAGAAGTCATATTATGAAGCCGTTCAGAAGGGGAAAAATCCGAAACCGATAGATTTGGATGCTTATGCTACCTTCGTGAAAGAAAATTTGGATATTATCGATCGATATTTGACAGCGGATGTGTTAGGCGACCCGCTTCAAACGCGGAAAAATACCGAGTTTCTTGAACGAGAGGTTGGCAAACTTCCTATCCCTATCTATCATGTCCAAAATTCGCTAGATGTTCTCGATCGGCTTGTAGCCGAAGACCATGACGTGATTGCCATTGGCGGATCCGTTTTTGTTAGTCGTAAGGAACGAGCGCGTATTTTCGAAGAAATCTTCCAGCGATATGGAGACCGTGTAAATCTGCATGCTTTGGGACTAGGCACGACCGAGCTCCTACTGCAGTATCCGTGGTTCTCGGCGGACGCTAGTTCATGGCTGAACGGGCGTATCTTTCGGAAGCTTATTTCGTTATCGGGAAACGTGCCGGCTCCACGTTGGATGACGAGTGAAGACGCACTTGGATTTAATGTTCGATCGCTTGCCGCTCTTGAGGACAGGTATGTTGATTTGCAAATGAATGTTGATATGCTGCCATTCCCACAATCGGTATAAGGCAGCTCCATGTCCCCTGCACGGGAGGTTAATTTCCCCCTCGTGCAGAGAGGGGGGTATGGGGAGAGCCTTAGGCTATCCCTTGAACATCAACTCTATGAATTATTCGCAGGATTGATGTATTATGATTTGGGGTGATCCAATAGGAATGGTAGTCAAATCGATTCAAACCAATTATCATAGCTACCTCAACGAAATTAAATCAGGCGGTATTGACACGATTATTGCAACGATGAGGCGTCAGAATAACGAGAAATGGCGCGGTAAAGCTTGGATGGGGCCAATTGCAACTATTGGCAGCTATTTTAAGCATGCCAAGCTACTTAGAGGTATCTCTTGGAGCACGCTGCCAATTATCGGGCCATTCGTAATCGGTGTTAAAGCAGGGCAATATGCGCAGTGGCCTCTCTGGATTGGTCTATCTGGAGCCTTGGTTCTTATTGTCGCGATATACTATTTTCTCGTACAAGCCTATATAAATAAGATGGCGACAATCGGACGACCTGAGTTTCATGTGGAGGCTTTAAAAACAAAGCGACCGCAAGAGTTTGAACAGGTTTGGGCTCATTTTGTCAAAAAGTCTGATTTTACCTTTGATGGCTTATATGATTTAGTCAATGTCGTATTCAGCCAAAATGACCAAGATCCAGAGGATATCGCAACGGTCAAAGCATATTCGAAAAGTCAGCATGAGATATTGCTTAGTGACATTGCTGATTTAAAATCAACGATCGATGTGCAGAAATCGTTAATCGTTTTGCAGAAAGAACAGTTAGTTTTGTCTGAATATACAATTGCGACGCTAACTGAGATCCTTATCGATATAAATATGCTTCAATATCGATATGTTAACGAATCTCTTGAATTTGGGGATTTGGATATCTTCTCCGGATTCACATTGTATCGTAGAGAAGGGGATACCCTCAGATACGTTACCAGTAAGGGGACCACTGGAAAAATACGCGACTTGAATCTCAAGGATGATACTGGCTTTGCTGCAGTAACAGCAGCCAATGATCCGACAATTCAAGAAGGGATGGGGATCGCATATTCAAATAATCCTTATCCTGGTCGGCATGTCGTTGCTTTTCAGATGGATATGCTAGAAGGAGAAAGATGGGTTTGGTGCTTTCATTTCAATGATGTTGATGAGCGCGCCTTGTCTCTGATATTAGAAAATGATATTATAGATTCAAGAATAATCCGTAGAGTTGTTCTATCGTTTTGCCTCACAATTCAAAAACGATTGATATCTCAGAGGGAGGTTGACTCGAATGCCGGAGCCAAATAATGTTGCAGATCTTGTTAGTTCTATTCGAGTGGTGAAGGATGTTTCTCAACAATCGATCATCCAGAAGCGTCGAGAACAGCGTGAGCAGCTGCTGGAGCGGGTCGAGCGGCTGACTTCTAAGACGGAGCAAACCATTGAACGTCTATACCAATTAACTCGCTAAATACCAAAACCTCTTGGGCAACCAAGAGGTTTTTTGTTTATTTCGCATATTACTGGCAACAATAACTACTATTCTCTCAAGAAGGGTGAATAGTATGAAAAACAAGAAGATTGTCCCGTTTTGCCCGAAACCTACACCAGTTAAAGAACGTACTCAAGAGGAAATCATTAATGAGCGCCGAGCCAAAAGAGATGCCTTGCTCGAGAAGTTAAATTCTAAGACCAGGTGATGACGGATGAGAAAGACAACTCAATTGCAGAAGGTGCAGGCAATTCGCCTGCTTGAAGAGCTGGGGTATACGGTAAGGCCTCGCTCTGCTGCTATCCAGCAGCCTTATAGCGGTCTAGTGGGGAGTCGGCGCAAACCGTTGTCTTTCAATCCAGCAGCAGATGTAAAATCTCCGCGCATTCAATAAACTGTAAGAACGCCGCTTTCTAACCTGAAAGCGGCGTTCTTTGTTATATTAACAAATTATTTAAAAGATGCAGCGGAATCGCGGGGTTGTATGCAAATGCACACGACACTCGGTTCCTCTGTTCGATAATATTCGTAATCGCCAGGGACATTCTTACGTAATGTCCTTATGATGCTTTGGCTATCGGAATTCCAGTTCGATACGCGAAAGTTGAAGTTGGGGTCGAAAGTCTTACCGAACTTTTTCAACTTCAAAATCTGACCACGTGAACCGTCGATCACTTGATTTTTACCAAGGACTTCTACTGAAATAGGATCTGTGTTGAAATCACCGATGAGACGACCAATAAACCAGTTAACGACATCTGAATTATGAGCCCCTCCCTTGTCCGGCAGGCCAATTAGAAAATGATCATCACTTTGAGTACCAATGCGTCCAATTGTGGTGGCATAGAAGCAGGCATAGCTTTCCATAGAGATCAGGTTAGGATTAAATTTAGAGTCGTGTGCCAAGTAAATATTTTCAGGTTGGATACCCCCGACAGCCATAACGAATCAGTCCTTCCATCAATAGTATCGCTACTTATAAATGGAGAAGGCCGGAGCCGCAAATACACGGAGCCGGCACAATCTTCATTTCCATTCGAACATTTGACCATGATGAATCTGATACTTGTCCGACCCCAGTTTAATGTCCAGGAATTTCTTGATTTCAGCGATTACAACTCCCTGCGGTTCGGACGATTGCAAGATAGTTTCACCGACTTGATTTGTATTGTTTTCGTCGAGAATACTAGACTCCGCTACAGCAGCTACGACCATTGGAAAAACGTTAGTCGTAATGTCTGTGACTGTACCCTGGGATGTTCCGAGTGGTGCAACCTTAATATAGTTCTTATCACTCATGCTTATTTCCTCCTCTGATGTCGAGTTTGACTTTGACTTTCTTTGACCTTTATTATTCCATATTTAACCTTTGAAGTCAAACCATCACTAAACGTTAAGAATAAGCGGATTACAGCCGGGTTGGGTGCCGCAGGTCCGGATTGAAAGTCTCGTGGGGAGTTCAAGTTGATGGAGGGATCTTTCATCGAGCAGCTTCAGAACAGAAGCGAAGAACGTAATAACTTCACCGCGGCGCATAACCGGACGCTCGCCAGCCTCGAAGATTCGCGCATGGTGGCAGTGCTCGCCTCGTATAGTCGAACCAAGCAACTTCATCCTATCTGATTCATGAAATCGCTCTGTTTTCGATCGCCCGTTTGTCCAGGACAAGTACGGAGAATTCGGCGTATTCCGCGATTGACATGCTGTGTTCGGGGTTATATTATTCTTCATCACTTCACGTAAGGACGCAGCCCACTTCCACTCTCGGTGTGGGCTTTTTTCACGGTTGATAAATTTGTTGCACTTAACTATGGACATCCACATATTGGCATGCTATATTAAATTCACGGTTGGGGAATTCATTAAACCGTGGATGTAAATACGATGATGGAGGATGAATCGAATGGAACAATTGCAAGTTACGCAGGCAGCGGCGGCAAGTGTACTCGGTATATCTAATCAAGCTCTTAATCGGTTGGTTGCAAAGGAAAACAATTCAACGGATCTTATTCGAACTGAGAAGGGTAGCATTTTGGCGCATAGTGTTCTTTCAGAATATGCTCGGCGCCTCCTAATTCTTAGTTCGGCGCTTCAAGCCGAACCGGGTCAATGTATGTGCTGTTTGCAGCCGACTTCCAGCATCCATCGCAAATTCATTTCTTCACATGATTCTAAGCTCAACGCTGCTATCCTTACTGCAATCGCCAGCGGGTCGGAGGCACTCATTCAAATCGTTATGGCCGTACTAGAGAAGAAGGGGACGACATGGTCTCGTTTCATAAAAGAAATGCAAGTAGAACAGTTCTACAATCAGAGTAAGACGGTAAAAGTGTCGCTACTTCCGGACGATATTGAGGCATTGATTCAATTTCTACTTTCCGATCCACAGAGCTTGCACGCTGATGATCAGGTTTATGTCATTTACCAACAGCTCATGCCCGCGCATCAATCCCAACACATTGCCTTCCTCACACAGGATGAGTGTGCTGCGGTCGCAGCGTATCTTGAGAAGAATGTAAATAGTGATAACGGGCATGAATTCAACAGTGCGGTTGAAAAACTCGTATATGGTCATCTAGGGCTCGATGCAGATGAGCCGATGGATGAAGCAGATCGAAAGAGAAGGAATTTTGGTATTTCAATGGCGTATCCGGCACTCTCAGAACACTGTCTCGGATTTGTGTTTATCTAATAGTATATTCAGTATACCAGTATACTTAGTAAACCAATCATGGCGCGGTCAAATTCGACTGCGCCTTCTTTATTGCACGTAAAGTAGTAGCTCATGTATAATGAAGCCATTACGAATCATCAATCATGATCCATGCCGCTTCATTTTCTGGCATGGAAGGAGCCGCTATTTAGCGAAATACACAAGGGTATAGTCAAGGAGACGTTTTGTTCATACGGGACCCGTATGTTCATTTACGGCTCCTTTTTTTGTGCCCAAAAACAAGGAGGAAATAGAGATTGCGACAGGTTACTGCAGCTGCAGATCCTACATGGTATTGGGTTTTTGTCAATGAAGCAATGGGAAAGTTCGTGGTCTATTCGGATGAAGTGCTTCGCAATCGGAGATGGGATCTGCTCGATGAAGGATTCGATCTACTCTGGGACTCTGCTATGAGTCGATCTGAAGCAGTTCGGTATATGGCAGAGTTCTATCCGAATTACAGCCGGTTCGAGCCTACGCTTACTCCAATTACGTTTCGGCAGGCGTGCGAATTCATCAATAAGCATCATCGGCACCACGCTGCTCCCCAAGGCATGAAATTTGCTCTTGGGATAAGCAATGGCCAGAAACTTGTTGGTGTACTCACAGCCGGTAGACCAGTAAGCCGTTACCACGATAAAGGCGAATCGCTGGAAATTACCCGACTCTGCGTAAATGGAGCCTACGTTCATCTTTGCAGCAAACTCTACGCAGCTGCGCGCCGTATCGCACGTGAGATGGGCTATCGCTCACTCATTACGTACACGCTCGATGAAGAAAGCGGCTCATCAGTACGAGCAGCTGGCTTTCAATGTATGGGTAAGCGTGCAGGTGGCAGTTGGAGCAGCAGTTCTCGACCCAGAGTTGACAAGCATCCGACTGGGGAGAAGAAGCTTTGGATGATCGAGATCAAAGGCGCGTAATTCAAACAAACTAACGATGGGGGTATTAGGTATGGGAAGCATGACAAGATCGGGTTATGGGTATGGCATGAACGTTCAAGAGGCGAAGCGGGATTTTAAGAACACGCTGAATCTCCAATATGGGGAGGAGCTGTATAGCGGCGGCGGAAACGATATCCGAGAGTGGCAGGATGTCATTTGCGTAGAAGAACCAATCCCTGCACTCCAACCTGTCAAGTCGAAGTCGGTCAAGAACGCGCCAAAGGCAGCAGGCAAGCTGGTCAACGGATTGCTTATTACGACTGAGACGCCGGATTTACTTCGACGTCAGTTGAGGGCACAGCACGGCTTCGAAAAGACACCAGTGCCTGATATCACCGAAGCTTTTGCCCTGACGCAAAGCCATGCGAAGCAACTTGCAGATGAGATGGCGAAGAAGCACAATACGCCTGTTCATATTATTCCTGCGAGACTCTGGCAGGATGATCGAACTGAGCGACTGTCGCTGCCAGCTCACATTGCGGAAGTCACGCCAAGCGGCGGGCTAGAAGCGAAGGTAGGCAAGTGGATGATGACAGTAGAGGTTAGAATGTAACCCTGTCAATGGAGGTAATACGAAATTGATACGAAGGAGAATGCTTCATGCCAAAACCAAGACCTGCAGAGGTTCATGTAAACAGCAAGGGGCGAAAGAATAAGAAGCTCCAGGAATTGCTTCACGCAGAGGATACGCATTACTTCATGCCTGTTAGCGCCAAAGAGAAAACGGACATATATAATAAAGGCTTTCTGGAGGGACACAGGCGCCCAATCCCGTTTAAGCCCTCCTACGCGGAATGTAACGATGAGCGCTTTGTGCTCGCCGTCGAAAAGGGGATTGTGCATGCTGGGCTGGACGACCAGCTCCGATTCTACGGTTTGGTATCACTAGAGAAGACGTACTTGATTGCGACCCGCGAAGCGGATCAGTTTATCGAGAATGTCTGCATGGGTTGCGAATACATCGGTGAAGTAGATTGTTTCAAACGAGACTTCGCTTGCGCGGAAGAAGACCGCGATCGCTTTCGCGATTCTCCGCACTTTGAAGCGTTGAAAGAGAAACGAATGGAGAGAAAGTATCAAACATTCCCCGTAACGGGTTGAGGGATACGGCGTAGCTTCTTGCCACAGTAAGTTTTCTTACTTGAGCTGCGTCGACTCTTAAGTACCTCATAAAACTGAAGCAGGAGAGAAGGGCCGGGCTAAGTACCCTTTTCAGATAGTGCTGGTGAAGCTGCCCGAACGCTTCACCCTTTCGGTTGTCCTCTTGTGAGCTGTGAGCTCACTTGAATAGAGGACTATGAATGTTTGAACGTTCCAATAGAAAACTTACTGTAAATTCGGTATTCGCCGGCGGCGGACTGCTCGACTATTCGTTCAAAGACCATTTCGATATTATTTGGGCGAATGAGATAAATCCGGCTGCAGCTTGCTGCTACCGTGCGAATATTGGAAATCATATCAAGGTTTGCGATCTAACACTGCTGCGGCCGTCTGATATCCCATCTGCTGATGGTTTAATTGGAGGGCCTCCATGTTTTGATTTCAGTTCAATCGGTTCCAATCGAGGAGAATTTGGTACGACTGGAAAACTGGTTTGGACGTACTGCGAGCTGATTAAAGCCAAGCGTCCGATGTTCTTTCTCTTCGAGAACGTTATCGGTCTCGTCGGTCGGCATATTAAGACGTTCGAACGTCTCTTACGCACCTTCGATCTAGCCGGCTACAACGTATCTCATGAGATTTTGGACGCTGCTGATTTCGGAGTAGCGCAGTCCCGGAAGCGGGTATTTATTGCTGGTATTCGGAAGGACCTTGGGTTCAAGTTCCAGTTCCCTGCTCCCTCTCCAATTAAGACTAACGTGAGAGAGGCGATTGGTGATCTACCGCTACCGGACAATGCGCGTTCGAGAGAAATGATGTTAGGCACATTTCCCAATCATGTAGCAACGTGGGAAAGTCCGACTCCGGCGCGTATTGTCGATGTGATTGAGAATCCTCGGTCCCAGTGGCGCGGAATGCGCAGGTTGTCATGGGATACAGTCTCTCCTACACTTACAGCTCATATAGCCAAAGATGGGCGAGAGCACCTGTTTCCGGATGCGCCGCGTCGAATCACGGTGAGAGAAGGTTTGCGCCTTATGTCGGTGCCAGATAGCTTTGTCATACCAGCAGAAGTTCCTCTTAGTCATCAGTACCGCATAGTCGGCAACGGTATCGCCTACAACGTTGGGAGAGCACTTGCAGCTGCTATGTACGAACAGATCCGATCAAACTTGAAGCAAATCGCAATCTAGCAAAGGGCGGCTGCGCTGAAACGGAGCGTAGCCTGACCCGCCTAGTAAAATGGTGGTAATAGAAAAGGAGAATGGTTTGTGCGTAGAATTGCGTTTATTACCGAATCCTCAACGAGGCAGGAAGTGCCGATGCCTTCTAACCAGTTCTACAGGGGGCACCGGTCAAGATGGGTGAATGCAGTTATCGACTACATGCTGGTGCGCGACTTCCCGAGGGAGGATATCTATTTCTTGAGCCAGCACGAGCAGCGAATAATCGGTTTCGATGAGATCGTGGCTCCGTACCCTGTTCAAAAGTATCACCCGCGGAAGGAGAATAGTCGGCAATTCGCTGAGAAGATCTTGGCGCAAGTACGTCAGATTCACCCGCTTCCCTTCGTGGAGATTCATGCCGGCCGGACTGTGGCGGATCCGCTCATGGAGCTGCTTGATGCACATAGCATTCCATACCGCCTTTATGCGGACGGAGTATCTCTAGGCGCTAAGCCAGATGTGTATCTCTCACTCATAGAGGAGGAGCAGAATATTCGGAAGCTGAAAGAGATTCAGCGTGAAAAGTGGCATATCACCTCGTGCATCCAGCATCGGACGCCACAGGAAGCCAGCCAGCTTGTCACCGAGTATGCCGATCGTGCGCAGCTCTATGGCGTTGAAGGGCTATTTCGTGAGTTGAAGGACCTTCTTGGCACTTACAACCAGAAGCGGAAAGATGAGAAGAAAGCACAGAACGAGCTCGATAACATCCTGGTTCAAGATGACCAAGGCGGAGAGGTTGCTGGATTTCTTTCGTCCAAAAAGTCCATATCCGATCTTATGGCCAATATCCCAGAGTACGAACGGTTGAAGGCGAAATTCGGTAAAGTGATCGCAAAATTCACTCTATATTTGATTAAACGAGACTACGCCCTCCAAATGGAGAATCGTATAAGCGAAGCGCTGCTGCGCATGCAAATTGCACTAATCAAATAGAGTTAGGGAGGAAATAGAGATATGTCCATGGAGAATTATGAAGAAGAAGTGCTGCCACAATTTCAAGAGGAGCAGATGCAGCGATTGGTAGAGAAAGACGCTTATCTAACATTCATGTTCGGTGAATTGCAGAAGAGAGGAAATGACCGTCAGCAGACGCTTATGGTCTTATTTAATGCTAATGTCCTTGGCGATTCCGTCATGACCGAGCAGTATGAAGCTTGCGCTGCTGACTCTCAGAAATAAGGAGCACAACAAGATGATGGTAATAGATCGACATATACTGCCCATCCTTTAATACCAGGTGCGAAGAAGGAGCGGGGGATACCCCGCTTAGAGGTTCAATGCAGCCCCCTTCAGCGAGCTCCCGAATGGGATAAGTAGCACTCGCGCTTTATGCGCGTGAGGACAGAATGAGTCCTGCCTGTTTCCGAATCGTTATTCTCGATTCCGGAAATGGAGAGATGGGTATGAATAGCACAACATTAAAAAAAGAAGTAAAACTACATTCACCGCTGAGATGGTTCGGTGGAAAGCACTTTTTAATTAAACACATGATTCCGTTTTTTCCGGAACACCACTGCTATATTGACTTATTCGGCGGTGGAGCACATTGTTTAGTTGGAAAACCTCAGTCTATGAGCAAGTGCGAAATTTATAACGATTTCGACTCTCAACTTCTCGATTTTTTGCTCTGCTTGCGCAATAACAAGAAGCAGCTCATGGCTGCACTCTCATCCATGCCGACAAGTCGGAGTTTGTATCGTCAGCTTTGCCAGGCGCCGACCCCGAGCGATCCAATTGAACGTGCTGCTAATTGGTTTTATATCCTTCGACAGAAGATTATTCCAACTAACGGAGCACCAAGCGGATTTCGGTATGGAAAGGTAAAGAATAGTGCCTTAGATTACCAGAATGCAGTTGCCCGTCTCGATGTTTTTGAACGTCGTATGTCTACAGTACTTCTCGAGAATCTCGATTTTCGAGAGGTTATCCGTCGATACGATGGAAAAGACAGTTTTTTTCTGGTCGATCCACCGTACTTCAACCGTGAGAAGCACTATTTTGGTGGCTTTACGAAAAATGATCATATTGAGCTTGCGGAGATGCTTAAACAGATCAAAGGAAAGTGTCTTGTCACCTATTACGGCGACCCATTTATCTTGGACCTGTATTCCGGCTTTCATGTTCGAACTGTAGATTCCAGAGTTGGTGCAGTTGTGAAGGCTGAAATGGGACAAGAACGCCGGAAGGAAACAGAGTTCTTCTTTATGAATTACGATCCTTCAAGCATTACCGAACGCAAGTATTAAACCACTTACAGATTGAAACGAAAGGGAGCGGTCATTTGACTGCTTCTTTTTTTATCTTTCTGAAACCTTCGCAGATAAACTCTAGTACATATAGGTATAATCTGGATATTCCACTATAAAGGAGTTTGAGAAAAATGATTAACATTAAACTGCAAGTTTCAATTAACACACTGAATTCTGAAGGTAAGAAACTTCCTTTTCCTAAGTTCTCGGGAGACATCTTTGAACCTGCTTTGGATCGGATTTCTGAACTTAATGAGCGTTTTGCAAATGCAGCTCAATCAGCAATGGAAATATCAGCAGAGGATGTTTTTAATTGGACAGCAAGGGCAAGTGTTGATGAGACGACAATATCAATTATCTGCCACTCTTATAAAAACTTTTATACTGAAAATGAGAATGAAAAGGGTTTTCCATCAACAGATTATCTATTAGAATCTATTCTTACCCAAAAAGAGATTACTGCAGCCGCGAGGCATATTGAAAATAGATGGAGGGAAGTAATATTCCCCTTTATGAATGGCGATATTGAAAATATTGAAATTCAGTTCGACAAGAACGATAAATTTTCTGTTACTCTCAACGAAACGAACGAACGAATCCTTTTTGAGAAAATAATGAATAGATTTGGCGCAATCGTACATCAGTCTCGATTGAGTTTGAAAGAGTGCCTATGGCAAATTTCAACAAGTAGTGCTTTGAATTTAACAGTAGTCCATTCTCCTGATAATTTGCCTGATAATGATAATAAAATTATTACTTATTTCAATTCTCCAGTAGTAGAGGTTTGGTAAATTAAGTAGCAAGCTTATCTTTATCTAAGTACGGTTTTCATTTATACTATATGTATTATGATTCATGTTTTCTTTACCTTGCTGATTACTTTTCAGGCGGGGCAGGAGTCGCGATATGCGATCAACACACTGGTTCAACCTTAGGAGTTCAATATGTCATACGGGATCCGTATGCCTATTGGGCTCTTTTTGCGTTGTGCCGAAATCAGAGGAGGAAATAGAGATGCCCAAAAGGCTCAGTAAACTTTCAATCGTGTCCAAAGAAAATTCAGTCGAAATCGGGAATATTCCACTCAGAGAAATTCAAGTGGAGAAGGCATATGTCATGCAGTCGCCTTCTTATGGAGACCTTAGGCTCTCAGAAGCCTACCTGACAAGAATCGAGGATGCCTTGGTTGTAACGTATATCAGTCATGATGATGATGTCGAAAAGGTGTTCAGATGGGTTAGCTTCGATCTCGAGTTGCTTCGGCAGTTACAGGTAGATAGTGATCGACTAATTGCTTTTGGTAATGATTGTGGACCTTTTGTCCATTTTCTTTTCGATCATCCTGATATCGATAGCTACTCCTTGGAGATGCTCATCGAAAAGGTAGCTGTTTCTGTGATCGAGGCTTTTGAGAAGGGGTGCTTGTATGAATTCGATACTAGTTTCGGTACAAGCTATCTGAGAAAGGTTCGATGTACGTAAATATGTGTCGCCCCTGCATGGGAGTCTGAAACAAATTGACTCCCGGTGCAGCGGGAGTACTAGGAGAGATAGATAATGGTTAATGAAATTGAGGTAAAAGTAAGAGTTCGGGTAAGTGATGAAGAACTGAATAAAGCTGGACTGAAGAACATCAAACAGTTTGCGGAGAACCTGATGCTGTTTGAACATCGATTTGATGTAGCGTCGGTAGTTCTCTCGCAGTCAGATGATCTTCCTGTAGCGAACTGGACGGCTGCGATCGTCAGTGCTGAGGTACTTCCACCTTCCCCGGATCAAGAGCAGATTCTTCTAGGTGGTGACTCCATTGTTGCTGGTTCCGAGCTGGTTACCCTACACACTTTCTCCAAGAATGACTCCAAAGTAGCTCAAGCATATATCCTTAAGCTGCGGAGTGGTCAGTGGAATACACGCTGGCGGGAGATCGTTAAGGATGGTGACATTGAGGGCATCGCTGGGGGAACTATTATTGAGGAGTTCTGGGTCGAAGGAAGCATTGATGAGAACCTAGCTGCCATCCGTAGAGGCGTGGCTAAAAAACTCAGACAAGGATATGTGCTTGTGAACGAGGGAAGGTCTCCGGTATTTGCTCGGGATGATTCGCAACTGGATTGGGCGTTCGCATAACCGCAGGTAGGTAATAGATAATCCATAATCGGAAGGAGGAAGTCCCCAAAATCATGTCGGGGGCTTCCCCGAGTGATTTTGGGGATACCACAAATATGATTAATTCTAGATTGCTTCTCAAGAAGGTCTATTCGGTTGGCAGCAAGCATGATCAGCCTCGGCTGTGGCTTCAAAATCTCGTGTGTGAATCGGCGAAATTCAGTCCAGGCGAGGGCTTGTATGTTCAAACTAACGAAGATGAACGGACGATTACAATTCAGAACAAAGCGTTCGAATGCGCAGGAGACGTTCATGAAATCAGCGTGTCACAGCGAGTCAATCGTACGAGCGGACAACCTCGGCCACTAGTAGACACATGTGGCGAACGATATTCTACCATTCTCTGTATTCAGGAGAAAATTGAGATATCCGTTTACCATAATGGTGACTATGGCAAGGTCGTCGTTCGCCCGCTTCGATTCAAGTTGTTTGAAACGGAGTCGTTCGATGCTCCTGATGATGAACGTATTCGGTTGCTATCGATCTGCGCAGGCGCAGGAATAGGGACAGCGTGCTTCAGTGATTCCCAATATTTTTCTGCAACAATGGAAGTGGAGTTGGAAGACGACAGCGCTGAGGTACTAAAGCATAATTTCCCAGACAGTTATGTTTTCTTGGGTGATCTTAGAGACTGCCATCTCGTGGCTAAGAGCGATGTCGCTTTTGTGAGCTTGGATTGTTGTGAGCATTCCTCGATTGGTGATGGCGACCAAGGGTATTTCCGGAATCTTGTACTCGGCACTTATAAAATACTAAAGAGTGCGGAGCCAAGAGTGCTATTCTTCGAAAATGTACCGCAATTCTACGAATCGGCAACCTATAAAGATTTAAGAGAGCTGCTCAGCAATGACTATCCTTACATCGTAGGGCCAATTCAGCTCCAGAGCCATGATTTTGGAAGCATTGCGCTTCGAGATCGCTCGTATGCCGTCTATTTTCAAGAGAAGGCAGACTTTGATTTGTTTCGTATCCCGAAACCGCCGACTGTTCGTCATAAGCGCCTGAAAGAATTTCTTGATCCGCGCTCAACAGTCCATGTATGGAAGAGCCTTGATAAGTGGATGAGCAGTTTTGAACAGAAGGTGGAGAAAGATAATTCATGGGCAGAACGTAACCTCGATAGAACTTTCGTTGATGAGAATGCTACGATGCTACAATGCATTCCTCGCCGGTACCGCAGTCATTCTGCGAGCAATTCCTATGTGCTTAACGAGGACCGGACGCAGTGGAGGTTCTTAACCATTAGCGAGTTACGCCGTATTTTTTCCATTCCAGAATGGTTCCAGTGGCCCTCTCATACACCTTTGACGCGAATCTATGAACAGATTGGGCAGTCCGTATGCGGACGCGTCATACGTGGCTTTGCGTCAGAAATAGCCTCAGTCTTCTTTCGACGATATGCGAAAGAAAATAGAGGACTATCTAGTAGAAGGGAAGAGAGTGGGACTACGTTATCATTTACAATGGATCAATCGGGTCAATTAGGATTTATGGTTTAAGAAAAAACTACAATAGTTCGAACGCCCGCTCCTTAAACTTGGGAGCGGGCGTTTCTATTATCGCTCGCTAATGAAATCCAATAACCCTATAGGTGTATCCATCATAATCAAATTCTTCCCCAATATTTCGATAAAGCGCGGTGCGTTGGAGGCGATTCATAAATTCGCGCTGATGATAGGGTTCAAACTCTATCTGGAATTCCTCCTTCGAAACTACATCAGAAAGGATCATGAGCTTTCCAAAGTGCCCATCGTTGGAAGGATCGCAGTTAGAATCCACTATTGTCGATTCAGGACCTCTTGTTACGTAAATACGGGAATTATGATAATCTACGAATGTTTGATCGATCTCATGTTTCAGAATAAGCTGTTTATCATTTAAATCACTTGTTTGATTTACATGTGAAATGGTTCTAGAGAACAAGGTGATTGTTATTACGCCTCGATCGAACATGGCATGATGGTTGGGGCATACTACGATCATATTTTGTATAACGTCTGGCCCGCGGTGTTTTCCTAGTGGCTGGATATGATGAACTTCAGAGTACGACCGACCGCCCCCGAGATCTACAGTCTGCCCGCAGATTTGACATACATTTTCATAGAGTTCTTTAAGATATTCTACCGGTGCTGATAACCGAGCAACAGTATTAACGACATTTGAGGTTCTGGTTGGATTACTATTGCCGTTTGGTGCAGTAACAGATTGGGTAGTTTTTTCATTTTGCGTTGATTGAATCGGATGAAAGCTAGTATCTTTTAAGGGATTTATCGGTGGAACGTATTCTGGTTTTGTGATTGACGTTATCTCGAGCTCAGGTTTCTTAAGATGGATAGTAACTCCTTCTGAATCTGGAGCATTTTTCGGTATTGATGGTCTAGCTGGAGATGGTTGATTAGCTTGAGATTGAACTTCATTTCTCCCCATTGTGCTGTTTGATGATTTGAGATTTTTTATTAGATCTTTAAATATTGTAAGGTTGGTATCCTTCGGAATAATAATTTTTCCATTTCGATGAGGGAACGTATCGCGATTTTTTAGTAAGAATTCGTGAAGTAGTTGATATGGAACTTTTTTCATTTCGACTAAAGTGGAATAGATTCTAGTCTCGTCTGTGCTAGAAAGCTTAAATGAACCATTCATATTACTATATTTTATATCAGTAAATACGAAGTGTTCGTACTCGAAAATGGTTTTAAAACGGAAATCCAATTTTTTTGAATTAAATTTTTTCCGAAGAATCTGATTAATAGGGGGGCTTGACCATTTAACAATTTTATAGGCTTCCATAAATTCTTTGATTCCGATTGTGGAAGGGACAACATAGTACTCAATATTTCCATGCATGGCTAGTTCAAGTTTTAGCAATGTTGTTATTTCACGGAACTCATTCCTAGGCATTGAAGATACAAAATCGAAAATTTCGGTTGCTTTGGCCTTCCTGAGAATCCAATAAGAATCAAAAAATACTAGTGGGCTCATTCTGAGTTCTTTCATTAGTGTCTCCTCGCAAAGTTATGTGAACTTTGTTGCGATAAATTTAAGGGATGAATTTAAATTGTAATTTGTGAATATCGGAATTATATAAAACAGCTCTCGGAAAGTACCGGGAGCTGTTTATTTAGCTGCAATATGCGAATGCTTTTTGGCCAATAGGATGTGTGATGTCATTTATTGTTAGAGGACGCATCTTCTTCCGAATCCGGCGATCCGATACCTTGTTGATTTCGTTAATCATATTCTGAATCATCTCACGGTCGGCTTCGGTTCGTGTTTGAAGTTTTTCGAGTACGCAGCGATCGTAGTAGGCTTGGAGATCCTTGATTCGTTTGTTCAGTACCGCGATAGAGGTATTGCCGTCGTTTTCGTCATCCGGTAAGAACTCGATTCTTGTCTCCGAATAGTTTTCTTTGATGGCTTTAATGATATAGCCGGATACGCTGCCGATCTCTACATTTCGCTGCTTATCGTACACGTACTTGATGTTCGTGCGAATATGAGTCTCACCGTATTCTTTAATCAGTTCGCCGGCACTCTTACGATTGATCTCGAATCTGCCAAGCAAGTCTAGAATCGGCTCGTTGTCTATATATTCACCATCGTTTAAGGCCAGTCGCGTAGACTTATTGTTGGGGAAGATATGAAACACGACACCTACAATCTTGTTTCCGTTCTTGATTTCTTCCAGTTCGAATCGGATATCGGTTTTCTCAAGCAGCTCTCGCTGCGCGGTCAGAATAACCCGGTTCTTCAAGTGACTGTATTTCTCGTAGTTGCCTTCGTCGATTTCCAGCTTATCCTTTAGCTCTTTGATCGTCGCAAATTTGCGCTTACCAAGTGGCAAGTATTGCTTCAACAGTTTGTATAGCTTGGAGGAGTAGAAGCTCTTCAGATAGAGGACGTTCCACAATTTGTAGTTGGTAAAATTATTCTTCAGTTGCAGTAAGTAAGGACCGAGCATTTGAGAGAACTCGAGCTCAATCATACCTTTGCCATGAAAGTAGCGGGAAGCGGAAAGCCACTGTGCTTCGAGTGTAGTGTTGTTCGTTTTATCTTCGATGACAACGGTTTTACGCTGCAGCCGTTGGATGATCTCTCGGATCCGTTTATAGAAATTCTTCTCGGTCAGTTCCAGCTTATCGGCGATATCCTTTACTTTGAAGAAGCAGCTTTGGAAGTGTGTATCATCTGGGTTGATCTGAGATGCAAGTATGTATATTAAGCGTTCCTCGTATAAATCTAGGTTTGTTCGGGACTCGATTAAAGCGTTCGATTCTGTCACAATGTAGTGATCGGATATTTTGTCTGCTTCAAAATCCAAGGTCATCTGTGCGACTTCTTCTGCCATTTCCCGATCACCTACCTCTCGTATTCTATTATCACAATATATGAGATTATCAGAGATTTCCACTCCCGTTCGTGTGGCATAAATATCCTGCGATTTCAGCGGTAAAAGGCCACTCAAAAGGGAGTCAAACTAGAGCTAAAAGCTATGAAATGGCAATATTTATGCAGAAAGCAGGGGAAATCGGTATTAATAAAGCCTGAATATGGAAGTGCCACATGGAAGGGGTGTAATTTGACCCTCTAGGTGTGGCCGGTTAAGTTATTTGGAGAAGTGCCACAACAAAGGGAGTCATCATGCCTTCGACGATCACATATGGTAACCTAGTGACTAATTATAGCCTATTATTCTATACACATATTTTATATATTTCTTTTAATGTTTTATGGTACTTTGTTTTATTTGTTTTAGGAAAGGCGGAATCAGCGTAAATACTAAGCATTCTTGCCATTAGTGCCACGCCGACGGGAGTATCCTGTCACACGGCGGGGAGGGTGAGTGCCACACGGAAGGGTGTGGACAATTACACAAGAGGGAGTAAAGTGCCACGCGGACGGGAGTAGACGAACAATTTCGGCCCAATCATATGAAAAATTGCGGCTGCTAGACTCCCGTTTGAGTGGCATTTGTTCAGAAACAAGAAAAAAGACTCCCTTACGTGTGGCACTTACTGAATAGAAGTCCTCAATTATCGCTGTTTAAGCGCTTTGTAGGTTGTTCACTCCCTTATGTGTGGCACTTGAAGCTGATTCGGAGGTAACAACTCCTTTTCGTGTGGTCATTGCAGTTGTGTCTTGTCCGGGGATGGTAGACATTGTATAATTTTATTATTACGATTCACACTAATTTACTACGCTAATCTATTTTGGTGTAGTTGGAGAACGCTAATTTACTAGCGAATAGGCATCGGTTCATAAACAGGAGACGTTATAGAACATACGGGATTCGTATGTTCTTTTCTACGTCTACCTGTTTTTTTTGTGCCGAAAACCAAGGGAGGAAATAGAGATGAGTTATGTTGAAGGACGCACTGTGCTGTTACAAGGAGGATTAACCGACTATCTGCTCACATCCACTGGCCAGCGGTTTGTCCGGTGCTATACGGAATTAGACGGCAGCTACACGGAATACTTTTTGGAGACGCCTGGCGCGCTTCATGACTTCACGACAAGCGAATCCATTACGGTCACACGTCAGGAAGGCATGTATGTTGGCTGTTACGAAGGCAAACAATTCGCCGATGAAGAGTTCCGCGGAGAAGGGGGTAATTGGAATGGATCGCTATCAGTTCGTGGATAGTAAAAACAAGGTTTCGGTAGCAGAACGTCTCCGCGATTATAATCAAATTCTCGCAGATGTCTGGGACTATTTGGAGAAGGCGTGCTTTACTTTTCATGGTGTAATCCGTGATTGGTCCGCTGTTTTCCTGCAGGACACTTATTTCGTCCTGCATACGTTCCTCAATGACAAGCCTGATGAGGATTGTATCCAAAGAGACAGCACGCTGCACTGGGCGGACATCTTTAATCGGGATTCGTCTGCAGGGGGATTATTCACTTTCCTGGAACGTTCCGGATTCCAATTCCGAATACCGGTTCAAGCGATGATTGATGCGATGATTGATGATGGGGGTAATTGGCATTATCAGAGCCCGAAGCATAAGTTCCAAATGTACTGTTTTCATCCAACTTGTGCTCTGCTCGTCGAGGTTTATATGCAAAATCAAATACCACCTTATGGCGCGCATGATTACGCAATACCGTATCCGGAGGATCGTTGCCAGCCGACTTTCGATTTTGCTTTCGAAACGATAGAGAGCAGCGGCGGTAAGAATGGGCGGGCGACGCGCGTCATCGAGGGAGAGACGCTGGATATCTTAGATGAGGTCGATGAGGAGCTCCTTTCTATCACGCGAGAGAGAATTAAGAAAATATACGACGAGCATACTATTATTGGTCTGCTTCTGTCAGGCGGCAAGGACTCAAGATTAGTAACGCAGCTCATGATTGAGCATGCCATTGCGAATCCGGATCCTAGCAAGAAAGTAATGATTATATCTAGCGATACGCTTGTCGAAAATCCTGGCGTCAAGAGTGGCATTCTGGCTATGAAGGAGGCGCTTGCTAAAGCCTGTCCTTGGGTAGAATTCCATATCGTAGAGCCAAGAGAGGACGAGACTCTACTAGTTTGTATCATAGGCAAGGGTTATCAAGCCCCAAGCGTAACCTTCAAGTATTGTGTCCGACGGCTCAAGATCGAGCCGGCGCGCGATTTTCTAGAAGCTGCGTTCCTTGCAGAAGGTGCTGAGGATACCTGTCTTGTGATGGGGAGTCGTGACAATGAGAGTGGAAATCGAAAGAGAAGTCTTGAGAAGTATTTCGGAGATGAATTTTACGGGCATCACCCAGTTGGTTCGATTCGCACTGCGAGCCCAATCCGCGACTGGACTAGTCAAGAAGTGGTTACATACCTCGCTTTTAACAGGGCGCCATGGAGTAAGTACGGAGCTCGTAATACTGAGCTTCTTCATTTCTACGGCAGCGCGGCAGGCAGCGAATGTCCGCTTGGAGCAGCCGTCGTTAATGATAATGAAGCCATGATGCAGTGCGGTAAATCAGCTAGGACAGGCTGTTACGCTTGCACGATTTCAAATGACCGCAGCATGGGTAATTTGATAAGTTCGTATCCGGAGTACGAAAAATACTATCGGTTCAGAGGAGTCCTAAAAGCAATTGGCCAAGATATTCGTTACGGCGGGATGGTTGGTCTGCAACGCATAGGAAAATCTAAGATTGGCCGCGGTATAGGTGATTTGACGATAGATTGTCGTACGCACCTTTTAGAAGCGATGCACCGTCTCAATATTGAATGGCGGGAGAGTGAAATCTTGACCGCTTATCAAATGGTGTTAAACCGCGAGACGGTAGAGGGATTCCCAGTTACCGGGCGATTCCGTGAGGCTATATATGCACTTCTTGGTGTATCTGGTGGTTTTCGAGGCATATTGTGCAATTCGGTGTTCGATCCATTCGGCACTAAAATTGATCAATTTGGACCAGAAGATGCTGCGGCAATTGCTAAAATCATAGCGCGGCAGGCGGATACAGAAATCGTATTCTCAAAAGTATAGGTTAATATCTCGTCCCATATACAGATCCGACCAGACGGAGTGGATTGAAAATTAAACCCCCGTCTGGAACGGGGGACTACGGAGGTAATTAATAATGATGTATTTTACTAGGAAGAAAACTCAGTTCAGAACTGGTGAAATCGTCAAGATAGTTGATGGAAATTTAAAAGGAAAGTACGGAATCATTCAATACAGCCGAAAATCTAATGGGAAGAGATGTTACAAAGTTAAGTATGCAGCGTGCTTCTCAAACAATAACTCACTTGAGAATGCCGAAAACTTTCGTTTAATCCGAAGAAAGGCGCTGCGTGATAGTTTTGCGCCTTATCGGAAGAGATGGACATTTGATCTGCTCCTTGCTTTGATCGTTTTCGGAACAGCCTTCTTTTGTTTAGGCGGTGGCGCTATCTTGTTTGGATTCCTAGCTACAATCTTTATATTGGCATTTACACTAGAAGTGACTCAGTTGTATAAAAACGTGATCTGGGGAAACCCATTAGCTGAATAGCAATATTCCCGGTCTTCGATTCCATACGGCACCGGTGTTGACCAGTTCACGCAGGCTGATGCTGAAGCAATAGCTCGAATCATGGCTAATAGCGAACGGGAAACCGCATTGGTTTAATCCATACGTACTCCGGCTGAGCGGAGAGATGACACATTTGTCTCTCGCTCAGCGCGGGGGACTATGGAGGTAATAGAGACAAGATGAATAACAAAGTTCAATTATCACTTTTTGATTATTTTCCAGATACATTCTCTGGCACAACGGAGCTCGCTGCTGTTGTCATGGAAAAGTCTATCGAACCGATCGATTCGAGCCGCAAGCAGTATTCCAATGACGTAGGTGAAGAGCTAGTCGGAGCGAGAAAGCATCTTGCTTCTTTGATGAAATATACGCCCGAATGGTACTCAGCTATTGAGAAGGACCCTAAGCATGCGTATGAATCTATCAACAAAGATGAGCTCCTCGGTGCATTCCCTGTTGAGGAATACCAAGGAAGAGGATATTCATCCGAAGTTGCCTATGCGATAAAGCAAATCTGGGATCGAGTGTCTCAGCGTCCGGAAGATAGCCCTAAAGCGCGTGAACATTTCGTTCAAGGTATTACTGAATTAAAGGTATTCTTTGCTGAAGCTTATTCTGAGGAATCCTTCAAGACCGTATTTCTTGAGCTTAATGCGGCTGTCTCGAAAGCTACATGGTCGAAGAGTGAGCGCCTGCTGCGAAGAGATCCGTCAGCTGCAGATGTTGCTTTCTGGTTGTCACTAGGGGATCGGTTTAAGCGCATCTTCCTATCCGGTGGTCGTGGACAACAGGCAACTTACAGATCCATCTTTGATAAAGCTTTCTCTTCGGATGAAGGCAAGAATTGGATCTGGGCGAACGGGAAGCAGCGGGAATCGGCGAGAGTTCCGTCAAAAGGACGGTGGGAACGCCAAGTACCGGACGAAGTCATTCGTCTTTCTAAAGAGCCTTCCGGCGTAGAGAAACCGGAAGACTTAATTTCGCACTATGGGTATCGAGGGATTCAGTTCGGTAATTGGATGGAGGATGCTGCAGGACGCTATCATGTATTATGCAGTGGAAACGCGCACGCTGACCTAGCTGCCATCCTGACCATTCCGCAACAAGCTATCAGCTTCTATGGTGTCGTCGGGCTTGCATTCGGCGCCCGCGGAACTGGCAAGGCGAGTGCTCACTATGAGCCTCACTTAAATGTCATTAACCTAACGAAGATGAATGGCGGAGGGGCTTTGTGCCATGAATGGGCGCACGCTTTGGATTATAACTTGTATTCATGGTCGCAAGGTTTTGCCAATGGACAGCTAGCTCCGCTATCTGCGAGTGAACCGATCAAGTCGCTCCCTTCAGATTCGATTAAAGGTGCATTCACGCGCCTGATGAAGCGAATTAAAGAGGGCAAAGGTAAGCTGCGCCAAACGGTACCGAGTGAATTGCCGCCATATCAGGGAAAATACTTCCGATCCATCTCCAAGAGTCTCGAGACTTATGGCTATGATGTATCCAGGGCGCTTGCTTCTCTCAAAGGCGTCTACCGGATTAATAGCAACAAGAAGTGGATTGATATTGGCATGTACTACTGCCATCTGGTCAAAGCAGCCGGCCGGGAAGTGCCTGTCGAATTTCATATTCCAACCGATCACAGCGCATTTTATCTTGATGCAATAGTGCGGGGGGAATATTGGCGTCGTGATCATGAACTATTTGCTCGTGCGTTTGAAGCATGGATTGAGGATGAGTTAGTCGAACGTGGTATGACGAATAGTTACCTCGTCAGCGGTACGCGCTGCGAAGGTCCATACCCTCAAGGCGACGAACGAATCGCGATTAACGAAGCGTTTCGCGAGTGGTGGAGGGTAATCCTCAAGTCAGGTGTCATGCAAAACGAACTCACTTGGACAAACGGCAACCGCTGATAGGGGGACATTCCATATGACTGTTACTAGACTCACTCAAATCATAAAGGAAATTGAGCTCAAACGAGAAGAGATGCACACCTTATGTGATCGATACGGAATGTGTTCGGAAGTTGTACTCCTAAAATCTCAGGAGCTCGACAATTTGCTGAATCAATATGGTAAATCTGAAAATAGATTAAACGATAGGTAGATTTGTCCTAAGCAGGCTGCATAACAAGCAGCCTGCTTTATTTTTTAACGAGCTTCGGACCGCCCATTTTTGCGGACGCCTTCATCATCAGACTAGCAAGCTTCTTTGCTTGGTCGGCTGACATTTCTTTCGTTGCTGCCATGAATACCATCTCCCATTTATAGATTACTATCCATCATCGACCGATAGGGCTGCGGCTATACGCCGGACAGGTTCTATTTGTCCGAATTGACAGCATATACTTCTCTCAAATGGAATTTTGGAATTATGACCGTTAGTAATGGGGAAGAGGGGAAGCAGCAATGTTGAATAGCTTAAACGATGTATTTCGTCCAGCTAAGAATGAGACTGTGGCGAAAGTACCGCAGTCGATCCCAGACAAGCGAAAGCAAGTGGCTCCTGCGCCGGCACCAACGGCAGTCCAGAAGCCGAAGGAGCGAGTACGCAAGGAGCGGACGCGTAAGGAACGTTCAGATAAATTGAAAGACATGAAGTTCCCAGTGACGCCGGAGCAGCGAGAAGAATTACGCAAGCGCGCTAGTGAGCTGCGCATATCAGATAAGAAGCCGGAACTTAAATACGAGACGATTTCGAATACGGAGATCCTTTCAAAAGCGCTCGAGCATTATAACGTCTTCCCCGAACAATACCCGCCGCTGATCTATAAGGATACCGGCCAATATATGCACGCGGAGATGAAACTGTCGGAGTATCAGGAGGTCGAAGCGCTCGCGCGGCGCCTTAACTTGTCCATTAGAAAGACCGTATACCGACTCATAATGAATTTCATTTTCCGTGGGGATGTGGATAGCGATGCGTATCGAAAGAGTCAGCAGCAGCCATCAGAACGTTTCTGAGAAGCTGCGGGGCCTAAACGGCGGGTTTACATGGAGCGATCTTTTTATGCGGTCGAAGCGGGTTGCCCGGTTAAAGGTCCGTGCGGAGGAAATCGATTTTACCCGAGCTGAAGTTTTCATCGGAGATATCAATAAGAAAACCAAGGGAGCGTTTGCTGAATTGACGGTTGAGCATCTGGTCCATATCCTGTACGCGGATTTCTTGCTTCATATTCGTGAGAATCTGAGCGAGCGTAAGGCGTCAAAGAATAGCGTGACGATGGAGGATACCGTGAATAGCTTGCAGCAGAAGCGGATCCTCTACTTTCCGAGGCAGCGAAGTGGGGAAGCATTGAGCCAGTTTGCAACGCCTAAAATGTGGGCGCTGATGGAGGTTCAGTTCTTACGTGAGAATATCAAGCGCGGTGAAGTGTTTCTGTATGATTCAGAATTGACGTTTCCTCATTTTCAAATGGAGGTCGATGAACTGATCTCGATCCTGTTTGTCGATTTTATCGCGCAGCTGAGACGCGGTAATCAGCAAGTACTAATTAATGGACTCATTGAACGATTCCTCTCCCATGACTTTGATTGATGATGATAAAGAGTTTCTTAAACATAAGTTCTTATTAAAGATTGTATTTATTTGTTGTCAAATTTTGATATAGGCTGTCTCAATTATTGAGAGAGGCTGTCTCAAATTTTGACAGGCGACTTCGCCTATAGAAATCTAACCCCCCTATATCAATTTTTGACAGGCTTGAAACTGCTATATTTAAACCCTCAAATTCGAAGATAAATACCCTCTGTCAATTTTCTATAGGCTACCTATCAAATTCTGACATAGGGGAGTAAAATTTCTATAGGCTACCTCTCAGAATATGAGACCTACTTGTTGTTCTATCTTACTTGTCGATTCATGTAAGGATGGTTATGCTGCATAAATACTAGAGGGCAACCTTGACCCCGGGAACAATACTTTATTGTAATTATGTAGCTGGAAATTGTTCTCTAAAATCAGTTGGAACAATACTTTATTGAAATTTATAGGTGCTTAAATAACCCAGGAATTCTAAGAGGTACAAAACAATACTTAATTGTAATGAATCAGGATGTGCTAATTGAAGATGACTTTGGAATGGATCTCATGAACCAATAGGATCATGATTTTTTTGTGAGCTTTGAACTTTAATGAGCCGAAGTGATTCTTGTGGTATAAATAGGATATTGAAAAAATAGTAGGAGCTGAACGTTTTGAAAATTTTTATTAGTCACTCGAGCCAGGATGAAGAATTGGTTAATGCATTCATGGATTTATTCCAGACGCAGTTTAACCTGACCCGACAGAACTTCTTCAATACTTCCGATTTCCAGCTGCAACTAGGTGGGAATTGGATTGAAGAAATTAGAACGGCCATGAACGAATCAACTTTGGTTTTGCCGATCATAACCCCGAATTATTTAGAAAGTCATTTTTGTCTATGCGAGCTTGGAGCGGCTTGGGTGAAAGATACTCAATTGTTCCCAATTATCGTTCCTCCGCTTACACATAGAGCATTAGATGGTACGCCTTATCGTGCGTGGAAGCAGTCGGTTACTTTGACCCTGGATAGTGATGAAGGTATGACGCGATTGTACGATGCATTTGTGAAAAATCAGATTGGAACGGATCCAAGTGTCACTCGCTTCCTAAAGCGTGTTAAATCGTTCCTATCACAAACATTAGAACCCTTTATTGAGAAAATGAAAAAAATAGAAGTGGTCACGCCTGAACTCGTTAAAGACCTGAGGCTAGAAGTTGCTCGGTACAAAGAAGCATTCGAGAATACCGACGATGAATTGGAAGCTTGCCAGAAGGAAAATGAACAACTCCGAAAAGTTAAGGATGCGGTAGCGGTTAAAGCTATTGATCGCGCCAAAATGGATGAATGGGATACCTTCCTCGACGCGGTGGAAAAGGTCGCCGTAGCGTTAAAACCCCTTAGCAATGCCGTTGCTACTGTCTTGTACTATGATTATAAGGGGCAGAGCTTTAACCCCGGACAGCACGAGCGTAGTATATTAATCGGAGATGAGAATAAAGGATTGGTTAGGTTCGATCAGGGTTGGGAGCCTGATTATGGGCATCCTGCTATGAGTAAAGCACAATATGCATTAGATCAATTCAATATAGTCTTGAAACAAATCAGAGACATCATCGAGGAACGCTTTGAAGAGGAAAACGAGGATGTTCGACTTGGTCTCGGTTTTTCACCTTTTTGGGAAGAGTTTTTTAAAGTTAGGATATATCAAACTGAAATATAAGCATAAACAAACCCCAACCCTGTTACAGGCCCGTGATTCATTACAATTAAGTATTGTTCTAAACAATTAAGTTTTGTTCTGGGTCGATTTATTACGGATAATCGAACCCCGATAGTAATTCACTTTTAACGCCATATTTCGACACCTTAAATGTGTTACTTTTGATAGAGTAGATCTATCAAACAAAAGGTGTGATAATGTGAAGGTCAATCGTAAATTTGCACTAGTTTTTGGGGTTGTTGCCATAATATCTGCTTCAGTAGCTGTTGGTGCTTATGCTGCAACTAAAATGACTCTTGTTATTAATGGAAAAGTCTCAAATGTGGAACCAACTGTAATTAACGGGGTCACCTTTATACCGCTTAGGTCTGCGGCAGAAATGCTCGGTGCCCAGGTCGATTATAATGGGTCTACAAAAACTGTAACTATCGTATCAAAGGTAGTAGCTCCATCGACGCCTTCTAGCAGCCAACCTAGTAATCCGGGTAATATAACACCACCGGTCGTGGAACCAACTACTATAAATGATGATTCAAAAGCAACGGTTACATATGATGAGTTCATGAGTTCATTCTCAGTTGGTTCGCGCAATCAAGGGATCGCTAACGATGAACTAACTACCACTGTCACGTATTCGGGTAATTTAGGTTCAACTGAGTTCTTTTCATGGTGGTATGCAATTGATAAGGCGACCAAAACAAAATATGCTGAGATGTTTGGGAAAGAGATTCAAGCAATTAATCCCCAATATGACATAGCAATTGATTTTACATATCAGGGGCAGAAACTAGGGTATGTTTTAGCTTATAAAGCTGGATACCAGTTATCTAGTTTTCAAGACGCACCTCCAACGGACACAATTAAATAACGGTTCTTTTTCGGCCATGTAGAGAAGGCGGTAGTCAAGTATGACTGCCGCCTGATTATTGCTAAAGTAACAGATAACACAAAAAGAGGCACCCTTTTGGGGTCCTCATCCTTCTAATGTTTTAGCGCGAATTTCCCAAATTCGTACTATCGACTATCGAGCGAGGGGGAATCATATGAAGGTTATTTGTAACAGACATCCTCAAGAAAATATTATTGAATATATAGAGAGCAACAAAATAAAGACACGATGTTTATTGTGTGAAGCTGAGGAAGAAATGCCTTCAAGAATCGAGACATATCACATTGCAAAATTAAATTATGAGATACAAATTATAGAAAGCAATAGAACGTCAAATCGTATAGCTTTGTTTTTCAGTTCTATGTGGGAGGACATGTGGGAAGATTTTAGTCTATTCGGATTAATTAAAGGCTTATTCATGTTTTTGATAGGTAGTGTTATTTGGTTCGCAATAATACAAGGCATTCTAACTCTATTTTTAAATGATGAACAAGCTGGAACCTATGCCTTGATTATCTTTCCAACCTTGTACGGATTCCTTGTAATCCTGATGATTATTGTCAGATGGCAAGAAACGAAGTCGAAATCAAAATATTATCTAAAAGAACCAACGCTCGAAACGATGGTTCAAGAACTAATCAGAAAAGCCGTTGTAAGTGTTTCACATGTCCATAATTTCAAAGAAACTATTAGAGAAAAATACATTCGGGAATCATCGGGTATTGACTCCGTTGATATAATGAGCGGAATAGAATTCGAAAAACATCTTAAATATTTGTTTGAACAACAAGGGTATAATGTTAAAACTACGCCTGCTAGCGGCGATAATGGCGTAGACTTATTGATAAGAAAAAATAGTATTATGACCGCGGTCCAATGTAAACGATACCAAAATTCAGTTGGTGTATCCGCGGTACAAGAAGTATATACTGGTGCAAGCTTCTACAATTGTAAAGAGGCGCTATTGGTCACATCGTCATCATTTACATCTCCAGCTAAAAAGATGGCAAATAAGCTAGGCGTGATTCTTTGGGATCGCGAAGAATTAATAAGACAGTTAGCGAAAATACATACACAGCAATCATGGGAAGAATATTTGAATCGATATTATGAATAACCATCGGATGAAACAAAGTACGCTTTAGCCCAGTGGAGATTTGATGAGTAGAGATACACACACAGCAGTAGAATCAAAATAGCGGTAGTCAAGGACTTTGTTATTTCGTCCATGCCTACCGCTGTTTTGATTCTATGGCCAGCTAATTCTTATTACGAAGATCGACGATTTTGTCATTCGAGACTTGTGCTTATCTCTCAAACGGTAACAGGGGAAAAGTAAAAAGAGGAACCGTGTCGGCTCCTCAACCCTCTAATGTTTCTACAAAAATATCTTTGATAGAGCTATCGAAATTATGAATGATTTCTTGAATGAGAAGCATGCAGCGTTCCGCTAACCAGTTGGTCACCATCTCATGTGGCGTATAGATCGTTAAGATGCCTGCGCGCTTGGTCGCAAACGTCTTGGCGTACCAGTTATTGAACGATGGTTTCGTAATACGCTTCTGAACCTCCGTTAAGAAAGCCTGCCAGAGTGCTTTATCTGATTCGGATTGTTCGTTCATCAGGATTTGACGCTTGAGCGCAGCACGTTGCTCCATTTCGAACAATGTGAGCTGCTTCTCTTTGCGGTGAACTTTTCCCTTCTCGATAAGGCCGTTGTACAGTTCGCTGTAGTCGACACTTGGATCAAGCTCAAGTTCGTGCTCGCTCGTCGTAAATAGTTTATTCAAGTAACGCTCGTGATCGACCTGCAGCACATGTGGAAGTGCCAGGCACTGTTCCTGAGAGAGAAGGGGGACCTTCTTGCGCACTTTAAATAGTGGGCTTTCATTGGTGTTATTGAGATCCCCGTTTTGAACGTTGAAGTAATAAACGAAACCGTGCTCTTCAAGGATGCCGAGGTACTTCTTCACCGTATTACGGCTCATCTTCATTTTTAAGGAGATGAGTTCCAGGTTTGGCCAGCAGAAATCTTTCTCACCATAGCAATAGCGTTTAAGATGCGCGTACAGCGCGATCGCCTCTGCGCCAAGTATGTAACCCCAATAATCGAACATGTAATTATTAATGATTGTCATATGACCATCGACATACGGAACGTTCTGACCATGCTTATCCAGAGAGAACTTGCGAATATCTTCTTCGGAAATATAGATCCGCTCAAGCTCTTCTTCGTAGTAGACCTGAGTCTTGCCTTTGATGACACGTTCTTTCGGAGTCCGGTTGCCCGTTGACCGCTCGCGATAGTAGAGTAGGCGAGACGTTCCGTCCTTTAAGTTCCTATTTTCAGACATAAAAAATCTCCCTCTGGCCTACCATTAGGCAATACTTAAGAGAGAGAAGAGGCTTTATTTTTCAAAAACGATATGCTAGAATAAAGGCATACGAAATTGGAAATAAGCTTCTACTCCTGAACCATTCATCGTCTAAACGCTTGGCGGCCGGAAGACGATGAATGTGACCTGGTAGGGGCTTTTTAATTGGTTTTTTTAAAGTTGATTAGTCATGTGATTGCTTGAATACCCGAAAATGTCAGGCAAACAAAAAAGCACACATGAATTTGTGTGCAATGAAGCAAAGGTCCCATCAATACCTAAAATAGGATTGATCGACCCGGGCAGCACGCAACTAGATTATACCGAACAATGTAGAAACGGTAAAGCAGAAAATGGCGAATCTTGCCGGTTGCTAGATTTAGTCTTGTCCAAGATAGACACTCGTGGTATGCTATTAGCAACCAAATATGCGTTAGCACGCAGCAATCGCCCCGTTCTTGGCTTAGCCTGGAGCGGGGTTTTTGCGTTTATGCAGATGCTTAACCTTTCATGGGGCTCTTTACCAGCAGACACACTGATGCTATAATTCTATGTATTACAGCATTTTATAGCATTTTCTTCGTGGTCATTATTTCGGCGAAGATGGGGAAAGCCTAACGGCAGCAAAGATTGTAAATGGAAGCTCTAAGGACGTACACTACCCGTATGCCCTTTTTTCTGATTCCATTCTATGAAGACGCATTCGATAATTCGAATGCGTTTTTTTTATTGGCATTTTTGGGGAGGAGGAGCGATGATCATGGATCCATGATGATCAGAGCAAGAAATTGGAGGTAATAGAAAACTATTTTTAGGAGGCATGTACAATGGGAAACAACAGAGGCGATCATAACCTTCAGTACTTGGCGGGTCCAGAAGGTGAACAATTGTCCAAAATTGCAAAGGAGAAGAAACTGCTTGCGCACTCTAGTATTCAGTCTGTTTATGAATTAGTGCCAATGCAGTTTCATAAGCACATCCGGCTGCTCCCACAGAAAGAAAAGATTGCTGATCGGCAGTACAATCTTACTCCAGAGCAGAAGGCATACGGGTTTCACTCGTATTATGGCAAAACATATATTGAGACGTTTCGTCCTTATGTCGATGTTGAAGGACGAATCGAACAGATGATTGAAGTACACAAAGAGCATAATGAGCCTTACATGCTTGATATCACTCCGGAGCAGATCGGTGATACGTGGGTCATGACTTGCGTATTTGAAGGGCTGAACAAATTCGGGCAGCGCTTCAGAACGAAGGAACGATCCATTATTGGCTTTGGCGCTTCATCTGGCGTCGACTCAACAAATCCGGTCGAGAACGCTTCAACGAGTGCTGTCGGTAGGGCATTATCGCACGGCGGGTATGGTAACATCGGTTCGGGTCTCTCATCCTATGAGGACATATATATTGCACTGTCCCGGCAGAAAGCCGAAGATAAACTTAAGAACGAAAACGATGATTCCGGCAGCGGTGAAGGACAGCAGCCTCCGGTAACGCATGGCGATCAAAGTTTGTCGCAGCGTGGAGAGCAGCAATCGCAAGGAAGCGGTCCATCTACGCAAGGAAGCGGGCAACAAACGCAGACTGGTCACGGCAGTCGTTCTCAAGGTCAATCTTCGCAACCCCACTCTAACAGCGGAAATCGCCCTGCATCTTCGGGTAGCCGCGAACAAGGGAATGGGCAGTACGGACAAGAGCAAGAAATGAAGCGTGAAAAGAATAAGCTTGTCAGTTCTCTGATGAATGATACCCAGCGGGTACCTAAAAATGATCTGGTGCGTAGCGTTCAAGCAATGCTCCGGATCACGAATTGGAACGGCAAATTTTATTCTCTTTCTCTCGAGCAGCTGCAGCTACTCGATTCACGCAAAGGAGAAATCTCTCAGGCATCATAAGATAGATATGAAGGAGTTGTGGGCATGAGGCTTCGCAGAACAAAGCACGAAGGATGGTATGAGTTCAAGTCACAGTGCCTCATTTGTGGACATACTGGCTGGTGTCGGATTAATCACGAGCAAACCGTTGTGTACTGCATGAGGGTTCCAACTGATGATTATTTCGATTCGGTAATTGGCCGGCAGTTCCGGCATTATCTTGATCCGAATGCTGCTCCAAAAACAAAGATTGAGATCGAGATCAGCAACGCAGTCGATAAAAAACCTGATCACCATCTCAACCGCGTTTATCGTGCATTACAAAAGGAGCTTTCATTATCTCCCGAGCATGTTAACCACTTGGTAAACGATCGGCTCATGGAAGAGGATGTGGTTCGACTTCGTGGATATCGGACCATGCCACTCCAGGATCGCTATAAAGTCGCCAAAGGTGTCATTAACCGACTAAGCGATAACAGCGAACTCTTAGGAGTGCCGGGGTTTTTCTGCCAAGATGGAAAATTCGGACCGTATTGGACAATGGCTGGAGGAGCGGGACTTATGATCCCGTTCCGCACGGTTAAGAATGAAATTACGGGCTGGCAGATTCGGATAGATAGACCCTCTCTCGAATTGGTAATGGAAGGCTCAATCAAGGGTGAAATCCTTGAAGAGCTTCCAGAAGACGAAGACGGGAATCGGCGTGCGAAGTGCAAACTTGAAGCAGGTCAGCATGTTCTCACAGTCATCCTTACCGAGAAAGTGAAGAAAGAGTGTTATTCCAAGTCCGGACAATTTGTCTTTAGTGTCGTCTTGAAACAAGGGCAGAGGTATTGGTGGTGGAGCAGTGGTTCAAAGGATAATGGTTCGTCAATTGGCGGCCCGCTTCCTGTGCATCTTGCTTTACCGAGTCCATGTCTGAAATACTGGCAAGTTGGCCAAACCGCGGATACAGTCATTGATTGTTCGGAGGTTTGGGTAACGGAAGGGCCGATTAAAGCTGATAAAGCAGCTGATGAAATGGTCAAGCCTTTCTTCGGTATTCCGGGCGTCGGAGCATTTTCGCTCTTGCTCGAGCCACTATTGGCGCTTGGAGTGAAGCACATCGTTTTTGCTTATGATGCGGATGTCGTAAAAACGCCTGAAGTCGAAATGGCACTTGAACAGTGCGTGGAGTTCTTCGCGAGCAAAACCGACATGAAGCTAAGCCTTGCGATGTGGGATCTTTCCCTCGGTAAAGGAATCGACGATCTGCTCGACAACGGCTACGTCCCGCAAGTATCGACTCTTCTAGGGTAATTAGAATTGAATAAATTAATCACATTAAATTAAAAGGGGTAATAGATATGTTGAACCGTGTAATTCTTATTGGAAGATTGACTAAGGATCCAGAAATGCGTTACACGCCTGCTGGCGTTGCTGTCACGCAATTTACACTTGCAGTTGACCGTCCATTTAGCGGTGGTCAAGGAAACGAGCGGGAGGCAGATTTCATCCCGATCGTAACTTGGCGCCAGCTTGCTGAAACTTGCGCGAACTACTTACGCAAAGGCCGTCTAACAGCGGTCGAAGGTCGTATCCAAGTTCGGAATTACGAGAACAACGAAGGCAAACGCGTCTATGTGACGGAGATCATTGCCGATAACGTTCGTTTCTTGGAGTCCGGAAATCGTGATAATAGCCAGCGTGAAGAAGGAGCTGCGAGCAACAGCAGCGGAAATTATCAGGGAGGCAGTCAACAAGGCGGCTTCGGTGGTAGTTCCTCGCAAGGTGGTAGTCGCTCTGGTGGCGGGCAGTCGAATCGCGATCCGTTCTCTGATGACGGGCGCCCGATCGATATTTCTGAAGACGATCTGCCATTCTGAGATCACGCTTCATCTGAGGGAGGAAATAGATAGATATGCATTGTAACCATGGAAAGACTGAGCATGTGTACTGTGCCGATTGCCACGTGATCACGTTGCAGGCAGAAGTTGAAGACCTCAAAGTTAAACTTGAACAAAGTACTGTTCGTACTGATGTGAAATCCCTTCACCATCATGACGATTTACTAGTGAATTTTTTCAAGGATTTGAGTCAGCACAACTCGAAGCGACGCAGTTTGAGCAGTAATTCTGACCTACAAGTCGTCATATAGCAGGATCAATGTTTCCCGGCCGCGGGGTGAGATGCAACGTCTCTCCGCGGTAGTGGGAGCGTTGAGGAGGCAATAGATATGATGAGAAATTCGACAATAGTGCCGATTTATATGTTCGTACTCAATAATAAAGGCATCAACGCAATCGCTGCAGCTGATATGGAGCTGGCAGGACTAGCGGAGCGGGCAAGCCACTGGACGAAACAATTTCTTGCTGATAACGGAACAAAGGATCCGTGGGATAAGGTGCCGTGGACCGAAGATGGTTATGCGCATATTTATCGCGGGTTGCCGGGATCAAAGGATTCGCAGGTGCTATGGACGTTCCATTTTGATGGCAACGAAACGTTCGACAGCATGGATGCCAATCTTCAAGATATGGTTATGGAAGAGGGCACCCGGCTGCATGATCAGTTCGTCGCTATTAATGATGGTCATTTCATTAAGCCGTCCGATTATGATGAGCGAACGGGCATTTCGCTGCTTCGTTATATGTGGAGTGACTTTTCCGATCCGCTGTTGCCGATAGCCATTCATTGTACCCACAATCATGTTTACACGATAGTGGATCTTGACGGTTACGCGATTGTACCTGGACTGCGGGCAAAAGATCGCATCGGCTATATTATTTTAGATCAGCCATGTGATATCGGGCCAGGGTTCCGTTTGGAGCCTAAGTCAATTGAAAGTCCAAACGCGAAGTTGTTTAAGTAATAGGCGACATATATCGGTACACCCTAGCATGGGGGATTAGAAACACAGTCCCTCATGCGAAATGGGACTGATAAGGAGCCATAGAAATGATTGTTGGTCTATATTTCTGCGCATGTGGTACGAGCTATGTTTCGGATTTTCCGTATCAAACAGTACGTTGTCTTGATTGCGGCACTGATTTGAATCGGGAGGACGAACCTACCCGAAAGATGCTTGCTGTACTGAATGACGACCAGTTGGAACAACTATGGGGTTTTTTCAGTCGAGTTACCTTTGATCCGAAGGATGAAGGGATAACGGAGCGATTCTTGTTCTTCTTGCCAACTACAAATAGATTTGTCGTATGGCTATGGTTTGCGAAGCAGTTCAATGGTAATTTTGCTAACCTACCTGGTCAATTGGTATGGCAAGAGCAGGGGAGAAGTCTCGCGCATGAATGCAGCTGCGGCAAGCGTATACCAGTTGGAGAAGCATGTTATTTCAATTCCACTTACGAGAAGGTGTTATGCGATTCATGCGGGAAGCGGGAGATGACGGATCTTTGGTTGTTCCACGGATATAACAATCCGTGGATTCGGATAGCGGATGATCCATTCTTCGATCGTTCGAGCTTCTGCGTGATTTCTACGGTTGATGAGTTGCTTGAGAAGTTTCGGCAAGGGAACTGGAGCCTTGGGAATGCGTTTGTCTACAAGAACCTCGTGTTTATTAACCAAATAAACGGAGGAGATGAATGGTTAACCATTAAGGACTGGTGTCCATTTGAGTCGATAACGTTCAGAGCGGTTCTCCGGCATGGAGACGATTACGCACGGACATACATCCAAGAACTGCTTGATCATAAGATTGAAGAGCGTCATGTGCCTGATTATTCGCTTGCTGAAGCCTTGTCGTAAGCGTATTGTCCTTTTTTACCCTAAGTGGGGGCTATCTATTAAGCCCCCACTTGGGGGTGAGAGGAGAACGCGGAATGTTAAATATGCTTTTTCACTGTCAAGGTTGTGGGAAACCAGAACGTCGAGGTAACGATGAATATGAATCACTCGTCAGCGAGTGCATTTGCGAAGATAAGCGGGTGAAATGCGACGGCTGCGGCCATCGTTTTCAACATAAGGACATGTCTATGAACAACATGTTTCTTGCGCTGTGCAAGCTATGTAATGAGCATGAACCGCACGAGATGGATGGCGTAGCAGTTGCCAGATTTGAGCCTACCGATCTACCATCTACCATGGTGTGTGTCCAGCCGATTGGAGGCAAGCTGCAGCTGACGGTGCGCACATATCATCTAGGTATTAGTATGGTCTTTCCTGCAATGACCAAAGAAGAACTCGTAAATCGCTGGTTTCAAGAACATTCTGGCTTTCAATTGCCGATCGAAGCGGACTATTTATTTAACGCGGCTATATTGCGTCTGAAGGATGAATATGTCACCGAATTTGAGATCACTTCAATTCGAAAGAAGATGTTCGAAGAAGCAAAGCGACAGAGCTTGAGGGATGTTGTCTACGTATAACATATCAGAAAATACGAAACCGCCTCATTCAAGAGGCGGTTTTTCTTAATACTACATGATGTACATTCGGAGTGTTTTTGTTGTCGAATCGTAATAGGTTTCAGCACCTAACCCTTTTGTGAAAAATTGAATTGGTGCATAAGTTGTGCCTTTGATGATTTGAGGTGGAATGTCGAGCATAAAGGTACTTCCATGTTTGAAATCGAACATATAAGCAGAATAGGCTTTCCTATTGCCTACTGTCGCCTTTGCGGTGTCTCCAAAGTAATAGAACGTAAATGTTTTTGTTTTCGCATCCCATGCAAAAGGTGGGACATGACCACTCACGAACAGCTCTGCTATATCTTTAACAGGAAGCATCATGTGGCCTTTTACGATAATCGCTGGATGCCCGAGAGTTGTTGGTTGGTCTTGGAAGATAAATTTAATATTGCTTTTGTTTGTCGTGGCCGAAGTTGAAGTGTTATTTAATGGTGGAGTTGAAGATTCCTGAGGAGGTGTTGGAGCTGGCTTAGGAGGAACCGGAAGCGTTGGGTAGATGTTGCCTAAATACTCCGCGTTCCATATCGTCGCATCTTGATTCATGTCCGGTAAAATTATTTTCGAACCAACACCGGCGAAGATACCTGACGAACTAATAATGACACTCTCGCCTTCGAAACGCCAGATAGATAAAACGCCAATGCCGTATTCTATTTCATACATATCGCCGTTGCTTCGAATGATTATAGCCGTACTATGGATGTCATCTACACTTTGAAGATAAACATATTCTGCGCTTTTGGCAGAAGCAGCTTGTGGTAGAACAATGGAAAGAAATAACGCCATTAGAATGAATATGGTTTTTCTCATGGCACGTCCCCTTATCGACTTATTAGTTATCCAGAAAAGAAATAGAACTAACTTCATTCCCTTAATGCCATAGTTGTGTCGTCTAAATTCCGAGGAGGACATCTCGCGCTTTGCAGGAATATCAAAATCCTATCTACAATTTATGTTCTTCACGCCCCTTAACTCGAGTAGTTCAAGTATACCACTAGGTTTGGGAATATTTCCAAGTAAATGAAGTGAGCATAATGACTTTATTTGTTGGTGCGGAACTTTCGTAATATGGAACCAACTATTGATAGGCTCATAGAATACATGTTAAAATAAGGACATTACGAAGAACAAACATTTTCACAGCCGTCCATTTTTCGGCAGGTGATGGAGAACGTCCGGCAACGGACTCAAACAAATTAGGCGCGTAACAGGCCGCAGTTAATTGATGAAACATACCACAGGTATGTTTATTTTCAATTTCTGCGGCCTTTTTTTGCGTCCAAAAACAGGAGGAAATAGAAAATGGCTAAAACAAAGGAATTGAACGAGCAGCAAACTTCGGAGAAAATCGAGAAACAACTTGGATCCATCGCGTTGGGAACTGCTGCATTTAGCGTAGAACGAGATGCTCTCTTGGACGCACTGGTGCTTTGCGCCAAGATCGTTCCAAGATCAAGTTCCATGCCTTTGATGCAGTGCCTTAAACTCGACCTGCAGAAAGATACGCTCTTTATTACGGCTATGGATTTGCCTAAGCAGGCGGTTCTTCAACATTTGCCGGTCACTAACGAAGGTGGTGTCAACGGCAGCTACTGTCTGAACGCGAAAGAGGTAATCGAGCTCGTGAAGCGTATGCCTGACGGTAATCTATCCTTTACGCAGCGCGATTCGACCGTGACGGTCAATTACGGTAACCGTGGGCGAGCCAATCTGAAGGCACTCAATTCAGACCACTATCCAGAATTACCGCAGCCTAGTACTGCGAATTTCGTGATGTGTCCTATTGAAATGCTTCGTAAAGGTGCGCTTGCTTCGAGATTCGCGGGTTCTGATGAAAACCAGCCGGCGATTACGGCGGTTTATCTCTACAACGCAGATCGAAAGCTGGGTTTTGTGGCGACGAATCGTCACCGTATCTATCGGTACACGACTGATATTGCGCTGCCTGACGGGTTTCGTGATGGCATGATTGTTGCGACTCAGTTCAAAGGGATTGTCGACTCGCTCAAGTCGCCTACGGTTGCACTTGCTATCACTACAGACTACCTCGTACTGCGTGATAAAAATGTTGCTTACTTCGGCCGCTTGCTTGACGGTACTTACCCTAACATTCATCAAGTGTTCGCGAATATTGGTGAGGGCACTGCACTTACAGTATCGCGTCAAATGCTCGATGACACGCTGAACCGCATGCTGTCACTTGTCGGGGTAGAGAACAACCGTGTCACACTGGAAGTAGACGAAGAAGGTGTGTTTACGGTTCATTCCAGGTCCGAAACAGGCGAGATTTGCGAGAGCTTCCCAGATGCAAAGGTTGAAGAAGGGTTTCCGACCATCAAATTCAATGCGCTCTATTTGCGGGATGCGCTGCTAGTTGGTGATCGTGAGGTCAAGAACATTACCTTGCGTACCGCCGGCTCATCTTCGCCAGGGTTCATTGAGTACGATGGAGATTCTTCGGTAGTCGTCGTATCGCTTCCAGTTCGGTAATAGAGATTTCCAGAAGAGACCTGGCTAATCACTGTCAGGTCTCTATCCTTTTGCATGGGAGATGGATCCATGGTAGCCATAAAAGAAAATGTAACCAGTGTAGAAGAAGTTGTTCGTGTGGAGCTGAGTTTATCGGCGTCGGAGATCATCCAACTCATTAATCAGCTTCCGACAGGACCACCGCTTCTCGCACGGGTAAAGGAGCAATTGAAAGATTGCGTGGACAAGCAGCTGGAGGTTTCAACATCTCCGGTGCAGCGCACGCTTACATACCTCTCGAAGAAATTAAATGTTTCGAGTGTGGAGCAGCTTTTCTCTAAGGCATTATCCTTCACCAATTGGGGTGTGGAGCTCGAGGAGAAAGGATTTGAAATAATGGCTGTGAAACGGGGTTTCTTTTCGAAGGAGGTAATTCACTTTAAGATTAGGAGGTAATAGAGATGAAAATAAATGAAAATGAGCTTCAGGTGGTCACACTTGATGAAGAATTGAACAAGCAGAAAGCAGGCAAGGGTGGAAGGCCACCTGCGAAGCAGGCTGCTGCAAAGGGGAAGAACACCTCTCCTGCGGCGAGCCCGCAAGATGAGTCGGTGCAAATCGTTCAGCAATCGAAAGAACGTAATTTGCTCGTTCTGGTAGGTGTAATCATATTTTCTGCCTTTGTCCTCGGCTTCTTGTTCCTCATTCTTATTCAATTGTACAATGCCAAGGACGTCGATAAGACGGTCCAAGTTTTTACGTCACTTTCCGTGCCAATCTTCTCGATATTCGGGACATTTGTCGGCGCTCACTTCGCAACAAAGAAGCGGGACCGATAATGGGCAAACAAAAAAACAAGGCTTTCTCCTTCGAAATGAAGGGGGAAGCCTTGTTTTATTTTTTCGGTGCAATTTGATAGGTAATGAAGTCGCGATCGAGGACGTTATCCTTCCAGGCGCCAACACTGAAACCACGATCCTCGAGCTCGATCATCTGGGCTAGCAGCGACAGTGCTTTAGATATAAGTTGTTCATCCGTTTCAAGTTGAAGGCGTTCTTTTAGACCGTCAAGGGTTGCTGCGAGTTCAGGATTCTCAGGTGTTCGACCGCTTTGATGCTCTTCACTCAATTGTGGCACCACCTTCCAGTATCGTTACCCTTAGTATAAGCCTTGAGTGGAATTTCTCCAACATTTTCGCGTGGGTTATTAATCCAGAAAAAAGATATAGATTGTCGATACTAAATGAGCAGGACCGAAATATCATTTGGAGAATTAAGTAAATTAATCTCATCACGATAGAGATTCCATGAAAAAGACGATAAGGGGTGGTCCTCGTGTGGCCAGCGTTCATTGGAATTGGTGTGCTTGTTGTATTCATTGTGGTTTCTACTATGAAAAGTGCTAAATACAATGAAGAACGCGATTTTCAGGGGCGAATCTTCAGTATTACTTCTGACATACGGCATTTCATGAACATCCAAAATAAGCTAGTCGCTGATAAAGAGATAAATCTGAGTAAGTTTTATGATCTTATTAATGAAGAAGATTATGATGAATATATATCTAAGGCTAGGGCCGAAGCGTATGTACGCATGATGGTTTTGGAATATATCTTAAGGGGGAAATGGGACCCTCCTGCTTCCCATTGGTTTTCAAATAAAGAAACAAAAATGCTCAGGAAAAAATTATATGGTGAGAATGCGGAAAATTCGTTTTTGGATGAGGATAATGATTATGTGCTTCTTCGAATTTTAGGAAGAGATGATGAGGCAGAAGAGGCATTTGATAGAGTATTTAATGATATTAATGACGAGGTTCAGTAGACAGTGGCAGCCCAGGACTTGATTTTTTTGTCCAAGGCTGTCACAGTTTATTTATTCCAGAAAACTACATCAGATGAGGGTGATTATTAGTGAAACTATTCATTATTGGTAACGGCTTTGATATCGGGCATAGATTAGCTACGAGTTATTGGCAATTTCGAGACTATCTGGACGAGGTAGATTGGAGTTTTCTAATGACCTTTGAACAGAAATATCATATATATCCGGAAACGGGTGAAGCAGCGAAGAGAGGGCTATTGTGGAATCAGCTAGAATCAAACCTAGCGAACATAGATGAAGATCACATTATCGATAACGCCATCGCACTAGATATGGGTTTGGATGGGGGCGATATTGATGTGTATGATACCTTACAATATTACTTTAATAACGAATACAAATATATTCATCAATTAGAAATCTATCTAGCAAAGTGGGTAGAGACTATTGGGATTGAAGATATACAGCCTAAAACTACACAAATTAATAAGAATAATGATGCCTTCTACATTACTTTTAACTATACAGATGTATTGGGAGTTGTATACGAAGTTGACCGAGAGAATGTTTTGCATATTCATGGATCATTACAGGAAGAGGATGAGCAGTTGCCTGTTTTGGGTCATGGTAATGCGAAGATAATATCAGACATCAAAGAAAGGCTTCAAAAAAGTGCAGAAGATCCATATGCAGAAAAAGAAAGAAGCATATGCGAGGCTCTACTTGAGTACTATGAACGCACTTTTAAGGATGTAAGTGAATATGTGCCTAAAATACGTTCTCTTAAAGCGAAAGACATTGAAGAAATAATAGTAATCGGTCATTCTATCGCAGATGTGGACAAACCTTACTTTAAAGAAATCGATGCTTACGCCAACCATAGGGTTAAGTGGAAGGTATACTTCTATAAAGAAAACGAGAAAGATGAGTTGCTTACTAAGTTGATTTCTTGTGGGGTAGACGTGGACCGTATTGAAATGGTGCAATCAGATGAATTCTACGATCTGTAAGAGCCTATCATTCACCATTCAAATCATGGTATAATATGGTCATTACGACTCATTTCACATATTCTTCGCTTCCACTTTTTTAGCGAAGACAGGGTTCTCCTTTATAGGGGAAGATGCATGATGTTTGGACGATTGTAGGGGAACACGCCATTAGTGCGCCTTTTTTTCGTTTAAGCCAATAATAATTGGAATGGAAGAGCTAATCGCTTATGCGACTAGCTCTTTTTTTATTTCCAAAAAGGAGGCAATGGATATGTCAGCAGACAACATGAAAGGCATGTTTGACCGAATCATCCACAATAAGCAACGCATGGGGAATTACGAAACTACTGATCAAGACATGCTCTCGATCCGGTCCCTATTGCAGCTTCCAGCAGCTCCGTTTTCCGTCGCCGATTTTTGTGCCGGCAGCGGTCGTGCACTGGAAATTTTATTGGAGGAATCGTCGGGTGTAGGGTTTGGCGTCGAGCCAAATGAGCAAAAGTACTTGGAGCTGCGGTCTCGCATTCCGAATACGTTGTTTGGCGGTTATGAGGAATGCCGGATTAGCCGGGATACGTTTCGACTCATGTACCTCAATCCCCCCTATGACAACGACAGCGAGTCACTCGATGCCAAAGTGGAGCGAAAGGAAAAACGATTCTTGCGTCATCTTCTGCAGTATGTCTCTGTAGACGGCGTTCTCATCTACAACATACCGCGCGGACGGATGACGAAGGATATTGTGACGATGCTCGTCGCCAACTTTGATGATCTTCGCGTCTATCAATCGCATGATGACACCTTTAATCAGGTGTACACGATTGGCCGGAAGCGAAAGGAGAAGTTTATCGACAAGAGCGCTGTGCAGCAGATTCTTTCGTTAATGGAGGAAGGGAGCAGCCTTGAGCGTTTGCCGATGCAGGCAGAACCGCTATACAAGGTGGTGCCCGGGAACATTAAGCCGAAGTATTTTCGCTCCAGTCGAATGGACGTTGATCAGGTGCGTGCTGTCTCTATCGAATCCCAGTTAACCAAACGGGGGATGGAATGGACAACGCCGAAGAAGCCGGCAGCGCGTCTGCAGCCTCTACTGCCAGATAAAGAAATGCATCGGGTTCTGCGGATGGCGAGTGGTCGACTGAACGGTAAAGTAGGGCGAGGCCCTCTTCTACACGTGCTCAAAGGTATCGTGAAAAAGGAAATCTCTCATACCAGTGAGATCCAAGGTAACGAGCAGATCATCACGGATACGGAGGTATTTAAGATTACCTTCAAAACCGTCGATCGTTTAGGCATTATTCGCACGATTCAAGGGTAGTTCATTAAGCAACAATTGGAGGCAATAGAGAATGAAACATATGTCGTTTCAGCATAAGGATATTTTCGTCAGGGTTCATACTCCTCTCATCGTGACCCGCTTCATTGAAAAAGCGCAGATGCATGAACTGGTTTACGCCAACGTCATTGATATTGACTCTCGCGTACAGGCGGTGTTTGCTCAATTCCATCATTCACGGAAAGCGAGCGACGTCGTCTTCTCCATCAGCCATGCACCGCGGATTGGTGAGACGGGTTATGACAGATCTTCTTGGGCAGTCCGGCCAAGCGGAAAGTACAAGCATCTATCTCAGCGTGAGAACGAGACGTTCGTGACTGGTCTTGTTGCAAGTGAGTGTGTGCTGCAGCGGACCAATGAGAGTTTCGCCATCTTTGCTTGGGACGGTGACATCCTGCAGAAGCTTTTCTGGGCGATTGATGCGTACTATGAGACGCCGTTGCTCGAAGAGTGGACGCCGTACCTGTACAACCAGCTCCTAAAGAGCAATTTTCTTGTTCCCCTTGTTGTTCATGATTTTACGGACAACTACCGTGAACTGGTTGCCTATGAGCTGCTTGTAGGCGAGGACGTATTGGATGGGCTTATCTCTTCCGGTATCAAAAACGGCCTGATTAAGCTGACTGAGGATGACGAAACGAAGGAGGCAATATAAATTGACACTTACGAATATGGCTGCAATCGATACGCCAATGAGCGATGAATCGACATTACTTACTGCCGCGTCTGGAGCGGGGGAGCTTACTTCGCTCGATGGTATCGAAAATATCGGCGACTACTTATCCCTATTTGGTGGGGATCTCATTCGGCGTTTGGATGAGGAATATGTTCCTCTCCATCACCCAGGAAGGGACAAGCCGCTGGAGGTTCTCGAACACCTGAAGCGTCCGCTGTTTAATGCTCAAGCCCACGTGGTGACCGCACTGTTTAAAGGCTTCCAGAAGAACAGGAATCAAATCCTCGTGGGGATGATGGGAACCGGTAAAACGGCCATGTCCATCGCGATGTTCTTCAGTCTTATTTCCGCTCAGCTTTCTAGTTGGCTGAACGGAAAGGGGCGCGTCATCTACATGGTGCCAAACCACTTGGTCAAGAAGACGAAGCGGGAAGTAGGCATTCTTCTAGATAAGCGGCTGTTTGAAGTGACCTTTCTTGACGATTTCACGGACGTTATTGAGCTGCGCAATTCAGGAAAGATGGAGAGTTCGCCTAAGAAAATTGAAGTGTATATCATCGCCCGCGACACGGCGAAGCTCGGGTATATCTACGAGCCAGTTGCCAAGTGGGTTGATCGGACGTATGAGAAACGCACGATATTCAATGGTGAGGAGCGAGTGAGCAAACGGACCGCATTTAAAGGATGGCAATGTCCATGCTGCGGCAGCCAGCTCATGAAGGAAGAAGAAGGCAGTATCGTGCCGATGGAGTATGAGGATTTCTTCAACAAACACGGAAAAACTACGCGCCGAAAGAACAATCTGTTCTGCAGAAGTCTCGTTCGACTCTATAAAAATAGCGATCCGGAGAAGGATGAGTATCGGGAATGCGGTACTCCGCTATGGCAAGCGAAAAATAAGGACAGACGCACGATTTTGGGAGAGCTTAAGCCATCCAGAGGCGTTGCACCTCGCAAAGTATCGCCGGCAGACCTGTTCAAGCGTTATTTCAAGAACAAGTTCGACCTTGCGATCGGTGATGAGTGCCACGAGCTGACAGGTGGAAGCGCCCAGGCGCATGCGTTCCATGTCATTATGAATTGCGCGAAGCATGGACTTGCTATGACGGGGACTCTCATGAACGGGTATGCATCGAACCTTTTTGAGCTATTCTATCGAATGTTCCCTGATAGATTGATAGAGAACGGTTTTAAATGGGGCGATGTGGGACGGTGGATTGATTTATACGGTGTCCGTGAGAAGGTAACGAAAATTCGTCTGGACGATGGTAATCTGAACAGTTCCAGTAATGGTAAACCTCGAACCAGTGTCAAGGAATTGCCGGCAGCCGCTCCGCAGCTCTTCACAGATATGCTGAGCGATGTAGCTTGCTTTATCCAAATGAGTGACATGTTCGAAATTTTGCCGGAGCTAAAGGAAGGTCCGATGAACGTTTCCTTACACGGTGAGCGGCAGTTTATTACGTGCATGACGAAGATCGAGCGCAGACCGGGGCGGAATAAACGCAAGCTGTCGAAAACGATGCGGCTTGTTGCACCTTCATGGTATTTGTCCAGAAACCTTGCAGAAGTAGAGGATAAGCTGCGGATCGCCGTTAAGAAAGAGCTTGAAGGCGGCGGCAAATCTGTTTTGCTTGGCAGTCTACTCAGCACGCTTCTTAGCTATCCGGATGTGCCTTTCAATTTCAATGGTGTCTATCATCCGGATACTGGTGAAGAGATTGTTCCTCCCCAGTATCGGCTAAGTGATAGAGTGCTATACCCGAAAGAGATGCAGCTGATCAAATTTGTTCGGGAGCGCGTAAAAGCCGGCCGTAAAGTTGGCGTATACGCGACATTTACCGGGAAAATGATGACGCTTGAGCGTCTACAGCTGCTCCTGGAGGAGCGCGGATTTAAGACGGCTATCTTGGATTCGGACGTCGACGGACCGGAGCGGGAAGAATGGATTGCAGCAAGAGAGCGAGAAGGGGTGCAGGTTCTACTTTGCAATCCCGTGCTCGTTTCGACCGGCTTGGATCTCCTATCTTTTCCATCTCTCTATTTTTATCAGACGGGATACCGGTTATCTATCGTTCGTCAGGCGAGCCGTCGTCACTGGCGAATTGGCCAGCAAAATTTGTGCGAGACAGTCTATGCAGGCTATCAAGATACGATGCAGGAACTTGCGATAAACCTTATGGCGAAGAAGATGAGTGCTGCGCTTGCGTTAGAAGGTCAATTTAGCCAGGAAGGTCTTGCGGCATTAACTGAAGGATCTGGTGGCAGCCTTGCAACTGAGCTTGCCAAACGATTCGTCGGAAACAATATCGAGGGTGTTGAAAGCGCGGAGTCGATCTGGGGCACGATGTCGATCGATCCGAGCAAACTCGCGGTTGTTACTGCAGAGCCTGTGGCAATGGAGGAGGAAGAGGAGGACAAGCTCGAGGCATTCCTTGATGCTCAGTCGGTCTCTTCTATACGAAGATATCAAGCAGATTCCTTACAAATTGCACTGCTAGCATGGGCGAAAGAATCGGTGCCGGGCGATCTCTACTCACGGATTGAGCAACAAGTAAGCTTTGTTGAGCAGAACGTGCGAAAAGGAGTTACCGGATTTACCGTACATTCAGTGTCGTTGCTTGGTGAGAGCGAATTGAAATGGGATGCTGCCGAGGCGCCAGCGGATGAAGAGTCTTTCCGTAGATGGGTTTACAGTCTTACGGTAAAACCGATCGACGAACGACCGCGGAAAGTTGCTGGTGGTGGAGTGAAGATGGAGCTGATTGCCGAATGCAAGAAGACGTTGGTCAAGACGAAAAAAGTCTATAACGTCTCCGAAGGACAATTTGCATTCAACTTCTAAACGAAAGTGGATGTGGGGAGCGGAAACATCGCTCTCCTTCGTCTGCAATAAAAAGGAGCTAATAGAGATGAGATTCCAAGTTGCGAAACCATTAACTAATCTCCCAAAGGATAGCTGGTGGTTGTTGTACTCTCCTGCGGAGAAAGAGACAGAAAAGAATGTTCTTATTCGGACAAATATAGATGGGGTTTGGTTGCCACTTACCTCAAACAATGTCAATCGCATAAACGACATCTATATGAGTCGATTGCTTCAGAACGCATCCATTACAGTTGAGTATTTTTCTGAGATCTTGATTGACGCGGCTAAGCAGTATCCAGAGTACAAAGTAACGCTGGCTTTCAAGGATGGAGCTGTACGGATTAATATCAACGGCGAGCCTGTTTTTGGTTACTCCTCACCAGGAACCAGCTATGCGATCGTAGACGCGCACGGCGATGAGGGATGGGAGTATTACTCAAGTATTGAGCAGCTTCGTTTTCGTGTTAATGAGCTCTTCGACCAGGTCGGTCAGGTCATGATTATTTCTTCGATTATGATTGGTTGATCGCGTTGCGGGGGAATTAACCGCTGAAATAGGTACAAAAGGGAGCAAGCACTCATTAGTATGAGGAGCTTGCTCTTTATGTTTTTTTGAAGTCGTCTTTTATCGATTCGGTCGTTGGTGTGCGAGATTCATACGCCGAATTGTTCGACAAATATTTCTACTATTTTCCATCTTTGGACGGATATACTGACATCACATTCAAGCATAGTATTTATGGTGGTGATGGAAATATGTGGATTATTCTAATTTCAGGACGGAAATGAATCAGAGTATGGAGGTTAATGTATGACGAAGCCTTTATCGCCCACTCTTCATGGACCAATCACAACGTTCACAAAGCAAGTGAGAGTAACATTTGTTGCCAAAAACGCGAAAGTCAAACTGCTCGTAGGGGGCAATGAAGTTGGCAGTGTGACAAGTGTGCTTGGTGGCACAGTGTGGGTACCTGTTAGTTCTCCTTTAACGGAAAATCAAAAAGTCACTGTCATGCAGTCAAACGGAGATGGTGAGAGCGATCCGTCTACGTGGCCTATAACCGTTGTCGCAATCCCGAACCCGCTTCCTGTACCTGTTTTTACTTCACCGCTCACCTGCTGTATGTCTGGACTGGAACTCGACGGACTTGTTCCCGGAGCGACCGTTCGGGTTAGACATGGTGGGGCTGATATCTTAACTTTCACAGCATCAAAAACAAAACAGTTTGCCAGGATACCCACAACTGCATCAGTCGGCGCAGGGTCCTTGCTAGAAGCAATTCAAGAAATTACAATTGATGGCGTTCTAGTGGTAAGTGACAATGTCGTCAGCATGCCGGTTGGTAAATCCAATCGGGAGACCCAGTTGCAGCCGCCTATTATTCAGGAGCCGGTTACTGCATGTCAGACGTTCCTTAATTTAAGCGGAATGATGCCTGGTGCGGATGTCGTGATTGATAACGAAGGTACGACTACCACTTGGCTGAACCCAGCCGAAGATTATACAGCTTTGGATGCGCCGCTGTTCAAACAAGGAACGCTGATCGCAAAGCAGCGGTTCCCGCGTTGTCAGGTGGAGAGCGGCGAGACACTTATAACGGTTGGGCCTACTCAAGTACCATCAAAACCTAAAATTGATTTCGAACCATGTCCGAGAAACCATATATTATCGGTAAGTGGGCTTATTTCTGGCGCAGAGGTGGTTTTATACAGCGTTGTAAAAGATCCGATCATTGCGGGGGGAGTTATCGTCACAACGATTGGCGGAGGAACAGCCACAACAACCATAGAAAAAATTGAAATACCTGCAAGTGTTCATCCAGTAACGGATAGTGGAGAACGAGTAGAATTGAAGGTTAAGCAGTTTTTATGTGGCTTAGAAAGCGAAGATTCTGATGCAGTGAAATTTGCAGAGGACGCTGAAGCTAACCCTATTGCAGCGCCAGTTATTAACGGACCAATCTATGATTGTTCTCGCAGAATTATTATTTCTGGAGCGCATCCATCCAGCATGCTACAGCCATTCTACGCTGACAATGGGACACCGATAGGTGATTCCGTATGTGCTGCATCGGCGAACGTCGTTCTAACCGTATGGTTTCCGCTTACAGCAGGATTCAAAGTCATTGTAAAGCAGATCGGGTGCCATGCTGATGTTGAAGCTGCTGAACCAGTCCAATCACTTCCAGTTCCATTGCCGATGCCTAGAATATTGGAACCAGTGCGTCCGGAAGACCCCTATATTCGCATACGAGACTGTATTCCAGGCGCGCAAGTACATTTGTTGGTTAACCGTGTTGTGCGAAAAACCATTGAAAACTATGCTGCTGAAACGATTATTTCAACAGCAGACTTTCATTTTGCTGAAAACGATAGTATCTTTGCCGTGCAAACGTTGTGCGGGGAAACCAGCACTCGTGAAGGTCACCAAACAATAGTTCAAAAAGGAGATCTGAAAATCATAGTTGAACCGAACCATCCAATCGATCGGGGGCGGACAGAACAAATTACAGTAAAAGCTTTCGACGCAGATACCTTAGCTCAGATTGTCGGTGCTCAGGTCTGGTTAAACGGAGTTTCTGTGGGACAAAGCGGTATTCCGTTTTCATTCAGCCCAGTTGCTGGACAGCAGAATCCAGTAGGGGTCGTTAAGGAGCCAATTGGTCATCATGATGGATCTTTTACGATTCCATTACGCGACCCTACTCCACCTCCAATGAGCAAGCTTTATCTTAACCTTGGTCCGATCAATTTTTTCCCTCAGGCATTAAGATTATCCTCCGCCAAATGGACTGTTACGACAAAATGGTCGCCTGTTCAAACGCTTACCACATCCGGAGAACATACGTATGTATCGCTACCTAATCCACCTGCTTCCTCCGGTCAGGTTACAGTCTCACTAGAAACAGAATGGGAAGCTTATGGACCTATTAGTGGAGTACCGTTATTTCTGAAGGTTAAGGGCATCCCAAAAGTGCCTCAACAACCAGTTGGATGGACAGGAGCTGATTTGGTAGTCGGATTTGCATCTGGATATGATTTAATAATTGATCAGAATTTAAATCCCGTTCTCAATGTTTATACCTCCTTTATCCCTTTTATTTAACGATGATATAGGTTTCTACGAAGAGTATAGAAATCGCATCTTTGGGCATACCTTTAATAGAGTAGAATTGCTAGATTCCGGTACATACTTTGTCGGTCCAAAAACCTGGTAGTGCGCACCATTCGTTCGTATGAGCGGATGCAGGGAGTAAGGGATGCCGCGAATAGTCTTCTGAGCTGAAGCAATTTCGAAATCCCGAGCGCTCGTGCGGTGACAACGATCCGCGTTGCACATATTCTAGCTGATTTGCGGCTAGTGATAGGCGATTCGCGCCACTTCCAAGTGGAATCTCACAACCCACATGCCCCAATGTACCGATAAGGTACAGCGGGGCTTTTTGAGTTCCTTTGATTAATCAGTCTTAGAAATATCGTACTTATGTTCGCGTTTTTTTAAGATATCCGGGTTCTCTGTTGCCATGCGATGGATTAAATCGAACTTTTTTTCTTGGCAATAAATCTGTTTACTTGATAGGGCAATTTGTAGCGAATTTGCAAAATTTATCAATTCAATGTCCTCTATCACCCAGAAGCGATTATCAAGTGCGTCTATATCAGGGTTTTTTGAACTTTCAACTAAGAGAAGGAGCAAATGACTACTGAGCGGAAAAAAAATACTTGTACCTGAATAATCCGTACCTAGAAATTCTTCTGAGAAAACTACAGGATTGTCGGACGTGAAAAATGGTTGATCAGATTGATTTATGATGTAGATCCAATAATAATTTTCGTAGAACTGAGTGCTATATTCATAAATTATCTCTGGATCTGTGAGAACGCTAATATGTTCAGCTATATCAGAATCCTTGCTCTTAGGAATTGTTAAATGGTTTAGGCCGGATTTCTTCAAGAAATCCTGAAATTTAGAGTCAGCCTGCGCGCTCGTTCTATTCCGAAAATCATCCGTTCTTAGGTATTGGATAGCTATATGCTCTGCGAGTTCAGCCATATCATCCTCTTCTAATGCTTCAGAGCTTGAATGGTTTACGGACCGATTGATGACTTTGTCTAAAAGAATTTTATATTTTCCTTCTTCAATACTTAACATTTTCTCTATTGTTTGTTTCTCATATCCAGGAGAAAAAAAGAAGTTAAAAGAATCAGGCTCTACATCATAAAAATATCCCTCACATGCAACATTCTCTATGCTGGACGGGAATGACTTTTTGGTGCTTTTATCATAAACATACAGTTGTTTCGAATTAGAGAACCTCACGAGGTAGTTTCGGGGGACGTAATGCTGTCTTTTCGTTTGCTGTTTTTTCTTTGTATTCATGCTATTCAACCTCCTTAATGGCAGTGTAAACGGAAGGAAATGGATATTGCAAGAACAGGATTAATTTAAGCGCCTTTCTCGAATCTTTTTTATGTTTTCCGAGCTACGTGCCTTAAGACGCAAATATTTTCTGTTAAAAATTTGGTGAAATGATTATCTCGTATTATGATAGTCTCAAATAAGAGAAGGAGGTTGGTCTCCATGGCCAAATCTAAAATTTTTCCAACCTGCCGTATTTGTGAGAAGCTGAATGCGGAGATGACGCATTGTGCAATCTACGGTGCACTTACTGAAGGGCAAGCTGATAACACCGCGATAGGCAGTGCTTGTAACAAATCGGGCGACTTTGTGCGTATGCTTCATGCAAAACCCAATGAATATAATCTTGGTCGGACGCCGGCTGGTAAGCCTGTCGACGAAGAGGCGGATAGCGAGCTGTATGTTTACGATATTGATGATGAAACCAAGGAGTTTAAAGAAAGAGTAGGCATGAGTTTAGAAGAGTGGGCTGCAGCTACTTTCGGTCCGATCAATCACGATTAATTGCGTGAAAATAAAGATCTATAATTACTAAAACTAGCAGGGATTTTACAGATGATAAGAAAATGGAAGTTTACAGCAGTAATTGCTGGTGATTCGTGTTACGATTGCTAGCGCTGATGTCGCTAAGGCTGCGAGCGCTCCAGGGACTGGATCAGGGAATGCACAAATTCAATATGCTTTTACGCAAGAAGATCAGCATCCAGAACAACTCTTGAACAGTGTTATCAATGGTACTGGAAAAACTTTGGATATAGGCACAGAAAGCTGCATTGGATCAAATTCGAAAAGCGGGTATACCTGTAAAGATCAATTTATATTCCGCACTGATGCATGAGAAAGTAACTTGCGCCGATGGGACGGGTGTGACTACAGGTTCCTGCAATTATTCAGCAGCTGCATCAACTCGAAATGCAGAGGTGTTCCTCGTAATCAAGGACGCAAAGCTCGCGAAAGAATGGTCCGCTGAGTTTGCGAAAATGTGGAATGATACAAAGCACTATGATGAGAACTATTCAGCGAAGTAATATGCTACAATAGTAATATGTTAGTATAGTAATATACCACTATGGAGGCACGGAGAATGACAGCTACGAAACGAGGATTTCGCGAAACGATACTAAAAAATCTTTCGAAAGATGAATCAATAATACTTGAGCCGTTGAAGCCATTTGTTCTGACACACACCCATGATGAAAAGCCGCGACCCATTTACATGAAGGCGCCATATTCGAATGACACTATGAGTGTTCTCATCGCGTTCATTCAATTTGAGTCGTGGGACTTGGAAGAAACTGTTGCCATGGACCAGCCGGATGTTGCCGAAGTGCTGGTCAAGCTTTATGGCTGCCAAATCTCCGAGACCCCACTTGCAAAAGCAGAAGAGATCGACCTATATTTAAACTGGGAAGAATGGTGTGGTCTTGCCGGCGAGGTACAGGCGATAAAAGTCTTTAAGAACGAAAGACTGGCAGGTATGTTACAAGGATATATTGATACTTTTTATGCTGCCGTGGAAGATCCAGCTTAAAATAGAAATCTGTTCATAAGGTAGGCTCGTGTGAAAAGTGCGGGCAAACATACATAATCGAGCAAGGGATGCATGCATGTCCAGATTGTCACCAGGAGCTAATTGAAAGAGTTCAGTCTTCGTGGTTTGCAAGGGCCGTAAGGAGTTTCATATACAAACACAGTTTTCATCATTCTCTTCTCGTGCAGGTCGAGCGCAGGCTGCATCTGGCCAAAAGAAGGAATGGAGGGGATTCAGTAGCTCGGGTACGACTTCGGTTTCAACTAACAGTGTGAATCAAACTGATTATCCTAGGAGAATGCAATGTGTTAAGCCGGAAGAGTAACTAAGCGAGAAGGAGGGTAACCACATACAGAACGAATTTACATGCACAGCAGCTGAGTGGGAATTTGCTCGCTATCATACTATGATCAGCGGAGCCGATCGTGGCTATCGCAGTAAAGCATTGTACGGTTGTCTCATTGTCATTGCTTTGCCGCTCCTTATGTTCGCCGTATATGGCTTGTTAGCTCTATTGTTATCTGGAAAAGCAGAGGAACAGTCTGGTATTCACTGGATCAAAGACACGGCAATTGTTTGTGGACTAGTGGGTGGTGTGATTATCTTTTTCCGAGCCTGGCTCCGGCATCGGAGGCTTGCTTCGAATGCGAAATCCGGGGAGCAGATTCATTGGATATGGACAGATGAGCAGGGAATTGCGATCAATCAATTAAACAATTTAGATGAGAAAGCGATACCCTTCTTTCACTGGTCGTCCATTACGCGTTTGTCCTTTGATTTGACGAAAGACCTTTCTAGGTATAATTCATCCCATCGGTCGATGAGTGATAAACAAGATGTTTTTGACAAAATCACATCGAGACTTCCGGAATTTAATGAAACAGCTGACGATGTTTATGAAGATCGGTTCACGATGATGTTGAATTACACGCATGCTCGCTTTATTCGTAAAGCCGCGCTCGTGCCGATTCCCAAGTCGTGGTTGTATAACGGCAAACTAGTTGCACTCATTCAAAAAATTGAACAACAAGCCGGTGTATCGGCCGAAGCTTATGATAGTGATGCAGAGCCATTCTTTGAGAATTGGAAAGCTAGTTATAGGAATGACTAAATAACGCGATGATCATACATGGTGTGATAAGAGGAAAATAAGTATATCGTCTAAGGAGTGGTGCATAAATGAACTGTGAAATTTGTAAAGAAAAGCCGGCCACGACAAATACGACTTTTCCATTCTCCAACTATTTATATGATGTTTGCAAGGGATGTTTTGAGGATTTGGACAAAGGAAGGGAGCTAAGCAACCATGTATGAAATCGGGCCGCAGTTGGATTATCACGAAGTAACGGTAAAGGTTAAGTGCTTTAATGCAGAATGCGATGAGCTGCTTACTCATACTTATCGATCATACGACAGCACTCCACGCATGGATGGCGAATGCCCAAAATGCATGAAGGGGTATTCCCGAAAAATTAATAATCTGAATAATGAACAGATTGTTCATCATGTCTCGATGCCTATATATAAATAACGCTGGGACAATTCGTCATTGCCTAAAACGAAAATGAATATTTCTGGTGGACCCCTATCTAATGAATAAGGAGAGCATACGTATGAACTGTGAAATCTGTAAAGAATAGCCGGCCACGATAAAAAATGATAGAAAGGGTGCATGATGTTGGCTATGACGCATGAGGAAAAAGAGTGGTTTGACGCAATCCAGAAAGAGAATTTTGAATACGCGAAGGCTGACGGACTTAGTGATTGCGAGCTTAAATTAAAGGTCAAATCGTATGCTATTGGACTAATCCAGCATATCATCGACGGAAATCATGCACCGAAATTAACGATGGATCAGATTAAACTTGCGCTACGATCTGAGAAAATCATTTCTGGATGGATCGACGATACAAAATGAATCTCTTACTCGTTGACGATGATCATAAAGAAGAAGAGAATTTTCAACTGCAACAAGCCCTCTCAGCACTTGCAAAAGTCTCTCGATAATTCCTAATATTCCAGAAATATCCTTGATAAGCTTGATGATCCCTAATTCGTATGTTACTAATATAGTATATTACTTAATTGATTAGTAAGTAATTAAACATCCAAATGAGGAGCGATTAACAACGATGAAGTATCACACAGTTAGGAAGAAAATTTGGTCCACTGCAATTGCAATAATGCTTACGTTTACCTTAATTATGCCTGCAAGCATGTTTGCAGCAGAAAATGACCCGAGTTTAGAGAGCGTTTGTTCATTTTCGGTAGACCAGCAGCGTATACACGTTTCCGAATGGCTCGCCGAGAATACAGCCGTTATTAAAGCATCTTGTGATGAATCAGTAATTAAGTACGATGATATCCAGGTCGAGTCGACGGAACCTTCTATTGCAACTGTCGATGGCTATGGTAATCAAATTCTTGTTAAAGCCGTTAGCGACGGTTCTGTTTCCGTAGTTCTAAGTGCGGAGGGGTTCAGCGATGTTCAACTAGATTTCGCTGTTGGGGATGATGCAACGATTAGTGAAGACGATCAACCAATTGATGAGATGAATCCAGAGCTGCAGAAACAGATGGATGCTTTGCAGGGCTATGCGGATCAGATCAATGCTATCGCTAAATATGAGGCAACTGCCCTTAATGCGTACAATAAAAATCGAATTGTCACGGACAAAAATAGAAAAACAGCGTACAAGGTATTTAATTCGACGATCGTACCTAACTATTCTAAGTTTGTGTTCAATTTGAAAAACATTAAACCGGGAACTGGTGACCTGGAGGCGATTCATGTCAACTACGTTAAAGGAGCTAAGATGCAACTCGAAGGCCTTACCATGATGAGGGCATCGCTATTCAAAGCAAAAGTTGATCAAAAAGGGTTTCAGGCAGGGAACAAGAAGCTGGTAGCTGGCAGCAAGTTGATACAAGAATTCAAGTCAGACTTACAAAACTATGTCAATGCACTGCAGATGAAGATAAGTAATTCTTAAATCTATTCTGTTTACTTAGGTAATCATCTTATGAGTCAGTCTCGTAACTATTCGATGGGGGAGTTCACACATGCCAAGCAGTTTCATCAACGTAAGTAGTGGTATGATTTCTATTAATTCGATTCGTGCCATAGTCAAAGACGATGATCGGGTAATCCTGATGTTAATTAATAAACAGGCGAGGGAGATTTCAACCGAGTTCAGTCAGTTAATGGAGCAATTTGCTGGTAAACATGGTTTTTCCAGAATCTTAGATATTGTTGGAGGTTCTCTGAAAACACCGCTGGTTACAGACAACGGTAGACCGTACCAGGCGATTGTCAACACTAACCTTATTTCCGAACTCAGGGATAATTGGGAAGCCCAAATTTTTTTCACGGATGGTTCGGTAATCGAGACTGTGAACTCGTATGGCGCGATGGAACTCTTTTTAAAGCTCCCGATGATTGAAGTGTCTAATAACGTTTGAGTATGTGGAGTAGTGAAGGCATGATCTAACATAATACAACTAGGAGGAATACGCTTGAAGAAAATTGTACTAGCATTTGTCGTAGCATTATCTCTACTGATAGGTTCTGTTCCGGTATTTGCATACGAAGAAGTTCGTATGAATTCAGAGGGCCCACTGTCTATCTATTTGGACACATGGGGGATAAATTCAAAAACGAAAGAATTGGACTTGGAAGTGCTGTTTCTAAACGGTGGAAATAAAGTCATTGGCGGCATCAAGAATGTGAAAGCCCGTTTAAGCGATGGTGATGGGATTCCTGTTGCAGGTGTCATTTTTCCCGATAAGTATTTTAAGAATATCAAGCTTAGTCCTGGTCAGTACTATTCGATGACATTGGCTATCAGTCCCGATGATTATAGCCTTGACACCAAAAACGGTACTCTTAATTATCACTTTGAGGAAGACTACACACAAGGTAAAAAGGTAGTGGGTGATGGAAAGTATTGGTCGCTAAACGGTAAACTAGCCAAGTTCGGCTATAAGTTAAATAAGCGCGGAACGACTCCTGATGTGGCAGTTGCGGATATAGCTAAGTTGTTCAATAATCCAATTAGCTATAATGCGAAATCTAAGACCCTATCCGTCAAAATGTATAATAAGAAACTGACAGTGACAGCTGGATCTTCTACAGCTTTTTTGAATGGTGCGAAATTCAAGATGAATAAAGCAGCGTACTTGTCAGGAGGAAAGATGTACATCCCATTATCCGTACTAGATAAGCTTGCGCCAGTTCGATATGTCACTGTAGAGACACAAGCAAGTGAGGCCAATTTCTTATTGATAAACTAAGTGTATAACACTGGATTTAAAAGAGAGGGCTGCGTAAAAGTCATCAACCATGACTTTTATGCAGCCCTCTTATGCATAATTTGGTTACAAGCGTATTATTTCATTGATTACACTCTCGACATGATGGATCCAGTTGTACTGGTTGATCTCTGTACGCTTTTCATCCCGTTGATGAGAATTCATCTTATGGAAGTCATCCGCGAGGATGTTCGGGTGAAGCTCAGCTGCGAGGAAGATGAGCTGTTTATGCGGATTCTTTAAGCAGGCTGTACGCGATTGGACTTCCGATAAGTAAGTCTCAATTGCATTTCGGTCGTGTAAGAACTGCCAATTCGACGTAATTTCCTTCTCCAGATACTTACTGATATGGCCCGAGTCAATACCATTTCGTAACGTGGATACGATGAAGAATATCTGATGGTCCTCGAGTCCGTAACGCAGTTTAGATACCAAGTCGTCGGCGACTGTATACCAAGTATCTCCGCGGATAAAGCCCATGTCAGTGATGAATCGGATTGCGCAAATGGCCTTGTCGCCTTTGAACACATACACAAATCCATCCGTTTCCCGCTCCGCATGGTAGCCTGTGCCGAGATGGTTACTGAAGAAGGAACCGATCATGTTGGTGAGTTCCACATTTACGCGCCTGCCGGACTTCTTCGCATTTCCTAGTCGGATCCGTTCTTCTTCTTCGCGGAAGTACACATCCGTTACTGCAAGGAATAGTTCCGCGTTCAAACTGTTCTCGGCAGCCAGCGTATCGACTGCCTCTTGCGGATATCGCAGCTTCTTCATTTGGTCCACTATTTCCGTATTCCGGCTATTCAGCGTGCCGATCGTTCTCAGGTTGGCAGATAGTTCATGGCTCAGTTTTTCCCAGTCATCATGCATTTCACATTCCTCCTTGGAATTATAGAAGCGAGACTATTCGTTTTTCTCTCGCTTTAATATCATTGTACGCAGCATCTGGCATCAATATTCCTATTTACTTCACTCTAAAATTTTACTCTTGCGTTTATACGGAGGGGCAGGGGAGAGGAAGCACGTGCAGGAATAGATGAATTATACCTCACACGGTTCTTTACAATATACTTCTTTACACCCATATATCCTCATCGGCACCGGACATTCGGCGCTATTCGTGCTGCCTGCTGCGGATATCGGCTCACGATCCGACTTTTTCGCTCGCTCGTCAGGCTGTTCTTTAGCTTTTCGCGGCGCAGCCTGCCACGCTTCTTATTCTTAAATCATCCGAGTATATATTTCCCTTAGTCCCGCTCCTGCTCACCTGCAACAGCCGGCTTCCCCTATGGACTTCGGCGCCGCACGAGTCTTATCCTGCGACGGACTGCCGCACCTGCCGCCTTTTTTCAATCCTGCCCTTGTCGGTTATGGTTTCCCTTTTTAACCCGGTTTTCGCGCGCCGCGCCGGCCCCCCCGACGGTCGTAAACTGCATCTGGATCCGGATTAAGGAGCAGGGAGGAGGTCTGCAACTAGGTACGAAGAAAAGCCAAAAGATATACACGTGTATTGTTGAAGAGATGCAGTTCTGCAACTAGGTACGAACCTAGATACAGAGAAGAGGGGAAGATCGGGTATAAAGGGGCAAGGTCCGAGGAAGGTAAGTGAGGTTCCCCGCGATCCAGTAAGGGTGATAACAAGTATATTGATAAGACTCGTACGGTGGTGTAAAATGGAAATAGGTAAGAATGCCTGTTCGTTATAATCCAATTATAATGGGGGTTTAATGGATGCTATATGAAGTAATGTTCGAGCCGCTAAAGCGTTGTGTGGCGCGGCATGGACTATCGGAGACGGAGCGGGACGAGGTGCTTGAGAATTACATGTTTATGCATGCCGATGAATCCGTTCATGCGTACAAGCATGCATGGAGTCGTGCTTATCTGTATGTGTGCGAGAGTGGTATAATCGACCGCGGTGCGCTCGATGCGCGAAGTTATCCATCACATGAGCACAGATAATGGATAGGGAGCGGGTTGCGTTTTTCGCGAAATCTACAAAAAAATGAAAAGAGGGTATCATCGTGCAACCATTTATTTATTTGCCAAACAGACGGCGAGATGCGTTTAAGCGTCCTATAGATGCTTTTGTTACTACATATTTGGATAAGCTAGCTCCAGTGTTTGATAGAATCGACGAAGAAGCACAGGAAACAGCCGATGAACATTATACTGCGATCGGTCGATTCTTCGATCCAGAGAACAGTGACCCAGCGGATTTTGCTGAAGAAGCCCGGGAGGTTGGTTTTGAGCATTGGGAGAGCCTGGTGCTGATGCAATACAATACCCGATTGATGAGTATTGCTACGTTATATCAATTCTGGGAGCAGCAATTCAGAAAATTTGCTTTCGAGGAATTAACGAGACATCACACCTTTACTTATATAAAAAAGGGTCAAGAACATGTCCTTGAATTCAATTTGTTCTGCACCAAATGGGACGAGATTGAAGATTTGCTTGAGCAATGCGGGATGGATCCAGTGTTTTTGGATTCATGGGCTAAGATAAACGAACTTCGCTTACTTCAAAATGTCATTAAACATGGCGATGGAAAGTCAGCTAGTGATTTGGAAAGCATCAGACCTGACCTATTCCGCAAAGTAGGCGATACTAAAATCATGGACCTGTACCTGACGGTTCTGAATGAGCGTGCGCTTGATGTTGCGGATGAAGAGATCGTAGCTTATGGCGATGCGATCAAGCATTTTTGGGACGAGCTACCTGAACACATGTACTTCAAAGAGTTAATTAAGGAGAATTGATTATCATGCCTAGAAACGAACACCCTATCGAGAAAACAGAATCTCTTGGCCATGTAGTGAAAGTGCAGCAGGTCATCGACTTCATGGTACTCTCTGATCTTACAGGTGGTCAGCGTTATCATAGTGAAATGGAACAATTCATCACCGAGACGTTCGAAGGCGTCGGCGTCAATGATGCTTATTTCAGTAACAGATTAAAGGCATTGACTGAATCCGGACATGTAACGCGTCACTGGGACGGCGATAACCGGTACAACCGGTTCTATCGTATTACTGACTCGGGCATGGAGTATTTCAAACTCATGCTCCGTGAGCTGCCGGATCGGGTGAAGCGAGCAAAGCGAGTCTATGACCGCTTCGATTCGTATATCGAGAAATTTGGGAAGATGCATTTGAAGTAAGAGGGGGCGGCAGATATGAACGAACTTAGTTACCAGGAAATGATCGAACAAATCAAAGCCCGCTTCCCTGAAGGCACTGTGCAGAAGCGTGGCGATAACGGCCGCGCTTATATCCCTAACCAGGTCTATAACGATCGCGTCGAAGAGGCTACACAAAGTCAGTGGAATCAGGAATTTCGGGAAGTTGAAATCAACGTTCCACATCGCTACGTGAAAGTCGTCGCTCGAGTTACGATCGGCCCAATTTCTCGCGACGGAATTGGTTTTATGGAAATAAGCGTTGATGATAATGGGCGGGCAAAACAATTGACAACAGCAGTAGACCAGGCGAAAGCAGAAGCCGTGCGTGAGGCACTCGATACTTGGCAGATCGGCTGGCGGGACCTTGCGCCGTACTACCAAGGCGAGAAAGATTGGGGCAGTAATCCAGCTCTAAGACAGCTTCTTAACTCTACAGCGCCGGCAGCGCCGGATCCGAGTTTACTACCCGCTTCCGTAGTGGATCGCATATGCAAAAAATGTTCTGTGAAGTTAACCAGCAGTGAATGGGTATTGCTTGGTATGGGACAGGGGATTGACCGTAGCGTAATGACATACTGTTATCCGCATATTCCCGGACATCTTAAAAAGAAAATCCCCGCAGAGAAGATTGCGGAATTTGAAAGGAATCTAACTAACCGTTAACTTATTAAGTTTACTCTCATGAGAATCCGAATAAAGGCATATTCTCCTTCTGATAGGAGGATATGCCTTCTTGTGATTTAGTCCTTAAATATTATTTGGCTACAGCATTCGATAAAATATTTATTTTTCCTGTGATACGCTTAATATTATTTAAGATGGGGGGAGTTAGGGTATGAAAGAGAAGTCGTATCCTGAACATAATAGTATAATCGTCTCCGTTGTCAAAACAAAAGGGTATCATATGCGACCTATGGAACTTAAGGGCCTGGATACAAATGTCGGTGATGTTCTCTTCGCAGTAGGTCCAATTGACAAATGGCACGCTCTTCTCGGAGAGTTTCTTGCTATTGTACACGGTCTAGCTTACATGAAAATGATTAGAAGTAATAGGACCGTGTATAGTACTTCCTCTGCCGCGATTAAATGGGTTAATCAGAAATTTGTACCCGAACATGAATTTACGATTTTTGTAAGGGACAATTCAACAGCGCAAATTTGGAACTTGGTTGACCGTGCTGTCCGATGGCTTAAAGAAAATACATATTCGAATAAGATCCTGAACTGGCATTGGGGCGATATAGATATTTATCATTGGGAGCTTTACGATAATTGCAAATTGACACTAGAGCTTGCCTCCGTATCACAGTGTCTATCCTGCGGTTCGCCTCTTGAAATGCATGGTATGAAGCTATTATGTAGCAATAGGCTTGGCTGCAGACAACATTTTTTAGGAAGTATTACACATTTCGCGGATGCGATGGGCATCGACTCATTCAGCATCATGACTGCAGAGCAGCTATTCGACGAAGGAGTCGTTCGTTTTGCTGCTGATCTCTATGATCTAACCTACGAACAACTTATGTGTCTTGAAGATTTTGAAGACAAGAAAGCTAAAAGGATTGTCGATTCCATAGAGAATTCAAGACACTGTGATTTGGAGGTCTTTCTGTATTCGCTAGGCATTCCAAATACAAGCAAAGCTACTGCTAAAGTATTATCCGACCATTTTGGCAGCCTAGAAGCTGTTCGCTCTGCGACTATTGATGAAACTGTTCAATTAGAAGACATCGGAAGGATCGCAGCGGAGAGCATCCATGCTTTCTTTAATGACGCAATTAACTCGAGAGGCTTGGATAACTTACTGGATTTTGGTGTAAGGCCATCCACCAATTAAAAATAAACAGCCGCCTTTTCCGGAAGATGAGCTTGAATGATAGGACTACATTTCATCCATTCCTAACACTCCTATGCTATATTATTAAAACATGAGAGGAGGGAGAGGGCTGATCCAGTCGGGTATCTATACTGATAAGTTTGTTTTGAACTTTGAACAACTATGTACGAATGGCTCTCTGATCCGGGCTAGAATTGTTAAACCACGCGGCAAATTCTTGAATATCTCTGCACGCATACTTTCGGTTAATACAAGCTCGCGTTCTCTGCTTCTATATGACGTTGATCGGAAGCAGGTGGAGCATGTGCTCCTTTGTGAAATCGATGATTACTCGTGTTGTCACAGCAGCAGTATAGATAATAAAAGTACTGCTGCGCCTCACAATAAAGAGGTTTCAGAAAAAATTGGAAATATGTCCGATCCATAGTATTATACTAGTATATTAGATTACTAATATATGAGTATTGATTTCTAATCTATAAGGCAGAGGGGTAAGAGGTATGGGGAAGCATGACAAACTAAAGGGTCTTATGGCCGGCGTGCTGCTTGGCTCGACGATTACCGGAGCAACAGCTTACGCAAGTTCGGGAACGAACATCCAGGTGTTTTTCGAGAATATCCGGTACATGGTGGACGGGAGTCAGAAAACACCTTCAGCTGATCAAAAGGGGTTTGTTTATAAAGGAACTACGTATGTTCCGCTCCGATTTGCAAGCGAGTCGCTAGGCAAAGATGTGAGCTGGGATGGCAAGAACAAGACGGTATGGATCGGTAAGAAGCCAGGTGCTTTTAAATACCTTTCTTCTATTAAGTATGCTCGCTATGATGTTTACTCAGATAATTATCTCGGATTCGACGTTACACCAAAAGATCATGGCGAACAGCAAATGACCATTACAAATTCTTCATTTTCCCACGGAATCTCATTCCAGTTGGATATGTGGTCACAATTTAAGGGATCTATTGATTACAACTTGGATGGCCAATACAATAAACTAACAGCTCTCTTAGGTGTCGATGATATGTCACAAAATACTTTGGCGAACACTTCTGTCACGTTTATTGGCGATGGGAAAGAACTTGCTAAATATAGTGACTTGAAAGGTGGAGATCATGCGCGCGAAGTGAATATTGATTTAACAGGAGTGCTGAAGCTGCAGATTAAGTTTGAAAGCTCAAGTGATTTCACAATCGTCGATTTAGCCGAACCGAAATTGTTCCAATAAATATGTTCTGCAGAGGGGGCGTACTTTAGCTCCTTCTTTTTTTTCATAGCTCTACTGGCTACAACCATTCATATTCGGTGCGCGTGTAAACGTGGGATTTTCGTTTCGCTCACCACTCAACTCACACACATGATGATGAGATGGAGATTAATGAGTAGAAATATTTGGAGTTCTGATAGTTATATAGTACTATACTAATATACTACTATATTAATATATTACCTTTAAATAAAGGCGGTGACTTGATGGATGCATTTATCGAGCGTGCGCTCGGCAGTTCTGGACATTTATCTAAGCTTGTTCAAGGATACAGCCCGCGAGCCCCGCAAGTCTTAATATCGACGAAAGTCGGACAAGCGCTGGAAGAGGGAAGACATCTTTTGGCTGAAGCAGGAACGGGTACCGGTAAATCGCTCGGTTACTTAATTCCAGCCGCAAAATGGGCAGTCTCGAACAATAAAACCGTCGTTATCTGCACGCACACGATCCCGCTCATGACACAGATCGTAAATGTCGAGCTCCCGCGGGTGCAGCAAATTATTAAAATGGAGAACCAAAACCTCAAATATCAGCTTGTAAAGGGAAAATCCCATTACGTCTGCTATAAAAAGATCGAAGGTCTATGGCAAGATAATCTGCGCAGCAATAGCCAAGAAGCAAAGCTGGTACAGCGTATTTTTACCAAAGTGTCAAAAGAGAAAATCGGCGATCGCAGCGCATTTGGGTTTGATATTGAAGATGACCTCTGGAACCGGATATCTGCTTCAAGTTGTCCGGCCGTCAAGAAACCCGACAACTGCATGATCGAGGACTTGAAGGAAAAGATGCAGAAGGCACATATCATCGTGACGAACCATGCTTACTTTTTCACTGATTTACTCACACGCAAGAAGATGGGACATGGGACGCTACCGCCATACGATGCTGTCATCTTCGATGAGGCACATGAGCTCGAAGACGTGTGCTGTAACATCTTTGAGAAGGAGGTCGATTTAAAACGTTTCGAAAATCTCTTCGATTATCTATTTCAGCGCGAGGCAATGAATGACTTGGATAAAAGCATTCAACTCGAGCTCTCACAATTACGCCAATCATTCATGCAGAAACTTGATGAAATCTATGGCATTGTCGGCGAAGAGATGAAAAGCAAGAGCGACGTCTTTAAACTCATGAGCGATAAAATTGAGCTTTCGGAAGTTTGCGCGATCCTGACCCAATTTATTGAGCGAGTGAAGTCACTAAAAATCAAAGGTGTCTCAGATATTCTTGAGCGTCTCTTTGAATCCAATGACGATCTAGATTTCATAGGAGAGAAAGAGAAGAAATCATGGGCGTATTGGGTGGCTGTTCACGGCCGAGGAACTGTATCACTGCATGCCGCACCATTGTTCCCAAAAACCGTATTGGCAAACGGACTTTTCGATAAAGTGCCGGTTGTACTCGCAAGTGCAACGATGTCTACGAATGGTACGTTTTCCTTTTTTGCCGGTCGCTGCGGAGTCAAAGACTATGACAGCATTATGGTAGGTAGTCCCTTCGATTATGAAAACAAGACTATGATCATTTGTCCTGATGATTCGCCACTGCCAGATAGTTCAGATTTTCTGAGCTATACGAACGAGAAGCTTCAGGAAATCCTAATGTACTCCGGTGGCCGGATGCTTGTACTCTTTACCAGTTTCGATGCCATGAATCAAGTCGCTCGAAAGTTTCAGCAACATTGTATCGATCGGGGGTATAGCTTGCTGGTCCAGTTTCCTGGTTGCGATCGGGAAAACATTATCCATCAGCTGAAAACGAATCCGCGGACTATCGTGCTAGGCTGTACGAGCTTTTGGACGGGGGTGGACGTTGCAGGTGATGCATTAACTACGCTGGTCATTGTGAAGCTGCCGTTCCCGATGCCGCACGAACCACTCATCCAGGCTCAAATCGCGCTCATTGAACAGGCCGGGCGCAATAGTTTTGTTGATTATATGTTCCCGAAGATGATGATTAAGCTCAAGCAAGGCTTTGGTCGACTCAATCGTTCAGTGAAATGCCAGGGCGCCGTCATTATTCTCGACAGTCGTATGAGGACTAAGCGGTACGGTAAGACAGTAATAAAGAGCCTGCCTAAATGTAAGTATTCGGAAAAGCTTGAAGATATCGTTCAAATTCTACCTGTATAAGAGGGAGTGGTTGTTATGATGGGTAAATCCCATTTGGTAATCAGCACAGGAGTTACATTAAGCGTACTCGGTCTAACGCATCAGCACATTACTTGGCCGATCGCCGCAGTGACGGCGGTCAGCGCGCTGCTGCCGGACATTGATGAACCGAACTCGCTTCTTGTTTCCCGCGCGATCCCGACCCGCTTCTTGCGATTCTTTCAACTAGCCCTCATTGGTCTTGGCGTCTTTCTCTACTTCTTCGGGCGTGAATATGCGCCGTGGAATACGGCGCTCGCAGTGTTAGTCGGCATAGTATCATTCATGCCAACGCGGACACTTCGTAATGTGGTGATGGTTCTAATAGGAACTGGGCTCATTACATTTGGCCATGCCTTTATCCCGTGGAATTATATTGTCGGAAGTCTCGTCATTCTATGTGCGCTTTTGCCTCACCGAGGACTTACACATACGGTGTTCGGCGTAGCCGGCTGGAGCACGCTGCTTTATTTCTCGACAGCACATTACGACCACACAATTTGGCTTGCCGGCGGATTGTCGTATTTGCTCCATCTGCTTGCCGATGCCCTAACCAATCGTGGAATTCAGCCATTACCGCCATTGAAATGGCGCTTGAAACTAAATCTAATGAGTACTGGTACGACATTCGGTTCTGTCGTTGAAGGCGGATTTATTATCCTTACCTTTGCTCTTGTTTATCTCGTATTCTTCCATCACGGATCCATTTTATCTTAAGAAAGAAGGACTGTCATATGAGACTAGATTCTTACGCATTGATGCAGCATCCATTTGTAAATCTTATCTTCGCTGGTTTAAAAGAACGGTTTCAGCTTACCCGTCGAGAAAGTGAAGTTCTACAGCTACTAATGATAAATGGTTCATCCAACCGGGAGTTGAGCGTTTACCTTAACGTTACAGAGAAGACGATGAAAAACCATATCGCAAGTATTTATCGAAAATTCGATGTTTGTTCAAGCCGCGAAATCCAAGCGATTGTTTTTCGTGATGCACTTCTGCCGGTATTTAATAGCGCCGCCACGAACCTGAAAAAATCAACGGAAGGACGTAGTTCATATGCTGCTTTATCATCTTAACCAGGCTGCTGCAGAGGAGAGGGAGAGCATGGAGGTCGGTACGCCATTGCTAACCGTAGAAGCGATCCAGTTTATCATACATGCATTAGAGGAAGAATCATTAAAGAGCACTGCATTTCAAGACGCAAATTCGTAATACAGTCGGGATGCCACTAAACTGGCCCCGATTTTTATTTATTCAACTGCTAGTTTATGCTATAATAAAGGCATTACGATTATGTTTTTCTTTCCTTTGCCGTCAATTTTTTCGGCGAAGAATGGGTATATGTGGCTTTAGCCGCATCATTTAAAATGGACGTATCAGGCTGGAAACATGAAGTGTGCCTATTTTGGCGTACTTTTTTTGTTTTCGGCCTTTTTTTGCGTTCAAACAGAGGAGGAAATAGAAATGAGTATGAGTATCAATTTGTCCCGTTTGAAGGAGAATCTGCCGGCACAAGAAACTTACCTGCAAGGGTATACACCGGGGCTATTCCGTGCAATCGACGCCGCGCATCATAATTCAAAGAGCTCGACTGTCGATTGGAATGGATTCACGTTAGCTGAAGCAAAGCAGGCTTTGGATATGGCACAATGCTACGAGAGCGATGAGAATATTGATGAGATTGAAGTTGAAGAAAGTGGTCCTCTTCCAAATGAGGGGAACGCCATTCATGAATTTCTACTCACAATTAACGCGATCTCGAGTATTAAGAAAATCCAACCTGACAAAGCCGGCGATAACGTCGATTTCTTCTAAAGGGGAGTGGGGTAATTGGAACGTTCATTTTATTGTTGGGAACAAGTCTATCAAATGCAGGCTACTTATGACGCATTCGTAATGTGCAAGATGACACATGACGCCGGAATCGATATTGTCAGTAGTCCTATTGATTATTACTGCTACAATTTTGGCGATCAATCAGATGTCTTCTGGTCATGCATGCGGAAGCTCTTCGAGGATGTTGAACATCTTGACGATGGGATAAGTGAGCACGGTAGTGAAACGAGTATCTACCGATTCAAACTACCCATGTTAAATGATCTATATCCGCTTCTCACTCCAGGTGAGAGAGATGAGTTGATTCAAAAGTATAATCGGATGCTCGCCTGCTGCGACGACAATTTCTCAGAATTTGAGATGGAAGGCTTTGTCGATGGTGCCTATATCCGACTTACAGTCATTGGTGGTTACGGGTACTACTCGAGCTTTCTGGATCCTTTGGTGGCAATACGTAATGAAGTTCGAGAGCTAATTCGCGTGCGTAAAGCCCAAATTACCAATCGAATCCAAAGTGTGGTCTTGCTTAAGACGGTATATGACCGTCTCGGCATTGTAGTTGAAACGGCTTTGGATGAGCATGTAAACGTGGTATTCACACGAATTATGGGACAATGCACAAGCATGAGTATAGCACTCAGTCCAGATGATCCGTTTGCATTCGAAACGATGCTCATAATGCTCGAACAAGCTATTCAAGCACAGGTGGTAATGGATAAATCAAATAGAGGGGAAGTGGCAGCATGAATGCAGCTGCACAAATGGAAAAGGAAACTGGCACTAAAATGGTCATCACTGTTCGGGAACATGGACTTTCATCCATTGAGGAATTTCACGATGGAGTTAGGCTTGGGGAAGGGGTTTATTCGCACGAAGCTGTTGCGCGGGCCGTCCTTCAATCCATAGACTATGAAGCCATCCGAACACCCATTTTGCCGCGGAATGCGCTTTACTACTCGGAGGGACCAGGAAGACGATTTGTATTTCTTGAAATCCCGCCTCATCGCAGAAAGGTATTCTACCATGAAGCGACGATCGAGGAAGTGCCATTCCCGAGGCTAATTGCTGGTTTCGAATTGACGAATCGGGAAGACAAATTAGCCGTGACAAAAGTATATGTAGCTGCGCTGGAGGACCATGTCATTCCTAATGAGGAATCGATGGTCTATTTTTATCCTTATACCAACGTTAGCGATCATGTTGTCTGCTGGGGCGGTCAAAAGCTTCCGATCATCGAACGCGTATCACAGGTCGCGACCTTATCGGAGTTATTCTTCAACTCGCCAAATTCAGATTGCTATTATTCCAGTGCGAATACGAGCAAGCTGAACTATCGCGAGCTCGTAACTAGTCTCCAAGGAAAGTCCTTTCCGGATAAATACTTGAAGACGACTGGTCTGAAGCTCCAAGAGTGGATCACGAGCCTTACAAATTCGGTGAATTAATCGTTAGGTGTACATTGAAAAATTAACTATACATTTGGAGGTAATAGATATGTCTAAAGAAAAAGGTCAACAGGATTTGTTTTCTTATTTTGGTGGAGCTGATTTGTTCTCGCAAGTGCCGGTGACAGAAACGACGGAAACGCAGCAACCTGCATCATCTACTCAGGAAGAATCACCAGTGCCCGCAGCTGATCCCACTTCAAACCCGAGTGAAACTGCAGGTGCTTCTTCAAATGTTATTTCGCTTGCGCAATTGCGCAAGGGGCAACATCAAGAGCGTGGCGATGACGATTGCACAGACAGCTGCCAAGAAGATTCCGAGGACCAGGAGACTAGTGAAGATGAGGACGATTTGACTGAAGATGAAGGTCCGGACGAAGGTGCCGCTGATCGAGACGAACTCCGTGGCGGTAGCGGTAATACTGAAGTTGCTGCCGATAATAAGGCTAGTAATAGTAGCGCCGTTACAGCTAAAAAAGAAGATAAGAAACCAGTATTTGACCTGGGGACGTTTATTGCGTATGCAGGCAATAGCATCTCACTGACCAAGTTTTTCAGTGCAGAACAACTGGCTAGTCTCGACTTAGAAGCCGTTCGTAAGCGTCTTGAGAAAGACTTTCCTGAGCTATCTAAACAGCGCACAAAAATGGAATGGGACGAGAAGAAGAATTTCATCTGCCCGATGGTAACAGGCGGAAAGAAGGGTGCTTTCATCAAAGATGGATTGAAAGGCATCTTTTTCCGCTCACAGGACCTTATTGCGAACAAAGAGCCAATCAATATCCTTGCAGCAAGAGATGGATACTACGAGTTGCGTGAGAATGCAATCGGTGTATTCGTTTCAAGGTTGCCGGTCGTTGAAGAATTGGAAGAATGCCGCGAAGGGTTTAAGATGAGTCTTCCGAGAATACCAGATCTTATGTTCGCACAGCTTGTGAGTTTCTTCAGCGATTATGCCTATTTGGATGTTGAGGTGATGGGTGTCTTCTACTGGGATATGGAGCTCAAGAGATATTTGCTTGATGTTCCGTTCCAAACGGTATCCAAGGTCCGCGTCGATGCTAACTATAGTGAATTTCCGTCACATATCATCAAGGTGGCAGAAATTCACTCGCACAACACCATGCGAGCGTATTTCAGCGATGTTGATGACGCGGATGAACTGGGTACGATGCTCTATGGAGTGGTCGGTCGCCTTCGTAAACGGGATGATCACGTACATTTCGATCTGCAAACCCGAGCAGGGGTCGCCGGCCGCTTCATTCCAATCGAACCGGAAGTCATTATTGAGGGGGGCTATTTCCCACTCGACAATGAATTGATTCCAATTCGGTACCCAGCTCCATGGCATGATCGTGTTACAATCGCTCAATTCGTTTCTGTTTCTACTGGAGGTAATGCGAATGATTAACCTATTGGAGTTTCATCAGCCAAAGAAACTATATGATAGGGAACCAAATGGATTCTATTACTACATCGTCATGGTCGGCTGCGGTGGGAATGGCGGATACGCGGTGCAGCGAATCACCAAAATGCTGCATGCATTCGATCAAGTTCAATCGTTTCTGATGCTTGCCGATCCGGACACGGTGGAAGATAAGAATTTACATCGTCAGCCCTTTATTAAGCCGGATATTGGCAAGAAGAAGGCTGATGTATTAGCTACACGCTATGGTGCAACATACGGCCTTAAAATCGGTTCATCGTCGGACCGTTATATCGAATCAGTCGAGCAATTGGAAAGTCTTTTCTCGCATACGGATTATTTGAATACGAACGGAAAGTTCATCCAAAAAGTGTTGATTGGTGCGGTAGACAATGACTTTTCCCGACAGATCATGAATGATTACTTCGAGAAAGCGGATGATCTGATCTATATTGACGCCGGTATCGAAGGCGTCATGTTGCCGGGTAACGGTTTAAAAGACGAGTCTGAATGGACCGATGAAGAACGCCAGGAGCACTTGGAAAGCGGTTATTCCGGTCAAGTTGTCGTCGGTGTGAAGAAGAGGGGGCAACTCCTTCTTCCGTCACTGAATGGCGTGTATCCGATCGATGCGAAGGATGCAATTCCACCTTCGCATAGCTGCGGAGTCGAGCCATATCAGCCTCAGCGTATGATTGCGAATGAAATGGCCGCATTCCAAATTACGACCGTAGTGAACGAGTTGTTTGCAACAAACTCTGTTCTCATCCATTACACCAACTTTAACGCGCGATCGGCAGTTTCAAGGACTGTGTATGCGGAAGACGTCGTTGTTAGTCCCGCTTCACAAGGCAGCAGCGCTACCGAGTCGGAAGAGGATGTAGACACGCTAGCTGGTGAATATGCGTATGAGTCTGAGGAATAACATTTAGATGAGCAATTTTCAAAGAAGAACGAGGCATCCAGCCTCGTTCTTCTTTTTTTCAACAGAATGTAGGTTACAACATCGAAAAACTAACGGGCACAATAACTCAATAAACATGAAGAAACGGGTGCTGGCATAAGATTGCCTTCGTTTCTCAATAAGCGGGCAGTTATCTTCCAATTCATACTCACTTAGGTACGTATCTCACTCCCTTTAATCCAAAAAAACGGTGAAACGGGAATCCGGAACGCCAGGGGTTTTTCTTGCGTTGTTTCGCATCATACACATACTTGCTTCGCCTGCCATGTAGGAAGTATAAACACGAGACGGATGACGATAGCCTTCACGGTGTAACCATGCATGAAAAAGTGAACCTGCTAAAGTCACATCTAAAAGATCCGTTCTAGCTATAGCGCGAGGGTTAATTGTTACTGATAAAGAATTTAAATCGGGATTCGAAGCATTTTCTGCTTTTATCGTAAAATTAGGAATGGTTGAAGAGGGTACTTGGTACAAGATATTTGCACGTGCAGCTCTTCCAAACCCGTTCGCAACGATCATACGAGTTAAACCATCCATCTGAACAGAGGCGGCAGCTGAACCAGTCGCTATTTTTGCATCAAACCAGACAGGGGCAAGGTTGAATCTAGCATACGTATTAACGCAAGTTTGATAAGCGGATCGACCACTATCTGTTGCTTGTGCATAGTGTAACCTCCAGCTTTCCAGATTTCTTGCAATTAAATTGCGAATCCGCGTTCTCTGGGTGGAAGTGAAACGAGTGTCAACAAAAAACGTCATATTCGCTGGCAGTACTACACCGGCTTCAGCAGCTGGTACAGGCACAATGATCCGCACAAACGTTTGTGATATCCTTACAGGTTTTACTGGTAACGCTAATCTTCTTATTTTCCGTACCATAAGATCCCTCCCTCAATTTTTCGAGAAATGAATCATTCTTCTTGCACACAGAAATGTTTTCTTCCAGTGTGGCTTATCGATACTGGAGATGATTACTTTGTTCTTAGGGTACGGTATGCAATGGATCATTTCCTGATTACCAATATAAAAACCAACATGTCCGGGAATGTCGTCTGTGCTAAATCGTTCAGGAACAGCAAAGAAAAGTAAATCACCTTTTTGGATTTGATCTAGTTTAACTTTCACACCATGTAAAGCCTGATCTCTGGCTGTGCGGGGTAAATGTATCCCATATTTTTCGAAAATATGCTGAGCGAGGGAGGAGCAATCAAACTTTCCTGACTTGGGGTAAGGAGCTGCTCCATACTTAAACTTAACACCAACAAAGCGCTTTCCGTATTGAACCAAAGCGTTTAGGCTACCTTGTTTCAAACGATTCACTCCCATTGTGATTTTTCGGTACTATATGCGTAATTCAATTTGTAGGGATGGGTGGATACAACAAGCCTATTGATTATGATCTACGTCAATCTAACTCGAAATTATTGACGGAATTTGTCAGATGTACTATTATTAACGTATTACGATTCATGTTTTTTGTTCTTTGTCGCTACTGTTTCGACGGAGAAGGAGTATCACCGATTTGTATCGGTACATTCATAAATAAGGCTTATTTAGCCATGGAGATGCTAAGCACCAATTTATTGTGGTGTTTTTTTTGCGTCTTCATGGCTATTTTTATGCTCAAAATTGGAGGGAATAGATATGCCAGCTGCATCCGGTTATAAGACGATCGTTCATTATTACCTGCAGAAAGGCCTTTGGAGTATCCACATGAAATCCTGCTGCTATCAGGGACAGTTTGTCGTTATCGATGGTGCCTGGTCAACGGAGATTAAGCCGAACCGCAAGAGCAATCCGCGGGGATGGGTCACCGCTAGATCCCACCAAGTAAGGTTCTTCAGTTCAGAGGAGGCGCTGTTACCTGATAATCGAGTAATGCTTGAAGATGCACGCCGGCGCGCGGGCGATCGACTCCGATACGATAAGGTGAATATGACATTCACCCATAATCACGGAAACGGTGGCCTGCTCTTTACTCCGGAAGGCGCATTCGTCCTTCAGCAGCAACCGTCAGCTATCTCCGATCCCTTTTCGTACTTTGAGGGAAGGGAGGCTGTCAGCAGTCATGGTTAATGTGATGGAAATGAAACGAGGAGCAGAAGCTTTTGTACTTCCACAGCTCCCGTCAGAGATGCTTCCTATGGAAGAGTATGATGAAGTCCATATCAACGTTAGCGGCGGTGCGGATTCGGTTGCGACAGTCTTAGTCGCGCTGCACGGCTACAAGATACCAAAGGAGAAAATCAAACTCGTTCATATGCGCGTCGATGGCGATCCGGCATCGGGTCGGCGCCCGCTGTTTGACTGGCCTCAGACAGATGGCTACCTCGAGTACTGCAGTAAGGCACTCGATTTGCCCCTTATCGTGATTTGGGATGAATTGGGCCTGGAGGGACGTATACGCGATCGCGGAATGTTTCCATCCTCTCAATGCCGCTTCTGCACCTCGTATTTGAAGAGGGATGTATATGCAAAATGGGTTCGGCAGTTTGATGATGTGAAAATTCTGCTACTTACAGGCGAGCGGTCGGAAGAATCGACCGAACGCGCCGAGAAGCCAGTTTTCAAGCTCCATTCCGCGCATGCCACCGGTCGGAAAAAGCGGCTTGTCCACTGGCTCAAGCCAATCAAGGACATGCTGAAGACCGAAGTACGGCAGCTTTGTGCGGATTATGGCATCGAGCTGCATCCTTGCTATGAATGGGTCACGCGTTGCTCATGCAAGTTCTGTATTTTCAATACGTCTGCTGAGATGGGCCGCACTTCGCAGCTCTTCCCGGAGGACTGGGTTTACTTGAAGCAAATGGAGCGAGACCTGAATCACACGATGAAGAGCAAGGATGGGAATCCGCTTTCGCTGAGTGCATTTATTAAGGAGGACCAATACACGTTCTTCTAATCGTCCAATACATACTATTTCGGGAGGTAATACCATGGCCATTTTTAAAATAGCATCCGAAACCACTGTTCCAAACGAGCTTGTCTCCAGGATGCAAACCATTGTCAAAGATATCGTTAAGTTCGAGAAATACTGGTCAGATTTTGAGCATGTTGATCGCGTAGAGTTGAATCAGAAACCTGGCGTGTACGCCTGGTACGTCTACGACTGCGGCACGCATCTCATGCCTCTGAAGGACATGAATGCAGTACTGGAGTTTCAGCGCGAATGGCTCGGAATTGAACACTCGCAGGCTAGTCTGAAACCGAAGAAGACTTCAGCTGAAAATGCGAAAAAATCAAGCAAGAAATCAGAAGAGAAGTCGACCAAAATTAAAGAGGATCCGGATCGGCTATACGTGCTAAATACACGTACTGGCGATATCCGGAGAGTAGAAGGGTTCAGAAAAGATGTGAATCTCGTTGAACGCTTACTACTAGCCGCACTGTAAATGTACGGACGCCTTGAGGGGTTCTGAAGCGCTCCCGCTTCAGTTCTCCAATTAGGCTGCCCGTGCAGTCTTTATCTCAAACTACTCACACTTCTAGGAGGAAGAAAATCATGAGCCAAATGACCACTACTGAAATGAACTATCAAGTATTAATCGAAGAGGACAAGGCTGAGGGCAATTTCATCGCGTACATCCCGGCAGTCCGTCTCGGTGCCCTCGGGTATACCTTAGAAGAAGTTCGCGCAAATGCCATTGACTTGCTCCAAATGGAGATTGAGTCCCGGCTGCAGCAAGGCAAAGGAATTCCTCTTGATAATACCGCAACAATGGAACATATCACGATTGCTGTCCCGCTCCAAATCGCGAAATAATAGCATATTTATTCCACGCCGCAGCCCCCGGTTATAATAGGGGCTTTATGTATTTTCGGAGTTACCTTTTCATATAGAAATCGTGTTTGCCGGTGGTAATCTGCTTGATGGTGCATCTGCACTATATTCTCAGCCGAGCCAGCCATTACATATATCATGTTCCACCACCGCATGCTATGGTCATGGGTGGAGGTTATTGCTTATGCTTAATCAACCGATAAAACCAATGCTGCTACAACCTTTGACGCCAGAGAAGATTAAATCAAGCTGGCTGTCGAGTCTGAAATGGGATGGTTTTCGCGTCCAAATTCACTATTCCGCCGGTAATGTGCGAGCGTTCACTCGTCACGGCACAGAAGTAACCGACCGTTTTCCAGAGCTCCAACAAATCAAATTAAATGCAAAGTCAGCGATACTTGATGGAGAATGCATTGCATTCGATCTTACCCAGATTGCCGATCAGACAAAATATTGGTGGGACGACGCAATGACGCGATTTAATACAAAGAAACCTGCAGCAGTTCAGCAAATTTGCAGGACTATAAAGGCTCATTTCCCTGTCTGGGACGTCGTATGGGTGAATGGCGAGTCTGTCACTCAGAAGACATTTCTGCAACGCAGGGAACTGCTTCAAGCGATTGTACCACCGTCAGATGTTGTCTCTGTCACTCCCTTATATGAAAACGGCACACAGCTATTCTTGAACGCTCAACAGCAGGGACTAGAAGGGATAGTCCAGTACAATGGCGATGCACCGTATTATTTAGATTCACGGCCGCAGAACGTCATCGTTAAAGTGAAGGCATATCAATACGCAACTTGCCAGATTTCTTCGATCCGAAAGAAAGAATTTGGGTGGGGTCTGCAGTTAGATGGTAAATATGTCGGCGTTATTGAATTCCCCCCACATCGGGACGTTATACGAGCATTTCACGCCATTTCTAAGCAGATAACAATAGGGGAGAATAAAGAATGGGTCTTCCTTGAAAAAGTCTTGAGCTGCCGGGTAAAATACCAATGCACGACAAAAGATGGAAAGCTCCGTTCTCCTAAATTCGAGGAATTCTGCAGTGCTAGTTCTGTGGTATAATTAAAACAGCGTTTCGCAGAAACTAATCCTTTTTAGAGAGAGGAATTACATTGTTATTACTCGCCGCAACTCCAAGTACGGCACCTGAATATACAGGTGATTGGATCTCATTTTCCGGAAGTATAGTCGGAGCATTAATCACAGTTGTCACGTTTTGGCTTACTCTAAGATATTACAGAGAAAAAGATAAAGCCGATGCTCATGACAAGGAAGTAAAGCAGCGGCTAAGTATTGCGCCATATCTGTATGTGAAGGCTACAATGCTTGATAATCACCAAAATGCTCATTATTCGATAAACTTTAACTCTGCTGAGAACGGTACTATGAACGTTCTTACAAGTACTTTTATTGTTAAAAATGTCGGTCTCGGAACAGCAGTAGAAATTTCTTTTCCAAGGTTATATCCGTTTCCAAATGCCAACGTAAGAGATGCAAATATCATACTTGCTCCTGGAGAGTCCACGACGGTTGAGTTATCAGCTGATTTCAATGGACTCAGGAGCGGGGTAGGGAATACAATTTGGTTAACTTGCAACTACAGTGACCTATTAGGGAATAATTATCAGCAAAGTATTTCGCTGAATATTGATTTAGAAAAAAAATATTTTAGAGTCCAGGGTACTTCTAAACCAGAGTTAAAATCTCTTGAGGATTGAAAATATTTAGTTGTACAATGCCGGAGGCTGCTGCTTCCGGCATTTTTATTTTTTTAGCGGGCTCTCTCATGAAAGCCATTAGTGGAAAAATCCGTATGCACAAAAAATTTCCTTTGATAAAACACACGAGTGTGCCATATAATACATAAACGAACATATGTTCTAATCAGCGGAGGTGGAGCATGCAATTCGACATCGATAAATTACCGAGACATAACATCATGTGCATCGATGCCAAATCGTTCTACGCCAGTGTTGAATGCGTTTTGAGGGGCCTTGATCCCATGACAACGTATTTGGCTGTCGTCGGCGATCTTTCGCGTCGTGGTTCGGTGTGCTTAGCTGCCAGTCCCTTGATGAAAAAACATTATGGCATCAAAACGGGGTCCCGTTTGTTCGAGATTCCTCACGATCCTAAAATTCATATCGTGCAAGCGCGCATGCAGACGTATCTTGATTTTGCAATGGAAGTGCCGAAAATCCTGCAACGGTATATGCCAATCGAATGCATTTGTGTGTACTCCATTGACGAGCTATTCGGGGTACTGGACCACAATATCTTCGGAGACAAATGGAGTGTCGCGCGTGAAATTCAGTATGCTATTAAGACACAACTCGGAATTCCTACTGCAATTGGCATGGGCGATAACTACTTCCAAGCCAAGGCTTGTCTCGATATCCTTGCCAAGAAGAATGTCTCAACTGATTATATAGACGAAGTATCCTATGAGACGTTCGCTCAAAAAATATGGGATCATCCGGTTCGGGACTGTTGGGGTGTCGGCAGCCGGATGGAGAAAAATTTAGCACGAATCGGTATTTTTAAAATCGGTGATCTCGCAAAGGCGAATCTCACCCGAATGAAAGCCCGCTTCGGTATCATTGGCGAGCAGCTCGTTTACCACGCGCAGGGCATCGATCTGACAAATCCTTATTACAAACCAGAGTTGAGCCAGAATTCAATTGTTCAGAAAGGCTTCGGCGCCGGCATCACTCTCCTTCGGGACTATAATTACAGGGATGAAATTGTTACTGCGATCCTCGACCAAACCGAGATTGTCGCCTCGCGTGCTCGAGCGGCAAAAATGACTGGCCGTACGATCAATTTAGCTATCGGTTATTCTGACCAATTAGGGGGCGGGGGATTCAGTAAAGCCCGGACGATATCCGTCCCGACCAATCTTACGCATAAGATGTTCCACGTATGCAAGGAGCTCTTCTACGACAATGACAACAAGACTGCTCCAGTACGCAACATTCACGTTGGCTTGACCAACTTGGTTCCAGATGAAGTCACACAGCTTGACTTGTTCGAGGATGATACAAAAGATCGCCAATTGGCTGAGGCTATGGATAGCATTCGCAAGCGTTTCGGTACAACGGCAATTACCTGGGCACGTAGCTATTCGAATGGCGGAACAGCAATTGATCGGGCCGGAAAAATTGGAGGTCATAATGCATGATTAAAGACCGCGGAAGAATCAAGTGGGCGCCGTTCCTCATCCCAGAGCATAAGAAACGGATCGCCAAGATGTATCAGGCAGAGGATGACGTTGCGCAACCGGTGCTCGATGAGCAAAGACTTGAGGAGCTGCAGGAGAGAATAGCAGAAGCACTTGAAAATAATTCGCTTCTTGTGGTTACTTACTATCTAGACAATCGAATCCGAACCGTAACGGGGAATATTAAAAAGGTCGATTCCATATTAAGCGTGCTTCATCTCTATTCGCCAGATGGAGCAGTGAAACTCCCGCTTCAGTCGATTATTAATCTACAAGTTGACTGGCAGGTTGACTAATCGCCTAAAGCGAAGGTTATTATAGGTTCAGGAGGGATGCATATGTGTGGGAGATTCACAATAACGGCCGAGCTAAATGAAGTCATTGAAGCATTCTCTATCGATGAAGTGAACTACAATTTCGAGAAACGAGTGAACGCAGCTCCTACACAAACGGTCCCGTGCATCGTTGAGCGTGATGGGAAGCGGGTGCTAGAAGGGCTGCGATGGGGTCTTATACCATTTTGGTCAAAAGACGCTAAGATCGCTTACAAGACGATAAACGCCCGCGCGGAAGGCATAGAAAAGAAGCCCGCGTTCCGTCATCTGCTGAAACGGAATCGCGTACTCATAGTCAGTAACGGTTTCCTAGAATGGAAGCAAGAGAATGATCGCAAGCAGCCATACCGCTTTCAATTGGATTCGCGGGGCGTTTATGGGTTTGCGGGCTTGTATGATTCCTGGCAGGATCCATCATCCGGCATTGAGATTAGATCAACAACAATCATCACTACAACACCGAATACTATCGTCGCTGATGTGCACGATCGAATGCCTGTTATTTTGACAGGTCCGGAGGCAGATGATTGGCTAAGTCCACAGATGGAAGAAACTCAAGAAGTTCTGAGTTTTCTGAAGCCGTATCCTGCTGAGCGAATGTTCAAATATCCCGTCTCCAGGGATATAGGTAGCGTGAAGAATAACAGTTTTGATTTGTTAGAGGATATCTCTTTAAATTCGTTGTAATTAATGAACGCCAACACATTATCTGTGATGGAGTTTTTTGATTTAGGTTACTGTTTTGTCTGAACTCGCAGATAAAGAAAAGGTTTGAGGATTACGCGAATTACGCTACGGGACACGTTAGTTCATTTGAAGCCAGTAGCAGTCTAAGACTTTATTTTTCAAGTCTTAGCTCGCTGCTGATTCTTTTTATGGATCAGTTTAAAACTTATTTTTCAAAAGCTACCGATTTTCCACCTTGAAAACCGCGTCAAATCAACAACTCATGTCTAATACTTTATTTTCATCAAACATCTATGATTAGAGAAGCCTGCAGCTTATGCAGGCTTCTTTTTTCATCTTTTGAATCCAGCGAAATTACTATATATAAATAGTATTTTTCAAAATACTACTTAAAAGTATTATTTCTTGATACTCCGGCAAGACTATATGAATTTATCATGTATATCTAGATTCTAGGCGGGAAATAAAGACTAATAACTAATGAATATTAGGAATAGGAGGATAGTATCTTTATGGGGAAAGTTGGTATCAGGGATCACAAATACTATGATCGATCAAAGTATCCATCATGGAAAGAAGAAGAGCATCAAGCACTAATTGATCGTGTGAATTCGGGAGTTCAGGCTGGAAATACAAAGAACGCTGTTTTCAAAGAATTGGCGGTGGAAAAAGGTTTAGCAGCACAAACAATACAGAATCATTATCATCGTGCCATAAAAAAGCTTGGAAAACTAAATAGAAAGCGCCAGTTGCCGGCACGTAAGTTGGCATGGACCGCTGAGAAGGATTCCATGATCCTTGAAGCAGCGAGTAATGGAAATAAGCTGAAAGCATTTCAGGAACTGGCCAGTCGAATTGGCCACAGTTCTGCAGCAGTTAGTCACCGTTACTATAACGTACTTCGGAACAAAACCAATATAACAAATGACATCAAAGTAGTAGTATCTGATCACCATACCGGAACAACTTGGTCACAGTCATTAGATAATATCAGGAATGAAATGGAGCAGCTTGAAAGAGAGAATCAAAAGCTCAGGAATCAGTTAACGAATAGTATCCAACAGTCGGAATATTGGAAAACCAGATTTGAGGAGCTTGAGAGAGATAGCAGCGATATTATCCGAATTCTGAACCGAGCAAGACAAATGGAAATGAACACCTCTCAGCAGCATTTATCATTTCGTATGGAGCGTAATGGTAATATCGAGCCGATTAGGATCGATACAGAGGATGTCTCGTAAATTACCATCGTTTTGCTGCTACCGTTGTTGGGAGTGCTATTACTGCAACAGATTGAACTGCTTTCGCCGGAAAAGCCGTAGAAGTTTCCGATTCTTGCTGGATTTCGGCAGCGCCCTTGTTATAACCGTAGGACCGCAGTTAGAGGTGCTATGGAAATATGAAATGAAATCTGGAGTGATAATTGATGTTTATAGACTTTTTGTCGGACGAATATATTTACCCTCTTGCCGCGAATGATGTGGTGAGGTGGAAGGGGGCGGGAGAAGGAATTGGATACAAAATATGCGAAGTCCCTGCGGGGCAAAATGCAACATTTCTTCTGCCATACGGAGCAAATAAGCTGGTAGGTCGACGCCTTACGGAAGTGACAGCCACAAATCGTTTCTGGGTGCAGGAATATTCGTTTGACTCAACCTTTCAGTTAAAGACTCATTTCAGATTAATTGAATCAAAGCACATCGTAGAATTATTTCGGAATGATCCCAAAAGACTTTTAACAGATGCTAAAGGATGGTTTGGTTTGTGGGGTATTGATGTTCCCATTGAACTTGACGAAAAAGAGGACCAACATAATGCTGCTTTCAACCCTAAAAGGAAAGTAGTGTTAATAAATCCTACAACGATGTATAAACATATGAGCCGTTCAGCCGTATTTTCTCGCATTCCAATGAGAATAGCGTTCTATTTTGTCCTGGCACATGAGGCTGGACATACCTTATGCGAAGAGCTGCATGCTCGTTATGATGAATTTTTTATCATGGCAACTACGCTTCAATCGTTAAAGAAACAGGGCAAATTTCATACAGAACTTTACAGTGATTATCATGAATTGCTTATGACGTTTGAACAGAATGCATGGAATCTAGGTAAAAAGTTTATCCCAGATGATCTTCTTGATGCTTATGTTCACGAATCCAAGATATTGATGAGCGAATTGGACCGTGAACGCGCATTCTACATGATTCAATCATTATTGTTGGAAAATCAACAGTAGCGCCATCAGATTACAGTCTGCTATTACAAATTTGAACGGAGGTTAACAATGAGCAAGCAAAACCAAATAAACAATCTTAATTTCAATGACCTTGTTACAATCAAATTAGGAACGAATGGGATTGACGGATTGGGAAGGTGGTCAAAAAGTCTAAAAAAACCACTTGGAATTTCAAGATTACCTTTCGAAGAAGGAGCAGTACTCTTTAGCATCAAGGAACTTGGAATCGGAGAGAACTGTCATATCTATTATAAAGATCACGACAATCAACGTGTAAAAGTAGAGCTGTATATTGATCAGAAGTTCAATACTCAATGGTACCTTAATTACCAGCGATCATATTTTAACACCGGTGGGGTTCTACTAGAAACAATACCTAGCTCATCAGCGGACATGCAACTTATTCGCGTAATGAGTTCAGTTTTGGCCGATGCGATTGTTTATTATGCAATGTATCATGAGAATCCGGGGCTTGTTATTAGCGAATCAGAAAAGACTGTCTTGCTGCTGATTCCAGATAAAGTCCCTAGCCCTCCAGGAGATATTAAAACTTACAAACAATCAGACAATGTAGGAGCTCTAGCGGTTAACCCAAACATTCCATTAGGTCCTCAGATTAACGCAGGCCTAACCGCTTATTATAAAAAATGGATTCACATGCCAATACCAGCTCTGAAAGGAAAAACACCATTGGAAGCTTCAAAAACACATGAAGGTCGCAAAGAGCTATTCGATCTGTTCGAATACATGGGTAATCAATCGTCCAGCTTTCCTTTCCCAGTAAGTGATGTTAAACAAGCTTTAGGGTTATAGTTGATCAGTGGAATCGTAAGACGATCAGTAGTCCAGCATTAAATGGCTATGAATATTTGAACACACTTGATTATTACTCCTGAGATTGGAGTCCGCGATTAGATCGCGGACTTTTTTAATTTCGGATAACTGATATAACCCGCAAAAAGCTACATAGCTGCCGTCGTAAGTTCGGCAGTTTTTTATTGCTCTTTTGCTGCTACTGTCCTCGCGAGCTCTCTTACTCGCTGGTTCTCACCATAGGATAAATCGTACTCAGGACAGAAGAGGCTTATTCCCGACAATTTCGGTAATGGTCTATCCACGATCCGTGTTGGTTGGTGTTTTCTGTTTCTTATTTGTTCCGCCGACAGAGTGGTTATTTCTTTTTCTAACCTTCCGTTTCTGTTCTGTACCCATTGTGAGTGTAAGGAAGTAGATAACGGGGAGTACTGCAAGTATAAAGTAGGGAGTAGACCATGCAATTAAAAGGTTATCACGCATGAACAAGATGACTGCAAAACCTATGGATGCATATAGGATGAACCTGAATTGTGGACTGCGCAATATCATTCGCCGTTTTCTTCGGTTTCCGATCATCGCAACTTCACTCCTCACAGGTATGGGTTCGTCCATCATTCAACAAGTTAGTTTTATTATAACAATTGTTCCTTGAATGTGGAGAGTAACCTTGGCCCACTGCACATTAAGAAGAATCGATTTTGATACTGAGCATTAAAGATGGCAGCCCATGGTGTTTCACTCGGCCTAACGCCATAGAAAATAGTATCATTCTGCTCATGATAGAATCGAATGGTTTAAGCAAGTTTATCAAACAGGCGCTGCGGGGATACTGCGAAGTAGAGTAAACCGGAAGGGGAGCCTAAGATGAACATTTTCGTGACGTCCGATCCGCATTTTTACGATTCCAACCTATGTCGTAGCAAGCACGGCTTTAACAAAATGCCGAGGCCGTTTGAGTGGTATGAGGCTTCCCAAATGAACGACGCTTTGATCGATCACTGGAACGTCATGGTCGAGCCCGGCGACTTGGTATATATTCTTGGCGACTTCTTAAAAGTCGGTCAGAATACATGGTTATACGGGAAGCCGCAGCATATGATTCAGCGCGAGGTGGCCAGGATCGTTAGCCAATTGAACGGAAGAAAGATATTAGTGATGGGTAATCACGATGCCGAACTCAGAATTAATTGGAATGATGTTGGATTTTCCCGTGTGTACCTGCCAGGATCCATTCTAACAATTGGGGATCTCACGTTTTCACATGAGCCTCAGCGGACTTCGGACGGCGAACATGTGGGCAACGTCCACGGGCACTGTCATTACAATCAGCTCGACAAGTACATGTGGCCACATACATTTAACGTGGCAGTCGAATTTCATAACTTAAAACCTGTACCGCTGGATGAGATCAATGCTTACTTTCAACACAGACGTGAAATCGTGATATAGCGTAACGACTAAAAGGTAATTCTTGCAACAAACGCTCCGTCCCCGTCCAAGATCCAACTTTCGTTATATGAAAAGAAGCCTGCAGTCAGTGGGCTTCTTTTTTTATAGTGGTATAGGCTTCTTCAATGGTTGCCGGCGTTGTTTTGATTTTCGGGTTACCACTAGGTATGAATTTCATTGTAATATATTAAATATTTGATAAACTAGTAAATGATAAATTTTCCAATCGCGGAGGTCGTGTTCTTGGAACAAATAATGCCCATAGATGATTTCTTAGCTCTATCTTCAGATGAGCAAATTGAAAAACTAAAGCAAATGAAGATGGAGTACAAGCTGAAGGCTATTCAAGACGCGTGGGGGATGAAGCACAGTGCCCAGTATTATTTGCTGTTGAAGAAACTAAGGATTTACGAACAGGCAGTTAATAAGTCAGACAAGTATGATCCTCGAAGTATGATTCAACTCCAAGCAGCTGCAGCTCAGAGATCCGCTTCAGTCGTAAACATCTCACGGTCGGTCGTGCCGACTGATGATTTTAACTACGAACTTAATGTAGTTCTAAATGGCTCAGAACTAGCGGAGAAACTGGAGCGGTTAGCGCAGTTTCTTAGAGGTGAGCACAAGACCATAAGCATTAGATTATCGATCTCACCAACCAGAGATAGCGGTAGCGAAAATCATTCTTAGCGGAGTAAGTGCTGTGAACTAAGATATTCCAAATAGCATGGCATATTTGAGAGGGGTAGAGGTAGCTACATGGCAAGCGACAACAAAAAAGTACATCTGTTTGACCTCAAATTCAAATCGAGTATCAAGCATAGATTCATATTTTGGCCGGTAATTGGTTTCTATATCGTAGCAATTCTTCTATTTGTAACGCGAATGAAACCAGATGCAGCAGAGCCAGTAGTTCTTAACCTGACTGCAGGGCTTTTGATTGCTGGCAGCATCATTATTCTCTTTATAAATGACTTGCATGAGAATATGAAAGGCATCGTTCTTAAATATGCCGTTGCTCCAACTTTATTCTATGGGTTTGCGGCTTGGTTCATAGTTAAGGCGAATGAGGTACATTCAATATTTCATGTATTAACAATAAAAAAGCTCAAGATAGATCCATCAATCTACATCTTTATTTGCAGCATGCTACTTTATATTTTCCTGCAAATAATCATCCTAAGATATAGGACATTTAAGGCATACAAAGGTAAGCACCAGCCGGATATTAAAGACGAGGATTTAATTATTTACCAATATTCACTTGATCGAATAAAAGCAGCCACTGGTTTTATAACACCTATATATGGTGTATTAGGCGCTATTGTTAAGCCATTCATTGGCGAGGGAGATACAGATATATTCCTCTTTTCAATTGCTCTGTTCTTGGGTGCATCTGCAACGCTTCGTGCGTATATTGACTATTGGCTAGTGGGTCTTAATGGTTCAAGAGACAAATACGCTATTGATCCTGACCACGAATTGATTAAAAATAAAGTGAAATACAAAACAGAGGATGAAAGTACAATCATTGATGAGCGAAAAGATAAAGTAGCAAATATTGAGGCACAAGAAGGCGATGGCCCAAACATTGAAGCGCTACATGTGGAGAGGCAAAATGATTCAACACAACAGTTGAATGAACAAGATGCAGCTCCAAAAATAGATAATTCAAACGCAAATCAAGCTGATGATCCAGACACCGGAAATCAAGAATAAACGCAATAATCCTAACTGTTGCAATAAGATTAGCTTTTGTACCAACTCTAAGGTTTTACCGCAGGGTTGGTTTTTTTTTGAAAACTTTCATTTACATGTTCATGATTGAAAAAAGTTAATCCGTTAATAATGAGGTAGTGGATAGATCAGATGTTCTTCTTTAGGAGGTAAGGAGGCATTCGAGGTTATTATGCTTGCGGATCTATTTAGTCTGAGTATGCTGTTGCTTTAAAGCTTTCTGGACCAACACGTGATGCAAATCTATTTGCAGTAACAAATAAACTGTAAATAAGTAAACCTGTTGGTGGTACTGGAACATTATAATCGGAACCTTCGGCAATAAGAGATACAATTTGAAAACTACTGAATACACTATCATCGAGTAATAGAGTAGTGGAGTACACAATAGGATCTTCAGTTAACACGGTTCCTCGAACCACGTGCATAAATAAACCTGATCTTGCATTAATGGTTGCCTGTCCACTTAAGTCAACTCGAATATTCGAACCTGGATTAACGATGTTAAGGCCAACCTGTCCAATCATGACTGGTATACCTGGAGAGAGCACCAGCGAAATGGAATTAGCAAAACTTGCGTTCTGAGACGTTTTAAAATCTAATAATTTAGTTATGGCAATTCACCTCCTTTAGTAGGATACGTATGAATCTTAGGACCTGCTTGTACAGTTCGTAAATAAATGTATAGAAATTCTTGTCGTTTTTGTATAGAAGTTCTGAATATCCGGAAAAATTTCCGACAACAAGGTGAGAAACGGAAATGTTTTCAATGAGTTGATTTTGCTTATCTTGTGACTTAAACTTCATAGTAGAGCGACCTCCTGATGGGATTTTTGAGGCTTTTGACCTCGTGCGCACCCCCATCGTAACGAGGCGCTCGTTTTTGTTCAAACGCCAAATTATTCGTTTTACAGGAATTCTTTCGGGACACAATAGCACAACTATGAACAGGCTGCCGGCACGAACGGCAGCCTGTTCAGCTAACGGGCAGGATAATTTAATATGATAATAGTCTTTTATGGTAAGATAATAGAACAAGATAACTTAAAGTCGTCGTTTTTAAAATGAATAGGTATGAAACTATTATAGGAGAGTCCTAAAATGAAAAAGAAAATGAACTATTTAGTCTTACTGTTAATGATCATCTTCATGGTTGGTTGTACCAATACAGTAAATTTAACTATTACAAATACAGAAGATGCTCAACAAGAAGTAACCACAGTTGATAAAGAACCTGAAGAAACTATTACCGAGGTAATTGAAGAGACAGAAGGAGAAGAAACTACCCAGACGGTTGTTGACGAACCGGTAGCCGAGGAAACACCAGCCCAATCAAATAACGAACTATTCTCAGGATACAAACGTATTGAAGTGGATGGTTGTGATTTGTCTGGGCATCGTGAACCTAATGTCGTTGTAGATGTTGGTTTCGGGGACCGTGAATACTGGGCATTTACAAACGAACACGGGCAACTAGTGCGTGTCATTGCTGACGAAATCATTCTACAAGATGACAGTAACGAGTCTGTCTCATCGTCTGGTAGATATTGCTCTGATGAGGCGAAAGTCCCTGGTGTCGAAAGCGATGTATTAGATGAGGGACATGTCATTGCCGATTCTCTCGGAGGGGTATCGAATGCTTATAATATCACCCCTCAAGATAGTACACTCAACCGACATGGTGATCAAGCATATATGGAAGATGCGATACGCAAAGCAGGCGGAGCTACTGATTTCGAAGCAATTATCACATACCCGAATACAGAAACTCAGATTCCTTCAAATTATCAGTATACATGTTTATCCCATCTCCATTTCGGGTTTGGGCGCCTAATTCGAGTATAGCACAAAGAGATGTAATTGAGTTTAGCAATTTAACGCACTAAAGCATGATTGTTAAATTGCATCCATTAATGATTATGTTTAAGTCGTAATGATAAAGAGTTACGAGAGGAACGGTTAGGAGCTGCCAGGTAAGAGAGGGGTTATATTTTAATTTGATGGGGCAACCATGATTTGCCGAAGTAGAGAATATTGTAAAGACCGTCACCGAGGTAAAACGGGGCACTAGAAAATTATGAAGGAACATCGAACGGCCCGCTTCCATTTAGGAGCGGGCCGCTGTAGTTTAGTCATTAATGATACTCCAATTCCCAGTATGACAATTCTAAGTAGGACTGCTTACCCTCATCAGTATATGGCAATTCGCAACAGGCGAGGCATTGCCCTCTCCTCGAGTATTTATCATGATACATCTCCCCGCAAGACGAACAATGGGAGTAGTTGTAATCATTTAGGCTGTCATACCCATCATCAATTTCATAAAGACTGTCATGCCTTTCTTCGAATTCAAAAAGGCTGTCGTATCTTTCATCGTACTTAGGATATCTTTCCATTTCATTCCTACTATCTTTCAAACCGCTCAAGAGTTCCTGTTCTTCTCGAGTCACTATTTCGGTGCTCAACCATCTTCTCAATAAATGATCAATTTCCAGTGTGCAGATTAAGATGATTGAGCTGCCGTGGTACGCTCAAGAATACATAGAGCGTAACAAACGTAGAAAGTCGCCTAACACATTATTAAACTATTGCCTGGATTACATCTCATTTTTTGACTGGCTGCTGTCTGAGGGCTTATGCAGCGGTGAGCGCGGGCAGATCCCACTTCAGGTTCTTGAAGATCTTCGCGCAACTGATGTTGAGCGTTTCGGAGACTTCCTCTCCATTGATCATGGTAATTCGCCCGATACGATTGCTCGTAAGTACGCTTCTCTCAAGTCACTGTTCCATTACTTATCCCAGGTAGCTGAAGATGAAAACAACTATCCTTATTTAAAGCGAAATGTAATGGTAAAGGTGTTGCCTGTCGAAAAAGAAAAACTGACCGTTGAGGAGAAAGCTAGCCGGATCGAGGATAAAATCTTGCGCGATGATGAAATCTTTGAGTTTCGTGTATTCGTTGCTGAAGGGTACCAGGAGACCTGTGCCGAAAACAAGCGCATCTATAACTCCCATATAAAGAACAAAGAACGTGACCTTGCGCTGGTTAGCTTGATATTGGGTTCTGGACTACGGATATCAGAAGCCCTCTCTCTTGATCTTAATGATGTTGATTCATTAAAGAATAAAGTCTCAGTAACGAGAAAAGGAAATAAGAAAGACACCGTAACCATTAGCGATATTGCGCTTGCAGATCTCCAGGCATATGTGAGCGTTCGAAAAGCCCGTTACCATGTGGGTGATAACCAGCCGGCTCTCTTTCTTTCGCTTCCTACCGGACCGCGTGGTGCTGTTGGCCGCTTAACCGTAAGATCTGCCCAGAAGATGCTCGATCGATACGTCGATTCATTCGGGAAGCCGGCATTAACAATTCATAAACTACGCCACACATTCGCGACAAGGTTTCATCAAGAGAACAATGACTTAGCGAAGCTTAAAGAGCAACTCGGGCATGAGGACATGAATACTACCATGATATATACTCATATTGGGCAAGAAGATCGTCGAGCTTCCGTCAATAAAGCAGACAGCTAGATTTTCGGCAGCCCGGGATCGCCAATCCTTCTTTGTACCGGTCCTTCAGCTCATGATTGGGACAGCTGCGAACTTCTTGAAACGTGAAAACGTGGATTAACGGTGAATTATCGTTTTAAAATCTAATAATTTAGTTATGGCAATTCACCTCCTTTAGTAGGATACGTATGAATCTTAGGACCTGCTTGTACAGTTCGTAAATAAATGTATAGAAATTCTTGT
>NZ_JBXENT010000011.1:0-157731 GCF_059383735.1 Paenibacillus sp. N22P23
AGCGTTCGTCCTGAGCCAGGATCAAACTCTCCATAAAAGTGGTAAGCCCGAAGGCTTGGCCATTTTTAAGAATTCGCTTGTTAGCTCATTCAAAAAACTAGCTTTGCGAAATGTTAATTTCGCGATTTATGACCATTTGACTGGTCGCTCATTGTTCAGTTTTCAAAGAACAAATACTTCTTGTTTAATCGCCTATGTCTCAGCGGCGACTTGATTAATATATCACATTCGCTTACTCGATTGCAAGCTTTTTTTATTTTTTCATATAAAAAACTGTGTTATATTTCATTGCCTCAAAAGCGGCAAGGAGTAATATAACACAGTCTGACAAACGAGGTCAACCTTTATTTCGAAATAATCTTATTGCTTGATTTTCGACATTACTTCTTCTATATAGAGCTGTCGTTCAGTGATAAGGTTCACAATCGTTCCGGATACAGATACCCACGGCCTTGTTGGATGGTTGCGGTCTGAGAATACGATCTCACCGATCCGATCATCATTCAAGCGTACGATTGTTCCATTATTAAACTGAGTGGCCTTATCAATAAAGATCCGTACATAGGCAGGATCCAGCTTGCCGAATGAATCCTGCAACAGCTGTTCAAGCACTAAGTAATGCGAGGACGCTTTACGATAGGCACGTTTCATCGTCATAGCATTGAAGATATCAGAAATCGCTACAAACTTGGCATATGGATGGATTTTCTCCGATCCGATACCTAGAGGATAGCCGCTTCCATCATATCGTTCATGATGCTGAAGTGCCGCCAACTTTACACCTTCATTGATAGCCGCCGCGTTCTTGAGCAGCTGGTAACCAAGAACGGTATGCCTCTTCATATCCTCTACTTCCTCAGCCGTCAGCTTCGTTGGCTTATTGAGGATATTACGGTCAATCTTGGCGTTGCCTATATCATGAAGCAGCCCAGCGAACGCTGACTGCATCCAGTCCTTCTTGGGGAGGTTATTCCACTGAGCGAGCATGTAGCAGCTTAATGCCGACATGACGCTTTTGTGAAACAAGTAATCCTCATTCGGGACATTTTGAGGTGAGAAGGTCATGATCTTGTATTCATGACTATGCGCAAGCAGTGCTTCGAGCTGATTACGCAAATCAAGAATCGGCAGTGCCATACCGCTCATCATCTGATTGAATACCTTCTTGAGCAGCACAACTGTTAAGTCATACTGCTCCATCAATCCCGATTTTGCAGAACTGTCTTTGCCTTGTTCTAGACTTTTCTCTTGTTCTAATTCATCTGCTTCCTTCTTCTCTCCCGGTATGTCGATACTAACACTGGGTACAAGGAAGGCATGCAAAATATCATACTCACGTGGAGTCACCACTTTACCTTTATGCAAAAGCACACTGCCAAGCGGGGTGAGAACGTCTTGTGCAATTTTGTCCCCAAGCTTTACTTGCGAAATCGCTACTGTCCCCATAGCTCTCCTCCACGATGCCTGCGATTATCTTTCTCGTTTATGACTCTTCTTCGGTGGAAGACGTTGCTTCTGTCTCCTCGCCCTCTAGCTCTTCATCATTGTTGTCTGACTCGTCATTACGTGCCACACGTGTCACAGTCGCAACTGAGTCATCTTCACGAATGTTAATGAGTCTAACCCCTTGTGTATTACGGCCCATCGTGGAGATGCCGTCCATGCTCATACGAATGAGTGTGCCTCCGGATGTCATAATCATCAGATCTTCATCGTTTTGTACGACTTTCAAGCTGACAATCGCACCGTTTCTCTCCGTCACATTGAGCGTTTTGATCCCTTTACCTCCACGGCTTTGGCTCCGGTACTCACTAACCGGGGTACGCTTACCGTAACCGTTCGCTGTAACGATCAATACTTCATTCTCCGGCTCTACAACATCCATACCGATTACCTGATCATCATCGTCGGAGTTGATCCCTTTAACCCCAGTTGCTGAACGTCCCATCGGACGAACATCGGTTTCTGGGAAGCGAATGGACATCCCTTGGCTTGTGCCCATAATGATTTCTTTCGTGCCGTCTGTCAGCTTCACGCCAATCAGATCATCGTCATCGCGCAGGTTAATCGCGATAAGTCCAACTTTACGGATGTTCGAATAGTCATCAAGAGGCGTCTTCTTCACGATGCCTTGTTTCGTCGCAAAGAACAAGAAACGATCCGGCTCGAACGATTCTACTGGGATAACCGCATTAACGGTTTCTCCTTGCTCGATTTGAATGAGGTTAATGATCGGTGTCCCACGTGCCGTACGGCTGAGATCTGGAATCTCGTAAGCCTTCAGACGGTACACCTTCCCTTTATTCGTAAAGAAGAGAAGGAAGTGATGCGTATTGGATACAAACAGATGCTCGACGAAGTCGGTATCCTTGGTATCCATCCCGATCACGCCTTTACCGCCACGCTTCTGGCTGCGGTAAGTCGTAACCGGCAGACGCTTCACGTAGCCGGAGTGAGTAATGGAGATGATTACATCCTCACGCGGAATCAGATCTTCATCCAGGATCTCCTCTTCGCTCGCCATCAGTTCGGTACGACGCTCATCACCGAACTTCTCTTTCACTTCTTCAAGCTCATCGTTAATGATTTGCAGAACCAGCTGCTCATCAGCAAGGATCGCTTTGAATTCCGCAATTTTGCGAAGCAGTTCTGCATATTCGGCTTCGATTTTGTCGCGCTCGAGTCCTGTCAGACGCTGCAAGCGCATGTCGAGAATGGCTTGTGCCTGATCGAGACTTAGGCTAAAGCGCGAGATCAAGCCTTCTCTTGCTTCTTCCGTTGTTTGCGATGCGCGAATTAACTTGATGACTTCATCAAGATTATCAAGCGCTATACGCAAACCTTCCAGAATGTGAGCGCGAGCTTCTGCTTTCTTCAGGTCAAACTCCGTACGACGGCGGATGACTTCAATTTGATGCTCTAGGTAGTAATACAAAATATCACGCAGGTTGAGTGTACGCGGCTCGCCTTTAACAAGTGCGAGCATGTTGAAGCCGAAGTTCATCTGCATTTGAGTTTGCTTGTATAGATTGTTCAGTACAACTGTAGGTGTTACATCACGACGAAGTTCAATGACGACACGCATACCATTGCGATCGGATTCGTCACGAAGATCGGTAATGCCCTCGATTTTCTTCTCGCGGACAAGCTCTGCAATTTTCTCAACAAGTCTTGCTTTAACAACCTGGTAAGGCAGCTCATGCACGATAATCCGTGCTTTACCGCCATTCTCCTCGATTGTTGCGCGTGCACGCATGGTAACGGATCCGCGGCCTGTTGTATATGCTTGGCGCATCCCTTCGCGTCCCATTACGAACCCGGCAGTCGGGAAGTCAGGACCTTTAATATAATCCATCAGCTCGATTGGAGTGATATCCGGATTCTGAATGAGCGCTTGTACACCATTGATAACTTCAGTCAAGTTATGCGGCGGAATGTTGGTAGCCATACCTACTGCGATCCCTGTCAAACCATTTACCAAGAGATTAGGGAAACGGGCAGGAAGTACTTTCGGCTCATGCTCTTCGCCATCATAGTTTGGTACGTAATCGACCGTTTCTTTATTGATATCGCGTAGCATTTCCATCGCGATCTTAGACAAACGCGCCTCTGTGTAACGCATAGCTGCGGCCATATCACCGTCAATGGAACCAAAGTTGCCATGACCGTCGATAAGCATATAACGCAGTGAGAAATCTTGCGCCATCCGGACCATGGTCTCGTAAACTGCAGAGTCACCGTGCGGATGGTACTTACCGATAACTTCGCCGACGATTCTGGCCGACTTCTTGTAAGGCTTGTCCGGAGACATGCCAAGCTCGGACATTGCAAAGAGAATCCGACGGTGAACCGGTTTCAGTCCATCTCGTACATCCGGAAGTGCGCGGCTTACGATGATACTCATTGCATAATCCATAAACGATTCGCGCATCTCAGTACCGATATCGCGATCCCTTACTTGCAGATTTTTCTCTTCCGCCATCGTTGACCTCCTAGGGTTGCTTATAACATCAACATGAGCCTTCGAATGCGATTACAGTGTTGTCCGCATTTCGAAAGCAGGGATAATTCGTATAACAGAATACTAGAATCCATTATAGTTTTTTCTCAATCCAGCCAACCTTAAACGTTTGCCAGCAATAAAGTTGCTTCAGGCATCCGCCTTTCAACAAACTTTCGCAAACGTAGGTATACGCCCACTCCATGCACCGTTCTCCGCCATAATCTAAGAGGGAATCGAAGTCCGATTATTAGAGCTTCTTGCGTAGAAGCAAAAATAGGCATTATCCCTATTATAACATCGTTTTCAACCTCTGTCTCCTGCAGGCTGGGGCATTCATGCACCACCTAATATCCCTCTGGAAGGCGGGACCTTGTTGGCTATTCAACGCATCGGAAGTAAATGGGAGAAAACAAAAGTACTGCTGCATTCGGACGAATTACGTCAACGTATTCCGGTCACTCAAGTGTGGAGCACGTCTGACCTTGAGCAGATGCTCAATGAGTTTGAAATGGTTTATGTAAAACCCGATCATGGCACATTCGGCAACGGCGTTATTCGGGTGGAGAAAACAGCCGATCATACGTTCACCTATCAGCTTGGGACCAAACTGCAAACCTTTCCTTCTTTTGAAACGATGGCCCATTCCTTGGGGCAGGCCATTCAAGGACGCAAATATTTGATCCAGCAGGGTATTCACTTACTTACCTATGACAAAAGAAGATTCGACGTACGTGTCATGGTTCAACGCAACCTGAAACGGCAATGGGTAACGACTGGTGTCATCGGCAGAGTCAGCCATCCCTCCAAAGTGGTAACCAACTGTCACAATGGCGGCACTGCAATGTCCTTTGAGAAGCTATTGCGATCCCATCTTTCCGGTGCGCAAATTGCCAGCTATCAAGAATGGCTTGCTGAACTAGGCGTAGCCACCGCCCACCAGATGCAAACCAAGTTTAAGGGAATCAAGGAGATCGGTCTCGATTTAGCCATTGATCAATCGTTCAGGCCGTGGATTCTTGAGGTCAACACGATGCCTGATCCCTATATCTTCCGAAAGCTGCCGGACAAAGACATTTTCCGCCGCATTTACCGCTACCATACCGCAAATAATCGCCGGATGAAATAACACAAGCCGCCCGAAACGCCGGACGGCTTGTTTGTTTGTTTGATATCCTATACGTCGAGGTTCTTCACGTACTTCGCAAACTCTTGAATGAATTCACGACGTGGTTCGACGTTATCTCCCATAAGGGTTTCAAAAATATTGTCAGCCTCAATGGCATCTTCGATTGTAACCTGAAGCATCGTACGGCTCTCTGGATCCATGGTTGTCTCCCATAGCTGCGATGCATTCATCTCTCCGAGACCTTTATAACGCTGCACGTTTACTTTAGCACCTTCACCGAATTCGCTGATGATGGCATCACGTTCTTTCTCGCTTTGCGCATAACGAACGACTTTGTTGCGTTCGATCTTATAGAGCGGCGGCTGCGCGATGTAGATGTAGCCGGCTTCGATAATTTTACGCATGTAGCGGAAGAAGAAAGTCAGCAGCAGTGTACGGATATGCGCACCGTCGACGTCAGCATCGGTCATGATAATGACTTTGTGATAACGAGCTTTGGCGATGTCAAAGTCATCGGCAATGCTTGTGCCTAGTGCCGTAATAATCGCACGAATTTCCGTGTTGGACAAAATCCGATCAAGACGTGCCCGCTCAACGTTCAAAATTTTACCCCGCAGCGGCAGGATCGCTTGGTAATGACGATCACGGCCCTGTTTCGCCGATCCACCCGCAGAGTCACCCTCTACGATGTAGATTTCACTGATGGAAGCATCCTTCGAGGAGCAATCCGCCAATTTACCCGGTAATGCACTCACTTCCAGCGCACTCTTACGACGAGTTAACTCACGGGCTTTACGAGCTGCCTCACGCGCACGCGCTGCTTGAAGGCCCTTCTCGATAATTTTCTTCGAAACAGCCGGATTCTCATTTAGGAACTCTTGGAACTTCTCCGCGAAGAAGGATTCGACAATCCCCCGCACTTCACTGTTACCGAGCTTGGTTTTGGTTTGACCCTCAAACTGCGGTTCCGGAATCTTAACGGAAATGATCGCCGTTAAGCCTTCACGCACATCGTCACCGGACAGATTGGAATCACTGTCCTTGATGGCGTTCATTTTGCGGGAATACTCGTTAATGATACGTGTCAGCGCACTCTTGAAGCCGGACTCATGCGTTCCACCTTCATGCGTATTGATATTATTAGCGAACGAGTAAATATTCTCTGTGTAGCTATCGTTATACTGCAAGGCTACTTCCACGTAGATGTTATCCTTGGAGCCTTCAACGTAAATCGGCTGCTCATGCAATGCCTCACGATTACGGTTCAAATACTTGACGAATTCGTTGATCCCGCCTTCGTATTTGTACGTGTTGGTTGCGCCTGTCCGCTCATCAAGCAGCGCAATTTCAATCCCTTTATTCAAGAACGCAAGCTCACGTATACGAGATTGAAGAATCTCATACTCATAAACCAATGTCTCTGTGAAAATCTCCGGATCCGGTCTGAAACGAGTAGTTGTGCCGGTTTCATCGGTATCTCCGATTACTTTAAGATCATACTGCGGTACGCCGCGACGATACTCTTGTCTATGAATATGACCTTCCCGCTTAACGGTCACCTCTACATGCTCAGATAATGCATTCACGACGGAAATACCGACACCATGCAAACCGCCGGACACTTTATAACCCTCGCCGCCAAACTTACCGCCTGCATGAAGAACGGTCATAACCACTTCGAGAGTCGATTTCTTCAGTTTCACGTTCTCTCCGACCGGGATACCGCGGCCGTTATCGACGACAGTGATACTGTTATCTTCATGAATGGTGACTTCAATGCGTGTGCAGTAGCCAGCTAGTGCTTCGTCAATACTATTGTCAACGACTTCCCATACGAGATGGTGAAGTCCTTTGCCACTGGTAGAGCCTATATACATACCGGGGCGTTTACGTACCGCCTCTAATCCTTCAAGTACCTGAATCTGACTTTCATCATACGTATGCTGATTCGACGACATGCTCAATTTCACTGCTCCTCTCAACTACTCTTGCCGCATCTAATGCTGCAATATCAATTCCCGTTGTGCGACCCTAATTGGTCGCAAAATGGTGCGATCGTTTCTTCAGCGTTGAGGATGAAATCGGCGAATAGTAGATCTTATGCTCTGTCACTACAATGGATTTCGCTTCTTCTTCTCCTATAACTTCAACGTCTTTGCGCTTCCGAGCCTGTGCGACGAATTGCTTGGACAGCTTGGAGGACTGCTCGATTGAGATATCAAATATAGCTACGAGCTCCGTAGCACGAATAATTTTTTCTCCGCCCAAATGAATGTACATAGCCTCCACCTCTCATAGGCAACGCCTTAAGGCTTACTGTTCGACATGACCGTCCTTCACCTGGTACACGCGGGAATCATGGAGCTTGTTAATATTGACGCTTTCAAGCCCGGTCGTCGTAATAAAGGTCTGCACTTTACTTTGAAAAGTTTCTATAAGCTGCGTTTGCCGGTGCTGGTCCAGCTCGGATAAAACATCATCGAGCAGCAGCAACGGATACTCGCCGATTTCTTCATGGATAAGTTCAATCTCAGCCAACTTAAGCGATAAAGCTGTCGTTCGCTGCTGGCCCTGTGACCCATATACAGAGGCTTCTTTGCCGTTTATAAAAAAGGCCATGTCATCACGATGAGGACCAACGAGCGTCATTCCACGACGAAGCTCCTGATCCTTTACCTGTGTTAACTTTATCATAAATTGCTCAAATAATATAGATTCATCTTCGGCCCCGTCGCTTTCGAAAGAGGGACGATAAACGATTGTCAGCTCTTCAGCGCCTGCTGTAATGCCTGCATGAATCTGCTGCGCCCATTTCTGAAGCTTCTCTATGAAGTTTTGCCTTTTTTTCACAATTTTAACACCGTACTCTGCAAGCTGCATATTCCAGACATCCATCATGGCCTGATTGGCATGACCAGGCGACGCTGTTTTCAAGTAATTATTACGCTGCACGAGCACTTTGCTGTACTGTCCTAACGCATGCAAATAACCGGGCTGAACCTGGCCGATTTCCATATCCAGAAATCGCCTTCGGATGCCCGGCGTGCCTTTTACGATTTCCAAATCCTCGGGAGCGAACATAACGACATTAAGCGAGCCGACAAACGCACTTAGTTTGCGCTGCTCAAGCCCGTTAATCTTCGCTTTCTTCCCCTGTGAAGACAAAGAGAGATCCAGTGTGAGCGGACCATATCGTTTCTCCACTTCACCCCGGATCCGCGCTTCAGAAGATTGCCAGCCGATTAGCTCCTTGTCTTTGCTCGTACGGTGAGACTTCGTCAGAGCCAGCACGAAAATCGCTTCCAGCAGGTTGGTTTTGCCTTGTGCATTACGACCGACAAACAGGTTGACCTGATTGTCAGTCGCAAGCTCAATATGCTCGTAATTGCGATAGTGCTGCAATTGAATATTTTTTAAACGCACTTGGATGCCCCCCGGTTACTGCTGACAAGCCGATTTGCTTGCTGCATTACCGTTTCACAATCGTAAAGCTGCCGAACCCTTTTACATCAATCTTATCGCCGACATACAATTTGCGGCCGCGGCGATCGTCTGGCTCTCCGTTAATAAGTACTTCGTTCTCCTGTAAGAAGAATTTAGATGCTCCTCCGGAATCGATACAATCCGAGAGCTTGAGGAATTGTCCGAGCGCAATATATTCTGTTGAAATTCCAATATCTTTCATCGTTTCATTCTCCTTCTTTAGCCTGTCGTCCGGTATGGCAAGATGAGGTGCAGGCTGTGCGGATGGTCGGTCGGCTTAATGATGATCGGGCTCATCGCGCCATTAAATCCGATAAACAAATACTCGCTATCGATAACCTTCAGCGCATCAAGCATGTATTTGGAGTTAAAAGCGATGCGAAGCTGTTCACCGTTCATTTCTTTCGCATCTAGTTTCTCCGTTACTTTTCCGAGTTCCGTGGAGCTTGATGAAATTTCGATGGAGCCGTCGTCATGCGAAATGAGGCGAACAATGTTCGTTTTCTCCTCACGCGACATCAAGTAAGCGCGATCGATCGCATCCGTCAATTTTTTTGTGTGCAGAACGAGTTCTGTTTTGAACTGCTGCGGAATAATTTTAGAAGTATCCGGGTAGGTCCCGTCCAAAATACGCGAGTAGAACAACACGTTACCCACTTTGAAGAGGACTTGATTATCCGCGACAACGATATCCACATGTGTATGATCGTCCGGAATGAGTTTGGATAACTCATTTAGCGTCTTACCTGAAATAACAACATTGGAAAAACGGTAGTTTTCAGGTGTTTCGACAACGGCTGTGCGGCTGGCTAGACGATGACGGTCGGTTGCAACGAATTTCAGCTGCCCCTCTTGTAAATTCCAGAGTGCACCGGTCAATATCGGCGTTTGTTCACTCGTAGAAGCTGCAAATACGGTTTGTCTTATCATCGATTTCAGCAGATCTCCAGGAACTGCGATCGTTTCGCTTTGTTCGATTGTCGGCAAAATCGGGAATTCTTCAGGATCAAGGCCAACCATTTGAATATCGGTCGAACCGGAACTAATCAACGTTTGATGATGATCCTTCACTTCAATTTCGAGATCTTCCGACGGCAGTTTCTTAACGATTTCTACAAAAAATTTGGCCGGAAGCACAACACTGCCTGGTTTCTGTACTTTCGCAATAACAAATTCACCGTTCTCAACGGGAATAAAGCTTTGAATGGAAATATCGGTATCGCTGGCGGTAAGTGTTACACCTTGGTGAGTTACGTCGATTTTGATACCGCCGAGAATTGGAATTGCTGGTCTGCTGGAAGTTGCTTTAGAAACTTGTTGAATCGCGTCGTTCAATTGATCTTTTCGAATGGTTAATTTCATGAATGTCACTCCTATATTGCAGGGATCAATGCGGCGATTAAGGAGGCTGCGTTGTCACCTATATTTGATGATGTTTATTTAAAGTTATTAGTAGAAGTCGTAGTAGGGGCCCTGAATATGTGGATAAGTGGTTCAAACACGGATAAAGCAAGCCTATCCACATGTGTATAGCGTGTGCATAGGCTTGCTGATGAAATGTTGAAGAAGTGTATAACTTTTTGGGCTATATCCACAGTCTTCTTATTTACGTGTGGTTTTTAATTTTATCCGTTAACGTTTGAACAATTTTGTAGAGCTCCGAATCCACTTTCAGCTGCTGCGTAATTTTCTCGTGCGCGTGGATGACGGTTGTATGGTCACGACCGCCGAACGCTTCCCCGATCTTAGGCAGCGAGTAATCCGTTAACTCCCGGGATAGATACATCGCGATTTGTCTTGGGAATGCAACTGCCTTCGTACGCTTACGCGCTTTAAACTCCTCCAGCTTGAGCCCATACAGCTCCCCAACTTTTTGCTGGATATCCTGCATCGTGATCATTTTTGGCCGACTTGATGGAATAATATCTTTAAGTGCTTCGGCCGCCAGATGGGACGAGATGTCTTCATTAATGAGCGATGAGTAGGCTACGACGCGGATAAGCGCGCCTTCCAGCTCTCGAATATTCGTATCGATTTGGCTGGCGATGTAGACCATGGCTTCATTCGGGATGTCCAGGTTCTCCGCTTTCGCTTTCTTCCTGAGAATCGCGATCCGCGTCTCTAGGTCCGGCGGCTGAATATCCGTTATTAAGCCCCATTCAAACCTGGAACGAAGCCGTTCCTCTAAGGTTGGAATTTCTTTAGGCGGGCGGTCACTCGAAATTACGATTTGTTTGCGTTCCTCATGCAGTGCATTAAAGGTATGAAAGAACTCTTCTTGCGTTTGTTCTTTGCCGGCTAGGAACTGTATATCGTCAATGAGCAGCACATCAATGTTTCGGTATTTGTTTCGGAAACTCTCGCCTCTGTTGTCCCGAATGGCATTGATGAACTCATTCGTAAATTTCTCGGATGATAAATATAGAACCCGCGTGTTGGGGTTATGTTCCAAAATATAATGCCCGATCGCATGCATTAAATGCGTCTTGCCTAGTCCAACCCCGCCGTATAGGAACAGCGGATTGTACGCTTTGGCCGGCGCTTCGGCGACAGCTAAAGAAGCAGCATGGGCAAACCGGTTATTGGCGCCAATGACGAAAGTATCAAACATATATTTGGGGTTAAGCATATGCGTGTAGGGCTCTTCCGGCCCAACATGCACAGTTGGCATTATGATTGGTTGGATTTCTGCTGGCTCGGGCGGTTTATTTTCTTCAATGACAAATTTAATGTCATATTGGCGCCCCATAAATTCCTGCAGTGTGGTCCGCACAAGCTTTGTATACCGGCTTTCGAGCCATTCGGCTGCAAAAGTCGTCGGCGCTGTCACAATGACAGTAGAATCACCACTAAACGAAGCCTTAGTCGCTTTAAACCAAGTGTCGAAACTTGGCTTGCTGAGCTTCGTTTGAATGATCGACAGCACCTGTTGCCACATTTCGTGCGTATGGCTATCCACAGATTGTCACTCCTTATCCAATTCACCGAAAACGGCGCGGTCGTGCTACTGATGTCGAAACATCGGGCATTCTGTTCAATTTCATCCACATTATTAAGGATGGGTGCATAAAAATTATCAAAAGGGGATGAATGTTGTTCACATTGTTATCCACAGGGTGTTGATAATGTTGAGGGGGAGTTGGAGTCATCCACACGGAAAACATAATCATCATAGCAAAATAACCCTTGATATTCAACGATTCCGCTGATTTTATCCACAAATTCTATAGGTTGTGTATAAGAGTTATCGACAACACTAGATATTGTTTATATCTTGTTACCAATTCGACATAATACGGGAATCTCCGATAAATTCATCCACATGTTATTAAATTATCAACCTAATGGCCCTGTTTATACTTTTATCCACAGCCTGGCTTTGGAGACTCTTCCCACAGCTGATTCCGGTTGACTTTTGGGCATCTACATGGTTTAATTGAAAAAGGCGTTTTTTCACCGATGGACGCTCGTGGTTTGACTATCGCGGCTGCGCAGCTGTTCACGCTTAGAAAAAACTGATGATCGCTAATCGCGCCAGACGATAGAAATAGTAAATACGCAAGTTGATTTGAGTAAGGTATAGGAGGTGCATTGATAATGAGACCGACATTCAGACCGAACGTTAGCAAACGCAAGAAAGTTCATGGTTTCCGCAAACGCATGGCTTCCGCAAACGGACGTAAAGTGCTTAGCGCCCGCCGTCAACGTGGAAGAAAAGTATTGAGCGCGTAACCTTAAGACCACATTACGTGGTCTTTTTTTCATTTTTACGGCAACAATAAAGGTAGAAGAACGGATTTTTTGCTTCCTTGTAATGAGGGAGAGACGATTGTTCGCATGATTTTTAATTAGAATTGTGTGGCTGAGAAACTCTTTGCTTACTGATATATAAATAAAGGTTCGGTGAAGGTGTACCCGTGCAAAGAAAATTGCGATTGCGTAACCGCGAAGATTTCAGCCGGATTTATCGCAACGGCAAATCATTCGCAAACAGCCAATTTGTCGTTTATTGGTCTCGCCAGCTGAAGGCTGATCCTTTGCGACTTGGTGTATCGGCGAGCAAGAAGATCGGGAATGCCGTCGTTCGTAATCGAATGCGGCGTCTTGTGAAGGAAATCGTCCGTGGGCAGAAGGACCGTATAACTGGGCAGCTGGATCTTATCGTCATTGTGAGGAAGCCGGCAGTAGGTCTTGAGTTGAAGGAACTTGAAAAAAGCATGCTTCACGTATTGAAACGAGCAGGGCTTCTGAAGACTTCACGTTAAGGTGTGTAATCGCTTTTACGTGCACAGGAGGCTTGTTTCTTTGTGCCATAAAATGTGATATAGTTTATTCGAATATGAAAATGCAATGGTCCTTATTACTGGACCTTACGCCATCGGTATGCAGAGAGGAGATTTACATGTTGTCCCGTATTTCGAAACGAACATGGCTGACGGCAATTGCGCTAATTGCGGTCATGCTTTTTCTGAGCGGCTGTTCTTCGGCTACTCACACGGTATCAATGACTGATCTTGAACACGGCAACTTCTGGCAGAGAAACGTAGTGTATTACTTCTCGTTAGTGCTTGAAACGTTTGCCAAATGGTTCGGCGGCGAATATGGTATCGCGATTCTGCTAATGGTTATCATCGTCAGAACGCTGATTCTCCCGCTTACGATTAAACAATACCGCAGCTCGAAAGCGATGCAGGCCTTGCAGCCAGAGCTGGCGAAATTGAAAGAGAAGCATAAAGACAATCCACAAAAGCAGCAGGAAGAAACGATGAAGCTGTTCCAACAGCATAAAGTTAACCCGCTTGCTGGTTGTCTGCCGCTGCTCGTGCAAATGCCGATTTTCATTGCGCTTTATAATGCGATTTATATGAATGAAAACATTCGTGAGCATACATTCCTGTGGTTGGAGCTTGGTGAGAAGGATCATACTTATGTGCTGCCGATCCTGGCTGCCATTACAACGTTCATTCAATCTAAGATGATGTCGTCCCAGCAGAAAACAATGCCAGCGATGCAAGGGATTATGATGATTTTCCCGGTATTGATCTTCGTTATGGCGTTGTCATTCCCGGCTGCATTGCCTCTTTACTGGGTATTCAGCAATATCTACACGATTGTGCAAAACTATTTCCTATATGTACGCAACTCACCTAAGGGCAAGGAGAGTGTACCTGCGAAATGAAGAAAATCGTAGCATCGGGCAAAACGATCGAAGATGCTGTACAAAATGGTTTAACGGAATTGCAAGTGTCAGCGGATCGCGTTAATGTAACTGTTCTGGAGAAACCGTCTAAAGGATTATTCGGCTTGATCGGTGCGCGAGCTGCGAAAGTGGAGCTCGTGCTCGTACCTGTGATCGAGCAGGTGAAGACACCTTCGGTACCTGCAGCAACAGCCAAAGATCCGCTCCTTGAAACGGAACGATTCATCACCGAAGTGGCAAGAACGATGGGGCTTGACATTACGATTGCTCGTAACGATTCGAAAGACGGATTAACCCTCGCGTTATCGGGAAGCGGCGATCTTGGCATGCTCATCGGACGTCGAGGCCAAACACTTGACGCTTTGCAATACCTGGTCAATATTGTGGCCAACCGTTATTCCAACAGCCATCTTCGCATTGTGCTTGATGCGGAAGATTTTCGTGAGCGTCGTCGGAAGACGCTTGAGGATTTATCCGATCGGTTGGCGGGACATGTTATCCGTACACGTAAGGAAGTTGTACTGGAGCCGATGTCCCCGCACGAGCGGAAGATCATTCACTCGCAATTACAGAATCACTCTAAGGTTAAAACATTCAGTAAAGGCGATGAACCAAATCGCCGTGTCGTAATTACGCTTAAGTAAGATGCATACAGCTCTTTTTCAGCAATGGCTCTTTAATGGTCATTGCTCATTTTTTTAAATATGAGGGAAAATAACATGATGATTCAAGATACGATTGCCGCCATTTCGACTGCCGTCGGAGAGGGCGGCATTGCCGTTATACGGGTAAGTGGACCTGAGGCGGTTGCTGAAAGTGCAAAATGTTTCCGATCCAAATCGAATATTGTCACGGCTGATTCGCATACCGTCCATTATGGGCATATTGTCGATCCCATTAACGGTGAAGTCGTAGAAGAGATTTTGCTGACGATTATGAGGGGGCCGCGTTCGTTTACGGCGGAAGATGTCGTCGAGCTAAGCACACACGGCGGTGTTGTCGCAGTTAAGCGCGTCCTGGAGCTACTGCTTCGCTCTGGGGACGTTCGGATAGCAGAGCCCGGCGAGTTTACAAAGCGTGCATTCCTAAATGGGAGAATCGATTTGACGCAGGCAGAGGCAGTCATTGATCTGATCCGCTCCAAGTCGGATCGTGCATTCTCAGTTGCGATGAAGCAAGCCGAAGGGATGCTGTCGAAGAAGGTTAAAGCGCTTCGGCACAATCTGATCGAGCTTCTTGCACATATTGAAGTCAATATTGATTACCCGGAGCATGATGTGGCTTCTATGACGAGTGATTATATCCGTGAGCGCTGCACAGAGGCATGTGCCGAAATCGATCGTTTGTTAAAAACGGCAAGCGAAGGCAAGATATTAAGAGAAGGCATTATGACGGCGATTGTTGGGCGTCCAAATGTCGGCAAATCTTCGCTGCTTAATGCGCTGGTACAGGAGAACAAAGCAATTGTGACAGACATTCCGGGTACAACGCGTGATGTCATTGAAGAGTACGTGACACTTGGCGGAATTCCGCTGCGATTGCTGGATACAGCCGGCATCCGTGAAACTGCGGATGTGGTGGAACGGATCGGGGTTGAACGCTCGCGCTCGGCGCTTGAAGAAGCGGATCTTATCTTGTTCGTGCTTAATGTAAATGAAGAGCTGCATCCGGATGACCGTTTGCTGATGGAGCAGTTTCGAAACCGACCTGTTGTTGTATTGCTGAACAAGACGGATCTTCCCGTAGTGATGGATACTTCTGAGGTAGAAGCCATTTTTACCGCTGAGCAAATCGTACGTTTGTCGGTTCTGCATGAACAAGGGCTCGAAACGCTGGAGGATGTTATTAAGCGCATGTTCTTTGGCGGCGAATTGGAATCCGCGGATTTGACGTATGTCAGCAATGTTCGACATATTACGCTGCTCGGTCATGCCCGCCAATCGCTTGTTGAGGCAATGGAAGCGACGGATATCGGGATTCCGATTGATATTGTGCAAATTGATGTGCGCACAGCATGGGAGCAATTAGGTGAATTGATAGGCGATTCGGTATCAGATTCGCTAATCGATCAAATTTTCTCTCAGTTCTGTTTAGGTAAATAATTTTAGTTGTAAAGGCAAGGAGGGGTAAAGTAATGGGATATCATGCAGGAGATTTTGATGTCATTGTGGTTGGTGCCGGTCATGCGGGTGTTGAAGCTGCACTCGCTGCTGCGCGGATGGGCTGCGAGACGCTGTTGCTTACGATTAACTTAGATATGGTTGCTTTCATGCCATGTAATCCATCGATTGGCGGACCGGCCAAAGGCCATGTTGTGCGTGAAATTGATGCGCTTGGCGGGGAAATGGGCCGCAACATTGATAAAACGTTTATCCAAATGAGGATGCTTAATACGGGTAAAGGACCAGCTGTTCACGCGCTGCGCGCGCAGGCGGATAAGTTTCTTTATCAGCACTTTATGAAACAAACGATTGAAGAAACCGATCATCTGACTCTTCGCCAAGGGATGGCGGAGGAACTCATTATTGAGGATGGCACTTGTGTAGGGATTATTACGAAGACAGGTGCAGAGTATCGGGCGAAAACGGTTGTTGTCACGACAGGAACATATCTGCGCGGTAAAGTGATCATGGGTGAGTTGATGTATGAGAGCGGGCCGAACAATCAGCAGCCTTCGATTAAGTTGTCTGAGAGCTTGCGTGCACTTGGCTTGAAGCTTGTTCGTTTCAAAACCGGAACGCCGCCTCGCGTGCATAAGGATACGATCGATTTCTCTAAAACAGAGATTCAGCCTGGTGATGAGAAGCCTAAGTTCTTCTCTTATGAAACGGAGTATTCGGATAATGAGCAGCTCCCATGTTGGCTCACGTATACATCAGAAGAAACACATAAGATTATTAACGATAATCTTCATCGTGCTCCTATGTTCTCCGGTGCTATTGAGGGAACGGGTCCGCGTTATTGCCCGTCTATAGAAGATAAAATTGTACGTTTCGCCGATAAACCGAAGCATCAAATCTTCTTAGAGCCTGAAGGGAAGAACACATCGGAGTATTATGTTCAAGGGCTCTCTACTAGTATGCCTGAGGATGTACAGCTGAGCATTCTCCGTTCTATCCCAGGATTGGAAAAAGTTGAAATGATGCGCACGGGCTATGCCATTGAGTACGATGCCGTTGTTCCAACACAACTGTGGCCATCGCTTGAAACGAAGGTGGTTCCGGGTTTATTCACAGCTGGACAAATTAATGGAACTTCCGGTTATGAGGAAGCAGCGGGACAAGGCGTTATGGCTGGTATTAATGCAGCACGTAAAGCGCAAGGGAAACCACCGGTTATCATTGATCGTTCGCAAGGCTATATCGGTGTGCTGATAGATGATTTGGTGACAAAAGGTACAACAGAGCCTTACCGCCTGTTAACCTCGCGAGCGGAATACCGATTGTTGCTCCGACATGATAATGCCGATTTGCGCTTGACTCCAACCGGTTATGAGATAGGTTTGATTTCTGAAGCTCGTTATCAGAAGTTCTCGCAGAAGAAGTTGTTGGTGGAGCAAGAGATTGAGCGTTTGAAAACAGTGAAGATTCGTCCTGATGAAATTACGTTACAGTTACTGGAGGAAGCTCAATCCACTCCAATTACACAGACAACGGATGGACTTTCCTTGCTCAGACGTCCGGAAGTTTCGTATGGCATTATTGATCAACTGTCTCCATCGCCGGAAGTGCTTACGGATGATATGAAGGAGCAAGTTGAAATTCAAATTAAATACGCCGGATATATCGAGAAACAGCAATTACAGGTTGAGCGTCTTGCTAAAATGGAGAAGAAGCGGATCCCGGATGATATTGATTACATGGCGGTCAACAATCTTTCCAAAGAAGCAAAATCGAATTTGTCCAACATTCGTCCATTGTCGATTGGGCAAGCGTCACGAATTGGCGGTGTAACACCGGCTGATATCTCCATTCTTCTCGTCTATTTAGAGCACTATAATAAAGTTGTCGCAGCACGGGGGTAACTATGAACGCTACCGATACTTGGTTTATTGAATTATTGCAAGAGCATGGAGTGGCACTTACGTCGCTCCAGCTGGAGCAATTCCAAACGTATTATGAACTGCTTGTGGAATGGAACGAAAAAATGAATTTAACAGGCATTACGGAGAGAGAAGCGGTGTATGAGAAACATTTCTACGATTCCGTGACTCTCTCTTTCTTTGTGAAGATGGATAAAGTATCTTCACTGGCGGACATCGGTTCGGGTGCCGGCTTTCCAAGCCTACCGTTGAAAATTTGTTTTCCGCATCTTAAAATTACGATTGTAGATTCCTTAAACAAGCGCATTCAATTTTTACAGCATGTTGTTCAAACGTTAGGTCTTCATCATGTGGAATGTGTTCATGGGCGAGCCGAGGACATTGCACGCCTAACTAATCACCGAGATGTCTATGATGTTGTAACTGCTAGAGCGGTTGCAAGGCTTAGCGGATTAAATGAGTTATGTCTTCCTTTTGTCCGCAAAGGTGGAGTGTTCGCTGCAATGAAGGGGTCTGATCCTGCTGAGGAAGCTAATGAATCCAAACGCAGCATGATCGAACTGAAGGCGAAACTCACTTCTGTAGAACATTTGAAGCTGCCTTTCGAACAATCTGATCGTCACATTCTTTTGATAGAGAAACTTGGAGCCACACCTGCGAAGTATCCAAGAAAAGCGGGTTTACCACTGAAACAACCAATTATGTAGTGATTATAATTCGATTTTGTTTCACGTGGAACATTTCACGGATAGTCACAATTGTTTCGATAATATATGTCTGTCAAGCAGGAAATCAACTTACAGCCGGCGAATTATATAGGAACGACAATACTCGGCACTTTGAAATCGGGTGGTAGTTGACGATATGAAAGAACAGTTCTCACGTTTATTTGGATTGAGTGATTCCAAAAATGTAAGCCAAGATGAAGTGAAGCAGCTTCCAATTGAAGATGTGGATACAAGTCCGTATCAACCGCGTACTGTCTTCGACGATGATCGTATTGAGGAGCTCAGTCAAACCATCCGCACACATGGCATGATACAACCAATCGTTGTAAGGGTGCGTGGCGGCAGATATGAAATCATTGCAGGTGAACGGCGCTTTCGCGCGGTTAAAAAACTTGGTCTTGAGACGATTCCGGCTATCGTTCGTGAATTCAATGATTCTCAAGCGGCTTCAATTGCTCTGATTGAGAACCTTCAACGTGAGGGACTTACATCCATAGAGGAAGCAGTCGCCTATCAAAAACTTATTGATCTTCACAATCTTACGCAAGAAAGCTTGGCTCAGCGCTTGGGGAAAAGCCAATCAACAATAGCCAACAAAATTAGGCTTCTTGGTCTCGGTGAAACAATTAAGAATGCATTGATGGAACGTAAAATAACGGAGCGTCATGCAAGAGCATTGTTATCGCTTGATACGGAAGAGCTGCAATTGAAAGTGCTTGACGACATTGTTACTAAAGAACTGAACGTGAAACAAACCGAAGCTCGAGTGGCTTTCTACAAAGAAGCTACGAAAGCTAAAAAGCCAAAGCGAATTTCCTTTACGAAGGATGTGCGTTTGGCGCTTAATACAATAAGACAATCCATTGATATGGTTTCGGGATCAGGTTTGCAAATTAAAACCAATGAACAAGATTACGAGGATCATTACGAAATTGTAATTAAGATTCCAAAACGATAATAGCCAATCGACCAGCCGTCCGAACCAGGGACGGCATCGTCATTTTCTTGAAAATATGCGATAATGATCTTTGAGTATGCTTTTACCCAAATAATTATCGTTTTATAAAGCTTCAATAAAGTAATCAACATAGAGGTGAACGGTTTGTCTAAAACGATAGCAATAACGAACCAGAAGGGCGGTGTCGGAAAAACGACCACGTCCGTTAATCTGGGTGCTTGTCTAGCTTCGCTTGGCAAGAAAGTTTTGCTCGTAGATATTGACCCACAAGGTAATACGACGAGCGGAATTGGAATTAATAAAGCAGACGTTGCGCATTGTATTTACGATGTGCTTATTAACGATGTTCACCCGAAAGACGCTACTTGTTCTACTAATATTGAAGGTCTTAATATAATCCCAGCTACGATTCAACTGGCCGGAGCGGAAATCGAGCTTGTTCCAACGATTTCTCGTGAGCAGCGCTTGAAAAAGTCTCTTGCCTTGGTGAAGAATCAGTATGATTACATTTTGATTGATTGCCCTCCATCATTGGGCATCTTGACGATTAACTCTTTAACAGCTTCTGATTCGGTTATCATTCCTATTCAATGTGAATATTACGCGCTGGAGGGTTTGAGCCAGCTATTAAATACAGTACGTCTAGTTCAGAAACATCTGAACACAACACTTCAAATTGAAGGTGTATTGCTTACGATGTTTGATGCTAGGACAAACCTAGGCATTCAAGTTATCGAGGAAGTGAAAAAATACTTTCAACAAAAGGTGTACCAAACGATTATCCCAAGAAATGTCCGCTTAAGCGAAGCTCCTTCGCATGGACAATCTATCATTACTTACGATCCAAGATCCAAAGGGGCAGAGGTGTATCTTGAACTCGCGAAGGAAGTGATTATGTATGAGCAAGCGGCTAGGTAGAGGACTTGATGCGCTTATCCCATCGCTATCCGTAAGCGAAGATGATAAAGTTGTAGAGGTATCGTTAACACAACTTCGTCCGAATCCGTATCAACCGCGGAAGACTTTTGATGACGATGCGATTAAAGAACTCGCGGAATCAATCAAACAACATGGTGTCATTCAACCGATTATTGTGCGTACCGTTCTTAAAGGGTATGAAATTATTGCCGGTGAGAGACGTTTTCGTGCATCGCAGCTTTGTGGCAATCCAACGATACCGGCAGTAATCCGTAACTTTTCTGACCAACAGGTAATGGAAATTGCATTAATTGAGAACCTTCAACGCGAAGATCTCAACGCAATGGAGCTTGCAATTGCATATCAAGCACTCATGGATAAATTTGAACTAACACAAGAAGAACTCTCCATGAAGGTGGGCAAGTCGAGATCACACATCGCTAACTTCTTGCGGTTGTTGTCACTGCCAGAACAAATCAAAGATAATGTTTCACGTGGAACAATTTCGATGGGACATGCAAGGGCAATTGTGGGTGTGAAGGAAGATGCCCGCAAAAAGGAACTTGCTGATCTGACCATTACGAACGAGTGGAGTGTACGTCAATTAGAAGAGGCGATCAAAAATTTAGATCAGCCAGCGGCAGAGAAATCAAAGTCGCAATCATCTAAAAAACGCGATCCCTATATCGATCAATTGGAAGAGACACTGAGGGAACAGTTTAAGACGACGGTTAAGATTAAACAGCAGAAAGATAAAGGTCGCATTGAGCTGCTCTATTATAATAAACAAGATTTAGAACGATTACTGGAATTACTGCAACAATTATCATAATACCAAAACTTTAATAGCATACTCGATTGGGAATCCCCGTTTGAAGTAGGGGAGCCAATCGAGTATGCTATTGTTAGGATTGAAAGGCGTTTCGGTGTGTTGGCTAGAGGAGGGATATTGATGCAGCAGACAACAGGCAAGGGATTGATCTATCTTGATCATGCGGCAACGTCATGGCCTAAACCAACGGGGGTAATTGAAGCTGTAATAGAGGCCATGGAGCGCGATGGTGCTAACCCAGGAAGAGGCAGTCATGCGATGGCTGTTCGAGCAAGCAGGATTCTGTTCAATACGAGAAAATCGCTGGCAAAACTGTTCGAAATATCGAACCCTAATGATATTGCTTTTGCATTAAATACAACTATGGCACTAAACACAGCAATAAAAGGAATACTAAAAAAAGGCGACCATGTGATTGCAACTGCTGTAGAACACAATTCTGTGCGAAGACCATTGGAATATTTGAAACGCGTACATGACATTGAGGTTAGCTACGTGGAACCGAATGAAGCTGGGGAAATGGACGCGAAACAAATTGAAGCTGCGATACAGACTAACACAAAGCTTGTTATTGTGAATCATAGTTCTAATTTGTTGGGCTCCATACTACCTGTTGCGGAAATTGGAGAGATTACACGCAAACATGGAATAAAGCTGCTTGTAGATGCAGCTCAAACAGCTGGGTTATTGGAGATTAACGTCGAGCAAATGGGGATCGATATGCTCGCGTTTCCGGGCCACAAAGGGCTGCTGGGACCGCAGGGGACAGGCGGGTTGTATATTAACCCCAACGTGGAGTTGGAGCCGCTCCTGCACGGTGGCACGGGCAGTCAGTCGGAGGCGATTGAACAGCCAACTGTGCGCCCTGACAGGTATGAAGCTGGCACTCAGAATGCAGCTGGAATTAATGGGTTAAAGGCTGGTGTGCAGCACATTTTGCATGAGACGGTGCAAAACATCCATACTAGAGAATGGATGCTGACACAGCAATTGATGGAGGGACTTCATGCTTTGAATGGAGTTCATATCCTTGGCCCAAAACTCGGCAAACCGCGGACTGGAATCGTGTCCTTCGTTTTGCCGGGAGCAGATCCGTCTGAGATCGGATTTATTTTAGATCAACATTATCAAATTGCTGTACGCACCGGATTCCATTGCACTCCGCTCGCACATGCAATTGCAGGGACGAAGGAAACAGGGGCAATCCGCGCAAGTGTTGGATGCTTCACCACTAAAGAAGAGGTCGAAGCGCTTATAGCGGCTGTGAAGGAAATAAGGCAGCACTACAGCTAGCGTGCTTTAAACGGGGGAGAGTAAGACATCATGGATCAACTTATTGAAAAACCGTCTGATTGGATAACGATTGGACTGCTTGTTGTTGTTCTGATCTTGTTGGTACGCAGTTTCATCATTAGCAGTAAGCTGAGACGATTGCGTAAAAGTTACACGCAGTTTATGAGTGGTGCAGGAGTCGAAGAGCTGGAAAGCGTCATCGTGGAACTGAAGCAGCGCCTTAATGCTCAGGAAGAAGGACAGAGTAAACTGAAGCAAAGTGTTCAAGCCTTAAATGATACACTGAAGAAGAAGAAGGGCAACATTGGTATTCATCGCTATAATGCTTTTGCAGAACGAGGAAATGATCTGAGTTTCTCAATAGCTGTTATTGATGATGCTGAAGACGGAATGGTACTAAGCGGCATTCACGGACGAGAGAATACTTTCGTCTACGCCAAGCCGGTGCAAGAAGGTCAATCGAGGTATCCGCTAACTCCCGAAGAAAAAGAAGCGATCAGTCTTGCGTCGCAGCGGGAATCGAAGTAGGGCGTACGCATTTCATAATGGCTAAGAAGAGACTGTGTGCAATAATATCAGACATACGCATTACAAGATGAAGACGAGTGTTTTGCAAAACAAAATACTCCATAAATCCGCCGACATTCACGATGCCCGTAATATGGATGTCACCGACAGGCGGAAGGTCTTTATTAACGCCGGCACCTGGACGAACAGGACCAGAACCGACTTGAATGCAGCCGACACTAGCGGCTTGACCCAAGCAGGCATCTATCCCAATGACAAAAGGCTTGCGGACAAACTTGTTGATGTCGATCAAGGTTTCATCCAAGTTCATTGCATGGACGGGTTCCTCCAGGGTGCCATAAAGATCGAAGAAGGGGCTCCGATACTTACTGAGAGAAGTGCCGACTAGAGGTCCGAGTGAATCGCCTGTGGAACGGTCAGTACCTACACATACAACAACAAGCCTGCGATCAGCAGGGACGTTGTCCAAAAGGTACGTAATTCGGTTCATCAGCAGTCCTGTAATGTTAGGTTCTGTGTATGGTACTTTGAGCGGTGTTTCTTTCATTCCTGGCAATTTCATAGATTATCCTCCCGCCAACTCTATGAATTCCAACTACCCGATCGATAGAGAAACTGTTGTTATCACTTGGTTACTAGTATATGGTTAGGACAACCATTTTATACTTGCTTGACTAACGAACCTACAATAAAACAATCAGGAGGCGCAGATGCATGCTTATTGCCTTTGACTCCACCCAGCAGGCACTGCGGGCGGAAATGCTATTAGAATATGCTGAGATTGAAATAGATATCTGCCCAACTCCGAAGCAAATTACTGCTGGCTGCGCGCTATCCATTCATTTTCCGGAGAGTGATTTGCTAGTTGTGAAGGATGTCATCAACCAAGAGAGTGTAGAGATTCGAGGTATATTCAAACAGGTCGAAGATCGGTATGAGCCCATTGAGTTATGAGGCTTAAAGGGATACGATAGAGTGTATAAACAGCTTTAGGGGAAAGGGAGCGGACTGTAATGGAGAGGAAGCAGTTTGAACTGGGCGATGTTGTACAAATGAAGAAGCAGCATCCATGTGGAACAAATGAGATGGAGATCATTCGCATGGGCATGGATATCCGAATCAAATGCGTCGGCTGCAAACACAGCGTTCTCATACCGCGTGCAAAGTTCGAGAAAAACTTGAAAAAGGTGCTTCGTTCGAAGGCTGAAGAGGGCGTAAATGAGGGAGAAAGCTTTAATGGAACATCAAGCAATTAGTGCTTGCAATTGGACGAGCACCGTGGTAAGATAAGTTCTGCTGATTGACATTTATGGAGAGGTACCCAAGAGGCCCAAGGGGGCTGACTCGAAATCAGTTAGGCGTGTCAAAGCGTGCGTGGGTTCGAATCCCACCCTCTCCGCCATAATTTAATCAATCAATCAACGACCCTAGCGGGTCGTTTTTTTGTTTTGTATTTAAGTTTTTTTATGAGCAGAGATAGGAGTCGTATCTAAAGAGCTCAGTTCCTATGTAAAGGGAAGAAGAGAAGGGACGCTAGGGCGGTCGAGGGAACTCAGCGGCAACGTTCTTGGCATAAGATAGAGGTCCTCCGGGGCGCTTTGTTTCCAATGTCGCAGACAATTGGAAAAAAGGGTCCTCAGGAGCGCTTTGTTTCCAATGTCGCAGACAAATGGAAAAAAGGGTCCTCAGGAGCGCTTTGTTTCCAATGTCGCAGACAAAATGGAAAAAAGGGTCCTCAGGAGCGCTTTGTTTCCAATGTCGCAGACAAAATGGAAAAAAGGGCTCTCGCGAGCCCTTCCTCCAACGGTGTTTGATTTAGAAAACAGTCACTACAAGCTCTTCGTAAGAAACCTCGGTTCACCGATCTTTAGTCGGTGTGCGTGTGTTACAGACACTGGTCTTTGGCACATCCCTCCGCTTCTATGCTGAGTGGACAAAATCTCCTTGAGGTTCGTGCATGAATGGGTTCAACGGAACCACACCTCTCTTTACACCGTCAACAATTATAATGCGCAGCTTACTTATCTTCTATACAAATGGTTTTGAAAAAGATCAAAAAATTAATACATTCGTTTCCACTTGCGGTCCTTATTCGAAAGGGACGGGAACTTATCGCCTTTCGCCAATCTTACCTTCTGCGGATTGTTAACGCCCATATGGAACGATGCTTCGCCGATTTCAATATACAATCCATCGTTTGGCGCGCGGTCGCCTTCTCGAAATTCTGTCCATTCACCCATTAATGAAATACACCTCCAGTGCGGTTGCACAAATGAGGACGCAGAGATTCCGTCCTGGTCATTAGTGTGCAACAAATGAGGTTGGATCATGAACGGAAGAAAGAGGCAGGCGAATGACTGGAATCAACACTTGTCAAGTGGGGACTAAGTTTGGTATAGTATTCAGGTATGCGAGAAATTAACTCGCTCCTTGCTCCCTTTCGGGGGGGCCGCATAGTCCAAGAGGAGGTGAAACATATGCGCAAATACGAAGTGATGTACATTATTCGTCCGGATGTGGAACAAGAGTCGGTACAAGCTTTGACTGACAAGTTCCAAGCAATCATCGGAAACGGTGGAGAGGTCACAAAGCATGACGTGATCGGTAAACGCCGCCTTGCGTATGAAATCAACAAGATTCGTGACGGTATCTACGTGCTGGTACATTTCAACGCAACTCCAGACGTTATTGCTGAACTTGACCGTGTCATGAAAATCACGGATGAAGTTATCCGTTTCTTAGTTGTTAAAGATGTAGCTTAGTCTCATCAACGCAAGGATGTTTCGATTGGAGGCGATAAACGATGTTGAACCGTGTTATTCTCATAGGTAGATTAACAAAGGATCCTGAAATGCGCTATACACCAGCAGGTGTTGCGGTAACGCAATTTACACTTGCGGTGGATCGTCCGTTTACGAGCGGTGGTCAGAACGAGCGGGAAGCGGATTTTATTCCGATCGTTACTTGGCGTCAGCTCGCTGAAACTTGTGCGAACTACTTGCGCAAAGGCCGCCTAACAGCGGTTGAAGGCCGTATTCAGGTACGGAATTACGAGAACAACGAAGGCAAGCGGGTCTATGTGACTGAAATCATTGCTGATAACGTGCGTTTCTTGGAATCCGGCAACCGTGAGAATGGTCCGCGTGATGAAGGTGCGGCAAGTTATGGCAGCGGAAACGGTAACTACGGTGGAGGCAACCCACAAGGTGGCACCAGCGGTGGTAATCCACAAGGTGGAGGCCGTTCGGGAGGCACACCAAGGAACAACAATAGTCGTGATCCGTTCTCAGATGACGGACGCCCGATCGATATATCGGAAGATGATTTGCCATTCTAACTGAAAGGACGGATGAACATGAGCTTTAAGCAAAGAGATGGTGGCGACGAGCGTCCAGAACGCAAATTCGGCGGTCGTAAAGGCCGTAACAAACGCCGTAAAGTATGTTTCTTCACAGCTAACAAAATTACGCACATTGACTATAAAGATACGGACCTGCTTCGTAAATTTATCAGCGAGCGCGGCAAGATTTTGCCACGTCGTGTAACTGGAACAAGTGCAAAGTATCAACGTCTTCTGACTGTAGCGATCAAACGCTCCCGTCAAGTAGCGTTGTTGCCTTACACAACGGAATAGGACGTAATGAAGAGGCAGCCAATCCGGCTGCCTTTTTTGCGTTCATTAAAGCTGTTAAAACTTGCTCGCTTGCTGCTCTGCGTAATCGCCGATAACAGGCAGCTTGAACCTTTTGCCCTGTAAGGCGAGGAGCATTAATGCAATCCATAGTATAAATGACAGCGGAGCAAGTAAAATGCCAAGAAGCCAGCCGATAAACGGGATAAAGCCGAGCACAATATTAATAACAACAAGTACAACAGACACGAGGATCGATTGCATGGCATGAAATTTCACGAAGTTGCTGCGCTTCTCCAGTACAAGAAACAAGATGCCGGTTACAAAGCTGCCCAAATAACAAAGGAGCCCGACAATCTTAGGGTCCATGCCTGTCGATGATGGGTCAGGTCCAAACAACGGTGCTTGCATAATGATGCTCCCTCCCTTTGTAGGTATGTATTCAAGCGTAGGTCAAACTATGCTTGGTTGAAATCGCCAGAATTGACAAAGGAATATCGTTAACCATTTGTAACTTTCGGGTACACATAATCGTTTAGAATAAGGAAATCCCGTGTAAATAGATTTGTAGAGAATGGAGCGTTACAACGAATATGCAACCGAGAAAATCAAGACGAACGTATAAATGGCTGGCAGCTATCCTTATTATCGTAATCGTTGCAGGAACGGCTGGTTATTTCAATCGAAATGCGCTGGCCATGTGGGGCTTTGATGTTTTCTTATCCGGATCGGTTAAGGACAAGCTGGAGAATTCGTATCAGCCGCTGGAAGGCCACGAGCCGGTCAAGACAACGTATAAGCCGGAGGAGCCGTTCTCCATGCTGCTGCTCGGCGTCGATCAGAGGGATAAAGAGGTAGGTCGCTCAGATACGATGATTTATACGGTCATCAGACCGATCGATGGCGCCATTTTAATGGTTTCCATCCCCCGTGATACTTATGTGGATATCGTAGGCAAAACAACGAAGTCCGGCAACCAATGGGAAGATAAGATTACACATGCTTATGCTTTTGGCGGTCCGAAAATGTCGGTCGAAACGGTGGAAAGGTTATTCAGCACCACAATCGATCATTATGCTACAATTAACTTTACCGGCTTCCGTGAAGTGATTGACGCCATGGGCGGAATCGCACTTCCGATTACGGAGGATCTGGTCAATGACGACCCGGATCACGAGAAGTTCGTCGTTAAGGCCGGTAAAGAGCTCTACAATGGCACTGAAGCACTCAACTTTGTTCGATACCGTGAAGATGCAGGCGGAGATACAAGCCGTGCAGGACGTCACCAGCAGTTCCTAAACGCGATTATGACAAAGGCTTCGCAAGTACAGCAGTGGACGAAGATTCCTGAACTTATTTCAATTATGGGTGCTAATTTTACAACCGATTTAACACCGCAGCATATGATTGATCTGGCGAAGAGCATGCTGCAAAGCGACAACCGCACAATCTACAGTCACACGCTGAAGGGTAATGGACACCGTAAGGTGAATCACGGCGCGTGGTATTATTTTGCGGATGAAGAAGACTTAGCTGCAACGCAGCAATTAATTAAGGCATGGCTGGATCCAGCGAAAACGAAAGCAGAGCTGCCGCTTCCGGAGGAATACCAGGTTAAAGATGAGAAGCCTGTGCAGTCGTTGTCGTCCAAAACGAAAGCAGCATCAGAGAAGCATTAACGGCAATGCGGCGCTTATTGGAATCAAAGGCGCACGTCAAGCTGCAGCTAGGCCCGGAGCTCTTCACGAACAGGAAAGACAAAGTAGAAGGGAATGGGGAACGCAACATGAATATTGCTTTTTTTCTACTGCCTAAACAAGAGGTAGTATGGTTGACGCTCGACGCAACACTGCGTCAAACACTCGAGAAGATGGAGCATCATCGCTACACGGCGGTACCGATACTCGACAATCAGGGCGGATATGCAGGAACACTGACCGAAGGTGATCTGCTGTGGTATATGAAGAACAACCCGCAAGTGACCTTTGATCAGACGAACAAAGTGAAGCTGACGGACGTAAAGATGCGCATGACGAATAAAGCCGTACAAATTGATGCTAATATGGAAGATTTGATCTCACTCGCGAAAGTACAGAACTTTGTGCCTGTCGTAGATGACATGAATCGGTTTATCGGCATTGTACGTCGGAGCGATATTATCGATTATTGTGAAGCACTTATCTTAAATCAACATCAAGCCAGCAAAGAAATGGCTGCCGGCTAAATCAAACGCCGTCCTCTCTAAGAGGGCGGCGTTTTGTCGTACATGTACCGTGGGAATGAGACGCTCCTACTGGACAAGGTCCCCTGTGTTGTCGGAATTGTTTTGTGATATAATGGGGAGTAAAGCATTAGTTCTGTACTAGTAAATCAGCAAGAGGTGAACGGTTTGAAAACCGGTTTAAAGTCAATTCTTTGGAGTTTCTCAGCGCTAATTCTGCTGCTCTTGGTAGCAGTCCCTGTAATGAATGCGCTGGCTGCGGCCGTATTAATGGTGCCAACAGTCGTTCTCTATACGACCTTGTCCAAGCGGGCATTTACGCTGCATATGGCAGCCGTATATGGGATTGGCGTACTCATCATGGGACTGCCAGCTCTTATTGTGGGACTGTTCTTCTTAGTGCCATCGCTGGTTATGGGGCATTTCTACCGCAAAGGAGCACCCGCTCGGAAGGTCATTACAGCTACCGTATTAACGGTGCTTGCTCAGCTTCTGCTTGAGCTGGTTGTATTTGACCTCGTATTCGATTTCTCCTTGATAGATGAAATCCGCGAGATGATTACGACGACAGTGGAGAACTTACGGGAACAAGGACTCATGCCTAGTGTTTGGACGGCAACCGTAACGGAATCGTATGTGCAAAGCTTGATTCATTCCATCCCAATGGCGCTTATTACCGTTTCCTTTCTGCTTGCGATTGTCACGCATGCGATTGCAGCGCCTTCTCTGCGTTCAAGCGGTTTAACGATTTCGCGTTTGCAAGCGGCTCGTGAGTGGAGATTGCCACGGATTTTTGTGTTTTACTACTTGATCGTACTCATAGCGGATATGGCTACACCGAACACGGGCTCTTCATTCATGACGGTGACGCTTCATAATTTGGTACCGCTGATGCAGCTGGCTTTCTCCATTCAGGCGATGGGCTTCTTCTTCTTCGTGGCGCATGAACGCAAATGGAACAAAGCGATACCAGTGCTTCTATCGATAGTTGTTGCGATTTTCCAACCGTTTAGCTTGATTGGGGTTATTGACGCAGCGTTCCCAATCCGTAAAGCGTTTAAGAAATCGTGATGCGGAGGCGAATGAAACGATGCCAAAGTTTTTAATTAATCGCTGGCACGGCATGCACCATTTATGGGCATTCGTGCTGATGATTCTGCTGACGGTCACACTGGCTTTCTATGAATGGAAGCTCGGCATGCTGGGGCTGCTTCTCTCCGGAGCGGTTGGCTTCTCCTCCGTCATGGCGGAGCGAGCCTTCCGACGCGATTTAAAGGTCTATCTGGGGACGTTGTCGTATCGGGTGAAAAAAGCCGGCAATGAGGTTATCAGCGATTTACCATTCGGAATTATTCTTTATAACGAAGACAAGACCGTAGAATGGCACAATGCGTTTGTTACGCACATGCTGGAGCGGGATTCCGTTGTCGGTGAGTCATTGGAGGATCTGTTCCCCACGCTCTCACAGGCGAAAGAACGTGAAGGCACAGTAGAAGCGCATGTCGGCAACTCGGTTTATGAGCTGCAGTTTCGATTCGATGAGCGGTTGCTCTACATTCGTGATATCACGCAGCGCTGGCAGCTGGCAAAGCGGTATGAGGAAGAAAAGCTTGCGCTTGGCATCGTCATGATGGATAACCTCGATGAGGTTACACAGGGCATGGACGATCAACAGCGCAGCACGCTGCTTTCTAAGGCGACTGCCGAAATTACGGATTGGGCGAATAAGTTTCATGTGTACTTGAAACGACTCACCTCTGACCGGTACTTGGTTATTACCGATCAACGGACCCTAAAGCAGCTTGAACTGTCACGGTTTGTTCTGCTTGATGAGGTGCGAGAGATTACGGCAGAGAATAAAATTCCCATGACGCTTAGCATCGGCTTTGCTGCAGGTGCTGAAAGCGTCGTGGAGCTTGGTCACTGGGCGCAAACGAGTCTTGACTATGCACTTGGACGCGGCGGCGACCAGGCAGCGGTGAAGGTCGGACAGCGGCAGTCGTTCTACGGCGGTAAGTCCAATGCCGTTGAGAAGCGGACCCGCGTTCGGGCGAGGGTTGTTGCACATGCACTGCGTGATCTGATCAAGGAAAGCGACCGCGTCGTCATTATGGGGCATAAAATGCCGGATATGGATGCGATCGGCGCTTCCATTGGCGTACTGAAGGCTGCTATGCTCTTTAATAAAGAAGCGTACATTGTGCTGGAGGGAGTTAATCCTTCCATCCAGAAAATGATGGAAATGCTGAAGGAAGAAGAGCGGATTGCAAAGAGGTTCATTACACCGGAACAAGCTAAGGAACTCATCGGCGGCAACACGCTGGTCGTCGTCGTTGATACGCATAAAGCATCGATGGTGAAAGAACCGAAGCTGCTGACGCAAACAGACAAAATCGTAGTGGTAGATCATCACAGACGCGGTGAAGAGTTTATTGCGAATGCGATACTGGTCTACATGGAGCCTTATGCTTCCTCGACTTGTGAGCTCATCACCGAGCTGCTGCAATATATTAACGATCGTGTGCTCCTGGATGTAAGAGAGGCGACGGCGCTGCTCGCGGGAATTACCGTCGACACGAAGAGTTTCTCGCTTCGCACCGGTTCGCGCACCTTTGAAGCGGCATCGTTTCTGCGCCGCAATGGGGCAGATTCGACCTTGATTCAGCGGATGCTGAAAGAGGACTTGGCCGAATACATTAAGAAGGCAGAAATTATTAAGCAGGCCGAAATTGTGTATGAGCATATCGCCATCGCGATGACGGAGCAAGGGCGGCAGTATTCGCAGCTGCTTATCGCGCAGACGGCAGATACGCTGCTTAATATGACCGATGTGCTCGCATCCTTCGTCATTGGAGAGCGGCCGGACGGTCTGATCGGCATTAGTGCCCGCTCACTGGGCCACATGAACGTGCAAGTGGTCATGGAGCGCATGGGCGGAGGCGGACATTTGACCAATGCAGCCGCGCAGCAAGAAGGAACTGTAGTGGAAGTAGCACAGCGCCTGAAGCAGGTGCTGCAAGAACTTGATAAGGAAGAGGGGTTATTCGAATGAAGGTAATCTTTTTGCAAGACGTTAAAGGGCAAGGTAAGAAGGGTGAAGTTAAAGAGGTGTCGGAAGGGTATGTACGTAACTTCCTATTTCCGAAGAACTTGGCGAAGCTGGCTTCCGATGGCAACCTAAAGACGCTGGATTTGCAGAAAGCATCCGAGCAGAAGAAGAAGGAAAAAGAAAAAGAAGATGCAAAGGCGCTTGCAGAACGTCTGGAAGCGATGAAAATTGTTGTTAAAACGAAAGCCGGCGAAGGCGGTCGTTTGTTCGGAGCTATTACAAGCAAGCAAATCGCAGAGTCGCTTGAGGCGCAAGGCGTCAAAATCGACAAACGCAAAATCGAACTGGAAGAGCCGATCCGTACGCTTGGCGTTACGCAAGTATTGGTGAAACTGCATCCAGAAGTGAAAGCGAAGCTGAGTGTACATGCAGCGGAGGAATAAAAGCAATCAAAAGGGGAGTCATGCGGACCAATGAGTAATGAGATGAATTTTGACCGAATACCGCCGCAGAACATGGAAGCAGAGCAAGCGGTACTCGGTGCTGTCTTATTGCAAACGGAAGCGTTAATAACGGCGATGGAGCGACTGCGCAGCGAGGACTTCTACTTGCCGTCGCATCAACTGCTGTTTGAAGCGATGGTGGAGCTTGGTGAAGCGAGCCAGCCGATTGACTTGGTAACCTTGACTGCTTATTTACAGGATCGACAGCAGCTGGAGGAAATCGGCGGTGTTAGTTACCTGGCGAAGCTGGGTAACGCTGTTCCTACAGCGGCTAACGTTGACTACTACGCACAGATCGTTGAAGAGAAATCGATGCTCCGCCGTCTCATTCGGACAGCGACGAACATCGTTTCGGATGGGTACGCGGCAGCTGAAGATGTCGGAGCGATGCTGAGTGAAGCGGAAGCCCGAATTATGGAACTGTCGAACCGTCGCTCAAGTAACGGATTCATATCCATTCGCGACGTGCTCATGGAAGTATTCGAGAAAGTGGAGCATTTATATTCGAATAAAGGCGGCTCCACAGGCATTCCGTCCGGATTTACCGATTTGGACAAAATGACCGCGGGCTTCCAGAAAAATGACCTTATTATTGTGGCTGCACGGCCATCCGTAGGTAAGACGGCCTTTGCACTTAATATTGCGCAAAACGTCGGTGTGCGGGCGCGGGAAACAGTTGCCATCTTCAGTCTTGAGATGTCGGCTGCCCAGCTGGTGCAGCGTATGATTTGTGCGGAATCAAACGTGGATGCGGGCCGATTGCGTACCGGGTATTTGGAAGGCGACGATTGGGAAAAGCTAACGATGGCGATTGGTTCGTTGTCTGAAGCGCAAATTTACATCGATGATACACCGGGTATTACCGTATCGGATATTCGGGCGAAATGCCGTCGTCTTAAGAAAGAGCGCGGCCTTGGGATGATTCTGATTGACTATTTGCAGCTCATTCAGGGGCGCGGCAAAGCCGGCGAGAACCGTCAACAGGAAGTATCAGAGATCTCCCGTACGCTGAAACAGATCGCCCGTGAACTCGAAGTGCCGGTAATCGCACTTTCGCAGCTAAGCCGGGGTGTTGAGCAGCGGCAGGACAAGCGTCCTATGATGTCTGACCTTCGGGAATCCGGTTCGATCGAGCAAGATGCCGATATTGTAGCGTTCCTATACCGGGATGACTACTATGATAAGGAATCCGAGAAGAAGAATATTATCGAAATCATCATTGCTAAACAGCGTAATGGTCCCGTAGGAACCGTCGAACTTGCCTTCTTGAAGAACTTCAATAAATTCGTTGGTTTAGACCGATCGCACCAAGAACCGGGCCACGCCTCCTAATAATGGAGGGTTCTGTCCCACATTTATCGAAATTCCGAACAATGCGATATACGACCTTACAATTGTTCGCTTTTCGTTGACTTTACCACTGCAGACTGCTAAACTAATCATGCTGTCTCAAGCTGGTAGCTATTATGTTTGTTTTTATAATTTCACCTCGGCAGTGCGTGCAAAACTTGTAATGGGGGTATATCCATGTCAACGGTAGTTGTAGTCGGAACCCAGTGGGGAGACGAAGGCAAAGGAAAAATCACCGACTTTCTGGCGGACGGTGCTGATGTTGTAGCCCGGTACCAGGGGGGAAACAACGCAGGTCATACCATTATGATCGGCAATAAGAAATATAAGCTGACGATGATTCCATCGGGCATTTTCAATGAAAATAAAGTGTGCGTCATCGGTAACGGTATGGTTATCAATCCGTCCGCACTGATTGATGAAATTAACTATATACATGAACATGGATTCTCCTCGGAGAACCTGAAAATCAGTGACCGCGCGCATCTAATCATGCCGTATCACCTTGTGCTTGACGGCCTTGAAGAAGAGCGTAAAGGCGATAACAAGATCGGTACGACTCGCAAAGGCATCGGCCCTTGCTACATGGACAAAGCAGCGCGTAACGGTATTCGTGTCGCTGACCTGCTTGATGCAGAAGAGTTCGAAACAAAGCTTCGCCGCATGATTGTGGAGAAGAACCAAGTAATCGAGCAAGTGTACAACGGCGAGAAGCTTGATGCTGACACTATTCTTGCAGAGTACCTGGGTTATGCCGAAACGCTTCGTCCTTATGTAACGGATACTTCCGTTGTGCTGAACGATGCAATCGACGCAGGCAAACGTATTCTGTTCGAAGGTGCACAAGGCGTTATGCTTGATATCGACCAAGGCACTTATCCGTACGTGACTTCTTCGAATCCGACAGCTGGCGGCGTTTGTATCGGTTCCGGCGTTGGCCCTTCGAAGATCCAACAAGTTATCGGTGTTGCCAAAGCGTACACTACGCGCGTTGGTGATGGTCCATTCCCAACTGAGCTTAACAATGAGATCGGTGATTGGATCCGTGAGAAAGGCCATGAGTACGGTACAGTTACCGGCCGTCCACGCCGTGTAGGCTGGTTCGACACTGTTGTTGTCCGCCATGCACGCCGCGTTAGCGGAATTACTGGCTTGTCCTTAAACTCGCTTGACGTGCTTTCGGGCCTTGAAACGGTTAAAATTTGCACAGGCTACAAACTGCGCGGCGAAATCATTACGCATTATCCTGCGAGCTTAAAGCTGATCTCCGAGTGCGAAGCGGTGTACGAAGAAATGCCGGGCTGGAGCGAAGATATCACAAACGCGAAGACGCTGGCAGATTTGCCTGAGAACACGCGCCGCTACGTGGAGCGGGTATCCGAACTTACCGGTATTCCAATTGCGATTTTCTCCGTTGGACGTAATCGCGAGCAAACGAATCCGGTAGTACCGATCTACAGTTAATGATCACCTATATAGAGGACTGCGAGAAATCGCGGTCCTCTTCTTTTTTGCCAATATAAGTCGCTGACTTGGTGAATGGTTCCTAAGCTGCGTGCCCATACTAAGAAGTATGGGCGAAAATGCCCTTGCATAGGAGGGTGATTATCATGTGGAAAATGACAGGGTGGCTGGCGAAAACAATCGCAGCGGGACTGCTGATCAGTTTTCTATCGATCTGGACGACAGGCTATATCGTCAACAGCTATGTCGAGACGCTGCTGAAGCAGTTTAATGTTCCGCTCGAGCAGAAACCTTTTGCACTGAACGGCGTTTGGGGCGGATTATGGGGAGCTGACCCGGTTGTGAAGCAGAAAGGGGACTCGGCAGACTCGACAAATAAGAGCGAGGATGCTGACGTGAAATTAGACACTGGCGCAGGTAAGAATGAGGCTTCGACGGATAACGGCAAGCAAGAAACGAGTACGAAGAAGGATACGGAATCGGATAGCGATTCACCTTCGTCAGTGGATGCTTTCGCGGAGACACCTGGCGGTCAACTGAGTGATATCGGGGGCGGAACCGGTCCGAAAGCAGGCAGCGGCGCTGTTTCTTCATCGAATGAAGAGGATGCTATAACGACAGATGAAATCAATGCTGCGAAATCGCAAATCAGCGACGCTGATAAAGAGAAGCTGTTTAATACGATGACGAAGCTGCCGCAGGATGCGTGGCAGAAGATATCGGTTCTAATGGAGGAAGGGCTGACGGATGCAGAGATGACCCAGGTCCAACAGCTCATGGCGCAACACCTAGATCGGACAGAATACGACGCAATGCTGGCAATTCTGAGCAAATATTAATGTCAAGCCAAGGTCGTTTGGTTGAATCGGAATGCAGCGTTATGATAAAGTATAATTCGTAGCCTGACAATGTAGGATTTACATTGTCGAATCCCATCAAAGTTATGAACCATAACGCGAAAAGGAGACGATCATGGCCTTTTTTAATGAGAGGGGTCGAATCCGGAAGGTATGGAATTCATTCCGACAGACTTTTCGGACCGTCAACCCAAATAGCACGCAAGCTAGTACGAAACACCGATTACTGAGCAAAAAACCGTTGTTTCTAGCGGTAGGCGCAGTAGCTTTACTGACGATTGCGGGTTTTAGCGGCAGTCATTATGTACAAGCACACACCGTAGATTATGTCGAAGTTTATCATAATGGCAAGCTAATTGGGGAAGTAAGCTCGGAGACCCAGGTTAAAGAGTTGATTAGCAGCAAAGAGAAGCAGATCCAGGAGAAAAACGCAGGCATACATATGGTGCTTGACACAGGTACGATCACATATAGTGATAAAAGCGCTTACAATGCCAATCCGGATTCAACTGGGACTCTGCAGAAGCTGGAAGGACTGCTTGCTTCACACGCTACGGGCGTAGAGCTCGTTGTAGACGGCAAGCGCGTCGGCGTTGTGAAGGACAAGGCTACGGCGACTGCGTTGTTGAAGCGGGTCGAAGGCAAATACTCGCCGAAAGTGAAAGCCGGTAAAGCGGAAGTGACAGCATTGTCCCTCTCTGCAGACGGCAGCTTGAAATCCAAATCGGCATTGAAATCCGTGAAATTTGTCGAGAAGGTTGCGACTAAAGAAGCAGAAGTACAGCCAACTGACATCGCGGATCCTGAGCAGCTGTATTTGCAGCTTATTAAAGGGACCGTGAAACCGACCTCATATACGGTTCAAGAGGGTGACTGCGTCGGTTGTATTGCACACAAATTCGATATTTCGCCTCAGGTCATCTATGAACGTAACAAATGGATCAAAGATGACATGATAAAAGTCGGAGACGTGCTTGATCTGACGGTGCTTCAGCCACAGGTGACTGTTGAAACGGTCGAGAACGTGACGGAAACCGAATCGATTGAACCGGCTACGGTCGTTCAGAAGAACAGCAATATGAAAGCGGGCCAGTCGAAGGTTATTCGCGAAGGCCAAAGCGGCAAGAAACAATTGGTGTACCGATTGGTCAAACAGAATGGCTACTTGATGAGTGAAGAGCTGATCAGTGAAGTTGTTCTGAAGCCATCCGTTCCGGCGATAGTTATGAAAGGAACGAAAGTTATGCTAAGCGAAGGCAGCGGCCGCTTCAGCTGGCCGGTAACCGGTGCACGCTTAACTAGCAGCTTCGGTCAACGATGGGGAGCTTTACACCGCGGCGTTGATATGGTGGGTAACCGCAACATTATGGCAGCAGACAACGGTACAGTGAGCTTCACCGGTCAACGTCCGGGGCTTGGCAACTGTATCATTATCAATCACCATAACGGCTATGAAACAGTATACGGCCATCTTAGCAAAATTTCCATCAAGCGTGGTCAGACGGTTGAGAAGGGTCAACGGATCGGCATTATGGGTAATACCGGTCACTCCTTCGGCACGCATTTGCACTTTGAAGTTCATAAGAACGGCGTTTTGCAAAACCCGCTTAAGTACCTATAAGCGAAGCAATCGCAGACCATACGAAACACTGCTCGGTCTTCATGGCCGGGCAGTGTTTTTGCGTTCAGAGGAAAGTCACAAAATCCGCGGAAATTCGACCAATTCTCCCCTCATATGAGGGAACTTTCATTGGGAACTCAGACACTACCTATGGTAGAATAGAGGAAGATTGCTAAGCGACAGGCGGTGTAGCGATGCACGGAAAAATATTAGTCGTTGATGATGAACAACCGATTGCGGATATTATAAAATTCAACCTTGAGAAGGAAGGCTATCAAGTCATTTGCGCCTTCGATGGTGGTGAAGCGGTAAAGCTCGCGTTTGAAGAGCTGCCGGATTTGATATTGCTCGATCTGATGCTTCCGGTAAAGGATGGCATGGATGTATGCCGAGAAGTACGCGCGCGGCTGCAAACGCCTATTATTATGCTGACAGCCAAAGACACCGAGCTGGATAAGGTACTCGGCTTGGAGCTTGGTGCGGATGATTATGTCACGAAGCCGTTTAGCACACGCGAGCTGCTTGCCCGAGTGAAAGCGCATTTGCGGCGCCAGAAGAATGATGCGTCCTCTTCTGCAGCTGCTGCGGCTAATGGCACTTTGCCAGCTGCGGAGGACAAGCAAGGGCTTGGGATTTTCAATTTATTTATCGATACAGACATGTATGTCGTCTATAAAGACAATGAACCGCTCGACTTGACGCACCGTGAGTACGAGCTCGTTTATTATCTGGCCCGCAACTGCGGGAAGGTGATGACGCGCGAGCACTTGCTGCAGGCGGTTTGGGGGTTTGAGTATTTCGGCGATGTCCGCACCGTGGATGTTACGATTCGGAGACTTCGGGAGAAGATTGAGGATGATCCGAGCCGTCCGGAATATATTTTGACCCGCCGTGGACTCGGTTACTTGATGCGTAATCCTAAATCCGGAGGGTTCGGGTACGGATGAACGGGATACGGTTTTTCCGAACCATTCAAGTTAAGCTGATTATTATTTATGTGTTGCTGATTCTAATTGCGATGCAGCTGATCGGCGTCTATTTCATCAGTACGATGAAGACCTCGCTGACATCGACGTTTACGAATAATATGAACGAGCAGGCGAATCTGCTCTCGAAATTATCGGCGCAAACGCTGTCCAATCGGCTGGACAAGACAGGCACCTCCGATGAGAACACGACAGAGGAGTATTTAAGCGTGCTTGTCAGCAGCTTGTTCAGCATTAGCGAGGCGGAAATTCAAATATTGGATGCGAGCGGGAAGGTGTTAGCCACCTCCATGCAGTCGCATCAATCTTATATCGGCAAGAAGAATACGTCGCTGGCCGTGAGCCGGGCCTTGCAGGGCATTCGCGATAATGAAGAGGAAATCATCGATGAGGATGGCTTGCGCAAGAAGATTATTGCCAAACCGATCGTAGATGGGGAGAAAACCGTAGGCGCGATCTATCTGGTCGCCTCGATGAAGGAACTGTACTCCACCGTAGACCGGATTAACCGGATCTTCATGTCCGGGATGCTCTTCGCGCTTGGATTGACGGGCGTTCTCGGCATTCTGCTCGCACATACGATTACCAATCCGATCAAAGCACTGACCCGCCAGGCTGCGGCAGTTGCTGAAGGTCGGTTCGACCAGCAGGTACCCGTTCTCGGGAACGATGAGATCGGGCGATTAAGCGAAGTGTTTAACGATATGACGATGCGCTTGCGCGATGCTCTATCAGCAACGGAAGAAGAGAAAGAGAAGATTTCTTCGATTCTAGCGAATATGAGTGACGGGGTCGTGGCCGCCGACGAGCGCGGTGTTGTTATCATTACGAACCGTCGTGCGCAGGAAATGCTGCGCAAGGATGATTGTCAGGGCATTCGCCTGGCCGACTTGTTCGGTATGGACGAAGCGCAGCTTACGGGATTACAGAAGGGGAATGAGCCGTCGGCCATTCTCTATCATCTGGAGACAGAAGGCGATGAGGAAGAGCTGATGCGTGTGACGCTGACGCCGATTCATCGGAGGGACCAAGGCATCAGCGGTACGATTGCGGTGCTGCAGGACGTCACCGAGCAAGAGCGACTTGAGCAATCGCGGCGCGAGTTCGTTGCGAATGTATCGCATGAGCTGCGTACGCCGCTCACGACGATCAAGAGCTACGCGGAAGCGCTTGACGATGGCGCGATGGATGAGCGAGAGCTTGGTCAGCGATTCGTCGGCGTTATCCGTAACGAGACAGAGCGGATGATACGACTGGTAACAGACCTGCTGCATCTATCGCGGCTGGATTCCAATCAAGCTCCGCTAAGGCGGCAGCAGACGAATGTACCGGATATGCTGGAAGAAGTGGCGGACCGCTTCTCCTTCCAACTGCGGAAGAAAGCAATTCGCGCTTCGGTTCGGGTAGAAGACGCGATTACGTCGATCTGGCTCGACCGCGACCAGATCGATCAAGTGCTTGATAATCTCGTCTCGAACGCGATCAAATACACGCTTGACGGCGGGCGCATTGAAATTGCGGCACGTCGGCTGGAGCCAGCCTCGGTCGCAATTAGTGTGAAGGACACGGGAATCGGTATCCCGAAACGGGACCTTGGCCGTATCTTCGACCGGTTCTATCGTGTCGATAAAGCCCGCTCGCGAAACATGGGCGGTACCGGTCTTGGCTTGTCCATTGCCCGGGAAATTGTGAAGGCGCACGGCGGATCGATTGCGCTTGATTCCGAGCTTAATGAAGGGACGACGGTAACGGTCATTCTGCCTGTGCAAGTCGGCGGAGGTGAGAGCGCATGATGGACAAACTGAAGACCGCGTTGCTCACAGCGCTCGTTATTCTCAGTCTGATTCAAAGTTATTTGCTCGCATACAGCATGCCGGGCCTCGGTGTGACTACTACACCGCAGCAGGATTATGCGCCGGCCGAGCCGATGGGACAAAAAGAGAAGATCGAGAACGTTATTTTTCCGGAAGACATGGTGCTGCATCTGGGCAAGGGCAAACATACGCTTCTGTACCCGGCCTCGAATTTCTATAATTTGATCTTCGGCAAGATCAAGAGCCGCGAGTTTAAAGGCTTCCAGCGGAGCGCAGCTGTCGTCGTCGATTGGGACGAGATTCGTGATCGCGATGAAGGGCTTGAACTGCGGTTCGGGCGCGGCGTTCCGGTTGAACTGTTAAGCAAAGTATTAAAGCTTGAAGGCGACGCGACGTTTATGGATGATGTCGTGAACCGGATATGGATTTATAAAAGCAGTGATCGTGATGAAATTCGAACGTATTTCTTCAGCAGCGATAATCTGACCGTCTATGAATCGGTGAAAGCGGATTTGACGGCACAAGACGTTCAGATGTATGTCGGTTACGGCGAGTATCAGACGAACTATCGGAAAGTCGGCGAGGATCTCTATACGCCGGATGGACCGGTGGAATCGATGCAGTTGACCGTGGGCTACGAAACGTATTCACCGGAGCAGATGCAGCGGTATTTGTTCTTTGATCCCGGCGTTACGCGGGTCATCAGTGACCAAGGCGGCTCGCAGATCTATACAGATGGCAAGCGCGGGCTGCAGGTGGAGCAGAATGGAAGATGGATCAGCTTTACGGATCCCGTATCGGTACAAGGCCGAGACGACAATGAGAGTCAGAATGTGTACGCGGCCATTCAGTTCATTAACGAGCATGGCGGCTGGGATGGCATGCATCGCTTCACACATGCGGGGACGTACGAGAGTGTACAAGTGCTGCGGTTCCAGCAGTATTATGGCTCGTATCCGATTATCCCCCAGGAGCCGTTCATGTTCGGCAGCATGAGGCTGCGTTTGCAGCAAGGTGTTGTTTCGGAGTATGAACGCTCACTGCTTACGCTGCAGAAGAAGGCGCAGCAGCGGGACATCCGCTGGCTGCCGGGCGGAGATATGCTGGAGAATGCGCTCAAGAATTACAATCGCAGACTGGAAGTGTCTGCGATCTACCCAGCGCTCCTGGCAATATCAACAGAGAAGAATGTGATGAAGCTGGAGCCAATCTGGGCCGTCCGCCTTGTAGATGGCACGCAAGAGAACCTGCTTCAAGCGATTCCGGGCGGCTACAAGCCAATGCCCGGTGAGCCGGGCGGCGCGCCGATTCAGAAGACGAGTAATTCCGGCGGAGGCAGTGTTGATGAGCAGGGCAATAATACCGCATCCAGCGGTATTGCTCAGCTGAGCGGCGGGCCGATTTCCGGACACATCAGCAGCTTGATCAGTCTTGAAGGCACGAATGCAAGCGATGCGAAAGATGGAAGTGAAGCGGGAGCAGCTGTCGGCGATAGCGCGGGCTCGAATGCAGGAATCGGCAATGCCGTCCCCGTGGATAGCTATATAGCTGGAGAGCGTGACGCGAATCATGCTGCCAGCATGGAAGCAAATGCGAGTGGCAGCGATAGTGATGTCGGAGGTTCCGCGGAGCAGCCGTAAGCTGGGTTTGGGTCGTTTCGGAAGCTGATCAGGATCGTAGTTGAAGGAGATGAAGGGATGGACTGGGGCAGGGCGAAGAGTGTGCTGATTTTTGCATTTTTGCTGCTGAATCTCGTGCTTGGGTACCAGCTCTGGTCTAATATCCGGGAGGGGCTGCGGACGAGCGCGGATGTAAGCGATTTGCGGCCGGAAACGCAAGCTCTTATGGAAGAGAAGCAGATTAAGCTTGGAACAAGCATCCCTTCGGAGACACCTGAGCTGCGGGATTTGACTTACCAGATCAAAACAAAGCTTGGTAAAGGTGAGCGTCATGAATTAAAGAAGCCGGTAGACAGTAAAGTCGTCTTCGATACGAAAGAGCTGGAGGCGAGCTTGGGAGGCATTATTCCGGAACTGGGAGATTACGCACTTGGCCCTGTTTATGAAGATGAGTTTATTTTCTACCGGATGGTTGAAGGACGCCCGATGTTCGATGCGAAGCTTGAGCTTTATTACCGAAATCAGAAGATTATTGCGTATAAGCAGGACCTTGTCGAGCTGCTGCCGCCACAGAATTCGACCTCTCAGTCGGTTTTGTCGGCCACTAAAGTGGTGACGAGCTTAATAGAGAACCAACTGCAAAACGGCGCGGTAATTGAGGAAATCAAGCTTGGCTATCACGGGCAGATTTTCGACTCCAATACGCAAGTGTCGGCGCCGACTTGGCGCGTGCTGCTGGAAGATGGCGGACAGTACTACATGAATGCGATCAGCGGGGAAGTTGTGACGGAATAAGTGGCGTTTCGCAGTGCCTCGCCGAATGATCGGCGGGTTTGGGGAGCAGGGGAAAGGACAGGTTTAAAAGAAGTATGGGACTTCGATTTACGGTACTTGGGAGCGGTTCGACAGGAAATGCCACGATTGTGCAGTGCGAAGATGCTACCGTGCTCATTGATGCAGGTTTAAGTGCGAAGAAGCTCGAGGAGCTCATGCGGGAGCGAGGCGTCGGCGGTCATGAAATCGATGCGATCCTCGTTACGCATGAGCATTCCGATCATATAAAAGGGCTTGGTGCGTTTGCTAGGAAGCACAAATTGCCGATCTATGCGAATGAAGCGACATGGGGGGCACTTGAGCGTCATGTCGGCACCATAACAAGCGAGCAGCGTGTCATTATGGAGACAGGGGAAACAGCGAAGTTCGGTGCTATGCGGACGACATCGTATGCGATTTCGCATGATGCGGCCGAGCCGGTCGGGTATGTTTTCCAAGATGACGATGTGAAGCTGAGTCTGGCAACAGACCTTGGCTATGTTAGTGACAAAGTAAGACGGATGATAGAAGATTCCGATGTGCTAGTGCTAGAGTCGAACCATGATGTCAACATGCTGCGGATGGGCCGTTACCCGTGGAACATTAAGCGGCGAATCCTAAGCGATATCGGACATTTGTCCAATGAAGCAGCCGGAGAAGCGTTATGCCAGCTGATGACGGATCGCACGAAGCGGGTTTATCTGGCTCATCTTAGCTTGGATCACAATATGATGGATCTGGCTAAGCTGACGGTAAACGGCATCTTGGAGAATAACGGTTTCTTCTTCAAACGTGATGAGCATCCGCTGCGCGAAACGTACCATGACCGGCCTACGGCATGGGATGAAGTGCGCCGACGATAAGCTCGTCCAGCTCGGTATCGAGCGAAGTGATTTTGCGTTCAAGTTCGTCTTGGGTGAGAACTCCTTTATCAATGAGCAGCTCTGTCATCGCGCTGAGGGTAAGCAGGGTGCGATAATGATCCTCTTTGAGGTCGGCAAGCTTGGCCACCAGATTGAGATGGTCGAGGGCTGAGGAACTTCTGGATTTCATGGGATTCGCTCCTTCATCTATTTGTTTATTAACATGATAGAATTTATAAGTTTTGACTATACCTTTCTATCATGTCTAAGGGAAGAAACTTACCATGCCTCCAAAGGACGGCGTTAGCTGTTTCTTCTTGATCTATTATTATTGTAGACCGTTCTACCGATATCATTCCTAGATTCGTAAAATAATGGTCTTGATGTCAGGCTGACATCGAGAGGAGCGATTATAGATGAGCTTATTTGATGATGATTTCTATTCAACGCGTGTATCGCGTCGGATTCGGTCTACGGGTCGCGACGTTTCGTTTAGCAAGCGCGGTACCGGCATTCGCTGGACGCCTGTTCGTGTAGCTGTAGCTTCTTCGGTGGTTAGCGCACTGGCTGCGGTGCTGGTGTTCGGCTTGTTCACGGGCTTTGACCGCAGCGAGAGTTCGGTTTCAGCTGTTGCAGGCGTGACCAATGTGGGGCTGAGTAATGATCCGCTTGAGAAAACAATCTCCGCAGCGGCGAAGATGCGCCCGGCTGTCGTCAGTATTATTAACGAGCAGGCGCAGCCTGAAAGCGACGCGGCTGGCGGTGCTGCAGGCAATGATGCAGGTGCTGCTGATCCTGGTGATGGCTCTGCAGAGCTGCAGCAAGCGGCACTGGGTTCTGGGTTTATTTTCGAGAAGGTCAAGGGCAAAGCGCACATCATTACGAACAATCACGTTATTCAAGATGCAGTTGCTGTAAAAGCCGTACTGAGCAATGGCGAAACGCGGAATGCTAAGGTAGTTGGTACGGATGCGATTACGGATCTGGCCGTGCTGGAGATCGACGCAGACGGAATTGATACGGTAGCTGACTTCGGGGAATCCGAGGGCTTGCGCGCCGGTCAATGGGTCATGGCGATTGGTAATCCGCTTGGACTCAGCGATTCGTTGACGATGGGCATTGTGAGCAAGACGAAACGGATTATTCCGGTGTCGCTCAGCCAAGACGGCAACTATGACTGGGAGCAGGAAGTTATTCAAATTGACGCGTCCATTAACCAGGGCAACAGCGGCGGTCCGCTGATCGATTTGGACGGCAATGTGGTCGGCATCAACAGCATGAAGATCGCTGAGTATGGTGTGGAAGGCGTCGGTTTTGCGATTCCTTCGCATATTGCGATGCCGATTGTGCAAAGCTTACTAGAGTATGGCAAAGTGAAGCGTCCTTACTTAGGCGTGTATACGATGGATCTGGGCTTGTATATGGCTCAGCAGTCGGCAGCCGCTCAGGGGAACGGCGATGGCAGTGCAGGCGCCGATCAGGAAGAGGGGCCAAGTACAACGCCTGATGATGGTGCTGCTGCGGGCGGCGAAGACGAGGGCGTGATGATGCCGCAAGGCGATCTGTTGCTGCCGGACGATGTGAAGCAGGGCGTGATCGTGCTTCAAGCGGTCGGTCCGGCGGAAGAAGCGGGACTTGCATTCAACGATGTCATCGTGAAGCTGGACAAAGAGTCAATCAGCAGCACGATGGAGCTGCGTAAATATTTGTATGGCAAGAAGACGATCGGCGATGAAATTGAAGTGACCTTCTACCGTGACGGCAAGAAGCAAACAACAACGTTTAAGCTGGCGGAGAAGACGGAAGAATAACGGTATAGTCGCGAAGCGGATCAGCTCGTGCAGGCTCGTAGGTACGGGCTTGCGTTACGACGAGCTGATCTCTTTGCGTGGATATGGGGTTGTACGGCGTTAGTGGAAACAGACTACAATTGGGGGATTTGGCAGATGTATTGTGTATGTAAAGAGCATGTGGAGCTGGCGATTGATAAATTTGTGGATGAGTACGAGGATGCACCGGATATCGTGGATTTGGTGACGACGAAGTTCACGGAATGGGAAGCGCCGGCCACGTGCGAGCTGTGCGATCACATTGCAGCGTATTTGGTGGTGTAGCCGGTGCATATTCAAATCGCTGCCGTCGGAAAGCTGAAGGAAAAATATCTCGTGCTCGGCATCGCCGAATACGCGAAGCGTCTTGGCCCGTACGTGAAGCTCACGCTCACGGAAGTGCCGGACGAGCGGGCGCCCGAGACGATGAGCGCCGCCGAGGAAGCCATCGTTCGCGAGCGCGAGGGTGAGCGCTTGCTCGCGGTTATTAAGCCAGACGCGCATGTTGTCGCGCTGGCATTGGATGGGGAGCTTTGGTCGAGCGAGGACCTCGCTGGCCAGCTCGATCATTTAGCCACGTATGGGCGGAGCCACGTGGCTTTTGTCATTGGCGGGAGCCACGGCCTCGCTCCCGCCGTGCTCAAGCGCGCCCAGCAGAAGCTCAGCTTCGGGCGCATGACCTTGCCGCACCAGCTTATGCGATTGGTGCTGCTGGAGCAAGTGTACCGGGCGGTGAAGATTAACCGCGGGGAACCGTACCATAAGTAAGGCAAGTTATTAAGGGAGAGGTAACCGATATGAAAAAAGCCGTCATTTTCGGAGCAAGCGGTTTCGCAGGATCCTATCTCCTCGACCAATTACTTAATCATAATGATTATGAGCAAATAACAGCCATCGTCCGAAAACGCTTGCCCATCCAGCATCCGAAACTAATCATGCTCATTGGGGATTATAGTACTTTGCCTTCTTTGCAAGATCGGATTGAGGCGGATGAAGCGTTTATTGCGTTAGGTGGGACTACGCCGAAGGTTGATTTGGAATATCCCGTACTAGCTGCACGAACCGCTAAAGAAAAGGGAGCTAAGTCGGTTTTTGTAATTACTGCAATAGGGGCTAGTCTAAGTTCGCGTTTGTCCTATCTGAGAGTCAAAGGCGAAATCGAAAGGAATTTAATAGAATTGGATTTTGAACATACTCACATCTTTCGCCCTTCCATGATTATGGGAAAGCGAAAGGAGTTTCATCTAGTAGAAAAAATGATGATGATAATCTGGAAAACATTAAATCCATTTTTCATGTCGGGTATGAACCGCTACAAAGGCATGGAAGCCAGGAATATTGCTAGAGCAATGTCCAATGCCGCAAACCATCAATCTGACAAAATAAAGATTTATCATTGGAAGGAAATGAATGATTTATTATAGGAGCTAGCGCGCTTCAAAACTTGCCGTTATAGAGAGCGCGGAGAACCGTATCACAAGTAGAGCGAATTGGAAGGATTACTCATGAAAAATTTTATTATCTTCGGAGCAAGTAAAGGTTTGGGTGAGGCATTCGTCAAAGGATTACCAGAAAAAGGTGATCATGTTTGGCTGGTTTCTAGAACTTATCCTAACAGTTTAGAGCTTGAACATGGTGTCCTGAAATATTGGATTGAGGCTGATCTAGCGAAATCTGACGCAAGCAATCTGATTGCGCAGACATTAGAAGACGCTACAATAGACGTATTGATATATAACGTTGGGATATGGGAGAGCAAAGGGTTTCGAGATGACTATGATTTTGAAAAAGATGATCCAGCTGAGATCGCCAACATCATTCATATAAATATTACTTCCGCAATTACCTGTATACAGAGGCTTTTACCGAATCTGAAAAAGTCAGATAACGCAAAAGTTTTCTTAATCGGATCTACGGCAGGTCTTGAACATAATGATTTCACGCAAGTTTCATTTGCAGCTTCTAAGTTCGGTTTGCGTGGTATTGGAAACTCTATAAGGGAGCATGTAAAGAAATATGGGATCGGTGTGACTTGTATAAATCCCGGTGAAATTGCAACCCAAATTCCATTGGAAGATGGAATCGAGAAAGTCTTGTCCGCATATAACGGCACACAGATTCCTCTTCAAGATATTGTTTCCTTAGTTAAATGCGTAATGAACCTTTCCAAAGCCTCTTGTGTAAAAGAAATAAATATTCCAGCCATGCTAGATACAAATGCGTAGTCGACTCGCTTGAGAACGATAGTGCAATAACTTTGTTACAATATAAACGTGGACGGGGGCCAATGCGGCCCCCGTTTTTTTTTGGCTCTGTAGATGGTGCGCCAAATCATTGACTTGCAACCGTGAGCATTCTTACACAGCTTGGGCAGATCTGAACCAGGCTATATTCGTTGTAAATTTGTCGAAAAAATCCTTTCATATAATAGCCGAATAGCGCATGAGTTATGGAGGGTCTATTTCCAATTCAGCAGTTTCAACCCTAACCAACATGGTTAATCCACTATTAAGCAAGGGAAGCAAGTTCATTTGAAAGCAGAGGTGATTGTTATGCTAGGATGGGCACTGATGTTTTTCATCTTCGCAATCATCGCCGGCATATTCGGCTTTCTCGGCATCGCATCCGCTTTGGCCGGTCTCGCGAAGATATTATTCGTAGTCTTCCTGGTAATGTTCTTGGTTTCATTGCTGTTCGGAAGACGACGAGTATAGGTACAAGCTGCTAGTCTCAAGCTTCAACTAATTCTAAACATTCATTAACGAGGAGGAATTACAATGACAATCCAAACGATGACGTCGAAGGTACACACGGTTGGCAACTTGAACGAGGTTCAACGAGAGGTTAATCGCTTCCGCCGCGAAGGCTACGATTCGAACAACATCTTCGTACTGACCCATGACAAGGACAGGACGGCCAGAATCGCCAAGAACACGGATGCCGAGCAGATTGGCGTATCCGATGAGGGAGTCGGCACAGCGATTGCCAATGTGTTCCGCTCGACCGGCGATGAGCTTCGTGCTAAGATGAGATCTCTTGGGATTTCCAATCAATATGCCGAGTATCTCGAAAGAGAGATGGATGAGGACAAAATCCTGGTCATCGCCTGGGGTGGCAGGGAATACAAAAACGATGAGTATGACGATACAATCTACTACTACCCGGGATTCGGTGCTTTTTAAGGTCAACATACGCACCTACTCAATAAAAATAAAAAAAGCAGGGAGCATACTCGGTATGCTCCCTGCTTTTTTCGCCGAGATACGGATGCGGCATCCAAGTGTTTACATCCCCTAGTATCGTCGAGCGATTTCCGCGAGCCGCTTGACGCCCTCCCTCAATTGCCCCTCGTTGGCGAACGAATAGCTTAAACGGATCCATGGTCGCATCTCTCTAAGCGGATCACAGAGTACGCCCGGAACGAGGGAGACGGACTGCCGGAAGCTTTCGTTCAAAACTAAACGGGTCATTCAGCGATTTCCGGAATCTTCGTCTACCGCGATCAACGCGGACAAAGCCTTGTCTATTGGCTCGTCTCCAAAACAAATCCCGTCTTTCCGACGACATTTCTCTATGTATCCCCGATGATTGCCCTCGCGATCGGAGTGATATTTTATGGCGAGACGATTACCTGGGTGTCGGTAATAGGCGTGATTACGATCATTGCCGGAACCATCTGGATCAATCTGGACAGTTTGAAGCAATTGATCCCTAAGAAGGCATCGAGCATGTATTAATCAAAAACTTTGATCCCCAAGGAATGGAATACGCAAATGGATTGTAGTTGGTTGTAAACAGTGTTACTCTAACAACGGTAAACTCAAATTTATATTTTGCAATGCATCTAAATAATAGTCACTATTCTAGCTATAAAGAAAGGTAACACTATGATAAAAGTTGAACACTTATCCTTCTCATTTCCGCAAAAAGAACTATATAAAAACATTTCATTTACGCTTGAAGAGGCACAACACTGCGCTTTTATAGGAACAAGTGGCAGTGGGAAAAGTACATTGATCGATATACTGATGGATCCGGAGAGATATCTGTACGAGGGCAAGTTAGAGATAGACCCAACCTGCAAAATAAGGTATGTAAGTCAGTTCTCTCAGCTAGACAGAACCAAAGAAACAACTGTTTTTGAATATATCGGAGATGAATTCATTAAAATACAAAATGAAATTCAATCGATTTGTACTGAAATGGAGACATCATCGGATATTGAGCCGTTACTCGAAAAGTATCAATTAGCTTTAGATGCATTTGATTCAATCGGTGGGGATGATTTTGAAAGCAACATTAATAAGAAACTAAATCTAGCAAAACTCATGAAGCTAAAGGATCTTAGGGTATCCGACTTGAGTGGTGGGGAATTCAAACTTATTCAAGTGATGAAGGAAATGCTTAGTAGTCCCGACGTAATGATTATGGACGAACCAGACGTATTTTTAGACTTCGAAAACCTAAATGCGCTTAAAAATCTTATTAATTCTCACAAAGGAATACTGCTGGTTGTTACGCACAACCGATATCTATTGAATCATTGTTTCAATAAAATTATACACCTTGAAAACACGGAGATCCAAGAGTTTGATGGGCGATATTTGGATTATAACTTCTCATTACTTCAGACTAAAGTTGAGTTACAAGAACTCACAGTCGCTGAGGAAGAAGAAATCGAGAGAAACGAGAAAATCATCAATAATCTAAGAGTTATTGCAACTTATAATTCAGAAGCATCTAGAGGGAAAGCATTAAAAGCCAGAGTTAGGTTTCAAGAAAGATTGGAAGCGCGTAGAATTAAAGCGCCATTTGTTGATATTAAGCAACCGAACATTAGTTTTGGTATTGAACATGAAATTGAAGATACCATTGTTGTAAATGTCAATAATTATAGTGTTGCCTTTGATGAGTTGCTTCTAGACAATGTTAACTTTGAGATAAAATCTACGGATAAAGTAGCCATTATTGGTTCAAACGGTACCGGGAAAACGACTTTACTCCGAGATATTTTCAAAAATAATCATGATTCAATTGCAATAAATGCTGATGTTAAAATGGCTTATTTATCTCAAATGCAAGGTGAAGTGCTAAAGGATTCTAATACAATACTAGAAGAATTCATCGATGCTGGGTTTAAAACTTATGATGAGATTCGATCGTACATTTCAAACTATGGCTTTGAAGGAGAAATCGTTAATCAAAAGATAGGATCTTTATCTGGCGGAGAAAAAAACATGCTTCAATTGGCTAAAGTTTCTGCCAGTAAAGCAAACGTATTGCTTCTTGATGAACCGACAAGCCATTTAGACACCTATTCACAACTAGCACTGGAGAAAGCCATTGAAGACTATAAAGGTGCGATTCTCATGATTTCTCATGATTTCTATTCTGTTGTAAACGGTATGGATTATGTTTTAATCATTGACGATAAGACGATTAGAAAAATGAGTATGCAAAAATTTAGAGAGATGATTTATGCTAGTCATTTTGATAAGGACTATTTGGAAACCGAACAAAATAAAAGAGCAGTTGAAATGAAGATAGAATTGGCTTTAAAAGATACTAATTTTGAACTTGCAAAGGTATTGGTTGAGGAGCTAGAAGGGCTGATTAAGTTGCTTTAAAATACAACCCTCTGATTGAAATGACGAAGGGGCGGCTGCGGCATGCTCCTTCGTTTTTCGCTGTTTAGTGATATGCTGAACCGGCAAGGGGTCCAAATATCTTTTCTTCGTATTATGAAACAACCTCAAATTTCAAGGTATTTCGATGTACTACGATATATTCACCTGTTGATTTATTCATTACTTGAGACACTTCCTTGGTATGCGTGATCTCAAACCAATCATTTTGTATATCCACTAATAATTTAATATCCACATCACTGTCTCCATGTTTTAAACCACTATAAGATAATTTCGTCATTGTCATCATTCCTTATGATTAAAGTGTGTCAAATATGACTTTCAATCATTACATCTCTTTATAGTACTTGATACGGTAATAACTGTTATACCCAAGGATAAACATATAGGCAAAAACCAATAGCACTACCACTATTAAATCTATACCCATTAAGGCAATTGGTATAATTAAAGCTCCAAACATAAAGACCACCATGTCATATGTTTTCGCTTTTGCACGATTGGCGATTGCCAAATTACGCTCATCTTTCATGTCAATCTTGAGCTGCTTTGCTGCGGCGGAATCATTCTTCATAGCGCGTTGGATGACTATTTCCCCCATACCGTGACCGAAAATACTACAGCCAAGTCCAAAACAGATATAAGGCAACGCTCGCAAAATACCTTGTGGATCTTCCATTGTCTTGATGAAGTACAGACCACCTGCTAGTAGTGCTAAGCCTACAACGGCAAAAAAATAAGACGAAGTCGTTTTTTTCATTCCTTTTCATCCTCCTCATAAATAAAGATTTCTTCGATACTCATACCGAAAAAACGAGCAATCTTGAACGCTAAAAGGATCGACGGGTTATAACGTCCGTTTTCCAGCGAACCAATCGTTTGCCTTGACACTTCAAGAGCCGTTGCTAATTCTTCTTGCTTAATTCCGCGTTGCTTGCGGATTTCTTCTAAACGGTTGTTCAATGTGTTCGCCCTCCTTATGGAAAGCTAGCTTCCCATGAGGGAAGTATATCGTGCAATGCAAGTAATGTAAAGCACGCTTTCCGTTTCAATAATTCGGTGCTTCTTTTTGCTGTGACTATCGAATCATTTTTCACGTTTCGCTTGTAACTTGATCGCATTTTAGGTAATTTAGATAGTAACAAACTGTAAGTATCAACATATTACTAAGTAAACGCGCTGGATCACAGTGCAAAAAAAGCCTTGAAAGTGGAGGGGATGCAATTGAATACAACATGGGGTGGTTGGAATCGGTTTGAAATCGCCTGGTTGATTTTGTTTAGCTCGATTGCTGTCATGTTTACGGTTATTTCTAAAGATTCCTTACTTGGTTTTACGGTCTTTATTACCGGGGTGCTGTGTGTGGTGCTCGCGGCAAAAGGAAACCTGATGAGTTATGTTTTTGGGATGTACAATACAATCGGTTACGCATACTTGGCTTACGTCAATGGGTTGTTCGGAGAAGTCATGCTGAATCTATTATTCTTTGTTCCTATGAATGTGATTGGCTTCTACATGTGGAAAAATAACCGGCAGAACGGCAAATTATCTATGCGACAGATGGAGCTAAAAGGTCTTCTCCTCGTGGGGGCGGTCTGTATCATTGGTTGTCTACTGCTAGGATTCGGACTGTCGTTTATCCAGGGTCAAAATTCTCCTTATATCGATGCTATTACGACGGTCTTATCCATTGCAGCCACCTTCTTGATGGTCAGAAGATTCAAGGAACAATGGCTGCTCTATATTATTTTGAATATATTTACGGTGCTGCTGTGGGTGATTCGTATGCTGGAAGGCAGTGACGAAGGCTTACTAATGATCGTATTGTGGAGCGCTTATTTGGTTAACGCAATATACGGCTTCTACAATTGGAGCAAAGGGACGAAGGAGATGTCGGTATGAAGACGCTTGGATTAACGCTGGGGAAGTTTGCTCCACTGCATAAGGGGCATCAATTTATGATTGAGACTGCACTGCAAGAGGTCGACGAACTGATTGTGGTGATCTATGAGACGACCGTAACCCCAATTCCGCTTCATATTCGGGCGAACTGGATCCGCAAGCTGTATCCGGCAGTCCGGGTGATCGAAGCTTGGGACGGTCCGGACGGGTATTCGAACGACCGGGAGCATGAGATTCGGGAGGAGCAGTATATTCTGGGGCTGCTGAAGGGCGAGCAAGTGACGCATTTTTACTCCAGTGAGTTTTACGGTGAACATATGGGTATCGCTTTAGGCGCAGTGGACCGGCGGGTAGATGAAGCTCGTGCGCAGGTGCCGATTTCGGCCACAATGGTCCGTTCCGATCCTTATACGTACCGCGAATTTGTTAGTGATGTCGTATATAGAGATTTAATCACGAAGGTGGTTTTTGTGGGAGCGATGTCAACCGGAAAATCCACAATAACCGAAGCGCTGGCAAGGCGGTATCGCACAGCCTTCGCAAGCGAATATGGGCGTGATTATTGGACCGAACATCAGGTTGACCGCAGAATCGGCTTGGAAGCATTCAATGATATCGCTGAGGGACATATCGAGCGGGAAGAGCGGGCTTCTCTGCAAGCTAACCGGTATCTGTTTGTAGATACGAATGCGATTACCACGTACATGTTTGCCCTCGATTACCACGGCCGGGCTCCGGAGCGCTTAACACGGATTGCGCTAGAAAACGCGCAGCGTTATGATCTATTTTTTCTATGTGACGATGATATACCATACGATGATACGTGGGATCGCAGCGGCGATCAGAAACGACATGTTTTTCATAAGCAAATCATTGCAGATTTGAAGGAGCGTAGAATTCCCTTTATCACGCTAAGGGGAAGCTTGGAGGAACGAATGCGTAAAGTAGACGAGGTCTTGGCAAAGTTCGAGCCTTACCGGAACTATTTTGGAGAGCTGCACGGCTAATGAAGGAGATATAGAAAGAGAGGAGGTAATGGCGTTGGATTTGCTGGATCGTGATGGCTTAACGGAACGCGAATTTTTGGAACAATACCGGGTAGGGGATTACGAGCGGCCTTCGGTGGCGGCAGACATGGTTATTTTCACCGTAACGGACACGGAAGTCGACAGCTACCGAAAACTTCCGGAGAAGGAGTTAAGAGTCCTGCTCATTCGTCGGGGAGGGCATCCGTTCTTAGGGAAATGGGCGCTTCCGGGCGGATTCGTCCGACTTGGTGAGACGACGGAGCAGGCCGCTGCGAGGGAGTTGTACGAGGAAACAGGCGTGGATAATGTGTATCTGGAGCAATTGTACACCTTCAGCGATATAGGGCGGGATCCCCGCGCCTGGGTGATGAGTTGCAGCTATATGGCCTTAATCAACAGTGACCAGGTACAGCTGAATTCAGGGGATGATGCCGCCGATGCTGCTTGGTTCAGGGTAGCCTATCGGGTTCTGCAGGAGCGGAATGAGCGTATCGAGAATGGGGTTGCGAGAACGCTGGAATATGAGCTCAAGCTAAGCAGCGAAGGTGAAGAGCTTACGGCAGTTGTGCATCGCACGGTAACGGCAATGCCAACCTCGACGTCAACCGAATACGCCATCGTATCGAATAATGGATTGGCATTCGACCACGCGAAAATCATTGCCTATGCCATTGAGCGACTACGTGGAAAAGTGAATTATACCGATATTGCCTTGCATTTGATGTCGCCCTTGTTTACCTTGACGGAGCTGCAGCAGGTTTATGAGGTGATTATGGATAAGGAGCTGTTGAAAGCTGCTTTTCGACGTAAAGTAGCTGATCTTGTGGTCGGTACGGATCATTACACTGAACATGCCGGGCATCGTCCGTCCCGCTTGTATCGAAAAAGTTTAGAGGATTTTTAGAAGGAGGAGAGAAAGTGGATCATATTTTATTCAACTATATGTCGCGATTAACCTCCCTTAGTGAGGAAGAACAACAAGTGATCGTGAACGAGATTCATATCGAAGAATTTAAGAAGGGCACCATTCTTTTTAGACAAGGAGAGGTACCCTCAAAATGTTATTTCATCCTGAAAGGATGTATAAGACAGTATTCGATCGATGAAGAGGGAAGAGAAGTTACGTCGAACTTTTATACTGAAGAGCAAGCTATCGCCATTCTAAATCAACATAAGCAAGACAAATCATCTGACTACACCATCGAGTGCGTCGAAGACTCTGTGGTGGTCGTTGGCGACCTGGATACGGAGAAAGACATGTATACCAAGTACACACAATTGGAGTCGATGACTCGCAAGATGATTGAAGAGAACTTCAGTCAGGTACAAGCGGAATTCGCTGCTTTCATCGCTTCTTCGCCTGAAGAGCGCTTCAAGGCACTGTTAATGAACCGCCCCTCTTTAATTGAGCGGGTCCCTCAACATCAATTGGCGAGTTTTCTCGGAATTACCCCGGAATCCCTAAGCAGAATTAAAAAGAGAATGCATCGAGAACATAAATAGCTGAACTGATTATCAGGTGTGCATGTCTATTTCCCACCCCTGGTTAGCAACCACAATCCAAAGCCTAGTTCCCCGGCTGTCATAGGTACAGTAAAAACAAATTCGAATATCTTTCTAATTTCCTCATGATCCGCAAAAAAGAGTTTACTCAGGTGAATGAGAATGTAGCCCATTGAAGCTAACAGCAGTAGGATGCCGATCCAGCGTGGAACGCTGCCTGATTGGAGAGCTAATATTCCCAAAATGAGCAGATGCGCGCCAAAGACGATTAAACCGAGAGACCAGATGGAGTCAAAAGCTTTCAAATGTAACATCACTTGCGCACCAAGTTGATTTGAGGTAAAACTTGATAAATAATCGGCCTTCATCGTAAGCAGCAGCACGAATAGTAGATTTGTGATCGCTATTCCCAATAGGGTCACATAAACAAGGCGGAGCCATGCACCAAGCAACGCTAGATGATTATTTGTGGGCTTCAGGAATAGATAGCAAGACCAAGCTACCACAATATCGCACAGCAGAATGATAATCCAACCTAAAATTTCAGCTTTGAAGAGATGATGATGCGAAATAATGTACTGGAGTACGGCACTTGTGTCGCCTTGTTTCAGGATCCTTGCATGCACAAAACCATATGAAAAGATTGCGGCAAACGTCATGATCATGAGTGCTACACCGGCGGTTAGTGCCGACTTTCGCTGATCTGATAGTGCTCTTCTTTGGACAATCATCAGAGACCCTCCTAGTTACACGTGGTAATTCCATTGTAACTAGGAGGGTTTTTACGTTCATTGACTTAAGTCAATGAACTAATTTCTGCAAGGCGAGGGCTTTCGCATCTATTTTTGAAGATTCGTTATGAAAATTTGAACTCCCTTGGTGGGTTTTTACGTATATCTACTGTCGCCAAAGTAAACATTATTTACGAATGTGTTAGTTGGCTATACTTACTATGGCATAGAAGGGAGAATCAAGTTGGACTCATTATGGTTGGAGTATGCGTGGGCTTTAATTATTCTTATCGGTTTGGAAGGCTTGTTGTCGGCCGATAATGCGCTCGTGTTGGCGGTCATTGCCAAGGGATTACCGGATGAACAGAAGAAACGAGCGATCAACTATGGCATCATTATGGCCTTTGTCTTTCGTTTTGCTGCTCTTTTCGCGATTTCTTTCATTGCAAATGTTTGGCAGGTACAGGCGATCGGCGCAGCTTATCTTCTATACTTAGGCCTGAAGCACATCATCCAAGAGCGATTTGGCAAAAAGAATGACAATATTCATAAGGGCGATAAGAAAGAAGTCGTAAGAAAAGGCTTTTGGCCTACTGTAGGCAAGATTGCGCTAGCCGATCTCGCCTTTGCGATTGATTCGATTCTCGCCGCGGTCGCGCTTGCGCTTGGCCTGCCGGATTCACCGCTCGGCGAGTTCGGCGGCATGGATGGGGGGCAATTTATTGTCGTAGTGCTTGGCGGAATTGCCGGGTTGGTATTAATTAAATATGCAGCTACTTGGTTTGTAAACCTGCTTGGACAACGTCCGGCGCTAGAGACTACGGCTTATGCAATCGTGGCTTGGGTAGGGGTTAAGCTAGCTGTGATTACGCTTGCCCATGAGGATATTCATGTATTGGATCACGATTTCCCTCATAGCACGGGCTGGACTATCGTCTTCTATGCTGTCTTGGTTGTAATTGCCCTTATCGGTTGGTTTACTCCCGGTAATAAATCATCAGTCGAGACTGGGGCACGATAGTCGGATGGAATATAGGTGATAAGCAAACATACATGAGAGGACCTTAACCGGGTCCTCTTTCTTTTTATGGCATAGAAGACGGAAGACTATAAGAAAGCACCAGAAATCGATGGTTTAGCTTCTACAGCGATTTAGACTTGTTCCGTACAATAAAGACACACAGACGGAAGAGGTGATGGATTTGGGCAAGGTAGGACGCCAATGGAAAGTCATCCGAAGCAATCTGGATATGTATGCTTTGGTGCTGCCGGGGCTAGCCTTTCTGCTGTTATTCAAATACACGCCGATGTATGGCATTCTGATCGCGTTTCAGGATTTCAACATTTTCAGCGGTATTGGCGGCAGCGAGTGGGTTGGGCTGAATCAGTTTGAGAAGCTGATTCGCTCGGACGAGTTTTATCAGGTTTTGACCAATACGCTATTGATCAGTTTATACAAAATTGTCATCTTGTTTCCGATTCCGATCGTCCTCGCGCTGCTTCTGAACGAAGTGCGCCGCATGTTCTTCAAGCGCGCGATCCAGACGATCATTTACTTGCCCCACTTTCTTTCGTGGGTCATTATCTCGGGTTTGTTCATCAATATCCTTTCGCCTACGAGCGGAATCGTCAATGGGCTTATCAAGTGGCTGGGCGGAGAGCCGATCTCCTTCCTTTCCGACAATGACTTTTTCCGCAGCATCATCGTATTCACGGCAGGCTGGAAGGAAATCGGATGGAACGCGATTATCTTCATCGCCGCAATCGCAGGCATTGAGCAAGAGCAATACGAAGCAGCCGCCATCGACGGCGCGGGCCGGATCCGGCAGATGATCTCGGTTTCGCTGCCAGGCATGCTGCCGACGATTGTCCTCATGTTCATCCTGCGCATCGGCAGCCTGTTGGAAGCGGGAACCGAGCAGATTCTCACGATGTACAATCCGCTCGTGTACGAAACTGGCGACGTCATCGGAACATTCGTGTACCGCATGGGCCTCGGGCAGCAGGATTACAGCTTCAGCACGGCGGTCGGATTGTTCAACTCCGTGGTGGGCTTCCTCTTGATCGTCATCGGGAACATGCTCAGCAGAAAATTTCTTCATCGAAGTATTTGGTAGGGGGTGAGCCGCTTGCGTCATAAAAAAGCCGGCGATTATGTGCTCGATATCGGAATTTATATCATCTTGACCTTTATGGGGCTAATCACCTTGCTTCCCTTCGCTAACGTCTTATCCAAGTCGGTGAGCGAAGAGTGGGCAATCGTCGCAGGTAAAGTCGGTGTATTCCCGAAAGGCTTTCAGCTAGATACGATGCGGTTCGTCGTTACGTCGGACCAATTCATCCATTCTTTTCTGATCTCCGCGTTCGTTACCATTGTTGGAACGCTCGCTTCTATTCTGATCACGGCCATGACGGCGTACCCGCTTTCGAAGAGGGAGCTTCCCGGCATGGGCATTCTGATCGTCTTGTTTATCTTCACGATGATGTTTAGCGGAGGCATTATTCCGAATTACCTGCTCTTGCGCGAATTGGGCATGCTCAACCATCTTAGCTCGCTCATCTTGCCTGCTTTAATCAGCGTTTTCAATCTACTGGTGGTCAAAAGCTATTTCGAAAGCTTGCCGCCGAGCTTAGAAGAGTCGGCCAAGCTTGATGGGGCCAAAAACTTCGGCATCCTGTTCCGTATCATTCTGCCGCTGAGCGGACCGGTACTGGCGACAGTCGGTTTGTTCTACGCCGTCTATTACTGGAACGACTACTTCAACCCGATGCTCTACATCAACAGCACATCCTTGAAGCCGCTTCAGCTGTATTTGCAGGATATCGTCATGAACGCCGATACGTCTTCGGCCTTGAGCATGAGCGCTGACGACATGATGAACGTGCCGGCAGAGGGCATCCGGGCAGCGACCGTTATCGCTTCGACAATTCCGATTTTGCTCGTATATCCGTTCCTGCAGAGGTACTTCATTAAAGGCGTGCTGATCGGTTCCGTTAAGGGGTAGGTTGGCGAGAGGCAACTATAACCGTGCATTAACTTTTTCAGGTATACCTGATGTTAATGATATAATTATAATATTCTTAGGAGGGTCATGCATTGAGGAAACTACCGAAATTGCTCACGCTTGCCGCTATGACCGTCATGCTTGCCGGATCTTTGGCGGCATGCGGGTCGAAGGAAAACGGGAACAACACTTCCCCGGATTCAACAGGCAATACAACAGCCGCAGAAAGCAACGCGGCACCGGAAGCAGAGAAACCGACCTTGAAACGATTGAACGTCTTTCAAGCGGAAGATTATGCAACCTATCCCGTAGCGAAATTCCTAGAAGAGAAAACGGGCTATAAGGTTCAGTATGATGTCCTTCCGCAAGACAAGACAGCCGAAAAACTCAATCTGATTTTCGCTTCCGGCGAGCCTTACGACTTCATCACGTTCTACAACGATTTGGCGCTCTACTCCGACTATGCTCAAAAAGGTGCTTTGACGGATTTGACCCCGCTGATTGACCAATATGGACCTAACATCAAGAACGCGGTTTCTCAGCAATCGATGGACGCGCTCAAAATCGACGGCAAGCTGTACGCAATCCCGGCTCCGGTTACGCATGAGGTCGGCTTTAGCATTCTGATGCGTACCGATTGGCTGGAGAAGGTCGGTATGTCGATGCCGACGACGACCGATGAACTGGTGAATGTTTTGAAAGCGTTTAAAGACAAAGATCCGGGCGGCAATGGCGACCAGAACGTTCCCCTGACGATCAAAGGCGACCAAGCTATGCTCGAGAACATCGTAGGCGCATTCGGCATGCCGAACCCTTGGAACGATGTGAACGGTCAATTGACTCCGCGTGTGTTTGACCCGAACTATCCGGACTATGTGAAATACGTGGCCGATTTGTACAAACAAGGCTTGCTGGACAAAGAGTTTATCATCAATAAAGACGCTACCGCCAAAGAGAAGTTCGCAAGCGGCAAAGCAGGCGCAATCATCGTTCATTGGGCGGATATCCCGGGTCTGAACGATGCGCTGATCAAGGTCGTTCCAGATGCGAAATTTGCGTACGTAGGTGCTCTGAAAGGTCCGAAAGGGCAAGCAGGCTTCGGCGCAAACTCGGGATTCGACCGACTGACCTTTATTCCGAAATCCGCGGAAAATCCGGTTGAAGCGATTAAGTACATCAACGAATTGCTGGAGCCGGCAACGTTCAAAGAGCTGGCGATCGGACAAGAAGGCAAGCACTACAAGTTTGAGGACAACGCATATATTCCAATCTTGCCGATTTTCTCCGATGAGCGTAACCAAGCGAACAACTACATGGCCGGCGTAGACGAAGCGAACTATCCACAATACTGGCAAGCTCGCGTCCGCAAAAACCCGATCATGTTCGAAGGCTTCGACTTCTTGAACAACAAGCAGCCTGCAGAAGTGAAAATTCGTAACACGCTCGGATGGTCTCCGTATTTGCCAGAGCATGCGAAGAACAATATGCGTCTGGAAGTAATGGTCGGCGAATATACGGTGAAACTGTTCGCTGGCGCCGAGTCGCTGGACGATTTGGCGAAATTCCAAGAGAAGTATAAAGCTGCCGGGGAAGAAGTCAGCGCGAAAGAAATCAACGACTGGTACGCAACTACCAAATAAAATTATTTAAGGAGGCGGCGGTTCGTTCAATGGAACTTGCCGCTTCCTTCCATTGGAGGAGAAGCCCTTATGCACCCTAATTCCTATTCATTCGAACGTCAAATCGAAACTTACGCATACGCAGATGTCGTTGTTATCGGAGGTGGGCCTGCGGGTACAGCCGCTGCGATCGGCGCGGCGCGTTCCGGCAAGAAGGTCGCACTGCTCGAGAAATCGGCGCAGCTCGGAGGTATGGGCACGCTCGGCAACGTCAGCATCTTCATGCCGATCGGCAACGTAACCGGCATCTATCGGGAAATTATCGCGGAAATGCTGGCTGAGTACTTGCCGGAGGGTCATGACGAGTCGATTGCACCGCAATACTCCCCATTCCTGCTTCGGCATTATTTGAACGAGAAAATGAAAAAGGAAAACGTTCACGTTTACTTCCATACTGAATTCGTCGGAGTGATCCGGGAAGATAATAAGATCAAAGCCGCTATTATGTCTACTCGCGAAGGCTTGAAGGCTTTCGAAGGAGAACGGTTCATCGATTGCACGGGTGATGCCCGTGTCGCCATTGACGCCGGCGTTCCGTACACGACGGGGCGGGAAGAGGATGGCTTAACGCAGCCGATGACCTTGATGTTCCAGATGACGAATACGGGCAGCCCCGTCACGCCTTTCCTACCGGAAGGTTGCTACGAGTACAAGGAAGTGTCTGACCTGCCGCAAGGGCGCAGGCTGTACTGGGAGCATAACAACAACGGCACGCTGCTCGTCAACATGTCTCGCGTCAAAGCAAACGGTGCGAAGATTGAAGAAGTGAACTACGCGGAGACCGAGGCGCTGAAGCAAGTATTCTCCATCGCCTATTATTTGCAAAAAACAGGGTACGGCAACTATTCCCTCTCTCATATTGCATCGCAGACCGGCGTGCGCGAAACGAACCAAATCGAAGCGCTCTACCGGCTGACGGAGCAGGATTTGGTGACCGGAGCACGCTTCGCGGACGTGGTGGCGCAAACAAACTACGAAATCGACATTCATAGCCCGGATGCGGCAAAAACGACAGATGAGCGTAAAATCGATGGGTACGATATCCCTTACCGCTGTATGGTTCCGGAAGCGATCGACAACCTCCTAGTGGCAGGTCGGTCGATTTCCGCGACGCACGTGGCTATGTCCTCGATGCGCGTGCAAGCAACGTGCTATGCGCTAGGCCAAGCAGCAGGCGCGGCGGCAGCGATCTCGATAGATCGCGAGACCGCAATGAGAGAAGTTCCGATGAATGAGCTGCATGAACAATTGAAGAAGCAGGGCGTCAAGTTTTTCGTTAAATAAGAAGTAAGCCGAATGGAGCTATCCACCAGATGAGACAACAAGAGCCGGGGAGGACTTTGAGTGTATAAAGTATTGATCGTGGATGACGAGCCGACGGTTAGAACCGGCTTGCGTTCCTATTTCAATTGGTCCTCCTACGGCATCGAAGTCATCGGCGAAGCGGACGACGGTGACGTGGCGCTTGAGTTCGTCGAGAACGAACTACCGGACCTTATCTTGTCTGATGTCCGGATGCCGAACATGGACGGGATTACGATGGCGCGGCAAGTTTCAGCGAAATACCCCGATGTTCAGATTATTTTCGTAAGCGGTCACGACGACGCTGAATATTTGAAATCCGCGATGAAGGTCAGCGCGGTCGACTACATCTTCAAACCCGTTAATCTGCAAGAGTTGACGGAGGTCATCAAGAAGGTTGTTGCAGATCTGGATTCGAAACGGTATGAGCAGCGCCGCAAAGAGGAAATGCGGATTAAGCTGAAGGAAGGCATGCCGCTGCTGAGGGAGAAATTCCTGCTCTCGTTGATCGGCAATGTCGCACCGAAGCACAACCTTCAAGAGCGCCTAGCTTTTCTAGGGTTGGATTTACCCGTCGAAGCGTCCTATTGGGTCATGGCGATTTCCGTCGACGATCTGGGGGAAGTGACCGCAATTCGTTCTGAGGTGGATCGGCAGCTCTTATGGTATTCGGTGCTAAACATTTGCAGGGAACTGATAGACGTTCATATGAGTGGATATGCTTTCGAGCATCAGAGTGGGGAGTTCGTTGGCATATTGCGGGCGGAGTCAGAGGAAGGCGGCGCTCAGGATGCCGCGAACGCTTTGCTCACACTGGCCGATGATATACGAAATAATTTGGAACGCTGGCTCAAAATCGGCGTGACGATCGGAATTGGCGATCGGGCGGATTCCTTGGCGGGGCTGGCTCACGGGTACAAGCAGGCGCGGGAAGCAGTCGATCACAAATGGTATTTAGGAAAAAATCGGATTATTACGATGAATAGCCTCGAAAACCCCGAGACGGTGGGCGGCGGCATTGGGAAGTTCGATCCCGAGCATCAGGAGCAGCTGGCTTCGGCACTGAAAGCGGCCGATTCGGACAAGATTCGCGAGGCGCTCGATCTACTGTTCGAGGACTTGAACCGCAATCGGCCAGACGGGCTGAAATACGGACGCAACGTATGCTTGCAGATCGCCCTCGTGGTCGGGCAGCTGTTAATGGAGCTGAACGTGCAGTCCCCCGAACTGGAATCGGCTGAATCGACATTGTGGGAAGCGTTGTTCCAGCAAGAAACGATCGGCGAGATGCGTCAAATAATCGAATCCCACTTGCTGTCGGCTTGTACTCGTATTCGCGAGAAGCGAATCGGTAAAGTTGCGAATTTGGCGGAGCGGGTTCGCGTCATTATTGACCAGAAATACGCAGATGGCAATTTGACTGTCGAGGCTATCGGCAAAGAAGTCTATCTAACGCCGACCTATGTCAGCTTGTTATTTAAGCAGGAAACGGGACAAACGATCAATGAGTATTTGACTCAAGTGCGCGTGGAACGAGCCAAGGAAATGCTTCGCGATCATCGTTATAAATTTTATGATATTTGCTATGCCATCGGGTATACGGATCCGAGTTACTTTACGAAGCTGTTCAAGAAAGCGACCGGCGTAACGCCGAGCGTTTACCGGGATAGCTATGTTTAGGACAGGCGCGTTCGGACGTTTCATTCGCCGCTTCTCAATCCCGAGGCAGTGGCTGTTAGCCTACCTGTTCTTGATCGTGGTACCCGCGGGAGTTATTTTGTACGGGTTTTATGAGCGTTCCGCCACGATTCTCAAAGATGAAGTCATTCGGACGATGCAGCAAGCGCTTAAGCAGGCTGGGAGCAATCTTGCGTACCGATTGGAACATATCGAGGACATCAGCAATTCGGTGATCATGAACGCCAATCTTCACGAGTACCTCTCCGTCGGTGAGAACGACAAGTTGATCGGCATTCAATTTCAGGTCATCAAAGATTTGCGGAATTTGGTTGAGTCTGTGCAGTCGAATTCCGATGTGTTCCATGTTCGGCTGTTCGTCGATAAATCGAAGCTCTACGCGGGCGAAAGAATTAATTTCTTCTCGCTGGAAAGCTTGAAGACCGGATCCTGGTACGAGAAGATTATTACGCAAAACGGCGGAATTGTATGGTCGGGCAGTTACGAAGAACGTTATCTGGATACCGGGAATGCCCGTATTTTCTCGGCTGCCCGGATGCTGAGGGACCCTAACGAATACGCGAAGGTGTCAGGCGTGCTGATGATCGACGTGAAGGAGCAAATGGTGACGGACATTTTGTCGACGCTTCAATTCTCGCCGGGAACGAATGTCTACCTCGTGGATCCGTACGGAACCATCGCTTATCATCCGGACAAGGCACTCGTCGGCTCGAAAGTCAGCCCAGACATGCAGGAAGCGCTTGGCAGTGGAAGCGAAGGAACGCTCTCGCTCAAGCTGGATGCGGAAGTGAATGATGTCCTGTATACGACCGTCGGCCCGACCGGGTGGAAGCTGGTCGCGCAGGGTACGAATTCACAGCTGTCTCATCGCGCGGTGAAGCTGACGCAGATGACGGGATTAACCACGCTCTTGGAATATATCGCGTTGTTCCTTCTTCTGCCTGTCGTCCTGCTGGCCATCATTGTGCGGGGAATGAATCGCAGAGTCAAACGCGTCATCACTACCATACGTAAAGAAGGCACCGACACCCCGGTGGATGTTCCGGCAGAGACAAGCGATTTCTTGCTGCTTGAACGGAGCGTCGAACACATGCTGTTGCGGGTGCGAACGCTGGTCGAGGAGAAGTACATGGCCCAAATCCATGAGCGCGAGGCCCAGCTTCAAGCGTTGCAAGCCCAGATTAACCCGCATTTCTTGTACAATACGCTGGATACGATCAATTGGATCGCGATTGGCAAGGGCGCGACCGACATCAGCCAGATGATCGACAGTTTGGCGAAATATTTCCGGCTGAGCCTTAACAAGGGCAGAAGTGTCGTCAGCGTAGAGGACGAGTTGAATTTGGCTCAAGTGTACTTGGAAATCCAACAGAGCCGGTTCCCGAATACGTTCGACTTTCAGGTGGATATGAAGCCCGGTCTCGAGGCGTATCAAATGCCGAAGCTGATCTTGCAGCCGATTGTCGAAAATGCGCTGTTACACGGGATCCGTAAAGCGAAAGCGAAGCGTGGCTCCATCGTCATCACTGTGCGGGAGGATGACGGAGAACTCCTCTTCGCTGTGTCCGATAACGGGATCGGCATGGAGGAACAGAAAGCGCTGCAGCTGCTGTCAGTGGCACCGTCCGGCGACAAATCCGAAGAATCCGGAAGCTCCTACGGACTTTACAACGTCAATGAACGCATCAAGCTTTATTCCGGGGACGATAAGTATGGTTTAAGTATCTCCTCCCAGCTTGGCACCGGGACGATCGTTACGATCCGGTTCAAGGCGGAGCCTGCGAACGGCAATTAAGAGTAATATGCTGTCAGAAACGAAAAAGTCTTCGCTCTAACAACAAGATCGCCTTTACCTTCCTGCTTGGACAGGTGGTTGGCGATCTTTTTTATAGAAGTTCTCAGCATGCTGAAAGCATCGATGCCTTGTTTGGAATGCTCTAACGAACCGTACGGCGCTTATTTGCCCATTAATGGCTTCGATATAATTGTAACGAACCGTAGAGGCTCTATTTGACGGTTTTGAAGTGATTGGGAGCCGATTATCCCCAAATAACGCCTCTACGGTTCGTTAGATTTTCGAAGCCCCGAAAATCGGCCAAATAACGCCTCTACGGTTCGTTAGATTTTCGCGGAACGCAAGATGAGGAGTGAGAGATGAGATTTGTAATATAGCGATAAGAGGGCCAACCATTCCCATTATTTTTCTCTTACATCATTTTTGGTATAATATCGGAAGATAACAGGATACATTTGAAATTTGGCTATATGCGTGTTTTGTTAGGAAATTAATGAGAGAAGATGAGGGATGGAAATGTCGTATATCGTTGATTTTAAAAATGTGTCTACGGTTGGTTTAGAGTCTTCGCCTGTTGCAGAAGCGCTTGCTGGTTTGCGTGCGAATGAAGCCCGTTACTTTATGAACAAATACGAGCATGAATTTACGGTTGTACCCGCTAGCGAAAGTCAGGAGAGCCTTGATTATGCGCATCGGATCTTGAAAGAAGAACGTGATATCGAGTTCGCGGCCAAACCGTTAGAGACGTCGCGATTTCAAGTAGAGAATATCCAATTTACCTACGTTTTCTATGAGGATGGTCTGTCGATCAATGTCATGTATACGGTTGATGACCCTAAGAAGCGAGCCGTTGGTTTTAAGCTTTCTGAGGGGATGGAGATACCAAGGGAGTTAGAAACGAAGTTTAAGTTTGCTAGGCAGAAGTCTAAATTAGCCGGAACCATTCGGGGCTCGTTTTTCGTTATTAAAGGGCAATATTAAAGGAAGCAGTGTGTAAAATATAAGTCTCTATTCCGAGTGGCGGAATAGAGGCTTTTTTGTTTGCTGCCAGCTAGCTAGAGCGGATAGATCGTGATAGGATACAAAAGTACGGAAACAACTATGCCGTAACCCCGCAACCAGAAGGAGCATCGCAACATGGACTATTTACAACGAAGACCTCGCCCTCGGAAAAGAAAATGGATCAAGATTTCGATGTGGATCGTCGCTTTACTCATTTTAATAATTGTAAGCGTCCCCATTGCGTTGAACATTTACATTAACGATCGTTCTATCGACGTAGTCGAGACGTTAATTAAGGAAGGGCAACCGAACAAGGCACTTATTATTTTCCCTCATCCAGACGACGAAGTCAGCGTTGCCGGTACTTTAAGCAAAATGCAGCACGATAACGGCACGGAACTGACGATCGTCCATTTAACACACGGAGAAGCGGGTCCAACCGGCGGGTTAGTAACGCAGGATAAACTTGGCGCAGCCCGTGAGCAAGAAGCCAAAGAGGCTGACCAGCTGCTGGGGGCCGCTCACGATGAAATATTGGATTACGGAGACGGCAAGCTGAAAGATGCTGATCCGGAGGTCATCAAGGCGGAAATTCGCCGATTAATCGAAACGTATCGCCCTTCGACCATTATCACCTACGACGATAAAGTCGGACTTTACGGACATATGGATCATCTACTGACGGGTAAATACGTTCGCGAAGTTTTTGAAGAAGATATGGGAAAGGCCGATTTTCCGGCGACCCGTTTATACTTCACGACGCTTCCCAACCCGATGATCAAAGTTGCGCTTAAAGTTTCCTCCACTTTCAAGGATAGATATCCGACAGAGCCGGGGATGGGCTTGCCTGAGCCGAACGTAGCTGTGAAAATGGCGTCGCAATCCTCAGTAAAAGGCGCCGTTGTTCGTGCGCATAAGACGCAGTGGCAAGTTATGGGCGATCTTCAGCCGATGTATGACAAAATGTCGCCGTGGTTGTACTACCGCATTTTCGACCGTGAGTATTTCACGCTTGTTGCTGAGAAATAAGCCTAGAGCAGGCGAAACGTCCCTTAAAGTGGGGGAGTGTTTGAACAGAATGGTCTAAGCCATACTAAAGGATCAAACCATTCAATGGAAGGGTAGTGGAAATAATATATGATCAACGCAGCACATATTATTTTATATAGTTCGGACGCGGATGCGGATCGGGTTTTCATGCGAGACGTACTCGGACTAGCAGGTGTTGACGCTGGTGGCGGGTGGCTGATTTTCAAACTTCCCCCTGCCGAAATTGCTGTACATCCTACAGATGGACCCAGCAAGCATGAGTTCTATTTTATGTGCGATGACATCGAGAAAACGCTTATGGATTTATCCGCTAAAGGCGTGACGATCTCGCAGCCAATCAGCGATCAGGGGTGGGGGTTGCTGGCCTCCATCAAGCTTCCCAGCGGTGCAGATCTTTCCATTTACCAGCCGAGTCATCCCGTGGCTTACGACCTTGAGAGCTGAGTTCATACACAAGTTAAGGCCATCCTGTAGTAGGATGGCCTTTATAATACCGTTATAAAGTTCCGTGGATTTGGGGAAGAAACCCGAATGGTTCTGGCAAATAACGCGCAAGTTAAAGCAATAAGGGGTGCGAGCAGGGTTAGGCTGCCAAAGCTTCCTTCGTGATCTGCTCGATGTCGATCGGAGAGCGTGCGCCTTCGCTTACAAGGTCCGGCAAAATGTGCTGCAGGAAGTAATCGACGCAGTGCAGCCGGATGTCTTTGATCTTAATCAAAGCATGTCGGTACATGACGATGAATTCTTGCTCGGAGTTCCCTTTCTGCAGCTCGGCGAATGCTTCGTAGATTTGATCCATTTTATCGGCGACTTCAAGGATTTGCCCTTCCACGGAATCATCTTTCCCTTCGCGCAGTTGTCTGCGGAAGATGGACTTGAACTCTTCGGGAATACGCTCTTCGATGAAATGGGCCACCATGCCTTCTTCGACCTGCTGTAACATGGAACGAAGCTCCAGGGAGTAGTGCTTGACGGGCGTCTTAATATCGCCGATGAAAATTTCACCGTAGTCGTGACTGCTGGTGATCTCATAGAGCTTCTTCCAGTCCACAGTGACACCATGGCTTTCTTCGATATCGGCCAGTGTTTTGGCATATTGGATGACTTTCCACGAATGCTCGGCAACGCTATGTTCTTGGAATTTGAATTTGCCGGGACAACGAATGATTCGCTCCAAGTCGGTCAACGATTGGAAATACGCATGAATGCCCATACGATCAGATTCCTTTCTTAGATAAAGGATTGGTTTGCTGCTGTCGTAGGTCCAGTATAAAGGCGAATTGTTAGCGGATCGTTAATTCGAAATTGGCAATCGGTGGCCGGATCCGACAGAATAATGAAAGAAGCTGACACCGATTGCGTATCGGCGCCAGCTTCAGTTATGCCTTAAACCTCAATATCTACACCGATACTGTCTAATCGGCCAACTTCTCGAATATAGGAGACGACGGCTTGGTGCTCTTCGTTGATCGTGTAGGCATCCAATGCGTCTTGATTCTCGAATCTCACCATAAGCACAACTTGATATTCCTTGCTTTTCTCAGCTATGTTGAGCCCCGCTTGAATGTCAGCAATCCCTGTGATTGCGACCTTTAGTGCCTTGAAGCGTTTCACGACCTCTTGAAGCTGTTCGGTTGTTGTTGTCTCAGCAAATTTCAAAAGCACGGTACGTTGAATCATGTCGTTTCCCCCTGTAATGCGGCAGTAGTAGTTTCTTGTTCATCTTACCGATTGACTGAATAGATAACAAGAGGGACGGAGCCTCGTAAGCTCCGTCCCTTTTCTGCGTTTACCCTTCAACGCGAGACAAGATCTCGTCTTTGAACTGTTGAATGGCTGCGTCGGTGTCGATCGTGTAGCCGCCTTCCAGGCCGACAAAACCGGAGAAGCCGGTACCTTTAATCGCATTCAAAATGTTTACGTAATTCAGCTCGCCTGTACCCGGCTGCTTGCGACCGGGGTTGTCTGCAATGTGGTAGTGATTAATGCGTTCGATGTAGCCCGTCGCGTTACGGATCACGTTGCCTTCTGTAATCTGCTGATGGTAGACGTCGAACACGAGCTTCACGCTTGGACTGCCCACTTGATCGATAACGTCCACGGATTCGTCCGAGCGCTGCAGGAAATGGCCTCTATGATCTACAAGTCCGTTAAGCGGCTCTAGTTCCAGTACGACGCCGGCTTGCTCGAGCAGTGGCGCCAAGCGCTTCAGCGTCTCAACCATCGTCGCGCGCTGAACGTCGCGAGGGATGCCATCTATTTCGTTGCCTGTCTGCGAAATGATGGACTTCACATTAAGCACCCGACAAGCCTCGATCGTCTGCTTAACGCCCTCCATGTAAGCGTCGCGCTGCGATTCGTCGACCAAGCTGATGAACTTCGTGCAAGTCGCGCTGATGCCAACGCCGATCCGCTCTTGTTCCTTGGCGAAACCCTTAAGGTCCTCCAGCTCCCACCACTGGTAATATTCGAGGCCGTGGAAACCGTGTTCCTTAATCTTCTCCAGATGATAAACCGCGTCTTTGCCTGGATAAGCCCCGATGCATATTGAATATTTCATGCCCACTAATCTCTCCCTTATTAGCAATGAAGGTTGATATCCGTTCTATCCGCTGTCTTGCGGGGTAAACCTCACTTCGAAACCCGCCTTTTGCGATTTAGCTCGCGGAATTGGGTAGGGGAAATCCCGACATAGGACTTGAACAGCCTCGTGAAGTTCTGTAATTCGCTATAGCCTAATCGCTCCGCAATTTCCGTTACGGATAGATCGGACGTCTCCAGCAGTGTCTTCGCCTTCTGAATACGCATTTCGCGCTGGACTTGGAGCGGGGATTTCCCGAATAACTCCTTAAATCGGTTGCTTACGTAAGTTGGATGTAAGTGAAGCTCGTCCGCCATCTGTTGCAATGTTAGCCGTTCCTCGGGCGATTGTAAGACTCGCGCCAGCATATCCAGGAAGCCATCCGACTTGGCAACGTCCATCTTTGCGTCCTTATGGTCGAGCGCGCTATTGAGAATAATGTACAAGAGCTCGAGCGACTTCGCTCGCGTTAAGATCGAGCGCGGCAAAGAGTGCGACGCCCGTGCATCCGCGGAATCCATGAATTCCATGAACACCTTCTCGAAATACACATGATTCTGCAGGTGGAACACGAATGGAATCCGGAACATTTTCATCACATCCATGACGCCTTCGATATCAAAAGTGAAGTGCCACCAAAGAAACTCGGTTGGCTCCGGCGTATCTTTGTAATGATCATGCGCCACATTCGGGGGGATGAAAGCAACCGTGCCCGGTTCGAGCGCCATCTCGTTTCCGCCGATTCTGAGCTTGGCGCTGCCTGACTTCAAATACGACATGACGTAGAAGGGAAGCGTGCGGTTCAGCGTCTTCATCTCGTTCCGGCGGTGCACGTCGAATTCGTCGATTAACAGCTCGGCATGCCTTAGGAGGTAGCTCAAGCTATCGCTCATGCCGTTCCCTTCCTTTCATGGGATGAATTAAAACGTAACCCCCAGCTTAATGCTTTGATCCGGACTCTGATCCACGTACTTCTCGTAGCCTTCGGCGGATTGCTCGAACGGGATAACCGGGTAGATGATATGCTCGCAATCGATGCGACCGCTGGCAAGAATATCCCAACAAACATCCTCGATTCTGCGCCAGCTCCAGCGCGGGTAGTCGGGGTTCGGCTCGCTGCACGCGCGGGAAAAGACGATTTTGGCGTTGTTGAAATGGGCTTCGCGGCCCAAATCCAGTCCGCCCTTAAACGCTCTCGCCCAGCCGAGGAATGCGATTGTGCCGCCGTAAGCAAGTCCTCTAAGGGCATGTTGAAGCGCGAATTCGTTGGCGCTTGTCTCTAAGACGACGTCCACGCCGAGTTTGCCGGTCGCTTTCTTGAGCGCAAGCCCAACGTCTTCATTCACAGGATCGAATGCTGCGTCCGCGCCATTCTTAAGCGCGACTTCACGCCTTCCTGCGATCGGATCGATAACGGCCACCCAGCTGGCGCCGGCTAGCTTCGCCAGCTGCGCTGTGATTTGGCCGATCGCGCCGAGTCCGAACACCGCGACTCGGTCGCCTGCCCTAACGTGGGCGTCGCGTATGCCGCCAAGCGCGAATTGGGCGGGATCGAAGCACACCGCGTTTTTCCAAGACATGCCTTCGGGCATTTTTTTCAAATAATAGTTGTGAACGGCGCTTACGATATGCGATTCGCGAATGCCGCCGTAGCTGCATACACGGTCTCCGACTTTATATTCCGTTACGTCGGAGCCGGCTTCCGTAATGATGCCAACCCATTGGTTGCCGAGGTTCCAGCGTCCAAATCCGCCGTCCGTTTCCATGTCCTTCGGATCTCTTGGCAAGAAGAGGTTCCAGCCTTCTTTATCATCATAATAATCGGCTGTATGCGGGCTTTCTCCGCGGAAGCCCGCAAGATCGGTGCCGTGCTTAGGTGAAGCATAATCCACGCGCACCTTCACTTCATGAGGCAAAATTTCGCGGTCCTCGTATGTTGTAATCGCCGCTTTGCGCGGGGCTTGCGCGATCAATTGTTTAGGCATGATACATCCTCCTGATTTTTAGATAATAATCACTTGTGAATATAAACATGATCCAATTTGTTATCGCTTACAATTTAATTATATAGCATGTTAATCCAGCAACCATTATCCAAAACCAGCAGATGCTTATCTCTTTTACAGGTTTTCTAAATTAAAACGACCGATCGCAACAAGTAAAGCTAACGCAATGAAAACGATATTCACGCCGATCTCCCGATATTCCTTCCGTTTAACATGGAACAGGGCGCCGCAAAGGACAATCACCGCAAGACCGGTTGCGGCAATTGCCGTTAATACAGGTGTGATATTCGTCGCCTGAGGCAGTATGAGGCCAAGTGCGCCTACTAATTCTGCATACCCGATAAAGGCTACGAAAGCTTGCGGAACGTCTTTTACCCATCCCCATGACGCTTTGGCTTTCTCAAACTGGAATGCCTTCAACCAGCCGGAGTAAATAAAACCGAATGCTGCAACTCCTTGTACGATCCATAATGCGATATTCATGAATGATCTCATCCCCTATTGGTTTGCTGCTATATGTATAATAGCCCCCAGGGTCTGGCAGTAGGAAGTAGGCACTTTTATGAAACCTAGTAAATAAAAAGTTACCTCGATCACGCGAAGGGGAGAGGCCTGTCCGTATTTGGCCGCACTGGACATAGGGGTGTTGGGTGGGACATATATTAGCTAGAGGCCGTGTCATGAAGAAAGTTAAAAAATGGTTGATTTCTCCTGTGAATAGCTATATAACTAATATTAGAATGATTATTATGTAATATTAATTTTAGTCATGGGAGTGATAAGGATGGAAAGTGCTAATGCGGGTAAGTGCCCGTTCAATCATGGAAGCGCTACTAGCCCCATATCTAGTGGTACGTCGAATAGAAACTGGTGGCCCAACCAATTGAACTTGAACATTCTTCATCAGCATGACCAGAAAACGAATCCGATGGGCGCAGCGTTTAACTATGCAGAGGAATTCGCAAAGCTCGACTATCCAGCGCTCAAACAGGATCTTCGTGATCTTATGACAACCAGTCAAGATTGGTGGCCGGCCGACTACGGACATTATGGTCCATTCTTTATCCGTATGGCTTGGCACTCGGCAGGCACTTATCGTACAGGTGACGGCCGCGGCGGGGCTGGAACGGGTACGCAGCGTTTCGCTCCCCTTAACAGCTGGCCTGACAACGGCAACCTTGATAAAGCGCGTCGCTTGCTGTGGCCGATTAAACAAAAGTACGGCAACAAGATTTCGTGGGCGGATTTGTTCATCCTAACGGGGAATGTCGCGATTGAATCCATGGGCGGCCAAACATTCGGTTTCGGCGGCGGCCGCGAGGACGTCTGGCATCCGGAAGAAGATATCTACTGGGGAGCTGAAACCGAGTGGCTGGGTGACAAGCGCTACATAGGTGATCGCCAGCTTGAGAACCCGCTTGCCGCTGTGCAGATGGGCCTGATTTATGTGAATCCGGAAGGTCCAAACGGCAGCCCGGACCCGCTTGCAAGCGCGCGCGACATCCGTGAAACGTTCAAACGGATGGGAATGAACGATGAAGAAACCGTAGCACTCGTGGCAGGCGGCCATACATTCGGAAAAGCACACGGCGCGGGAGATGCCGCGCTCGTTGGAGCGGAACCTGAAGGAGCTGCTATTGAAGCGCTTGGCTTAGGCTGGCTGAGCACGCATGGCTCCGGCAAAGGTCGCGACACCATCACCAGCGGTATCGAAGGTGCTTGGACTGCGAACCCAACGCAGTGGGACAATGGGTTCTTCGAATTGCTTCTCGGGTATGAATGGAAGCTCACGAAGAGTCCGGCCGGCGCAAATCAATGGACGCCTGTAAACCCGGCTAAGGAGCATCTTGCACCGGACGCGGAAGATGCGTCCGTCCGTGTTCCGACGATCATGACCACCGCGGACATGGCACTTCGCACAGACCCGGCATACGAGAAAATTTCTCGTCGTTACTATGAGAATCCGGAAGAGTTTGCAGATGCCTTTGCTCGTGCATGGTTCAAGCTTACACACCGTGACATGGGACCTCGTGCAAGATATTTAGGTCCGGAAGTGCCGGAAGAAGTTCTGATCTGGCAAGATCCTGTACCGGCGGCTGAGACTGATTTAACGGATGCAGAAGTAGAAGAACTGAAATTGAAAATCCTGAGCACTGGACTTACAGTCGGCGAACTGGTAACAACAGCTTGGGCTTCGGCTAGTACATTCCGTGGCTCTGATATGCGCGGCGGCGCGAATGGATCGCGAATTCGTCTTGCTCCTCAGAAGGATTGGGAAGTGAATCAGCCGGAGCAGCTTGCGAAGGTTATTTCTACACTGGAAGCGATTCAGAATGGCTTCGATAAGCAAGTAAGCTTGGCAGACTTAATCGTACTGGGCGGCAGTGCCGCAGTGGAGAAAGCTGCTCGGGATGCAGGCTTTGATGTGACGGTGCCATTTACCTCCGGACGCGGCGATGCAGCGCAAGAGCAAACCGATGTTGAAAGCTTTGCAGTGCTGGAGCCGGTTGCCGACGGTTTCCGCAACTATCAGAAGCAGCAGTACAGTGTCAGCCCGGCAGAGCTCTTGGTTGATAAGGCACACCTGCTAAACCTCACTGCACCGGAAATGACTGTACTTGTGGGCGGCATGCGTGTATTAGGCACAAACTTCGGGAATACCAAACATGGCGTATTCACGGATCGCGAAGGTACGCTCACGAATGATTTCTTTATCAACTTGCTTGATATGGGCTTACAGTGGAAGCCGGCAAATAGTGTCGTATATGAAGGGCGCGACCGGAAGACAGGCGAAGTCGTACGTACAGCAACAATCGTGGACCTCGTATTCGGCTCAAACTCCGTTCTGCGTGCCATTGCAGAAGTCTATGCGCAAGATGACAGCAAAGAAAAGTTTGTGCGTGACTTTGTCGCGGCTTGGGTAAAAGTAATGAATGCAGACCGTTATGACCTTTCATAATCCTCTCCGAAAGTAGACCTAGCACTTATTGGATGATCTAATTTATAGAAGATGCAGAGCGCATACCTATCTAGGTGGCGCTCTTATTCATGGCTTGGCCAGTATGCTAGTATGGTGCTTAGTTGTAGGCGATGATAAGGAGAGACCGCCTCGGTATCAACCCTTGACGTTGCCGAGCAGTTTCAACTGGATGGCGTTCCGGTTTTCGAATAACTGTTTAAGAAGACATACAAAAACACCCCGGAAAAATTTCCCGGGGTGTTTATCGTGAATACCAATTGTGCTCCAATTAGCAGCATGCTATAATAAAAGAATTCTCTGCATTTTTTGTATTAAGTCGTAGCTATTGCATCTTACTTATACCTTAATTTTAGCACAGGGAATTGCGGGTTGTCAAATATTCTTTTGCTTCTCCAAATTATAGTTTAAAGGAGTGTGTTGAGAAGGATGATACACGCAAAGGATTGGGAGAAAGAACAAGAGCGGCTGGAACTGACGATGAGCAAGCTCAGTGAAGCAATCGCCCAGCTGGAGCCTAAGGTGGATCAACTGGGTCATCAAGCGGCGGACATTCGCAAGCGATTCTGGGAAGAAGTTACGGTGAACACGAGTACCCATGAAGATTTTGAAGAGACATTCTTCACGATTCAGCAGCAGGCAGCTGTGTTGTCCGAACGGGAGCGCAGCCACCGGCAGCTCCAGCAGAAATGGAATAGCGTGAAACGGCTGCTGCAATCTCCTTATTTCGGACGAATTGACTTTAAAGAGGCTGGTCAGGATTTGATCGAGCAGGTTTATATAGGTGTGTCCTCATTCGTTGAACCGGACGGTATGAGTTTCTTGGTGTATGACTGGCGGACACCAATTGCGAGTTTGTATTACGACTACTCCCCTGGCGAGGTTGCTTTTGAAACACCAGGAGGATCGATTACGGGGACGATGACGCAGAAGCGGCAATACCAGATTCGCGACGGGCGGATTCAGAACGTGTTCGACTCCAGCATAACGATCGGCGACGAATTGCTGCAGCAGGTGCTCGGCAAGGGCGCAGATACACAGATGAAGAGCATCGTGGCAACGATTCAAAAGGAGCAAAACGCCATCATCCGTGACGATACGAGCCGAATGCTTATTGTACAGGGAGCGGCCGGCAGCGGAAAGACTTCTGCGGCTCTGCAGCGGGTGGCGTACTTACTATATAAGCATCGCGATAAGCTTACGTCTGATCAGATTGTTCTCTTCTCGCCTAATCCGATGTTCAATAGTTATGTGTCTACGGTCCTTCCCGAACTGGGTGAGGAGAATATGCAGCAAACGACCTTCCAAGAATATCTGGACTATTGGCTTGGATCAAAATTTCAACTGGAGGATCCCTTCGACCAACTTGAGTACGTGCTAACCGACGATTCGACTCCGGGCTACGTATCCCGGCTAAGCGGTATTCAATATAAGTCGTCGGAAGCGTTCCTTCAAGCTCTTCACGGCTATGCGTTATGGCTGGGGCAGGAAGGCATGCGGTTTAACGGGATTCGATTCCGCGATCGGGATTTAATTACCGCTGATCAGATCAAATCGAAGTTTTACAGTTACGATACATCCATTCGCCTGACCAATCGCATTACTTTGCTGAAGGAATGGTTACTGAAAGAGCTGAACAAGCTGGAGAAAAAGGAGCAGGCTGCTTCGTGGGTTCAGGAGGAGCTGAACTATCTGGATAAGGAGCAGTATGCGGAGGCGTTTAGTGAGCTGCATAAGGATCGCGGTGTTTTTGATTTTGCCGAACAGTATGCTGAGGTTCAAGAATTCGTAACGAAAAAGCGTCGTGGAGATGAGGCAGATTTCAACTTCGCCGAACTAGAGGAAGAGCTGCTCTGTCGCATGGTCGTCAAAGAATCCTTCAAGCCCCTGCGGCGGGATGTAACCAGGATGTTGTTCATAGATGTGCAGGGGATATACACGCAATTATTCAGTGAGGATGCCGGCGAGTATCTTGAAATGACGGATACGGCCGACGTGCCCGAGCATTGGCCGCAAATCTGCGAGCAAACGAAGGAGAAGCTGAGTAAGAACGAGCTATTTTATGAGGATGCGACACCGTACCTGTATTTAAAAGAACTTATCGAAGGTTCTCGGGTGAACACGCTGGTTCGGTATATTTTCATTGACGAGGGTCAGGATTACTCGATGTTCCAATATCAGTTTCTCAAGAATCTGTTCCCTCGTGCTCGCATGACGGTGCTGGGTGATTTCGGTCAGGCTATTTTCACGCAGGCAACGAATTTGCATGAGGCCGAATCACCGCTGCTCAAGCTTTACGGCGATGCCGAAACGAGCCGAATCCTGTTGTTCCGCAGTTATCGTTCAACACGTGAAATTGTGGAGTTCACGAAGTCGATGCTGCCAGGCGGCGAGGGGATCGTGCCGTTCGAGAGGAGAGGAAAGAAGCCGCTTCTTATGCGGGCGGGCAGTGACGAGATGAGGACGATGCGAATAGCAGCGGATCTAGCGGATCTTCAGGCCGAGGACTTTGGATCCATCGCCATTATTACGAAGACAGCAGCCGAGAGCAGGGAAGCCTACGAGCGGCTTACATCTCATGGATGTCAGGGGCTGCAGCTTGTTACGAAGGAGACACCTGTCTTCGAGAAGGGGATTATGGTCATACCCTCCTACCTCGCTAAGGGCGTGGAATTCGACGTCGTGTTGATCTACGATGCTTCATCTTCAGTCTATCACCGGGAAAGCGAGCGGAAGCTCTTCTATACCGCATGTACGCGCGCCATGCACAGACTGCTGGTTTATGGGCTCGGCGAATGGACACCTTATATTCAGGCATTGGATGCCTCATTGTATGAGGTAGAATAGTAAGAATAACGCATGATTGCGGCTTCGGCACACACTGGAGGATCAACACGATACACTCGTGTACCTCTCTCGTGGTGCCGATTTTTTTTTTTGCTTACATCCAATGTTTTGAAATTTTACTTTCAAGCTAAACAATAGTGATGATCCTGCCGAAATAAATTCTAGAATAATTTACTAATTATTATTAAAAGGAGCGTTTAGCAAATGAAAAAGAAGATTTCGAAATGGTTGCTTCTTCCACTTGGGGTAAGCTTGCTTGTGCCAGGTGCAGCTGCTTATGCAGCAGACAACTCAGCACCAGCAGTAAAGACGTCGAAGGATTTTACGGATTTGGCGGGATTGGATGCAGCTCTCCAGGCTAAAATCGATGCGTTGTTGGCCAAAGGCGTATTTGAAGGCACCGGCAATGACAATTTTGGAATCAAGGAAAATATGACACGAGCACAATTCGCCAAAGTGTTAACTCTAATTTATGGTATCCCGGTCGACAACAGCACCAAGACTTCGTCCTTTAGTGACGTAGGTGGCGATAATGGTACTAACGGTTGGGCCATTGGCTACATTGAAGCGGCAAAAAAGGCCGGCATACTCAACGGTATGGGTGACGGTACCTTCGCGCCAGGTGACAATGCGACCATAGGGCAGTTAGCTACAGGTTTGGTGAAAGGTTTAGGGCAAACTGTAAACACAACCGGTACACCTTGGTACGCGGATGCCATTAGTAAAGCAGTGGCCAATAAGATCCTTCCGGAAGGAAGCGACGGAAAGAGCCTTGCTACCCGTGCTGATCTTGTAGTAGGCGCATATGGCGGACAACAAGCATACGAAGCCAAAAAAGCAGAAGAAGAAGCTAATAAGCCGACAACGCCACCGACGACAACACCGACATACCCAGGAGATACGACTGCACCAAGCATCAACGCAGCTACTGTTAACGGTAGGAACGTAACGGTAACCAGTGGAGCGAATGGTTCGATTGGCTTTAAGAGCAGTGCGTATCTGACAGGCGGAACGCTAAGCGTAAGTGAAGCTTCGACTTTGTCCATTACTGCAATTGAGGGAATCAATTTGGCGGACTATTCATCCTTATCGTTTACTCAATCCCTAACGGCCGGTTTGAACGCGCTCGACCTGATTAGCAAACTTGATGCGCTCGATCCCCAACATGACGGCGTATCCATGTCGCTGCTGAGTCAGTTGGACACAAACGAAAACGGGCTGGTAGTTAGCGGTACGCTTCGTGATTCTTCAGGCAACTCCCGTGCTGTTCAATTGACACTTCTAACTGATGATGTTGCGCCGAGCCTGACGGCAGCTACGGTTAACGGCAACGATGTGACTATTGCGAGCAACAATGGCAATATCACGGTAGGCGAAGCTTACCTGACTTTGGGAACGATCACGTCGGACGAAGACGCCACATTTACGGTCACTTCCGTGCAAAACGTGGACTTGTCGGATTATCCGTCGTTGTCCTTCACGCAGCAACTCACCGGAGGAACTGCTGCATCCTTGAATCTGATTCAGTTCCTTGGCAGCTTGGACCAACAAGGTGACGGTGTATCCGTCAGCTATTTGAAGCTTCTCGGCGACGATGCAGATCAACTGGTTGTATCGGGTACTTTGACAGACGCAGCAGGCAATGCCAGCGTAGTCACGCTTACGCTTAACTGGGACTAATAAGTACGTGTAGAAGTCAGGAGGAGATCTTCAAGGATCTCCTCCTTTTTATTTTCCGATAGAACTAAGCTTGTACCGAAACGCGGTAAGAGGTATATATAAGGTATTAACGCGATAAGGGGAGGGGAGTAGACGCTAATGACGATAATAGCTGCCATTCTGGTCGCGCTTGTCGCGGTGGAGCACATCTATATTTTAATATTAGAGATGTTCATGTGGACTACGCCTAGAGCGAGGAAGGTATTCGGTACTTCGAAGACGTTCGCGGAAGAGTCGAAGTCACTCGCAGCCAACCAGGGGTTGTACAATGGTTTCTTAGCGGCGGGGCTGTTCTGGGGATTGTTCCATCCCGAAGCCGCGGTTGGTCACCAAATTCAACTTTTCTTTCTCTGCTGCGTGCTCGTTGCCGCTGTCTACGGAGGCGTAACGGCAAAAAGATCCATTTTGATCGTACAAGGTCTGCCTGCAATTGTGGCACTGGCGTTCGTGTTGATGTCTTAAGTCCTCCTATCCATACGTTAAGCCGCTTCCCGCATAGGAAGCGGCTTTTTGGCGCAAATAAAACAAAGCCATTGACAAGCACCTCAAATTCCAACTATATTTACGGTACACTAGTTCAATAGTGCACTGGTTCGCGGTCTATAGGAGGGTCGGACATGCAACTTAATTTTGACAACCCGAAACCGATATATTTGCAAATGGTGGACGAGGTCAAGAAGGCGTTAGTCAGAGGTGAGTTAGCGCCGGGAGACAAGATCCCTTCCTTGAAGGAAAGGGCGCAGATGTCGCAGGTTAACCCAAATACGGTGCAAAGGGCGTATCAGGAGATGGAGCGGGAAGGATTGACGGAGACGTTACGCGGCCAAGGCACATTCATCAAGAACGACCCGGCTTTGCTGCTGAATATACGAGCGGAGATGGCGAACGCGGCGGTACGCCAATTTATTGAGGAGATGCGGGGGCTTGGCGTCGATCCGGGAGAGACGGAGCACTTGCTTCGCAAGCAATTATACGAGGGCAAGGAGGCTTAGAACATGGATGAACATTTCGACCAACCCTACATAGCAGAGTTACATGGCGTTCATAAACGATACTTGTTGAAACACGCGATTAACGGTATCGACCTTCAGATCCGCAAAGGAACGATCGTCGGCTTGCTGGGGCCAAACGGAAGCGGCAAATCGACGCTGCTCAAGATGATGGCGGGAATGATCTATCCGACGTCGGGCAATATTCTCGTAAACGGGAGAGAGCCGGGCGTGCTGAACAAAGCCCAGATCGCGTACTTGCCGGAGATCGACAATTTGTATGGTTGGATGACGGTGAAGGAAACGCTGCGGTTCATTTCCGGCTTCTATGACGATTGGAAGGCGGATAAAGCGGCGGATATGCTTGCGAAGATGGAGCTTGATATCGACCAGAAGGTGCGCAGCTTGTCCAAGGGAATGCGTGCAAGATTGAAGCTGATCGTTGCATTATCCCGCGATGTGCCGCTCGTCCTGCTTGATGAACCATTCTCGGGTATCGATCCGTCCTCACGCGCCAAGATCATCCGCTCGATCGCCAGCGAATTCGAATCTGCAGAGCAGACAATCATTTTGTCGACGCATTCCGTGAAAGAATCTGAGCCGATGTTCGATGACGTTATCTTCCTGCAAGGCGGACGAATCAAGCTGTACGACTCAGCGGAGAACCTGCGCGCCGAGTTCGGCTGCTCACTCGAGAACATATGGGAGAAGGTGTACGTGTAATGGCATTCCGCAATTTATTCCGCAAAGAGCTGAAGAGTGTCTGGCCGTTATACGGCGTCTTCTCCGTCGCGGTCCTTCTCATGGACCTCTTCCTCTTGTTCAAGAGAGGAATATGGGACGATAGCGTTCTGACGATGTTTTCGTTGTTACTCCCTTATATCTTCATTGCGGTGATCACGATCGGCGTGGGTTATTATCAGCTGCATTCGGAGTGGAGAACGAATTCGATTTACTTGCTGCTCTCGCTGCCGGTACGCGGATGGAAAGTCTTGGCGGCGAAGCTCGCGGCGGCCATAACGCTGTTGGTGGGCGTCATGCTGTGGATTGCAGCAAGCTTCTCGCTAACCCTGCTCATCGCCGAGTGGGATGAGTGGCAGCTCGTCTCCGATATAGTGAGCTTCAGGCCGGAGCTGTTTAACTTGATTCTGCACAGTTTCTGGCTCTACGTGTCCATTACGGTATTTGCGGTTGTTGTCGTGCAATTTGCATTCTTATGCGGACAGCTCGTGGCTCGATTGAAGTGGCTTGTCGTGCTGATTGCTTTCGTTACGGCGCTCTGGGCTACGCTCCGGGTAAGTCCGTTCTTGTCGGCGCTGCTAAGCTGGACGCCAGATATATGGATCGGCGGCGAAGGCACGGATGGCGCGTTCTTGCAGTCCGGACCGTTTATCGTTATGGCGCTCATTATCGTCGGATTAACGTGGTTGAACGGCTATATTTTCGAACGGGAAGTGGAGGTATGAAGATGACGCCGCGCTCCAAGAGAGCGATTCTTCTTTCCGTGGTTTTTGTCCTATTTATTATGATGATCATGGATATCGGGATTGGCAAAGAGGAGCCTTTCAAACGCTTCAGCGAACAATTCGCTAACGAGGAGCGAACACAAGCACATGAGCAAGCTGGCCGTGACGTGACAAGGACGGACGAGCGGCAGCTAGAGATTGCTGGAACAGAGTCAGGGCTTCGGGAACTTCAGCTCGCTGGCGCGGGTGGTCCGATTACGGTGCAGCGGGCAGCCGGCGACACCGTAAGTTTACAATACGCGGTCACGGTGTTCGCGCCGGACGCAGAGACAGCTGATCAAATGAACGAAGCAGTCACAATCGAGCAGCATAACGAGGATGGTAAGGTCACATTGGTCGCGACGGCCGGCGGGAAAGCCCTCGATAACGGTGATTACGATATCGCCTACTCGCTGCTCGTTCCGGATGGTGTCAAGCTTCGGCTCGACGTCGACTACGAATCCATTCGGCTCGAAGGCATTCATGGAGATGCTGAATTGACCTCAAACGTCGGTTTGGTAGAAATGGTTCAGGTTACCGGCAATTTAACCGTTAACGGCTCTCATGGCAGTGTCTACGCGGCTGACATCGACGGGAATATCACGATGAACAACCAATCGGGCACCGCAACGATTGAGGATGTTCAAGGCATGGTTTCGATTGACAGCATATCGGGAACGCAGTTTATCCGCCGCGTCCAAGGAGCGGTAAACGGAACAACCGAAGGCAGCTCCATGAACGTAAGTGATGTCTCCGGAAACGTTAATCTGAGCGGGGAGAACGGGGATATTCGGATGGACGGCATTCGCGGTGACATCAAAGTGGCATCACGGTCCGGAAATACGGATTTGATTCTGCCGAAGGATGGCGGATTCAGCTTCAACGTCGTGGTGAACGGCGGCAGTATCCAGACCAGGCTGCCGCTTGTAAGCGAGAACCCGGATAAGGACAACAGAACGAGTTTACAAGGTACGACCGGTACCGGCCAATGGAAAGTCGACATTACGTCGAGTAACGGAGATGTTATTATTCATACCCCAATAGAGGAGGCACAACCATGAGCAACACGCCAGTCGTAAGCTTACGTAATGTGACCAAGAAGGTCGGCAAAACAACGATTATCGATAATCTGACGTTCGACGTGCCCAAAGGCGAAATTTTCGGTTTTCTCGGTCCGAACGGAGCTGGTAAAACGACAACGATTCGCATGATGGTCGGCTTGATGTCGATTACCAAAGGCGAAGTTCTAATCCAAGGCCATAACATTAAGAACGAATTCGAAAAGGCTATCCGCCACGTCGGTGCAATCGTCGAGAATCCGGAAATGTACAAATTTCTGAGCGGCTATCGTAATTTGGTCCATTACGCACGTATGGTTCCGGGCGTGACAAAGGAAAGAATCGACGAAGTGGTCAAGCTGGTTAGGCTGGAAGACCGCATTCACGATAAGGTGAAAAAGTATTCCCTCGGTATGCGCCAACGGCTGGGCGTCGCGCAAGCCATGCTGCACAATCCTTCGCTCCTTATCTTGGATGAACCGACGAACGGTCTTGACCCGGCGGGAATTCGCGAGCTGCGCGACTACCTGAGGTACTTGACTCGGACGGAAGGAATTACGGTTATCGTATCCAGCCATTTGCTCACCGAGATGGAGCTGATGTGCGACCGCGTGGCGATTTTGCAGAAGGGTAAGCTGATGGACATCAAACCGATTCAAGAGTTTATCGGATCGGATGAACACGGCAAGTCCTATCTCATTGAAGCTGACTTTAACGACGCAGCGCTCGAGGCAATTAAGCAGATGGAAGGCATCATAGAAGTGAAGCTTGTAGAGGGAGGCGCAGAAATCGTGACCGGACGGGAACGAATCCCGCGCATTCTGTCTTACTTATTGAGCAATGGGATCGATGTTTATGGCGCTCATCCAATCAAGGTGTCGCTCGAAGATCGGTTCTTGGAAATGACGGGAGGCGAGCAGGTTTGATTAACTTAATTCAGAACGAAAACATGAAAGTATACCGCCGCTGGCGGACTTGGATCATGGTCGGTGTCATGATAGCGATCGTGTTTATCGGCAGCTTCGTGGATTGGTATTACGACAAAGACGCCGCTTCCGAGACATGGCAGAAGCAAGTCGAGCAGCAGAAGGACACCATGGTGAAAGAATTGGCCGATCCGAAAACAGACGAGGGATCGAAGAACTATTATGAAGAGCAAATTGCACTTATCGATTATCGGTTGGAGCATGATATTAGACCGCAGGGCGGCACAATGTGGAGCGGAATTAACGGTTCCGCGACATTAGTTATCTTGATTACGCTGTTCACGGTCATCATTGCCGGAGATAGCTTGGCCGGTGAATTCTCGACAGGGACAATCAAACTGCTCCTTATTCGTCCCGCAAATCGGCTCAAGATTCTCATTTCCAAGTATGTATCCATGATTCTGTTCGGCATCTTGTTGTTAATCGTGCTGTTCGTAGTATCCGTGTTGATTAACGGTTTGCTGTATCAGTTCGGCGATATGAACTTGCCGCTGGTCGGAATGGATTCGAACGGGGACATTTTCGAGCGGAACATGGTTGTTAACTTGTGGAAAACCTATCTGCTAAACGGCGTATCCACCGTGATGTATGTCACGATCGCGTTCATGATTTCGTCGGCGTTCCGCAGCAGCGCGATGGCAATCGGGTCCTCGATCTTCTTATTGTTCGCGGGAACCATATTGTCGGAGCTTATTCAGCGTTACGATTGGGCGAAGTACGTGCTGTTTGCCAACCTCAATCTTGCACAGTATCTGGAGGGGCAGCCGTACCAGGAAGGAATGACGCTTTCCTTCTCCATTACGATGCTGGTCATTTACTTTATCGTGTTCAACCTGGTTTCTTGGCTTGCGTTTACGCGCAGGGACGTAGCAGCATAAATTGGTCCATAACCTGCACCACAAATTAGCTTAACATGCAAAAAGCTTTCAATCCGCCAAATGCTGGCGGGTGAAAGCTTTTTTATTTTGGCACATTCCCCCCAAAACCTAACGTTTGTTGACTGCGGTCTTATGTTTGTTGTCTAGAATGAGGCCTGCAACTTTCTATACAATGACATCAGTAAGTATGAAAGCGCGTACACGCTGAACATGAACAAACGGAAGGAGTGGCTAACATGGACACGAAGAGCGGGCGTAAACGCTTACGAACAAGGTGGCGCACGCAGGATACCGAACTGACGTTTCTGGCCCTGCCGACGACCATTTGGTATATCTTGTTTTGTTTCTTGCCGATGTTCGGTCTCATTATTGCCTTTAAAGATTTCAAGATACACGGTGGCTTTCTAAGCAACGTCATTAACAGCGATTGGTCCGGTTTCAAAAACTTTGAGTTTCTGTTTAAGTCGAACGATGCTTGGGTCGTGATGCGCAATACGCTGGGATACAATTTGATTTTCATCGTCCTGAGCATTGCAGTACCCGTCACGTTGGCGCTGATGATCGGTCAACTGCACAGCAGTAAGGCCGGCAAAATCTATCAAACGTTAATGTTCTTGCCTTATTTCTTATCCTGGGTCGTTGTGTCCGCCATTGTTTGGGCGTTTCTAAGCTTCGATAAAGGGATCGCCAATCAGTTCCTGGCAGACCTCGGCAAGGATCCGGTGAACTGGTATATGGAGCCTAAATATTGGCCGTACTTTCTGGTTTTCATGAATGTATGGAAGGGATTGGGCTACGGCATGGTTGTCTATTTGGCGACGATCACCGGCATCGACAGCACGTATTACGAGGCCGCCGTCATCGATGGCGCTTCCAAATGGCAGCAAGCGCGATTTATTACATTGCCGCTTATGAAGCTTGTCATCGTAATGATGTTCATCCTGGCTGTAGGGCGAATCTTTTACACGGATTTCGGTTTGTTCTTCCAGGTGCCAAGGGATTCTAACTCGCTCTTCAGTGTAGCGACTACCATCGACGTTCTCGTCTATAAGCAGCTGAAGACCGCTACGGTAGGTATGGCTTCTGCTTCCGCTTTCGTACAATCCGTGATGGGTTGTGTGACCATTCTGATTGCCAACTGGGTCGTTCGTCGTGTAGACCGAGAGAGCGCAATGATGTAAAGGAGGAAGCGGGAAATGAAAACGAAGGCGAAGTATGAATCAGGTCTCGATAAATTCAACCGGATTGGGACCACGACAAATGTAAGTTTCCATTTGATTTTTATTGTATTGGCGTTGGTTTGCCTCGTGCCTGTCCTGGTGGTGCTGTCCGTATCGCTAGCCAGCGAGGATTCCATCCGCAACGATGGTTATCATCTCTTTCCGACCGCTTTTTCCGGAGAGGCTTATCACTATATTGCGAAACAAGGGAAAATGATCAGTCAGGCGCTCGGCATCTCCGTGCTCGTTACTGTCGTCGGCACTGTGCTTGGCGTGATGCTTACGACTTCAATGGGGTATGTCCTTTCCAGACCGAATTACAAGCTTAATGGGCTGCTGACATGGATCGTATTCATCCCAATGGTGTTCAACGGAGGTTTGGTATCCAGCTACTATATCAATTCGAATTTGCTGGGACTGAAAGATACGGTGTGGGCGCTCATTCTGCCGCTGGCCGTCTCCTCCTTCAATGTCATCATTTGCAAAACCTTCTTCAGAAGCACCATTCCGGATGCTCTGATCGAATCCGCCGAAATCGACGGCGCGAGCCAGCTGCGCATCTTCTTCTCGATCGTACTGCCGATTTCGCTGCCGGTACTGGCCACCATCGGATTGTTCCTATGCTTTTCCTATTGGAACGATTGGTTCCAATCCATGTTGTACATCAACGACCAGAACTTGTACTCGCTGCAGGCGCTGCTGAACAGCTTGATGAGTAACGTGGACGCCTTGGCGAAGAATGCTTCCAGCATGGGCATCAGCTATGCGGAGCTTGTCGCCACCATGCCTAAGGAATCCGCACGTATGGCTGTGGCCATCGTCATTGTGGTCCCCGTCGCCGTTGCCTACCCGTTCTTCCAGAAATATTTTATTTCCGGCCTGACGGTCGGCGCTGTGAAAGGTTAACCAACCCGAAATAAACCTGGATTAGTCCGGTTTATGATAGCTGCCGCCTAATACAGACGGTGGAACAAAGATCGTAATTAAAGGGAGGAAATATTTGTATGAAAAAGACAAAGAAGCAACTGCTTGCCATCGGTGCTGCGGCACTCCTGACAACAACCGCTCTTGCGGGCTGCGGTAATTCGAACTCCAATTCCGAATCAAGTTCCAACACAACTAATAACACACAGACAGAAGCGAACAAGCCGGCAGAATCGGGCGAAGTGCCTACGCTGGTATGGTGGACGATTGGCGGCCAAACGCCTGCCAACTTCGACAAAGCCATCGCAGCGATGAACGAATACACGGCCGAGAAGATCGGCGTGAAAGTGGACATTAAGGTAGCAAGCTGGGGCGACTGGGACACGAAGATCAATACCATCGTGAACACCGGCGAACCTTTTGACATCATGTTCACGAACAACAGCAAGTACAGTCAGCAAGTTAACTTGGGCGCTTTTGCCGATCTGACCGACTCCGTCCAAAGCGATTCGCCGGATCTCTACAAGCTCATCCCTGAGAAGGTTTGGGATGGAACGAAGATCGGTGGGAAAGTGTATGCCGTGCCGACTTACAAGGACTCTTCTTTGACTCAATATTGGGTGTTCGACAATAAGTACGTTCAGAAATATAACATCGACGGCGCCAGCATCAAGACGTTGAAAGATCTCGACAAACCTTTCCATGACATGAAGGCCGGTGAAGGCAAAAGCTTCTACCCGCTATCGCTCACGCAAGGCGACGGATTTAACGGATTCTTCAACGGCTATGACGATATGACGCTTGGTCTGCCGCCAATCGGCGTTAAAGTCGACGATGCTTCCCGCAAAGTGGTCTCCGTGCTCGAGCAGCCGGACGTCATGGATGGTCTGAAGCTGCTGCACCAATGGTACAAAGACGGCATTGTCAATCCGGATGCACCGACGAAGACTGAAGCGGACAAGGCCCGCCCATTCTTCGCGGCGCAGGCATTCCCAGGTGCGGAAACGGGCTGGCAGATCACGGAGGGCGTTGAGAAGTACGACATGTTCCAAATCTTTGGCCCGATTTACACAACAAGCACGATTCAAGGTTCCTTGAACGCGATCTCGGCCAACTCGAAATATAAGACAGAAGCTCTGAAATACCTGCAATTGGTGAATACAGATCCGAAGCTGCGTAACATGCTGGCATTCGGTGAGCTGGGCGTCGACTACGACAACGTGGATGGCGAGAAAGTGGTTGAGCGCAAAACAGATACATGGCCGCTGGCTGCTTATACGCAAGGTACGTTCTTTGACCTGGCTGTAACGAAAGGCGCTCCGGTCGATCAGTGGGATCAAGTGCGCAAGCTGAACGATCAAGCAACTTCGTCCACGAACTTGGGCTTTGCTTTGGACATCAGCAAGCTGGGTACTGAAGTGTCCAATACGAAAGCAGTTTGGGACAAATATCGCTATGAGCTGATGACTGGTGCTTCTGATCCGGTAACGATGGTACCGAAGATCGTTGCGGAATTGAAAGCTGCCGGCATGGATGCCATTACAGCTGCTGCTCAAGAGCAAATCGATAGCTATTTCAAATAAGTTACTGCAAGTCATGGAGTAAAAGGCATACAGAAAACCCGAACGGAGATAGCCGTTCGGGTTTTCTGGCACGAAATACCTGATTGCTTTTCAAGGCAACAACGTTATAAGGTTGAGAGTGGGTACGACAAAAGCCTTACTGCAAAGGAGACGCCGCATGCTTTCATTTATGCAAATTAAGATCTATCGCGGCAAATTCATTGCATATGCGGTATTTGTGGTGTTCATCGGCTTGACGATCGGCGCACTCACTTGCGCAGTACTGCTGAGTCAATGGGTGGGAAATGCTCGAAATGAAGCGGGCGGCGCGTTCACTCGGGTGGAAAATACCCTTCAATATGATGCCGACCGAATCGAAGCTTTCATGCAGCGGGTCTATTCGAACAGCGGACTGGTATCGGATGTGCGCAGCTTCTTAGGAAATACCGCAGAAGGTTATCTGACGAGCAGGCTGGAGAACAGCCATTATAATCGACCGCTCGTCTCCTTTCCTGAAGACATCAAATCCTTTCTGAGCAATGGGGGAAAGGGAGACATCACTCAAATCAGCCTTCATACCGCACTTGAGGGCAATGTGGTGAGCTTCGACAGCAACGGGAATACAAGCTTTCAGTTCCGTCTGCGGAATACGGATCCCATGTTCCACGAGACGATTCAGAAAGGTTTCGTCTACCATAAGAAGCTTTCCGATCCGAACCAGATCGCTCGCCAGTTGGGCGAATTCCGATTCCTGGTCAGCAGCGACCGGATATTTAAGACGGTGCAAAATTACCACCTGAGTGAAGCTGCGGCAGTCAGCGCTTCCGGAGACATCTACCAGATCGCCGGCAGCGGCAGTAACACGGACGAGCTCGTTCGCAGGGTAGTGGCGGACGGACGCAGTCATGGTTTTCTAAAGACGGGCTTTGCGGATGCTGTGTATTTTGTGACATTCAACTCCACGGAGTTTGATTATCGGTTTGTCAGCATCTTGGATATGGCCCCGCTGATTCGTCAGAAAGCGAGCGTACTGCTCCTTGTTTTTCTGATTGTACTGGTTGCGATGATCAGCGTTCTGCTTCTGATCGTTTACAATCTGCGTGAGGACGCGAACTTCCTGCGGCGGATTATCCTTTCCATCGGACGCGCCAAGACGGCGGATTTTACGCTGGTTAACCCGGCCCGCTACCGAAGGAACGAATACGGCATGATTGCGCGAGAGCTGGACGATATGATCCATCAGCTCGATCGACATATCCAAACCAATTATCTGCTCAAGCTTAAGCAGCAAGAAACTGAAATGAAAGCGCTTCAGCATCAAATCAATCCGCATTTCTTATATAATACGCTCGAGGTTATCCGCTCCTCCGCGCTGATGAACCGTGCCGACTATACTTCCGATGCTATCGCCACTTTAGGGGCGCTGTACCGGGACATCGTGAAGAACGAGAACATCATTCCACTCGGCAGCGAGCTAAACTTGCTTCAGAAGTATTTGAAAATCATGGAATTTAAATATCCGGAACGATTTTATTATCAGCTTAATGTGGAACCGCCGCTGTTATCCTTACCTACCGTGAAGTTCTGGCTGCAGCCGCTGGCGGAAAACTTCTTCATCCATGGCTTCAACCCCGAGAGCGAGTTCAACCTGCTGATCGTGAACGGCTGGGAGGAAGAAGATCGTTTCGTGCTGGAGATCATGGACAACGGCAACAAGATTCCCGAGGAGCGTTTGATCGAAATCAGGAACAAGCTCGCCAGAGGTGACGAAGCGGAGGCGGACCATATTGGCTTACGTAACGTGTATACAAGATTGCACTTCTTCTATGGGGTCGGTTTCTCGATGACAATCGACAACAACGAGGAAGCTGGCGTTAAAATAAGTGTATTCCTATCCAAGGAGGCTACTTTCGATGTACAAGCTACTGATCGTAGATGACGAGCCGCAGATTCTGGAGGGCGTGAAACGAACGCTGGATTGGGAGAAGTATGGCTTTGGCCAAATAGAGACAAGCGAAACGTATGAAGGTGCAATCTCGAAGGCGGTGGATTTCTTACCTGACCTGGCTATTTTCGATGTGTGCATCGGCAAACAGCGCGGGTATGACGCCATCCACAAGCTGAATGAACTGCGTCTTCCTTCCAAATATATTATGATGAGCGGCTATGGCGAATTTCAGTATGCACTGGAGGCCATCCGCTGTGGCGCGAAAGACTACCTGCTCAAGCCCGTCGACCGTACGAAGCTTCAGCAATTGGTCGAGAAGATTATTGTAGAGGACCTGCATGGAACGATCGAAGGATCGGATCGCGACGATCTGGACATCGACCCCGTGCTCGGCGTGCGCTATGATAGCTTGTCCAAGCTGACTAATCGTATCCTGTTGATCGTCAAGGCGGAGTATGCGCAGAACCTAAATTTGAAATCGGTTGCAGAACGGTTTCGCATGAATGGCACGTATCTCGGGCAGCTGTTTCTTAAGGAGACGCATAAGAAGTTCTCGGAATATCTGATGGCCTATCGGATGCTTCGTGCCCAGGAGCGTATTCAGTCAACGGACGAGAAAATTGTCAGCATCGCGCTTTCTGTCGGATATCCGAACCTGAACTATTTCTACTCCCATTTTCACGCTTATTTCGACAAATCTCCATCGGATTTGCGCAGAAAGGAATAGTGCCGCGATGCGCCGACAACAACGGAATCCAAGTCGCTACCTTGCAACCTTTGTGCTCGTCATCATGCTGACGCTTCTTGTCTCCGGCTGTTTCTCCACATCCGGCAAGGGCAAGAATGCGGTAATACCCGGTAATACGGTGAATTTGATTTATTACACAATCGGGGATCCCGATGCGGACCTTCAGATGGTCAACGATAAGATTAATGAAGTGCTGGCCAAGAAAATCGGCGTGACGATCACCTATATTAAGGTGGGCTGGCAGGAGTATGAAGATCGGCTGAACACGCTCGTGTCTGCAGGCACGCCGTTTGATATTGCTTTTGCGCCGGAGTATACCACGTATGCACAGCGCGGTGCTTGGCTGAAGCTGAATGATTATTTGTCCAATGTGGGTAAGGATATGTATGATGCCATCGACCCCAAGTTCTGGAAAGGCGTTCGAATGGATGATGGCAGCATCTACGGTGTGCCGACCAATAAGGAATTAGCGGTGCGTGATCAATGGATGTACCCGGAAGCACTGGTGAAGAAGTACCGCATTGATATTTCGAAATACACGACGTTAGCTTCCCTTGAACCGCTGTTTCAGATAATCAAGGAGAAGGAGCCCGACTATCAACCGATGGAGCTTGATAAAGACTCCCAGAACTTCTTCGCCTTGGACGGTTTCGAATATGTATCGGAGAAGACGCTTCCGCTCATGGTGCGGGTGCTGGACCCCAGTTCCCCGGTCGTGAATATATTCGAAACGAAGGAAGCCCGGAGTATGCTGGATATTCTTCGGCGCTACTACGTCAAAGGATATATCAATGAAGATGCAGCCATGCGGGAGAGCCAAGGACTGAAGCGTGGCGTGAAGGTGTTCTGGAAGGCAGCCGGGGGCGGACCGCTGTCGGAGAATAGTTGGAGTAAGGATCGCGGTTATAAGCTTGTGGCTTATCCGGTAACACCTGCGCTAATCACAACGGAATCGATGCGTGGAGGGGTTATGGCCGTCAGCGTGGATACGAAACATCCCGTCGAGAGCATAAAGTTTCTCAATCTGCTGAACACTGATCCTGAGGTCCGCAACCTGTTTAATTTCGGCATTGAAGGCGTTCACTATACCCTGGACAGCAACGGTCAAGTGGTGCCGAAGCCTCCTGAGGACAGCGACGGTAATCCGATCCAAGGCGCGCAGCCAAGCTATGGAGGCGTGCAGTACACGCAAGGTAATTGGTTTATCTTGAAAACGATGGGCGGCGAATACCCGGATCCTTCGGACAAGTGGAGTCAGTTCCGTGCCAGCAACAAAGAGGCCGTCAATTCGAGCACGCTCGGGTTTACGCCGGACTTGTCCCGAGTGCCAATCCAAGTGCAGAACATCCAGATGGTTTGGGAGAAGTACTTTCCAAGTCTGATGACCGGCAGCGTAGACGTAGATGCAGTGCTGCCAAAGTTCAATCAGGAGCTTAGGCAAGCAGGGATCGAAGAAGTACGCGCTGATGTGCAAAAGCAGCTTGATGCGTGGCGAGCGACCCATTCCTAGTCCTCAGATAAGGTGTTGCTTCTGTTTTTGAGATTGTTTATACTTCGAAGAGTGCACCTATACCAATAATTAGGTGGTCAATCACGAGAGTTCTAGAGCAAGCAGCCTTCATGTCATGAACATCAATGACTTCATAAGGGTGGTGCGAATTGATCATTTTTGATTACTTTGTTAATCTTTCTATTTTTTCACTTATGGTCAGTACGCCCTTAGTCATCCGCTCGTTCATTCTACGTCGATCGCTGAAGCAGATGCGCCTGTGGATCGGTGTTTATGCAGGGCTTGTTTCCGTTATTCTCGTCGTCTTGTCCGTCAAACAACAAGGCTATTCCTACGACATCCGATATGCGCCCGTAATTCTGGTATATGCCTATCTTGGGCCTGTGCCGGGAATAATTGCGGGCTCTTTCTCCTTAATTACAAGACTGCTTTCCGGTGGTAATTGGCTGCCGGCCATCATAGGCTGGGTCATCAACATAGCGATTCTCACCGGCCTATATAGGTACATCCCTCGTCTTACGCCACTTCATAGAAGTGCGGTGTTATTCGGAGGCTACATCGTTGGCTATCTGTGCACCGTGTTTACTTTTCACATTCTACTGGCCCTACCGCTCTTTCATTTGCAATATTTGCTATTTGTGATGTTAGGCGTAGTCATAGGGGGGCTGCTTATTGAATCCAATGAGAGACTCCGAAGAATCATTGCAGAGAAGAACTATATGGAGAAGACATTGGAAGTAAGTGAATCCCAATACCGGCTAATTGCCGAGAATACATCGGATCTCATCGTTCTTATGGATAAGGATTATTCCGTTAGTTATTTCTCGCCATCTCATGAGCACATATTGGGGTATAGACGATCTGAATTGGATGGCGTTGAATTGTGTGCGTTCGTCCATGCAGACGATGTGGTCATGTTCCGAATCGCGATCAAAAAGATGTTCGAAGATAGTGAATCACACTCCCTGGAGTTTCGGCTGAGGCATAAAGAAGGTCATTGGATCGAATTTGAGTCCCGTTGCAGACCCGTGGTGGGAGAGGCGGGTAGTATTGAGCACGTCGTTATTATTAGCCGCGATATCTCTGAACGGAAAAAGGCGGAGGAATTCCTGCTGCAATCGGAGAAATTGTCCGTTGTTGGGAAGCTGGCAGCCGGCGTGGCCCATGAAATCCGAAATCCGCTGACAACCATGAAAGGGTTTCTTCAAATTTACAAGAGGGAAAATCCTTGGATGAAAAACAGTGATTTACTCCTGAGCGAGCTGGAGCGAATCGAAATGATAACCAATGAGTTTCTTTCTTTGGCTAAACCTCAATCCATCCAGCTTACCTACACCGATATGAAAGAATTGATCGAGTATACGGTCGAATTTCTGTCCCCACAGGCGCTTCTAAACAATATTGAATTCATCCGAGGGTTCGAAGGATCCCAGTTCCCGATCACATGTGAAAAAAACCAACTCAAACAGGTATTTCTTAATATATTAAAGAACGCGATCGAGTCCATGCCAAATGGCGGCGAGATTCACATCAACTTACGAGTAGAAGCAGAAGAAGAGTATATCATCTCGATAAAAGATCATGGCTGCGGGATTCCCGAGGAGCTGCTGCCTCAATTGGGACAACCTTTCTACAGCCTGAAGGAAAAGGGAACAGGGCTCGGACTTATGATCAGTCATCGCATTATCAAACAACACCATGGCAGTATTACGTACCAGAGCAAGGGGAATGAAGGAACCTTAATTGAGATTAGGCTGCCGGTCGGAAGAGTAGGTTAGCAAGGGTTCAACAATAGCTTAAGACGAAGAGGCAAATGCTCCAATCTGCATGCAGATGGGGCATTTGCCTCTTTGTTTTATCTCGCTTTCAGAATAAAGGAACATAAAAGAACAAAAAAATCACATAAGGTAAAATTAACAATATATTCATTCGTAATTGATCTCCATTTTACACTGCATGCTTATGATTTGAAGTGTAGAACAGGTACCGAAGATAAGGTTTGGGAACAGGAAGGAGTGAGAGCTATGGCTGCAATTCACTTGAAAGAAATCGTAAAAACGTATTCGAATGGAAAAACCGTCATCGAGAATTTGAATCTTGAAATTAAAGACCGTTCTTTTACGGTGTTGTTAGGTCCTTCGGGCTGCGGCAAAACGACAGCTTTGCGAATGATTGCGGGACTTGAGGAGGTTAGTGCCGGGCAGCTGCACATTGGCGATCAGAATGTCACAAAGACGGAACCGGGGGAACGGGGCATCGCGATGGTCTTCCAAAACTACGCGATCTATCCTCATATGACGGTGCGAAAAAATATTGAATTCGGTTTAAAAAATATGAAGCTTCTCAAAGAAGAAATCGGGAAGCGCATTAAGCAAGTGGTAGATATGGTCGGGCTGCAGGAGTACGTGAGCGCGAAGCCTTCGACATTATCAGGAGGCCAGCGTCAGCGAATAGCACTGGCAAGGGCGATCTCGAAGAAACCCGAAGTGTTTCTGATGGACGAACCGCTATCCAATTTGGACGCCAAGCTGCGCAATCAAATGCGAAGTGAGCTCATCGAGCTGCACCGCAGTTTGAAATCAACTTTCGTATTTGTCACGCATGATCAGATCGAGGCGATGACGATGGCGACGGATATTGTGATCTTCAATCACGGGCGCATTATGCAGCAGGGGACTCCCAAGGAAGTGTACGAGAATCCGGCCAATCTGTTTGTTGCGACATTTATCGGCGATCCGGGCATGAATACGATTCAATTACCGGAAATCGGTACGATCGGCTTTCGTCCTCAGAAAGTGAAACTTACGATGCAGGCGGATTTTCAAGGCGCGCAGATCAGCGGCATGGTGATGACTAAGGAAATGCTGGGGATGGATCATTTATATCACGTTGCAACTGGCCTTGGTACGATCATTATCAAGACCGAAGTGGACTTGGGGTTGAGCGAGCAAGTTCATCTCTATTTATCCGAACAGGATATGTACTATTTCGATCAGAATGAGCAGCGCACGAGAAATGCAGGGCTTATCGAGTCCGCGTGGAGCAAGCTTGCTTTTACGGGGGGTGTCACCGTGACTCGTAATCACTTGGTTGACCACGCGTATGGTTAACAGAATCATTCGAAACCCGTACGTGCTCATCGCCCCAGCCGTCATTCTCGTATGCGTGTTTTCCTTATATCCCATCCTCTTCGCTGTGCGAGTCAGCTTCATCACTTGGGACACGGTGTTAGGAACGAAAAGTTTTGTCGGATTGAAAAATTACATTAACATTTTTCATGATCCTGTGTTCTGGAAGGTGCTCCGAAACACGTTGGTCTATACCTTCTTCACCGTCATCATCGGCCTCGTATTCGCTTTCGTGCTGGGGATATTTTTTCAGAAAAATAAGACGGTCGATAATCTGGTGCAAAGCATTATCTTCACGCCGCACATTCTGTCCAGTGTATCTGTAACCGTGATGTGGATGTGGCTGCTGGATCCGAACAAAGGCATTATCAACTATGTGCTGGATGGGCTTGGACTGCCGACATTGCAATGGATGATGAGTCCGGATACGTCGCTAATGTCCATTATTATCGTCTCGATTTGGAAGGGTCTCGGCTATAACGCGATGATTGTCATCGCCGGACTTCAGTCTATTCCGAGCTACATCTATGAAGCCGCCAAGCTGGACAATGCCGGCAGATGGACAAGGCTGTTCCGCATTACCTTGCCTTTGCTGTCGCCAACGCTGTTCTTCTTGCTCATTACAACGACAATTTCTTCGTTCAGTTCATTCGATATCGTGAGCTTGATGACCAAAGGCGGTCCGGAGAACTCCTCCAATTTAATTGTGTACTGGATTTATCAGGTCGGATTCCTGCAGTTCAACATCGGCAAAGCAAGTGCAGGCTCCGTGTTGTTCATGATCATGGTCAGCTTGATTGCAGTCGCCAACTATCTATTCTTCGCCAAGAAAGTCCACTATCAGTAAAGGAGGATTAAACAGTGAGATACACGGTCAACGGTATGCGATTCCTTCTGCTCATTGCGTTAGTCCTCATGTTTGCTTTTCCGTTCCTGTGGGTGGTTAGTACGTCCCTGAAAACGTACGTGGAATCGATCAAGTTCCCGCCGGACCTGCTGCCCCATGTACCGCAGTTAATTAACTATAAGAAAGCATGGGTGAATATTCATTTCTTCCATTATGCGATGAACTCGGTTATTGTAACGGTCGCCGTCGTATTCGGACAGCTTCTGGTTTGCGTGCCGGCAGCCTATGCGTTCTCTAAGAAGAAGTTCAAGTTCTCGGGGTTCTTCTTTGCACTGGTTCTGATCGATCTGGTGCTGCCCTCCCAAGTCACCTTCGTCCCGTTGTATGTGCTCGTCAGTGACTTTGGCTGGCTGGATACGTATTGGGCGATGATCATCCCATTCACGTACTCCTCATTCGCGATTTTCTTCATGACCCAGGCATTCAGGCAAATTTCGGATGAATTGATGGATGCCGCTAAGCTGGATAAAGCAACAGAGCTGCAGATCATTGTCCAGCTCATGCTGCCAATCGCCAAGCCGTTCATCTTGACGGCCATGTTGTTCACCTGTGTGTACAAATGGAACGACTACTTCTGGCCGCTTATCTTAACCAATTCCGAAACGGTGCGAACGCTGCCGATGACGGTCAAGGGCCTCATTGCCGATTCCCATGGCGTGACCCACTGGAATGAAGTGATGGCAGGCAACATGATGCTGATCATCCCGATTCTCATTCTGTATCTGGCCGCGAATCGCTTCATCAAGACGGCTTTTGTATACGGTATTAAGTAACCCTTAATATAAAAAACGAGTGGAGGCTTAGAGACAAATGAAATGGAATGCGAAACATGCTGCAATTATGGGGTTCTTGGCAACGACTATCGCGGTAACCGGCTGCTCTCCGAACACAACGAATGAATCAGACAGTACACAAGCAGGCACCAATGCAAATACGAATGAGGCTGCAGCAGGGGAGAAAGTGAAAGTCGACTTCTGGTCGATCTGGGATCCGTCCAAAGGCAACGGGAAGCTAATCGCAGATGCCATAGTGAAATTCAATGAACAGAACCCAGACATTGAAGTCGTGATGTCCGGACAAGGCGGCTATGACGGCGTAGCGGAGAAGCTCGAAGCTGCACTCGTTGCCAAGAATACACCGGTAATCGCGCAAATCGAAGAATCCTTCCTGGCTCGTTACAATCCGATCGCGGCAGATTTGAGCAATTATATGTCCGCATCGACCATTAGCAACTATAACGAAGGTTTGACTCGTTCCAGTTATGTAGACGGCGTATTCAAAGCGGCGCCGATGAACCGCAGTACACCGATACTATACATGAATGCGGACTTGGTGAAAGCGGCGGGCTTGGATCCGAAAGGACCGAAAACATGGACAGAGCTTCAGGAGTATGCGAAGAAACTGACGGATCCGCCTAAAGGCATCTATGGTTTCTCCGGCTATTGGGATACGGATGCCTGGTTCTGGGAGTCTGCTGTTTATTCCTACGGCGGCGAAATGGTCAGCAAAGATGGATCGCAGGTTATGTTCGATAATGAAAAGGGAAGCAGCATCGTAGCGCTGTTCCAAAACATGATCAACGATAAAATCATGCTCAACGCTTACAGCGCGCAAGAAAATCAGTCTGATCTGATTAAGCAAAACTTCCTGGATGGCAAAGTTGCCATGGATCTGGATTCGATCGGCTCCATGGGCGAGCTGGTTAAGAACGCTAAGTTCAACGTCGCCGTGGCATTCCAACCTCAAGAAGGCGGAGAGAACAAGGTCGTAACCGGCGGCGCGAACCTGATCGTGATCGACAAAGCGACAGAAGAGCAGAAGAAAGCGGCAGGCAAGTTCCTCGACTTCTTGGCGCAGGACGACAACGTGATGAACTTCTTCCAAACTACAGGTTACTTGCCAACGACGAAGTCAGCGCTGGAAACACCGGAAATGAAGCAATGGCTGCAAGAGAAACCGCAATACCAAGTGGCGATCGATCAATTGCAATACGCACACAGCCGTCCTTGGCAGAAGAACTGGAAAGCCATGTACACGTCCATTGTGGAGCAATTGAAAGGCGCTTTGATCGACACTTCGAAGGATCCGAAACAGGTCATTCACGATACCGCAGTCGCAGCCCAACAAATTATCGATGAAAACAAATAAGACGAATTCGAAAGGAGCATGATCATGGTAACCAAGAACAGTTTCATGAACGGCGGCAGCTGGTATAAAGGCAACTTGCACGGTCATTCCACGTTATCCGACGGCGCGTTGACGACGGATCAGCTGCGAGCAGCCTATAAAGAGAAGGGGTATCATTTCTTTGCGCACTCGGAACATGATTTCTTCTCCAACTTCGAGCATGAGAATGAGCCGAATTTCATTACATTGCCATCCAGTGAAGTCGGTATTACGATGCCTAAAGGCGATTGCCGAATCTTCCACCTCCACGTCATTATGGGGACGGATGAGCATATGGCTGCGGCGACGAAAGAGCAGTTCAAGCATATGGAGCCGATCCGTTGGCCGGATTTCGTAAGCTTCGAGACTGCGCAGGAATTCATTGATGATATGGTGGCTCGAGGCAATATCGTGATGTTTAACCATCCTCATTGGTCCACGGTGGAATGGGAAGACGTCTATGCGCTGGAGAACCTGTTCGCGCTGGAAGTCTACAACCACTGCTCGGAGTGGATGGAGAACATGGGCAATTCCCGTGTGATGTGGGAAACGCTCCTGCGCAAAGGCAAGAAGCTGTGGGGCACAGCGACCGACGATAATCACAACCGCTATCCGCTTGATTCCAAGTACTGCGATTCATTCGGCGGGTGGGTCGTGGTCAAAGCTGCGGAACTGACACGCAATGCCGTTGTTCAGGCATTGGTAGAAGGGAGCTTCTACTCCTCCACAGGACCGGAAATTTATGATTTCCGCATCGAAGATGATGAAGTGATCTTCGAGTGTTCACCGGTAGAGCGCATCTATATGAATGGCGATCTTCGTCAGTATCAAATTGAACTGGGCGATAATATAACGTCACTTCGCAAAAAGTTACGCGGAGACGAGAAATTTATTCGTATCGAATGTTATGATAAGTTTGGTAAATTTGCGTTTACCAATCCTATTTACTTAGATTAGTCGCTCGATCTGTAGATCAACCCGGAATGCAGATCGGCTGTATTTCGGGTTGATTACTTGAATGGAGTAGGTGAAGCATTGTGCTGCAGGTTGAAAGAATGAGCATGATTGTGGCGGAATTGAACGCGAAGGGCAGAGTGACCGTTAATGAACTCGCTGAACAATTGAACGTTTCCAAGGTGACGATTCGCCGGGATCTGGATGCGTTAAGCCGGGAGAACAAGCTGGTCATTGTACACGGGGGGGGCATCAAGCCAAACTTCACGCTGTACGAGGCGCCTTACAGCCAGCGAAACTCGATCTATATTCAAGAGAAGCAGCGCGTTGGTGTGAAGGCGGTTGAACTGATCCAGGATTATGATGTGATCGCGCTTGGCGTAGGCACGACGACCATTCAAATCGCCAACCACTTATTTAATAAAAAGAACCTGACGATCATCACAGGATGCATTCAGGTATTGAATAGTCTTATCGAACGCAAGAAATCCGGGTATTTCACGGGGAAGCTAATTTTTCTAGGCGGTGAAATCGATACGGATCAAATGTTTGCTTCGGGCTCGATGACGATCGAATTGCTGGAGAAGTTCCACATCGACAAAGCCTTCATTGGGGCGAATGGTTATTCGATCGCCGATGGCATTACGACCTATGACATTGATGAAGGCAATTTTCTGAGAAAAATGCTCCAACGCTCGAATAAAGTGCATGTCGTCATCGATCATTCGAAGATCAACGTTAAATCCATGTACAAATACGCGGAATATCATGAAGTTGATTATGTGATATGCAATGAAGATCCGCCTCAAGAATGGATAGATAAGCTTGCCCAAGAAAGCGTGGGCTGGGTAATGGCGTAATTCGAGGCTATCATCACGAAGGAAGGTTAACGTTCATGCAAGTACCCAAATCGATTGTCGATCAGCACGTACATTCCTATTATTCACCTGACTCAGAAGAGAAGTTGGACCCTATTGTTGCTCATGCCGTGAAGCTGGGTAAGCAGGCAGTCGTGACGACGGATCATTTTGACTATGACTGTAAGTATTTCAAGAAAGACGTCCTGATCGATATGGTCAGCTATGAACGTGAGGTTGACGCACTACGCCAGCAGTATGATATCGAAATCCGCAAGGGCATCGAGGTCGGATATCGTAAAGATTATCACGAAGAAATCAACCGTTATCTGGACAGCTATTCATTCGATCTGGTGCTGCTGTCCGCTCACAATAACGGAGTGCTCGACTTTGCGGAGGAGGCTTTCCACAATCAGCCGATGGATGTTGTGTTGGCGGATTATTTCTCGCATGTACGTGATGCCGTCGATCGGATGGATAATTACGATGTTGTTGCGCATCTCGATTACGTCGCTCGTTATACGAAGATGATGGTAAGCCGTACGGATTACGAGCGCTGCAGCTCGATTCTATACGATTTGTTGACAACGATCATTCGCAAGGAGAAAGTACTCGAGCTGAACACGACCGGGCTGTTCCGGCAAGGATGGATTCATCCGCATACGTATTTAATTGAGATGTACTTGGATCTGGGCGGCAAGTGGTTCTCACTGGGATCCGATGCCCATCGACTTGGCAGTATCGAGCAAGGCTTCGGCGAGGCAATCGCATTATTAAAGTCGTATGATATTCATGAAGTCGTGCAGTTCCGCAATCGAGTTCCGCAGCTAGTGCTGCTATAAGGTTATACAAGCATAGGGTACCCATTAGGGTGCCCTTTTTTTTGTTAGTAGGGAAACACATATTTGATATAAGGTCGGTTTTTTAGCTTCCGCCACGGCACGAGAGCAAACTTCATTATGTTCTGTACTTCCGCGATGAGCGCATACTTTGTCGCATTCCAACTCTAACGGTTGTGACAGTGGTTATTTGGCCTAAATAGACCCTTTTTATATTCTAACGGTTGCCAGAGAGCTTATTGCAACGTTTTCCACTGGGAATCGACCCATTTGCTGCAAATAACGTCTGTCACAACCGTTAGCCTTTCAAAAAGGCTTATTTTTATGAAATAGCCACGCTGGCAACCGTTAAAGTTTTGTTCATGAAGCGTAGACAACAAAGTGACTGTCTGGACTTTTACGGGCAGTCTAAGGGTACCCATTAGGGTGCCCTTTTGTTTTTGTTCAAAGACATTATTTTATCGAAATAACCGCATGCTAAAAAAAAATTCGCCCCAATGAAAAATATGAGCGTGCTCAGTTGTATTACAAGTGAAAGGAGGTGCTGAGGTGTACGATTCATATGAGCTCAATGAATCCGTGCGACAGGCCTTGGATCTATATTCGCAAAGCATGATCAAAATTGCTTTTGCCTACTTGAAAAATATAGCGGATGCAGAAGAAGTGACGCAGGAGGTGTTTCTCACCTATTTGCAAAAGCGACCTGTATTTGAGTCCAGCGAACACGAGAAGGCGTGGCTGATTCGAACAACCATCAATAAAAGTAAGAACATGCTGAAAGCCGGGTGGTTTAGAAACAGGAACCCAGTCCCAGAAGACCTAAGCTACCTCCCGAAGGAAGAAAACGACGTTCTGATGGCCGTTCTGGCCTTGGACAAGAAGTATCGCATTCCGATTCATCTGCATTATTACGAGGGCTATTCCATTCAGGAAATCGCAGCTATTATGCAGGCCAAGCCGGCGACGGTCGGAACCTGGCTTGCAAGAGGACGCTTAATCTTAAAAGAGAAGATTGGAGGTCTCGAGCGTGAAGAAATCTGTTTATAAGTCTGCGATGTCCCACGTGAAAACAAGCGAGGATTTCAAAGAAGCAACATATACGAAGTTGATGCAAGAAATGCAGAAGATGGAAAATGAAACACAAACCAATACAACTAACCAAAAGGGGCGAGTGAAAATGGAAAAAGTAATGACAAAAAAAGTAACAGGTTGGACAGTCGGTATTGCAGCATGTGCGGTGTTAGCGGTGAGTATCTTCACGCTAACTAATAATTCGACACCTACTACTCCTCCTCAGACTGCAATTGTAGATACAGCAAAGCCGCCAATCATGGGCAAAGTGAGAGTTAATATTGATGGTGTGATCTCTGAAGTGAGCGCAGACGGCAAAAGTTTCAAAGTAGGCGATCTGTGGGTTGAAGTAACGGATCAAACACAATGGGGCAGCAATGAACCTACGGCAACTGCACCGTCCGAAGATCTGCTGTCGAAAGAATTTAAAGTCGGCAATATCGTGTCGGGCTTCACATCGGAGGATGTAAGCACAGGCAAAGTGAAAGCAACTGTGATCTACAACAACATGGCTCCACAGACAGGAGAGTCAGGAGAGCCGACAAAACCAGCTACTACGGGCAAAATGATGGCTAATATCGATGGCGTTATTACAGAAGTAAGCGCAGACGGCAAAAGCTTCAAAGTAGGCGACCTGTGGGTAACGGTAACACCGGAAACGCAACTGGGTATCGATGGCCCAACTGCTGCTGCACCATCGGAAGAGCTGCTGGCCAAAGAATTTAAAGTCGGTAATATCGTATCCGGATTTACATCCGAAGATGTAAGCACAGGCAAAGTTAACGCTGCACGCATCTACAACAACATGGTTCCACAGAAATAAGCTAGTCGGTAGCTCCAGAGATGGAGAAGCGCTCAGGCTGTCGAGATAACCTCGACAGCCATTTTTTTGTCTATGTTGCATGAACAAAACTTTAACGGTTGTCAGCGTGGCTATTTTATGAAAATAAGTCTTTTTGAAATTCTAACGGTTGTGACAGGCGTTATTTGCAGCAAATTGGTCGATTCCTTGTGGAAAACGTTCAAATAAGCTCGCTGGCAACCGTTAGAATATAAAAAGGGTATATTTATGCCAAATAACCACTGTCACAACCGTTAGAGTTGAAGGCCGGCCACCGATGAGGTGGTCTTTTTCTATTGGCAGGCCCCAATTTCCGACAAATTCATATGAGAGAAGACTAATGTGCGGTGGGACTCTGGTTAGATGCTAACTCATACTTGGTGTGTCAAAGTAATACCGAGGGATGCATTTAACCTAAGGAGGAAATCGATAATGAACTATCATTTCTTTGTAGGCAACGATAACGGAAACAGTGAGCATGATCTGATCATTGACGGCAAATTGATTCAGCAGCCGAATGTGAATTGTAGAGTGGACGAGCTTCCGTGGAGCGAGGAGCAAGCACCGGAGAGCTTCGTGAGAAATTTGCAGGATCAATTAGTCGTTACGGTGGATTCGCCTGCCGCGAGGCCGGGGATGTATTATGTCGGGAAGTTTGCGCTCGAGAGCGGCGAGATTATTGATACGATTCAGATTGGCATCGATTCGAAGAGCGAGATGGATTTGCCGATCATTAATACGCTGGCTCAGATCGCCGCGTTTGCCGTACAGAAGGCATTCGAGGATGAGAAGAAGATACCGTCGCAAATTGATGTCGAGGTCGATATGGCGACCGCACTGCCTGTCACGCAGCATACCGATGAGACTTCTGCGAAGTTCGAGAAGCGATTTACTTCCGACATGCATCATGTGACTGTGCACTTAGGCGTACAGCGCGTAGCGGTCAAGATCAGCTTCCTATTCGTGAAGGTTGTTCCCGAAGCGACGCCGGTTATTTTCACGCTGCAGAAGGATGCGGCGGGGAACTGGAGAGAAGGCGATATCTTTGCGGATTTTGCCGCGACTTACGGAATCGAGAAGAAATTTAACGGCAGCTATTTCAAAGATAAACGAATCCTTCATGTCGATATTGGCGATGGCTCGACGGAATACCCGATCACGGAGGGCAATAAGTTCCTGCGTCAATTCATTCACGGCAGCCATCACGGGGCCGGTTATGCGATTGAGGAAGCGCTGCAAGAGTTTAACCGACTGATTCATCTGCCGGATAGCCCGAGGCAGTTCTTCAGCGATGTGCTCAAGAATTCGAAGCATAAATACCATGCACGGGCGCTCAAAACGTTACGCAGGCCGCTTGAGAGCCAAGTGAAACAAATCGTGCAGCATGTCAAAAAACAGCTTACAAAGGCGCGCAATGAGATCGATCTCATCTGCGTATACGGCGGCGGCAGCATTCTTATGCGCACCGTCTTATATCCGTATTTGAAAGAGGCTTGCGATGAACGGGAGATCAAATTGCTCTATATTCCTTCGGATTACGCGGTGGAGTTGAATGCGTCGGGACTGGATGCTTTCGTACGAGGCAAGATCTATGAAGCGCTGAAGACTAAAGCGGAGCAGCCAGCACAGTTGGCCTGATAGGTTGAGGTGACTTTGATGAAGAAAATGAAGCTTCCCGGCGGCAATATCAGCCTCAAAACGAAGAAGACAGAGGACCCGCTTGTCATGGCTTGGCTGAATGCGCAGTCGAACCTGATGGATTCCTTTCGCTATTTGGTGGAGAAAGAAATCATGCTGAATGGGGTTCGTAATTTACAGGCCTATATCCCTATGGAGAGAACTGGCTTTCAGGACTCCTCGGACCTACTAGCAGCAGAGGCTTATCGTCAAATTACGACAGATAGACAGCAGGTGGCGGCGGCGATCGAGGAGGAAGAGGAAGCGGGTAGCAGCGAGTTCGATTCTTCTTCCGAGTTGGAGTCGGAAACGGAAACGGATATGGAAGAAATCGATGAGGGAGATATCGAGGCGTGGAGCTGATGCCAAGTGTTACGAAGTAATACGGAGTAATACTTCGTGTTACCAAGTAACACCAAGTAAGAGTGTCGAGAACCCCACATGCTTATAACTGCATAAAGACCATCTTCCGACCTGTAACGGTTGTGACAGTGGTTATATAGCCTAAAAAGCCCGGTTTTATTTGCTTACGGTTGCCACCGAGCTTATTTGGACATTTTCCGAGGGAACTCAATCATTATGCAGCGAATAACAATGCTCACAACCGTTATAATTTTAAAAGACGTACATTTCATGGAATAGACACGCTGACAACCGTTAAAGAATCAATGGGCGATAACGGAATTGCGGCCGCACAGCCGCACACGGCCGCAGCAGTGCAGAACATGAAGAAGGTTGCACTCAGACAAACCGATAACGAAGAAACCCAGCGTTTATAAAAACGTTGGGTTCCTCTACAATCTGGGAAGGCTCTCAGGCTGTCGAGACTTTGAACTGCCTGACTCGGTGTTACCGCGAAACACTCGGCATTACCCGGTAACATGAAGTGCGATTAAGAAAGCCCCTTCCCTCAGCTATCATCTGAGGAAGGGGCTCTATCTCTTGATCAGCGCGGGTTACTTTTGCTCCGGAACGGCGCAAATCCCGTCGATACAACCGTCGCCGTCCGCCTCCGAAGTCTCGAGCGGCTGCCGGTCGCCCCATGCCTGCTGCAGGGCCTGCAGAAACATGGTCTCTTGTTGGGCGCCCGACAACGTCTGCTTGCGGTCGATGATGAAGTACGGAACGCCGCGTATGCCGAGCGAGCGGCCATCCGCTTCTTCGCCGCGTACGCGGTCGGAGAACTGCTCTCCCGCCAGCATGGATAAAGTCTCCTTACGATCAAGCTGGGCTGCCTCCGCAATGTCGGCAAGCGTATCGGGCTGGCTAATGTTTTTATTTTCGCTGAAATAAGCTCGGAATAACAATTCGGATACCTCGGCACCTTTACCGGCTTTCTCGGCGAAATGTCTTAGACGGTGCGCATCGAATGTATTCGTCAGCACCAAACCGTCGAAATCAAAATCGAGCCCGTCTGCGGCTGCTTGCTGAGCTAGATTACGATTCATCGTGATCGCTTCTTGTCGGCTCATGCCGTATCGGCCGGATAACATGTCGTAAACGTCATGCGGCACATGTTTTGGCGAATGAGGGTCCAATTCGAAGCTGCGGTAGATCACCTGAATCTGATCGCGATGCTCAAATACGGCCAGCGCGTTCTCGAAGCGGCGTTTGCCGATATAACAGAACGGACATGCAAAGTCCGACCAAATCTCTACTTGCATAACAACTTGCCTCCCATTGGCATTCTGAATTCTTTATTCTGCCTCGCCTACAAGCGTAAATCGTTCATTGACATGCTTCGGCTGTTCGATTTCATCGAGTACGGCGATCGCATAGTCGGCGTAACTGACATAGCTTTGACCCTGACTATTCAAGATAACATGATCTTTACCGAGCGTATAAGCGCCTGTTCGTTTGCCATCGGGATTGAAGAAGGCAGCGGGGCTGATATACGTCCACTTAATCGAGGTTGTAGTTCTCAGTTCATCAAGCTGTTTCCCCGCATTGGAAGCGGTCGGATACACGAAATCCGGGAATCCCGGCGTATCCATGAGCTTGGTTGTGTTCGCTTCGTCGACGAAGAGGCTTCCGGCACCGCCCACGACGATTAATTTGGTGCTCGGCGTTTCTTCGAGGGCTTGAACGAGCGCTCTGCCGGCATCGATGTATAGATGTTCCTCTCCATCCGGCGCTTTATACGTATTCACGACGACTTCGAAGGATGCGAGATCAGATCCAGAGAGAGCGAAAATATCTTTCTCAAGCACATTGACGTTCTTAGCAGTGATTCTCGAAGCATTTCTCACGATGGCCGTTACTTCATGGCCGCGATCGGATGCTTCTTTCATAATAAGACTGCCGGCTTTGCCCGTAGCACCAATGATGGCGATTTTCATGGTTTATTCCTCCAATTTCTTGCTTGCAGTAGTTGTGTTTTGCTGTATAGTCCAATAGTATAGGGATAACTCGATTTTCGGTAGTAGGCACATTTTTATAACATAGTCACATAAATAGGACCATGGAGAACGGAGGGGGATTTACAATGGCCCGAACCTTATTCGAGGGAAGCATCCCCGAGGAACAAATCGAGGTTTGCCCGGTAACGGAAACGCAGAATGTCATTGCAGGCAAATGGAAAATCATTATTTTGTGGCATCTGAGAGAGACAAGGCGCTTCGGAGAGCTGCAACGTTTGGTGCCCGGTATTTCCAAAGGCATTCTGACCAGCCAGCTTAGAGAGCTTGAGAAGGATCAAATGATCCACAGAGAAGTGTATCAGGAGGTCCCTCCCAAAGTGGAATATTCCTTGACGGAAGCGGGGAGGAGCTTCATTCCGATCCTGGAGAGTATGGGGGAGTGGGGTAGGAAGTACACCAAAGGCAAGAAAGGAGGCGACAGCATTTGAGCAAAGAGTTGATTGCTGCTGCTGAACGAGGCGATACGACGAAGGTGGCCCGCCTTCTGAACGAAGGGGCAAACATCAACGAGCAGGATGCCAGAGGAAGAACGGCGATGATGGCCGCAACGCATACGAATAAGCCGGACATGGTCCGATTATTGATTGAAGCCGGGGCGGATATCAATTTGCAAGACAATATGCGCGATAATCCCTTCCTCTATGCGGGCGCCGAAGGGCTGCTCGATATTCTCAAGCTCCTAATTACAGCAGGTGCGGACACCAAGCTGACCAACAGATATGGCGGCAATGCACTCATTCCTGCTTCTGAGAAAGGCCATGTGGAGAATGTACGTGTACTGCTAACGACCACGGATGTGAACGTCAATCACATCAACAATTTAGGCTGGACTGCACTGCTGGAAGTGGTCATTCTGACAAAAGGCGGACCGAAGCACCAACAGATTGCCAGGTTACTCATCGATCACGGAGCTGACGTAAATATCGCAGATCGAGACGGCGTTACGCCGCTGCAGCATGCTAAGCATAATAGTCGCTTTAAGGAAATTGAACAGATGCTGCTGCAAGCAGGAGCTCGATAGTACGAGATGTACCTCTAAGACCAAGGGTCTTGGAGGTTTTTCTTTTGCACAACAAACTCAACATTCGGCTCGCCGCCGTGCGTGGTGTGATATGATAATGGGCAGGTGTGACCGAAAGTAATCCCATAGTGAAATCAAGGTGATTGATACGATGAATCGTAAAACAATTGGCATGTTCGCTCACGTGGATGCAGGCAAAACCACTTTGGCCGAGCAGCTGCTGTACCATACGCACAGCATTCGGGAGCGCGGTAGAGTCGATCATAAAGATGCCTATCTCGACAGCCATGACATCGAGCGGGCAAGAGGAATCACGGTGTTCGCGGATCAAGCCGTCATAACCTACAAGGGAGCTACCTATTATCTGATCGATACGCCGGGGCATGTCGACTTCTCGCCGGAGATGGAGCGGGCGGTCCAGGTGATGGATGCTGCGATCCTCGTCATCAGCGCAGTTGAAGGTATTCAGGGGCATACCGAGACGGTCTGGCAGCTGCTTCATAATCGTCGTATCCCGACGTTCCTATTCATTAATAAAACCGATCGGATCGGTGCAGATGTAGACCGAGTCCTCGAAGAAATTCGCATGCATCTGACAGCGGATGCCTGTATGATTACCGGGCAATTTGCAGATGGCATAGTCGGAGAAGCAGTGATGGAATGCATGGCGGAGCGGGACGAAACGTTGTTAGACACGTTTCTCGCAGGGACGGAAGACAATGCGTTCTGGCTGCGAACGCTGCAGGATCAGATTCGCGGGCGCAGGCTCTTCCCGTGTGCAAGCGGATCGGCATTGCAGGATGTAGGCGTTATCGAATTCATGGATCAACTGCATCAGCTGACTACAGTGAATTATGACGATCAAGCCCCTTTCGGAGGGCGTGTCTATAAAATTCGTCATGACCATAACGGTGTGCGTTTGACCTATATCAAGGCTTTGAGCGGTACGCTGAAGGTGCGTGATGAGCTGTGTTATGGGAGCGGAGAAGATCAGATATGCGAGAAAGTGACACGGCTCCACATGATTAACGGGAGCAAGTCGCAGGCGGTTGATCAGGTTTCGGCAGGTGATCTGTTTGCGGTGACCGGACTTTCAAGCGCCGAGGCGGGGCAAGGCTTGGGCCTCTATTCGGACAAACTGGTCTACGATATGGTGCCTACTCTTACGGCAAAGGTGATTTTCGCCGAATCCTTGAATGTGAAGGATGTGCTCAAAGCCTTCCAGGTGCTGAATGCTGAGGATCCGTCCTTGAATGTCATCTGGGAGGAAAGCTTGCAGGAGATCCACATTCATGTGATGGGTCTCATCCAACTTGAAGTGCTGGAGCAGCTCGTAAGGGAACGATTCCAGTTCGCCGTCTCTTTCGGCAGCCCGGAAATTCTGTACAAAGAAACCATCACGTCGATTGTGAACGGATACGGTCATTTCGAACCGCTTAAGCATTATGCCGAGGTGCATTTGCGCCTGGAGCCGGGTGAGCGAGGCAGTGGATTGACGTTCATGAATGAATGTCACGCGAACGATCTGAGCATTGGCAATCAAAATCTAGTCAAGACGCATCTCTACGAACGCGACCACCATGGGCTCTTAACAGGCATGCCGCTCACTGATATTCGGGTGACGCTGCTTACGGGCGCCGGCCATAATGAGCACACGCATGGCGGCGATTTTCGCGAGGCAACGTTCCGTGCGCTAAGACAAGGGCTGGAGAAAACCGACAACATCCTGCTTGAGCCTTATTACGAGTATAAGATCAAAGTGGAAATCGACTACATGGGCCGCGTGTTATCCGATGTTCAACGGGCCTCAGGAGTGTTCGAGCCGCCGATAACGACAACTACGCACGCAGTCATTACGGGCATAGTGCCTGTTGCTACTTTCATGGACTACAGCACGGAGCTGGCTTCTTTTACGCATGGCAGAGGGATTGCGCACTTCGTCTTCGGCGGTTATGATCGTTGTCATAATGAACAAGCGGTGATTGAGCAGAAGAATTACCGGAAGGATGCGGACCCGCTGTACAGCTCGTCGTCGATATTTTGCGCGAAGGGTCACGGGTATACGGTCGCTTGGGATGAGGCAGAAGCGAAGATGCATTTATTATAAGGTTGTTTGAACTTGATTAGGGGAGGGACCTCAAAGTGGCAAAAGCATTAACCAAATCGATTCCGGTGGGCGCTACCGTTTTTCCGATTATATTTGCGATAAGTATCGTTCACTTGCTGAATGACACGATGCAATCGACTGTAACGGCGCTGTTTCCAATCTTGCGCGACTCGCTGCATTTAAGCTATAAACAGATCGGGTTTATCGCCTTCGCAATGAACATTACGGCCGCGGTCATTCAGCCGATGGTCGGTATGTATGCGGACCGTCGGCCAAGGCCTTTTATATTGCCACTAGGAGTGTGCTTTACGCTGGTCGGCGTTGTAGCGCTCGCGTTAGCACCCGAGTATGCGTATATCGTGATCGCCGTTATGATGATCGGCATCGGGTCGGCTATCTTTCATCCCGAATCTTCGCGAGTAGCCTATATGGCTGCAGGTAGTCAAAGAGGGCTGGCACAGTCGATATTCCAAGTTGGCGGCAATATTGGCGGTGCGCTCGGACCGATTATGAGTGCTGCGATCTTCGTGCCGCTCGGGCAAATCAGCGTCCTATGGTTCTCCATTGCGGCGATCGCAGCCATTCTGATTCAGACCTACGTCGCACGTTGGTATCGGGATTATGGACTGCAAATACGTTCCGCAGGAGCCAAGAAGAAAGCAGCATCGAGCGTTAAGAACGGTTCTGCTGCTGCGAGAATCGGATTATCGCAGAAACAAATTACCTGGGCCATCGTTATTCTTGTTTTCTTAGTGGTATCGAAGCATATTTATATGTCCAGCTTAAGCAGCTATTATAGTTTTTATTTAATGGATTCGTTCGGGGTTTCCGTGCAGCATGCGCAGTTATTTCTGTTTGCGTTTCTGGCGGCAGCCGCGGCAGGCACATTCTTTGGCGGACCGCTTGCCGACCGCTACGGCCGGAAAAACATCATTTGGTTCTCGATTCTCGGTACCGCGCCGTTCTCGCTTCTGCTGCCGTATTGCGACTTATTTTGGACATGCGTAATGTGTATCTGTGCGGGGTTCGTACTGTCATCGGCGTTCTCCATCATTGTCGTGTTTGCGCAGGAGCTGCTGCCCGGCAAAGTGGGCCTCGTATCAGGGTTGTTCTTCGGGCTTGCATTTGGTATCGGCGGCTTGGGCTCGGCTGTTCTGGGCTGGATCGCCGATGCGACGAGCATTGAATATATGATGAAGCTATGCGCGTACTTGCCGCTGCTCGGCATTCTCGCCATATTCCTGCCGAAGGATGAGAAGCTGCATGCCTGATGACCATCTCGTCATGTAGGGATCAATAACTGTAACAAAGGGCGCCAATTGTGGCGTCCCTTTTGCTATTTTCGTAAAGTAGTGCTACATATTAAGAGATACTTTCGTCCATACTCGTTCCCTTAATGGTGACATAGAAAGCAGGTCTACAGTGAATGGCAGAACATAACCGACAGCAGTTTCGCTTCAGCGAAGCACCAATTTGGGATTTGCAGCGCAATTATTACGAAGAAGAAGGCATGAAGGCTTGGAACAATGACCAAGTCCCGCAATATATATCGAGTAATCCGATGATGGCTACCTCTTATGCGGAGATGATTTTCGGATTTCTTCAAGATCGGGCGGGTACGGGGGATCTTGCTGAACCGGTGACAATTATTGAATTGGGTGCGGGTGCAGGGCGCCTTGCGTTTCACACCCTGCATAAACTGTGCGAGCTGCGCGATTATGCCGGTATCGAGCTGCCGCCGTTCCGATATGTGATGACCGACCTGGCAGCCAAGAACGTAGTGGCTTGGCAGAATCATCCCGCCATGCAGCCGTTCATTCAGGAGGGACTGCTTGATTTTGCAAGGTTTGATGCTGTAGCCGATACAGAAGTGCACTTGGCCGTAGCGCAAACTACGATACGTCCGGGTGATTTGAAGCAGCCGCTGCTGATCGTCGCCAATTATTTCTTTGATGTGATCCCGCAAGAGTTGATTTATGTTAGTGATGGAGAAGTCTATGAGTGCGATATCAGTGTCGAGTTTCCGGATAATCTCAAGGAGCTTACGACATCAGAAACCATCAAACATATGAAGCTGAATTACGTGAATCGCTTGGCGCCTGCATACAAAGAAGCAACCTACCCCTATCATGATCTGATCACGATGTATGTGCAGGAGCTAGATGATTCTTATATCCTGTTTCCGGTAGCCGGGCTGACCTTATTGGATCGGCTTCAGCAGCTGTCACAGGCAGGGTTTCTGTTGATCACGGCGGATAAAGGCGACCATCGGCTGGAGCACTGGAACCTTGCCGAGCCGCCGGAGTTCTTTCATCATGGCAGCTTCTCGCTAAATGCAAACTATCATGCGATTCAACATGTGTTGGAGCAAAGAGGTGCACTGTCGCTCTTTACGAAGGAGCATCATTATAACGCGATTAATGTCGGCTGTATTCTCATGCTGGAATCACCGATGCGTTATGCCAATACAAGGCTGGCTTTTCGGCGGTTTGTAGAACGCTTTGGGCCGGATGAGTTCTTCAGTATGAAGGAGTGGGTCGACCAGCATATTGGCACGATGGGGCTGCAGCAAATATTGGCCTTCTGGCGGCTGGGTGGGTATGATGCGGAGTTCTTTATCCAATGCACGAAACAAATTTCAGCTCTGCTGCCCGAGGCTGGCGAAGAAGAATTACTGGATATTCAAAATGGCATACACATCATGTGGTCATCGTTCTATGTGATGGAGCAGCGTTATGACTTGGCGCTGGACGCAGGTTTGCTGCTATTCGAGATGGAGTTCTACGATGACGCGAAGGCGTTCTTGAGCTTATCGATTGAAACCGATGAAGATGAGTCCGTTCCGACTGTCTTATTCTGTCTGGCGATATGCAGCTATGAGCAGGGAGATAAGGAAGCGGCGATGGCATACTTGCGTGAGGCACTGGTTCAAGAGCCTGAGCATGAGGATGCCTTGGCACTTCTGCAGGCGCTGACAGCAGAAGAGTAGAATAAGTATGGATAGAAGAAGGGCGCTCCTTGCGGGCGCCCTTTTGTTTTTGCCATAGCGGCAATGGATAGACAAAACCATCGTTCTTCTATAGTATGAATAGCAATTGAATAGAACTAGTCAAGGTGCACGCTTAGTCGATAAGCGCTGCTTAATAGGGAAGTTCGGTGAAAATCCGGCGCGGTCCCGCCACTGTAAATGAAGAGCTGATCTAGGATTTGCCACTGGCCCATAAGCCGGGAAGGCATAGAGAAGCGTTGACGCATAGCCAGGAGACCTGCCTTGATTTGATTTCACAGACTCTACGGATGATGGAGGCGGTGCTTTTTTGTTGTCTTTGCTTGTAGTTGACGACGCTGGCTGCCTTTGATTCTTAATGAATCAAGGGCTTTTTTTTGTTTATCCAAACCACGAAGGAGGCAGTTATGAACAAGTATGCCAAGCTAGTGTCCCTCTTGATCGTTCTGTGCCTGGGCACTGCGATTATAGGTTCCATCGGTGTGTCCGCAGCATCATCAGCAGCATCCATCAAAGATGTGGACAGTGCCGTCAAGGAAACGGCCGAATACATGCTGACCACGGTAAAAGAACCACAATTCGGCTCTGTTGGCGGTGAGTGGGCCATTATCGGACTTGCGCGTTCCGGCTACAGTGTACCGCAAAGCTATTATGATGCTTATTACAGCCGTGTCGAACAAGTTGTCCTTGCGAACAAAGGTAATCTTCACGATAAGAAATATACCGAGTACTCTCGGCTAATTCTGGCATTAAGGGCAATCGGTGCAGATCCTGCGAATGTTGCCGGCTATAATCTGCTCCTGCCTTTGAGCGATTTCGACAAAACGGTTTGGCAAGGGATTAACGGCCCGATCTTTGCACTTCTTGCGCTGGATAGCGGCAATTATGAGGTCCCCTTCAATAAAGCTGCCCGTACACACGCAACCAGAGACATGTATATCGATGACATTCTATTGCGGCAGTTGAAGGATGGGGGCTTCGCGCTTTCCGGAACGGCAGCGGACCCCGACATAACGGGCATGGCGCTGCAGGCGCTTGCCAAGTATCAGAATCGAACGGGCGTAAAGACCGCAACAGAGAAGGCGATTGCGACCCTTTCACGGATTCAAGACAGTGGTGGCGGCTATGCGAGCTTAGGTGTGAAAAACGCAGAGAGCACCGTGCAGGTGCTCATGGCACTGTGTGAGCTCGGAATCCCAATCGACGACAGCCGATTCGTCAAGAACGGTAAAACGGTTCTGGATGATTTGCTGTCTTACTATGCCAAGGGAAAAGGTTTCCGGCACACGGCAGACGGTAGCGGTGTATCGGGCATGTCGACGGAGCAGGCGTTATACGGGCTCGTCAATTACCAGAGAGCGGCAGCAGGGCAGTCGAGCATGTATCGAATGGACGATGTCGTCCCGTTGTTATCCACAAGTCATCAAGCGAGTGTGGGATTGCCGAATAAAAATAAAGCGATTAAAGCCATGCCGGTTATTAACGCTGGCAAAACCTTTTCCGATATCCGTGCACATGTGAATAAGTCTGCGATCGAATCACTTGCATCCAGAGGTATCATCAGCGGAATGAGTGCCAATGGTTTTGCGCCGAATCGAACGATGACGCGGGCAGAATTCGCGGCTATTGTGACCAAGGGTCTCGGTCTCGGGCTTACTCCGAATGCGGCGCAAGTCTTCAACGATGTATCAGCCACGAGCTGGTATGCAGGTGCAGTGGGTACGGCTTACACGTACGGCATTGTGAATGGAACCTCTGCTGCTGCATTTTCACCGAGTCGTACCATCACGAGGCAGGAAGCAGCTGTCATGATCGCAAATGCGGCAAAGCTGTGCGGGTTGGATACATCGATGGTTAACAGCGAAGTTCGAGATATGCTTGCACAATTCGGTGATTACACCTTAACCGCGCCGTGGTCAAGAACGGCGCTTGCTTTCTGCTATAGGGAGAACATTTTATCGCAGGAGATGCTGACGATTGCTCCGACTACATTTGTCACGCGCGCCGAGATTGCGGAGATGCTCTACCGCATGCTGCGATCGGCAAAACTAGTGTAAAGAGGCGTAAAGATGAACATGAAACAAACCCGAACGAAACTTGTTGCGGCGGCAATTGTTGCAATCGTCCTTATTATCGCTTTCTATAGCAGCGGGCCTTCTTCGGCCACGAAGAGTGAGCGTAATGCCGTTGAAAAAGCGACGGAAACGGCGGATCAAGCAGTGCTTCCACCAGCGGCAGCACCTTCATCTGAATCTGAATCGGAGCCTGAACCAACAACGGATGAGAAATCTCCCACAATCGTCAAGGAAACCGCCGAAGAATCTGATGATGAACCGGCTACCTCAAGTGAGGGAGTGAAAGCCTCGTCTAAGCCCGAACAATCGGTGAAGCCTAAGCCAAGCACATCCTCATCGTCATCCCAGACGAAGCCATTACCACCGGCAAAGGGGGCAACCAAACCTCCTTCAATGGACGCGAAGGCTCCTGTAATCAAGCCGGATGCAGGGAAGGATCAGTATCTTACCGATCCCGTGCCGGAAGGCAAGCCAGCTCCCATTGATCCACAGAAAGCTGAAGTTTCCGATAGGGTGATGACGGCGTATCTCTCCGTGAGCTGTGCAACGATTCTGGATCATATGGATCAATTGGATGCCGAGAAAGTCGAGCTCGTACCTAAGGATGGCGTGATCTTCAAGTCACAGGAAGTGACGTTCTATGAAGGTGAATCCGTGTTTAACGTGCTGCAGCGTGAAATGAAAAAGAACAAAATTCCGATGGAGTTCGAGAATACGCCTATGTACAACTCCGCCTATATTGAAGGGATCAATAACCTCTATGAATTTGACTGCGGGGAGTTATCCGGGTGGATGTACAACGTAAATGGATGGTTTCCGAACTACGGTGCAAGCCGGTATCAGCTGAAGCAGGGCGATGTGATCGAGTGGGTGTACACATGCGATTTGGGCCGAGATGTTGGCGATTCTTATGCTGCACAAGCCGGCGGCGGTGGGAAGTCATGAAAGACGCCTTCTCCAGCTATCACCCGTTCGTCAATTTTCTATATTTTGCACAAGTCATTCTGTTTGCTATGGTGTTCATGCATCCGGCTTGCTTAGCGATTTCCATGATCTTCGCGATCGCATACTCCATCAAGCTGAATGGGCGTAAAGCCATCACCTTTCAACTCCTTTACATGCTGCCTTTGCTGCTCGTAACGGCATTCATCAATCCGGCTTTTAACCACGAGGGAGTTACGATCCTAACCTACTTGCACAGCGGCAATCCCTTGACGCTGGAGTCGATAACGTACGGCATCGCGGCAGCTGCGATGTTTGTAACGGTCATTTGCTGGTTCTCTTGTTATAACGCGGTCATGACCTCGGATAAATTTATCTACCTCTTTGGCACCGTAATTCCGGTAATGTCGCTCCTTTTCTCCATGGTGCTTCGTTTTGTTCCGAGGTTCAAGGCGCAGCTTGCGGTGGTGTCTCATGCACAGAAATCCATTGGCAGGGATGTATCTAATGGCGGCGTCTTCGTTCGAATCAAACACGGTATTCGAATACTGTCCATCATGGTGACCTGGATGCTGGAGAATGCGATCGAAACGGCCGATTCCATGAAGAGCAGAGGCTACGGCTTAAAGGGGAGGACTGCCTTCTCCCTCTTTTTGTTCGGTCGTCGTGACCGCATCGTGACGATCGTCATGGCAACAATTGGCGGATATTTGATCGCCGGTGCAATGGCCAAAGGGCTGTACTTCAGCTACTTTCCTTCCATGCGGGGCGCCTTTCTGTCGGCTTTCAGCATAAGCTTGTTTCTGGCCTACGCCGTATTATGCGCAGCGCCGCTGATGATTAATAGTTGGGAGGACAGGAAATGGAAGCTTTCGCAATCCGACATTTGACCTTCGCTTACCCTGGTTCGGAGAAGAAAGCCTTAGACGATATATCATTAACGATCCAGCAAGGTGAATTTGTGCTGATCTGCGGACAATCCGGCTGCGGCAAATCAACGCTTCTCCGTCATTTGAAAACCGACCTTACCCCTCACGGCATCAGAAGCGGGGAAATTCGATTTCAAGGGACGCCTCTCCCTCTTTTAGACAGGCGCCGGCAGGTCGCTCAAATCGGCTATGTACTGCAATCGCCCGACAATCAGATCGTGACGGATAAGGTGTGGCATGAGCTGGCTTTTGGACTGGAAAGCTTGGGCTATAGTACCTCTGAGATCCGGCGTCGTGTCGCGGAAATGGCGAGTTTCTTCGGCATTCAGGAATGGTTTCATAAGCGGGTAACCGAGCTCTCCGGCGGGCAGAAACAGCTGCTCAACCTGGCTGCCATTATGACCATGCAGCCTAAGGCCCTCATTTTGGATGAGCCTACAAGCCAGCTGGATCCCATTGCTGCTGCGGAATTTCTGGCCACTCTCGCCAAAATCAACCGCGAGCTTGGTGTCACCATCATCCTGTCGGAGCACCGGCTGGAAGACGTGCTTCCTCTCTCGGATACAGTCGTCATTATGGACCAGGCCTCTATTCTCGTCACGGGAGCACCAACAGAGGTCGGCTTAAGGCTTCTTGAATTGGGCCATTCTATGTTCAATGCCATGCCTGCACCTGTGCGAATATATGCAAAAATCGACAATATTCTACCTTGTCCGACCACCGTTCGGGAGGGGCGGCAGTTTCTGCGAACACTTGCAAAAACAAGGATTTACAAGGGCGAAATCGTAGAGAATACCATCGCACCTATGCAACATAAGCCAATTCTTGAGGTGGATGAGGCTTGGTTTAAATATGATAAAAATGCTTCAGACGTCATCAAAGGATTGCATGTCAAAATGCATCCGGGAGAAATCTATGCCATCGTAGGCGGAAACGGTACAGGGAAAACGACTGCACTATCTCTGATGGCTGGATTGCGCAAACCTTATCGCGGGCGAGTGCTGCTTCAAGGCAAGCCGATCGACGAGATTTCGGGCAGCGAGAAATATCAGGGCCTTCTAGGCGTGCTGCCGCAGAACCCTCAGGCACTGTTCGTTCGCAAAACAGTGGAAGCCGACCTCAAGGAAGTGTTGTCCGATCGAGGATTTCATAAGGAAGCGACCCAAGCGAGTGTCGATTATGTAGCGGATTTATGCGGGTTGCAGGATTTGCTGCAGCGGCACCCTTATGATCTATCGGGAGGTGAACAGCAGAAGGCTGCTCTTGCCAAGGTGCTGCTCCTTGAGCCGGCCATCCTTCTGTTAGATGAACCGACCAAGGGGTTGGATGCGCATTATAAGCTGCAATTAGCGGATATCTTGCTCCATCTGAAGCAGCAGGGAACGGCTATTGTAATGGTCAGCCACGATATTGAGTTCTGTGCAAGCTACGCGGATCGCTGTGCCATGTTCTTCGATGGGGGAATCGTATCGGAAGGCAAGCCGCGGGATTTCTTCGCAGGCAACAGTTTCTATACGACAGCAGCAAACCGGATGGCTAGAGACTTGATTCTGGGGGCCATTACGACGAACGATGTTATAAGAGCTTTTCACGGCGAGGAAGAAACGCACGATCACAACGCAAAACCAAACGTTAAGAAACCGACGCCTTTAACCAAAGGCAGCGCCGAGCCTCAAGGAAACAGAACCACTGCAATCCCGCATGAGCAAATGCCCGTTGAACATAGGCTTCTATCCAAACGCACATTGGCTGCTGCGCTAATGATTCTGCTGATCATTCCTTTGACCATTTGGTTTGGTATCTATTATTTGAATGATCGGAAGTACTACTTTATTTCGATGCTCGTGATCTTGGAGACGATGCTTCCTTTTGTGATGATCTATGAGGGAAGGAAACCGCAGGCAAGAGAGATTGTGACCCTATCCGTACTATGTACGATAGGCGTCATGGGAAGAATGGCTTTCTTTATGGTTCCCCAATTCAAGCCGGTTGTCGCGATTGTGATGATATCGGGGATCGCATTCGGAGCGGAGGCGGGATTTCTGGTAGGCGCCGTTACGGGGTTTGTATCGAACTACTTCTTCGGCCAAGGTCCGTGGACACCGTGGCAGATGTTTGCCTTTGGCATTATCGGTTTTCTTGCAGGTCTGCTCTTCAAGAAAGGCATTCTCCGTAGAAATCGGCTCGCATTCTGCGTGTTCGGCGGCATGTCGACCTTTATCATCTACGGTTGTATTATGAATTTCTCTTCGGTATGGATGACGCAAACGAATCCTACGATCGCGATGCTTCTAGTGGCTTGCATACAGGGGATTCCGTTCGATTTGATTCACGCTGCCGCAACGGTACTGTTCTTATTCCTATTATCAAGGCCATTGCTTGAGAAATTAGATCGCATCAAGGAGAAATATGGGATGACACAATAATGAGAAGCCTGGGATATAAGGATCCCAGGCTTCTTCTTCACAACTGCTAACCGTGCGCTTACTTCTTGCCTTTCGCTTTCAACCATTCGTCCAGCTGTTTCTGTTTCTCTTCGATTACTTTCGCGGAGCCGGCCTTCTTCATGGCGTCAAGCAGCTTAGGCATGTATTCGTTTGGATCAACTGCGCCTGTCGTGACTGCGGCTTCGTACTCTTTGTAAACAGCATCCATGTTGGCCAATTCCGTCTTGACAGGCTCCTGGTTGAATTGGAAGCCCCAAATTTCCGGTACCATAGCCGAGTTGTTAAGCTCGATTGTTTTCGGCCAAGTATCGTCCGATTGGCCTTCCAGCAAGTAACCGATTGTAACGTTACCCATTGCCCATGCTACGTTCGGAGCATAGCCGCCGTCTGTCTTCACCTTGATATGAGTGGCATCGAGTTTGTCATAATGTTTGCCTTCAACGCCGAAGGCCAGGAGATTAAACAACGCCGGATCCGTATTCGCCAGATTGAGGAACATCATCGCTCTCTCCGGGTTTTTTGAAGTATTGCTGATTGCAGTCATAGTCGGCTGAACGCCGGAGAAACGTGGTTCATAAAGTGGGATGAAGACGACATCCTTGCCGCCCAGGTTTTGTTTCATCTCGATTTCTCCGCCCGGCTTGAGTGTCCATTCGTAGAAAGAGACGATTTTTCCTGCTTTCTGATAATCAGCGAACGTAGCTGTGGCTACGTCTTTATTGACATAACCTTTCTTAAACCAATCATGCAGCAATTGATGAAAAGCTAAATATTCCGGTGCTTCCAGTACATATTCGAGCTTGTAGTTAGGATCGCCGGTTCTGTACTCAATGCCGGCAAGTCCGTCAAAGCCATGCATATAAGGAACAAATGAGTTAGATCTGGAACCAAAAGCAATTTTGTCCGGTTCACCGGCTTTGACCTTCTCCAGGAATGGCTCCAAGTCTTTATACGTCTTGATCGTGCTAATATCCAAGCCGTACTTGTCGACCATTTCCTTCTGAATAACGAAGCCGCCGCCTTGTGCAATAATTTGATAGTTAGGAATGGCGTATAATTTGCCTTGCGAGTTTCTTGCCCCTTCAATTGCCGCTTTCGGCAGGCTGTTGATGAAATCAGGCGCGTAAGTGGTAACCAGCGACTCTAGGTCCTTGAACGCACCTTTGAGGGAGTTGTTCTCATAGTTGAATGCCCAGTTTGACGTCCACATCATGTCGAACGTTTCACCTGCAGAGACGATGGTGTTCATTTTCTGATCATAGTCACCGAAAGTAATCGGCAATAGTTTAACGGTTGCATTGATTTTCGGCTTGATGTACTCATTTATGGCAGCTTCAACTGAAGCAAGATCCGGCTGCAATTCAGGTTGAGGAATATAATAGGTCAATTCTACAGGCGGCAGTTCTTCCTTCTCTGGCTCTGCCGGTTCGTTAGTAGCTGTCTCTGAAGTAGTGGACTCCGTGTTCGTGGTCGTTGCCGGCTCATTCGTTGACGTGTTAGATTCGTTGTTCTTATTATTCCCGCCGCAAGCGCTTACAAGTAAAACAACCAGCATACTTGCCAAGATTAATTTCAGAAAGGCTATCTTTTTCATGTTTAGCGTACCCTCCTAAGTAATTGTTTCGCACTTTGAACTTCAAATCAACCCTGCCCCAGTACCTTACCGACCAACTGTGATTTTTGTACCCCCTCTCGTGGAGTCAACCAGCGAAGACCCGATTACTGCCGTCAACCCTTCAAGGAACCCACGGTCAAGCCTTTGACAAAATACTTCTGAAAAAACGGGAAGATGAACATCATCGGACCCGCTGCCAGCACCGTCATTGCCATCCTTGCGGATAAGTTAGGGAACTTGCTTGTATCGATATGCAGACCACTCATAAACTGCGAGCTAGTGGTCAAGAAATTGATGGTACTCATCATTCGCGTAAGCAGCAACTGAATCGGAACGAGCTTCTCGCTGTTAATGTAGAGCATCGCCGGAAACCAGGAATTCCAGTAGTTAAACGAGATGAACAGGCCCAGTGTAGCGAGCGCGGGCTTAGAAAGCGGTAAGATCATCTGGAAATAAATCCGCCATTCGCTGGCTCCATCCACCTTCGATGACTCGATAAGCTCCTTGGGGATCTCACCGATAAAGCCTTTCATGATCAGGATGTAGAAGGGGGACAGCATCCCTGGGAGAATAAGCGCCCACATCGTATCCTTAAGATGGAGGTACTGCGTCATTAGAATATAGGAAGGGACAAGTCCTCCGCTGAACAACATGGTGAAGAAGATGTAGAACGTCATTGGCTTCACATAACGGTAGTCCTTACGGGACACGACATAAGCCGTCATGGATGTGAGAGCTAGACTAGCCAACGTACCGATAACCGTTGTCATAATGGTGACCCAGTACGCTTGGATCAAGATCATAGGCGATCTAAAAATATAATGGTAAGCGTCCGTGCTGAATTGGTGAGGGAGCAAATGATAACCCTGGGTAACAATCGACTCTTCACTCGTTAGCGAGATTGCGATAACGAGCAGAAACGGTACAACCATCGACAGTGTGACGAGAACAAACAAGAGATTGATCCCAATTTCGACGTAGGATACTTTAGGCCCTGTCCTAATCATGATCCACCTACCACAATGAATTTTCCGGATTTATTTTTTTGACCCATAAATTAGCGCTTAGAACGAGGATCAGTCCAACTACGGACTGGAACAATCCGACTGCTGTAGCCATGCCTACATCTCCAATTTTGGTCAGCGCCCGGTAAACGTAAGTATCAATGATGTCGGTCGTCGGGTAGGTCATGCCGGCCAAGCCGCCATTTGGCACAAAATAATGCAAGCCGAAGTCTCCGGAGATAAGCCCGCCGATCGCCAAGATGAGCAAAATCATAATTAATGGCATAATCATCGGAATGGTGACTTTGCGGGCGATTTGAAACCGTGTGGCCCCATCGATTTTGGCTGCTTCGTAATATTCGGGATTGATGGCAATAATGCCGGCGTAATAGACCAGCGCGCTGAAGCCGATACGTTTCCAAAGCGCTACGATGTTCAATATGTACGGCCAAGGACCTGCTTCCATATACCAATCATGTGTCTGCAAGCCCACCATTTCGAGGAGCTTGTTCAGTATCCCGTTGTTGATATCGAGCAAGGTGAACACGATATAGTACACAACGACCCAAGACAGAAAGTGAGGAAGGAACAACGCGGTTTGGTAGATCTTCACCGCTTTACGAGAGATTTCGTTCAACAATACCGCGAAGATAAGCGCGAACACGGTTGTGAAGAAGATGTAGCCGATCTCATACAGCACCGTGTTACGCGTAATGCGAATGGCATATTCAGATACGAAAAAAAACTCGAAGTTCTTAAAGCCGATCCATTCGCTGCCAAACATCCCTTTGTCGTAATGGAAATTTTTAAATGCCATAATAATGCCGATCATAGGTAAATAAGCAAAAATGAGAATGTACAGCACTCCGGGGATGCCAAGCGTAAACAATTCGTGATTTTTTTTGAAAAGGCGCCATTCGTTCCCGATCCGTTTCCACAATCCGTTATCCAAATTGCTTTACCCCTTTCCTGCGTAATTGGTTCTTGGTTGTTGCCTTCATTATTGCTGTTTTGACCCTATCGTATCTAGTGCACAATCAAGGTATTATTGGCGTTTTGAACTGTATTTTTTGTGTTTTACTCCTACATTTCGTGAATAACGCTTAAAGGCCAACCGAGGCGGTTGGCCTTTAAAGATAAAGCTATCGCCCAATCGATTTTTTCAACCGATACTCGCCGGGTGTACAACCGATCTTCTTCTTAAACAGCTTAAAGAAGTAGCTTTGATTTGCGAATCCGGCTTGATCCATAATTTCGTAGACACTGTGATTTTTGTGTTCCAGCAGTTCTCTGGCGACACCCAGCCGGACCTCGCTTATATAGTCGGCAACGGAAATGAGTTCATTCTTGCGGAATAATCGGCCTACGTAGTCCGCGGACAATTTCATCATGCCGGCAATCGATTGGAGGCTGAGGTTAATGTCGCCGTAGTTTTGTTTGACGATCTCCTTGATCGTCTCAACCAGGATATCGTTGCGATCCACCAATCCGCTGCGTTTCTGCTGCGTAATGTCATGCAGCGTCTGCCATAGCTGCCGATGAATATCTTCAAGCGTATCCATCTCCAGCATGCTCAAGCTGACTTTATTGATATCGATGTCTATGGGCTGTACGCGGTTTTGATTGATTTCCTTCAGGGTTTGCCTAATAATCACCGGTATCTGGGTAATACCCGTCATAATTTGATCATAGTTGCATGCGGCAATATGGCGTATGAGCTTGTCCAGCGTATCTTCAAGAAGCACGGCATCGTCCGATTTGATGCCTTCGACGAGTCTTTTTTCCAGCTCCGGAAGCAGAGGTTCACTCATATTGCGCATGTTTTCCTCAACTGAATCGAGGGTAAGCAGTGTGTTTCTTCCGTAAATGAGCTTATACATAATGATCTGCTGGGCTTGATGGTACTGTTTGGAGATATCCGAGAAATGAACGATGCTTTCGCTTATGGCGGCGCTGATCGTTATTTTGTAGTAGCGCTGCACCGTTTCCTGAACCAGCACCACCTTTTCCTTCAGCAGCTCGATTGTATCACCGAGATCATGCTCCGCACTGACCAAGAACGCCAGATGATCAGATCTCAATTCGGCCCCGACGCAGCAATAGCGACTTCCGATGAGTTCCTCTGCAATGTTCAAGATTGCAAAATGAAACAGCTTCATTTGGCCGGGCTGCAGCAGTTGACTAATTTTCCGGAGGTTATCTATCGCGATGACGATCACGATATAAGAACCGTTCTCCTGAATGTTCATTTGGTTCGATCGGATGATGCCGATGAATTGTTCGTCACTGAGCACCATGCTGCTCGTAAGCAATTGACGGATATGATAAGAATCGATAATGTCCCGGTTATCCCTCTGCATCTTCCTCATATCATGCAGATTATCTACGACGTTGGAATATACTTCGGACAAGTAAGCAAGCTCGTCTTTGGCCGCTTGATCTCCGATGCCAAACTGATTGTTTTGGATTTGGCTCATGAGCCTGTCAATTGGCTTGTACAGCCTTCGAGATACGAAGATCGCGGCAATAATCGACAGAATTAAGAATACGACCGTTAAGCCAATGGTTGTTTTGCGGATTTGATTAATGTTATGAATGACGGCATCGTAAGGCTGCGCGCTTACGATATACCAATTGGGTATGACCAGCTTGGAGTAGGAGATAATTTGTTTTTGGTCCCCAACTCGCTGGATCATGTACCCGTTTGATTTGTTTTCACGGACGGAACCGGAGAACAAATCTTGGAATCCGGCCCTGTTCAGATCGGAGCTCTCATTCGTATATAATATTTGGCCTTCGCTGTTCACCAGCATGATGGAGCCTTCCTTCTTCAGCCCCAGTCCATTGATCAGCTTGATGTTGTTAAATAGCCATTCCGGCTTAATATTCAACACTAGTGCGCCTTCATCCGGCTTGTACTTACCGAGCGAGTCGTACATGACATAAGAGAATACATCGATTCCCGTGCTCTTCTCTTTCAACTTCATGGGAATGAACTTCATTTTCTGTACAGCATCGCTGTTATGGAGGAATTCGAGCATATGCTGCGTAGATTCGCTGCTTTGGCTTTTGAGTGCTGAATTCCCTCCTGCGAAGATCTGGTCGCTGTAGCCGTTATAAATGAGAATGGAATCCAGGAAGGAAGTAGAGTTAACGATTGTTTCCATTCTACGGAGTTTATGGGTCAAATCGAAAATAAAAACTTCTTGGTTGGACATCAGAGGCTTGAGCTGAACGTCCCAAAACAGGGCGGACACCATGTTTTTGGCGATTTCTTCCATGGAGTTGATATTATAGTTGATTTGTGCCAATGTTGCTTCATTGTACTCTTTCTGCATCTCGACGACAGAATTTCTGGAGGTATAAAACAGCGTGGCAGAGGAGCCAATAAGGAAAATAACCGTTAAAACAGATATGGATAGTAGAATGCGGAGCAGATACTTCTTCGATTGATAGATTTTCAAAAGCCGCATGGGGGTCATACCTTTCCGTCGTATTAGTTCGAATACGGTCAGGAAACGATGGCTAGTAGTGAGCTTTGTGTGTATTTATAAATTTACCATATCTGTAGAGGTTTAGGATAGATGAGGCTGCAGGGGAATTGCTTAGCGGAATAAGGTGCTAAACCAGCACGATCAGGGTATTCGCCGTGACGTTTCTCGACGATAGGTAGTAATCTATCCCGAGTGATGTTAAGGAGATGATGGTGTGCCTAGAAAAGGCGGAAGCAGCATATCGATCAAGAGCAAGTGGACGAAGACCAAGTGGTTGCTGGCAGACCGTACATTAAGACGGTTCGTTCCCGAAACGAGACGCTTTACTCGCGCATCACTTACTGTGATGACCGGGCGATATAAGACCGTGTACTTCAAGCCGACAACCGGGACGGGTGGAAACGGCATTGCACGTATTGTGCGACTGTCTTCTCGAAATTACCGGGTGAAGAAAGATACAAGAACCACCGAAGTCTCTTCTACAAGCGCGCTATATCGTCAATTGAATAGAATCGCTCGCGGCAGGAGCTACCTGCTTCAGAAGGGCATTTACTTAAAGGCTTCTCGCGGCAGACCATTCGACCTGCGGATGATGGTGCAGAAGGACGGCAGCAAATGGGTACCAACCGTCATGTTCGTCAAGCTTGGCAAGAAGAACAAGGTGGTCACGAACTATCATCAGGGCGGCAAGCTTGCATTGGTTGAGCCAACGCTCCGCCGTTCGGGGTATAGTAAAGCGCAAGCTACTCACTATAAGCAGAAGCTACAGTCGCTCGGCATGCAAACAGCGCGCTGCTTCAACCGTCATAGTGCCAAGTTCAAGGAGCTCGGGCTTGACGTAGCTCTTGATCGCGATGGGCGGCTATGGATTCTGGAGGTAAACACTAGGCCGGGTTTCGTTGCATTAAAGTCGCTCGCCGACAAAAGTTTATACCGCAAGGTTGTCCGTTATGGCAGAAAGTATGGAAGAACCAAATAAGCATGTCAGGCGCAGGCCATCCTTCATGAGGGTGGCCTTTTTTGTTCAATTCCGGGTGCCAACACAAGCCCTCAAATGAGGTTTATTGCAAAAGCTTATAAATGCTATAAAATCATCTGTCTTGTTACTATTGGCCGCACATGATACGTTTAAGGAATAAAGGTAAGGAATCGTACCCGAATGAACGGAATATCCATGCGAGAGCGAGGTGTGTAGGAAACATGTTTCAAGTAACAAACAGTCCATTCCAACAAGATCAGGTGGATTTGCTAAATCGATTAATGCCTACACTGACAGAAGGGCAGAAAATATGGTTGAGCGGTTATCTGACGGCCATTTCCGTTGCTTCAACATCGGCAACGTCGACCGTGCAAGTGCCGACCCAGGCGACGAGTACACCGGCTATTTCCAAAGAAGTAACGGTGCTCTATGGATCACAGACAGGGAACAGTCACAAGCTGGCCAAGAAATTGTCCGGCAAGCTGCAGGATCAAGGTTTTCAGGTGACCCAATCGTCCATGATTGATTTTAAACCGAATGCGCTGAAGAAGGTTCAGAATCTGTTTATCCTCGTTAGTACGCACGGAGAAGGGGATCCGCCAGACAATGCGATTTCGTTCTATGAATTTCTGCATAGCAAGAGAGCGCCTCAACTGGAAGGTTTGCCGTTCTCGGTGCTTGCTCTTGGCGATACGTCCTATGAGTTCTTCTGCAAAACAGGCATAGACTTCGACCAGCGGCTGGAAGAGCTTGGCGGCAAGAGGATTGCGCCGCGCATCGACTGTGACGTTGATTTCGAGGAGTCTGCGAACCAGTGGATCGAAAGCGTTCTTACTTCGCTTGGGCAGAGTTCTGCTGCCGTTCAAGCACCGGCTGCCACGTCCGCCTCTGTGGAAGGTACGGTTTCCGAATATTCCAGATCGAACCCTTTTCAGGCTGCTGTTCTTGAAAATTTAAATTTAAACGGACGCGGATCGGACCGGGAAACACGTCACCTAGAGATCTCTCTTGAAGATTCGGGCATCCACTACGAGCCGGGCGACAGCTTAGGCGTCTACCCGCACAACCATCCTAGACTTGTTGACGAGCTGATTGCTGCAATGGGTTGGTCACCGGATGAACGTATTACACTTCCTAAGATCGCGGAGGAGCGCTCATTAAGAGAGGCTCTTACAAGCTATTATGAAATTACGGTGCTGACTAAACCGCTGCTTGAACAAATCGTTGCACTTACGCCGGGCACCGGACTGGAAGAGCTTCTGGCCGCCGGTCAAGAGCAAGAGCTGAAAGCCTACCTTAAAGGACGCGATCTGCTCGACCTGGTACAGGATTATGATTTGGAAGGCGTACCGGCGGATACATTCGTGGCCCTGCTAAGACGCATTCCGCCTAGACTTTATTCCATCGCCAGCAGCTCGAAGGCTTATCCGGATGAAGTGCATTTGACCATTCGCAAAGTACATTACACCGCTTCAGGAAGAGTTCGGTATGGCGTGTGCTCGACCTATGTGTCGGAGCGGCTTGAACCAGGACAATCGGTATCCGTATTTGTTCAGGACAATCCGAACTTCAAGCTTCCAGCCAATTCAGATACACCAATTATTATGATCGGACCCGGCACAGGAGTTGCTCCATTCCGTGCATTCCTCGGTGAACGTGAGGAGAATGGTGCAGAGGGCAAAACGTGGCTGTTCTATGGCGATCAACATTTCGCATCGGACTTCCTCTACCAAGTGGAATGGCAGCGCTGGCTGAAGGAAGGCGTGCTAACACGCATGGACGTTGCATTCTCACGGGATACGGCAGAGAAAGTATACGTGCAGCACCGGATGCTGGAGAAAAGCAAAGAGCTGTATCAGTGGTTGGAGGAAGGGGCTGCCGTCTACATCTGCGGAGACGAGAAGAAGATGGCGCATGACGTGCAAGCCGCATTAGTCACGATCCTGAAGCAGGAAGGCTCCCTCAGCCAAGAAGAAGCGGAAGCGTACCTGATGAAGATGCAGCAGGATAAGCGTTATCAACGGGACGTCTATTGATTAGGGAGATCCAAGAGAGCGAGGGAGGCAGAAGACATGTCGGACAATAATCTACTATCACCAAACAGTGCACCGCATAGTGACGTTGAAGATATAAAACGCAGAAGTGATTATCTGCGAGGAACGTTGGAAGAAACACTGCAGGACCGGATTACGGGTTCCATATCTGAGGACGACAACCGATTAATGAAGTTTCACGGCAGCTATATGCAGGATGACCGCGATGTGCGTAATGAGCGGAGCAAGCAGAAGCTGGAGCCGGCTTATCAGTTTATGGTGCGTGTACGGGCAGCCGGCGGTGTCGTAACACCTGAGCAATGGCTGATGATGGACCGAATCGCACAGCGTCTTGCCAATGGTACGATTCGATTGACGACTCGTCAGTCTTTCCAGCTGCATGGTGTCATTAAGTGGAATATGAAAGCCGTTATTCAGGAAGTAAATGAAGAATTGCTAAGCACGCTTGCGGCATGCGGCGACGTAAACCGTAATGTCATGTGCAACCCGAATCCGTATCAATCCGAGGTTCATGAGCAGGTACAGGAGTGGGCGCAGAAGGTGAGCAATCATCTGGATCCACATACCCGGGCTTATCATGAGCTCTGGCTGGATGAGGAGAAAGTAGTCGACAGCCGAGACGGTGTAGAGCAGGAGCCGATTTACGGACCGGTTTACTTACCGCGGAAGTTCAAGATCGGTATTGCCGTTCCACCGGCTAATGAAGTCGATGTCTTCTCACAGGATTTGGGGTTTATCGCGATTCACGAAAATGGTCGCTTGTTAGGCTTTAACGTCGCGGTTGGCGGCGGCATGGGGATGTCGCATGGAGATCCGAAGACCTATCCGCAGGTGGCGCGTACCATTGGCTTCATTACACCGGAGCAGATGGTGGATGTAGCGGAGAAAACGGTCATGATTCAACGGGATTACGGGGATCGTGCAGTGCGTAAGCATGCTCGGTTCAAATATACAATCGACGACCGTGGTTTGGAATGGTTTATTGAAGAGCTGCAGCTTCGACTGGGCTGGAAGTTGGAAGAAGCCCGTTCGTTCCACTTTGACCATAACGGTGATCGTTACGGCTGGGTGAAGGGAAGCAACAACAAGTGGCATTATACCTTGTTTATTCAGAATGGCCGGGTGAAAGACGAGGATGGCTATCAGCTCATGACCTGTCTGCGTGAAATCGCCAAGATTCATACGGGGGATTTCCGCCTTACGCCTAACCAAAACCTTATTATCGGGAACGTATCGAGCCAGAAGAAGAAGAAACTCGAGCAGCTTATTGAAGCCTACGGACTTACGGATGGGGCGGAGTACTCCGCACTTCGCAGAAATGCCATGGCCTGCGTTGCTTTGCCGACTTGCGGTTTAGCTATGGCGGAGTCCGAGCGCTACATGCCTACACTGCTCGATAAGCTTGAATTGATCCTCGATGAAGCGGGGCTGCGCGATGAGGAAATCGTCATTCGTATGACGGGGTGCCCGAATGGATGTGCACGCCCGGCATTGGCGGAAATCTCGTTTATCGGCAAAGCTCCCGGCAAGTACAACATGTACTTGGGCGGCGGACATTCCGGCAACCGACTCAACAAGCTGTATCGTGAGAATATTGGGGAAGCCGAAATTCTAAGCGAGCTGAAGCCGATCCTGCTCCGTTATGCGAAGGAACGGAATGAGGGCGAACATTTCGGCGATTTCTGTATTCGCGCTGAGTACGTGAAAGAAGTGGTTTCGGGTCTGGATTTTCACGCCTAACCAACTGACGGTCGCCATGTGCGACCGTTTTTTGTTAAAATCACTTCTTCGTTGATAATGGAAGAGGGATTTGTCTGTTCTTGTCGAATGTGTATATTCTATTCTTGATCACAGTGATATTGCAGATAGAATTATGGGACAACTAGGAGCCAGTGACAACCAATGACCCCGTTTATTCGTGACTTAATCGTGAACACCTCGATCCTTTTTGTATTTTCTTTTCTGGCGGGACAGCTGTTTACCAGGTTTGGAAAAGTGCGAAAGCCCTTGTGGCGGTATCAGCTGAATGTTGGCGTCGTACATGGCGTATTTGGCATCATTCTGATCTTCTCGGGCATTCATGTGCAATCGAATGTCGTGCTCGATGTGCGGAATATCGCTTTATTTATGTCTGCAATAAGCGGCGGTCCACTTGCGATAGCTGTCGCAAGTACAATGACCGTATTATTCCGAACGATACAAGATCCTTCCGCGTTCGTGGTGCTGCTCATCGTGACAGGATGTCTATCCATCGGAAGCGCGGTGATTGTGGCCAAAGTGCGATCTTACGCACTCAAGTGGACTTTTTTTCTGATTTATTTGGAAGTGTTCTTCTTTGTCGATTTCTATCTTGTTTTTCACCTCCCATTCCTCTCGAAAGTGGCTCCATACCTGCTGATTAACCTATTCAGCGGTATATTGGCGGCCTATCTGCTTCATTATTTCCGGCGCAATCGCAGCTTGAATCATACGATCAAGGAAATGCAGCAAGAGCTGCATGGTATTCTACGGCTGCAATCCGGCTTTACGTTCAAAATAACCAATCATTCCAACATTCATGTATTCTCTCTCGCTGAGGGTCAGCTGCTTGCGGAGATGGGCATGACACCAGAGGACTTTATTGGCAAAACGATTCACGAAGTGCCCCTGTTTGCTTTCTTGCAGCGTAACCTTGCGGCTGTACCGGCTGCCGAGAACGTGACCTGCGAGGCGGTGGTTGCGGCGTTCCATCTCTTAATTACCGTGCGCCCCGTTATGGAAGATGGCAGCATAAGAGAATGGATTGGTTCGGTTATGGATATCACGGAACGTAAACGAGCAGAGCAGCAGGTAACCGAGAAGGAAGAGCGGTATCGCACGCTTGTAGAGAATTCGCAGGACTTTATTCTCAGCTTTCATCTAGACGGTACTATTGCTTCGGTTAATCAGAAGATGTGCGAGGAGCTGCAACTGGAGCGGGATCAAATCATCGGGCACAAACTGACGGATATCTTATTAGAGGGGTATCTGGAAGAATGGGAGCGAAGCTTTGCACATACGATTCAGGAGCAGAAGACGCAAGAGCTTGAGGTGCGGCATTCGCAGCTGAAGCAGAACAAGATATACAGCTTTACCCTTTCTCCGTACTTTAATTATTTTCAAGAGGTAAAAGGCGTTACCGTGACGATTCACGATAATACGGAACTCTATCAACGTAAAGCAGCCGATGAATCGAATCAGGCGAAGAGCCATTTTCTTGCCACGATGAGCCATGAAATTCGTACACCGCTTAGCGGCATTATTGGGTTAAACGGCTTACTAATGAAAACGGACCTTACTCCTATTCAACGAGATTATGTATCCAGAATGGGCTCTGCTTCAGATGCGCTTATGGTCATTATTAACGATATACTGGACTTTTCCAAAATCGAAGCAGGCAAAATCGAGCTGGAACGCATTCCGATTTCCCTTCACAGCTTCTTGGATAAATTGATGCACATGACGTCATTAATGATCGAAGGTAAGCCGGTTACGCGTATATTCGATGTGTCAGAAGATTGCCCGGACATTGTGATTGGAGATCCGCTTCGATTAGAGCAGGTCATGCTCAATTTATGCAGTAATGCGAGTAAATTTACAGATAGCGGCTTCATTCGCGTTGCAGTGGAAGTCGTGACTAATCGTGTCAAATCGAAGGACGTGCTGAGGTTCTCTGTTCAGGACACGGGTATTGGCATTTCCGAAACGCAGCTCCCGCTGTTATTCCGTTCGTTCACGCAAGCCGACAGCTCTACAAGTCGCAAATACGGAGGTACAGGTCTGGGTCTTGCCATCTGTAAGCTGTTAGTGGAGACAATGGGCGGTGAGCTTGAAGTGAGCAGTGAGCAGGGAAAGGGCAGTACATTCTCGTTTATGGTACCTCTGGAGGAGGTCGCGCCGAATAGAGATGATCTACTCTTACAAATCAGTGCTGCTGCGGAGTCTGTTGAGGAACAGAGGGATGTGCCGGATAGGCAGCTTAAAGGGCGAATTCTGCTCGTCGAGGATAATGAAATCAATCAAATTATAGCGAGAGAAATACTGACAGAGAGCCGCTATTATATTGAGGTAGCGAGCAATGGGTGCGAAGCGCTGCAGATGCTGGAGCAATCCCAGCCAGAGCAATGGGATGCCATTCTTATGGACATTCATATGCCGGAGATGGATGGCTGCGAGGCGACCAGGCATATTCGAGCGAATACACGATTTAAGCATTTGCCGATTATCGCTTTAACGGCGGATGTTTTCTCGGACAATCATGAGCTGTACTATCAGGCAGGCATCGACGATATTTCGACGAAGCCTTTCATCAAGGCACAATTGCTGGCGACGTTGGACAAATGGCTTGGAAAAGCCGGCCCCGGCTAGTGTGTAGAAAAAGGCGGCAACAGGGTTATCCTGTTGCCGCCTTTTTTGGAATATCACAACTCAGCATTTACTCCACTAGATATACCGGCGAATCGTAGCCGCTAACTGGTCGGCAACGAAGTTTGCACCGGAGGCCAGTTGATTGCGGTCGAAGCGAAGCTTGACGTAACGCTCGTCGGTGTCAAATGCTTCGGAGAATAGCCCGGATAAGCCGCGTGCCTTGCGATCGATCTGCAGCAGCAAGTCAACCCCGTTCTCATCGGGGTAAAATACGATTTCCAGCTCGTCGAGCTGGCCGCGGAACTCCGAGCTAGGTACGAATTCAAATTCTTGTACGAAAGACAGCCCCGATATTCTTCCGTATTGCGGTGCGTATTGGCAGGTGACCTCGCGGATGCGGAATCCGAGTTGCCGGACTGCCTCCAGTACAACAGCGGAGTGCGAATGAGGCCTCACTTGAAGCTGATCCCGATCTTTAGGGTCAATGGCTTCCTTGATTTCCAGTCCGGTTTGAATCCAAACCGGCGTTCTGCCCATCGTAACCGGTGTATTCGCAGGTAACTCAAAGGATACCGGGAACTCATATACTTGCTCAGCCTCAACTGTAAACTTACCGGCGAGCAGAAACTTGGCTACGGGCGCTTCTTCTTCTATTTTCGTATCATTATGTTCCTTTACGTACCTTGTCATGACGAAGGCGTAGACGTCATCGACCTGCTGATCGACGCGGCCGCCTTGAATGCGGACAACACCACTAACAGTATCGCCTGCCTGCACCTCATCTTCGTGAAGCATGAGATCGACTTGAGCTGCACCGATTCCTACACTTGCCAGCATGCGTTTGAACATAGACATTGTATTACGACGCCTCCTTATAATTTACATACTCACTGATCTGATACGAGAAGAGGACAACAGAAGTTTCATAGGGACGGCAGATAAAAAAGCGGATGTGCTTTTGGTTGAAATTAATTGTTTTGTATTGATATTCCTTGGTGGAATGAGTATGCTTATGGAGAAATACATTCCACATTCATACAGGGGGATCAACCATGGGAGCTATTAAGCGAGTCGTCATTATCGGTTGGGATGGAGCAGGGAATTTCGTGCAGGCTGCAGCAACACCTCATTTGGATCGTTTGATTAGCAGGGGAGCTGTTTCGTTCGATGCGCAAACTGCTTCACCGACGATCAGTGCGGAATGCTGGGGGGCGATGATGCATGGCGTGAACCCAGCTAAACATGGATTAACGAACTCGAAGGCAGAGAAGCAGTTATTCCCTGAAAATTCGCCTTATCCTTCGATTTTCCGAATCGCGCGGGAAGCAGACCCTAGCGCTAAGCTAGCCTCGTTCAGCTCATGGGAGCCTATCAACTATGGCATTATTGAACCGAATATCGGGGTACACAAGGTATCTATGCCTGATCGTGAGATTGCCCTCGCAACGGCTGACTATATAAGCAACCATTCCGACTTCAAGCTGCTTTATGTACACTTGGATTTACCGGATATAGCCGGTCATAAACATGGCTACAACACGCCTGAACAGCTGCGTTTCATCGAAGAGACGGATGCCAATACAGGCGTCATTCTAGATGCACTTGAACAAGCGAATGCGCTGGAGGACAGTCTCATTATTGTTGTATCCGATCATGGCGGCGGTGGGGAAGTCGATACCGACCATGGCAGCGATCATCCGCTGGATAAAACGATTTTCTGGGCAGTTGCCGGGCCGGGCATTGCGCCTGGAACAACGATTACGGAGCCCATTATCATTACGGACACGGCTGCCGTTGTTGCCCATGCACTGGGTCTGGCAGCACCTGAATCATGGGAAGCGAAGCTGCCGCAACACTTGTTCGGCACAGCTTTAGTGGAATAGCATGCTGGTAGTCGCTGTTTTCCTTGTGCTGTTCTCCGGACTCACGCACGCCGTATGGAATCTGTTTGCCAAACGAAGCTTGAACAAGGCGGCTTTCTTATGGATCATCCTCACTCCATCGACAATCTTTCTGATTCCACTCGTTGTGAGCCGGCTTCTAAGCAAAGCGCTGCCGTGGCAGGCGTATGTGCTTATTCTCATCACCATGCTGATACAAGGCTGCTATGCAATTCTGCTGACCAAAGCTTATGATCTTGGGGATTTATCGCAAATGTATCCCATCATGAGGGGGACGGCAACGCTGCTCGTTCCGACTGTCGGCGTTGCTTTTCTTGGAGAATCTTTGTCCGTATGGGGCTGGTTCGGTATCCTCTGCATGATCGTCAGTTTCTTCAAAATCAGTGATTGGTCGTTTCGAAGGAGCAAGAGGGAACGGTCATCTAAACCCATTCTCGTTGCGTTCGGGGTGGGGTTATGTACAACCTGCTATGTATTCGTGGACAAATTGACGCTCGACTATCTATCACCGCCGGAGCTGCTTTGTCTAGGCAATGTGGGTTTCCTGCTAGCCTTAACACCAATGGTGCTGCGTTCAGGAAAGTGGAAGACCGAGCTAAAGGCGAATTGGAGAGTCATCCTCATGGGTGCAGTGCTCTCGCCGGGTTCGTATTTGTTATTCTTATTTGCGATGAATCTAGCGCCGATGGCTCACATCTCTCCGATTCGTGAGATCGGGACGGTCTTCGCAACCTTGCTCGGTATCATGGTGCTGAAGGAGCAGCAGGGAATGAAGCGAATTGCATCATCCGTTACGATTGCGTCCGCGATTGTGGTCATTAGCGTCTTCGGTTAAGGGGTCACCCAACGTAGTGGATGTTTGGCGAGCGCCTCATTCCAATCTGCCGGTGGCGCTTGGTTACATAGGATATACGATACATCCTCCAGATCACCGAGCTTATAGGGAAACCGATGCCCTAGTTTCGTATAATCAGCCGCTACAATAACTTCAGTTGCATGGGAGATTGCCTTGCGGGATACGGCGGACTTGCTATCGTCTAAGCTGGTAAGTCCGGCTTCGGCATGGATGCCATCAACGGAAATGAAGGCTTTATCGATATAATAATGGCCAAGAGCCGCTTCCGTCATCGAGCCTGCGCACCGGGCATGCAAAGCGCTGATCTCCCCGCCAAGAAACAATATTCGACCATCGAAACGCCCTTGATTTTGCTGTTCCATTAATAGTGTGGCAGCGGGAAACGAATGGGTCAGTACCGTTAGGCCGGTTTGCGTCAAATGTGGAATGACGGTCAGCAGTGTCGTTCCTTCATCGAGAAAGATCACTTCTCCATCACGAATGAGGCCGGCCGCTTGCCGGCCTATTTGATTTTTCTCCTCGCGCTTGAGCGTCATCCGCTCCAAGTAAGGCGGTTCCTCAAAGCTGACGGAAGGCTTGACAGCGCCGCCGTATACCTTCTTCAGTTTGGCTTGGGCTTCGAGTTCATCCAAATATCTGCGCACCGTTTCCTTCGACACGTCAAATAGCTGCACCAATTCAGAAGAAGACACATTTCCGTTTCGCTCAAGCAGGTCTAATATCTTCTGTTTGCGTTCTTCGCCGATTAAGGACATCTAAGTTACCTCCAGACCATGTGCTGTACTAAGTGTCATTTTAGCAGAAAAATTGCCAAGACGTTCTGGCGTATTTCCAAATCTGACGCTATTCGATAAAATAGTCAAAAAGGGGAGTTGCAAGCATGAACCAAACGACGACGGATACCATTAAAATCATGACATTCAACACGTGGCTGGGCGGCGAGGCCGTTCATGACGGTGTAAATAAGATTGCCCGAGCTGTAGAGCTGTCGGGCGCTGATATTGTCGGCTTTCAAGAAACACCGGACCCGGCTAAAGCAGTAGCAGAGAAGTTAGGCTGGCATTATTATCAGAACCAAGAAGGCCGGGCAAACTGCAGCGTGATTAGCAAATATCCCATTATTGAAGCCGTTCATGTCGATGGAATGAGCGCGGTTCTTACTCACATTCAGCTGCCTTCCGGGCAAGTTATTCTCGTCGCGGATGCGCACTTGTATTACGATCCATACGGTCCGTACTGGGCGATGTTCGATGGTAAGCCGGTAGACGAAATTACGGTGATGGAGCAAGAAGCTCGCGGTAAAGAGCTGGCGCTCGTTTTGCGTGATCTCGCACCTTATTTGGCATCCGACATGCCGCTGTTCCTCATGGGCGATTTTAACGCGCCATCTCATCTGGATTGGGGCGATAATACGAAGTCTGTGCATGATGGATATGTCGTTCGATGGCCGGTTAGCGCAATGGCGGAAGAAGCGGGGCTTCTGGATTCTTACCGGGTTGTGCATCCCGATCCGACAGCCATGCCTGGCCTCACATGGTCGACTGTCCATACGCCGGAGCATCCATGGGGGGATAATCCGCATGAGCCGCAGGATCGTATTGATTTTATTTATTATCATGGTTCCTGTGTGCAGGTTGTGAGCTCCGAAGTGTTTGTCGTAGGTGAGCCGAAGGGGTTTGGCAGCCATGAGGATAATGAATGGCCATCCGATCATGCGGCCGTGGTTTCCGTCTTCCAAATTACGAAGTCGTCATGATAAAAGGGAATCGCTCAGATTCCGAGTGGAGTGCATAAGGGAATGGGAACGCCATATTCGGCTATTCTAACGTTAATCGTTACGGCCGGCGTCATTAATGTCATCATGGGGATCTACATATTAACAAACCGCGCGAAGCAGTCCATGTCGAAGACGTTTGTCGCGCACTGTTTGCTGTCCGCGGTGTATATATTCGGCTCTGCGCTGGAGCTGTCGGCCGGTTCGCTGGAAGAGATCACGTTCTGGATCAAGGTCGAATACATTGGGATGCCATTTCTTCCACCGATAAATCTGCTGCTCATTATGTATTTTCTCGGTATGGACCGCTATTTGAAGCCTGCTTTGCGCGCGGGGCTGTTCGTTATGCCGCTTGTGACCGTCGCGCTCGTCATGTCGAATGAGATGCATCATCTGTACTATCGGTCCATCACGATAAGGCCGGAATTAGGGTTCTTGAAAGTGGATCTGAATGCAGGACCTTGGTACATTATCCAAGGCGCCTATACGTTTGGCTGCATGTTCGGCGGCGTTGCGCTGCTGCTGCTGTATTGGGGGCGTATGAAGTCGGCTTATCGGCTGCAGCATATCACGATGCTCGTCGGGCTGCTGCTGCCGCTCGCAGGTGATTTTGCTTACCTTAGCAATTTGACGCCGCAAGGAATTGACCCGATTCCGGTCATTATGGCGGGTACCTCCGCGCTGTATATGTGGGCACTTGCCTCGAGAGGATTAATGAACGTGGCGCCGATTGCGCGGGATAATCTCTTCGAGAGCATGAGTGACGGCGTACTCGTGCTGGATATGAATAATCGACTGATCGATTACAACCCGGCAGCGGCGCAGGTCATGCCGCAATTATCTACGTATTCACTCGGGCGGCCGATCGAACCGCTATGGCGCATGCATACGGATAGTCCACTGATGGAGGGGACGGACGCGGAGCGTAAGCAAGAAACGTTATGGGAGAAAGACGGCAATTGCTACTATTACGATATTCGGTCGTCCGTTGTCAGGAAGAAGGGGCAGGAAACGGGCAAACTGATTGTCCTCATCGATGTTTCTGAACGTGTCCGGCTGCAGCAGCGGCTGCATGAGCTTGCTTTTCACGATGGCCTTACGGGGATCTATAATCGGACTCATTTCATGCAGCTGAGTGAGAAGCTATTGGCGGAATCGTTGTCGGACAGGGAACCGCTCGCGCTGCTGTTATTCGATATCGATCACTTCAAACGAATTAATGACACGCATGGACATGATGTCGGTGATCGTGCGCTCCTTCATGTAGTCAGCGTATGCCGCAGTGTGCTGCGCGCGGAGGATGTCCTTGCCCGTTATGGCGGGGAGGAGTTCGTCGTGATGATGCCAGGTATGTCACTTACAGAAGCGGAAGCTGCGGCACACCGGATTCGTAATGCGCTTGTTCATCAGCCGATGGAATTGGCCGTATCGCCGAGTGGACTAGCCATAACGGCCAGCTTTGGTGTTGCTGTCGTAAACGGTGAAGCAGCAGAAGACTGGGACGATCTGAAGCAGCTGCTGAAAGCAGCAGATCGAGCATTGTACGAGGCTAAGCATGCAGGGCGTAATACGGTGCGTGTTGCGAACCATACAGTCATGTCCTAAATGGAATGAAGCAGAGAGCCTCCGCGCAGGGGGCTTTTTTGCTGTCCATATTTTCACAGATCGTTGCGAATTCCTGTGATCGTAATCACATCGAGGGTAGGTTACACCCTTGTATACTTGGATTATTCCAAGTGACGAAAGCGAGGAACAAGCGATGCTAAGCAAACAAACGATCGAGATCATTAAATCAACAGTTCCGGTATTAGAGGTCCACGGCACGACCATTACAAAGCGGTTCTATCACTTGTTGTTTACCGCTCATCCCGAGCTGCTTCATATGTTCAATCATGCGAATCAAACGAAGGGCAGGCAGCAGACGGCATTAGCCAATGCGGTTTATGCGGCGGCGCTTCATATCGACAAACTGGAGATGATTCTGCCGGTTGTGAAACAGATCGCTCATAAGCATCGCAGTCTCGGTGTGAAAGCAGAGCACTATCCAATTGTCGGACAAATGCTGCTTACCGCGATCAAGGATGTGCTTGGCGATGCCGCGACGGAAGAGATTTTGGACGCTTGGGCGGAAGCCTACGGGATCATTGCGAATGTCTTTATAGAGACGGAAGCCGAAATGTACAATCAGGCTGAGCGGCAAAATGGCGGTTGGGCGGATTATCGGGCATTTCGTGTACAGAGGAAGGTGCGAGAGAGTGATGTCGTCACCTCGTTCTACCTGGTACCGGAGGATGGAGGAGTGCTTGCTGCTTTTGAACCGGGGCAGTACGTGAGTGTTAAGGTGCAGATTCCCGGGGAGACGTACACACATATTCGCCAGTACAGTCTATCTGATGCGCCGGGTAAACCGTATTATCGCATTTCGGTCAAACGCGAAGACGCGTTTCCGAACAAGCCCGGAGGGAAGGTTTCCAGGTACTTGCATGAGCAGATTAACCAGGCGGATGTGTTGTGGCTGTCGGCGCCTGCGGGCCACTTTACGCTAGATATCGCGGATACTAGACCTGTTGTCTTGATTAGCGGAGGGGTGGGGTTAACGCCGCTGGTTAGCATGCTTTCCACCTTAACGGCTAACATCCACTCTGATCGACCGGTTACCTTTATTCATGCCGCGCAGAATACAAACGTTCATGCTTTGCGATCCGAGGTCGAGGAGATTGCCTCTCGCGCTCTGCAGGTATCGGTGTACTGGTGCTATGATCAGCCAACAGACGAGGACCGTGCCGCACAAGCTTTTCATAAAGAAGGCTATATCGACTTGCCGTGGCTCCAAAACGTAGTATCGACGAAAGATGCGAGCTTCTACTTCTGCGGCCCGGAGCCGTTTATGCGAATGGTATACAGCCACTTGAAGGAATGGGGGGTTGCTGCCGAAGATATCCATTATGAATTTTTCGGACCGGGCGGCAGCTTGGAGCGTGCACCGGAAGCGGCGGTTCTGCCGCAGGATACAGCTGCGGCCCAAGGGTAGTGGCGGGCTTACTCGGATTCCGACTGGCTGCGCATGCGCAGCAATCGATTAATGGTCTCCCGGCGCAGCCCGAGAAATTGACCGATTTCATCCTGTGTCAGCACTTCCGAGAGGGATTCGGTAGATATGTAAGCTTGAAACCAAGCCTGTAGTTTACGCAGCTTCTCTGCAGGCGCAATCTCGGTCAGTTGATCAATTCGCTGCTGCATCATGCGCAGTTTATCCTGCAGCTTAAGTGCAATTTCACGACAGTGCGCCGGATTTCGTGCAAGTTCGTCGTACCATTCTTCGGCTGGCAAACATTCGATCTCACAAGTTACAAGCGCAATCGCCGTACCAAAGTAAGGGTTAGGGCTGATTAAGGAATGATGCGGAATGATTTCGTCCGGTACAATAATATTGACCAAGATCTGTGAGCCATCTGGATGGACGCGGACAATCTTCAGTAAACCGCTCTTTAAGTGGTAGAGGGGTCCGGATTCCCCCTGGCGGAATAAGGTTTCGCCTTTGTGTAAGATCATAGTAACCTCAGTGAATGCCGGTGCTTGCCGGCATTTTTTTAATTTAGTATAACCTATCTAACGTGAAGCTGACCTAATCGGAGTAAGCAAATACATGGATTCGGCGGCGGTATTCGCGGGACGGATAACGATGGGACTCCATGCGCCGGATATTGGAGATGCACGGTATGGCAGGCGATGGACCGAACAATTTCAATCATGAACCTTCCATTGAAGGACACTGTGATGTCTTGTCCGGAAATGTCGTTCACTACCTCGACTTCCTCGAAGACGTCGCCAATTTCGGCTGTTCTGGATGTGAGAGAAACGGAGTGAGATGAGGATGTTTGCAGGTGAACCACTTTGCTGTCGCCGGCTAATACGGTGACTCGTTCAAGGGCATGCAGCAGGTGCTGGGTATCGAAGCTAAGTTCTGTAAGGTGAGCTGCCGGCTTCGTTACCTTCTCTAGAGATGGATAAGACCCGTCTATGAGCGATGATTGCATACAGAAATGGGGAGTTCGAAAGCTGATCATACGGTCGCTGACTACTATGTCCGTCGTGGCCTCATCATCCTGCAGCATTTTGGCAAAATCGGATAGATGTTTCCCTGGGATGATTACAGGTGCGCTCGCGATTGGCGTGGATGCATCTGTGCTGAAGTCGGTTGTAGATTGGGAAGAGAGCTGAATGCCATCCGTCGCGATGAGCCTTAGATGGTCACCGCTACATGCGTACTGAACTCCCGTCAGAACAGGTCTGGATTCGGAAGCGGCAACGGCAAAATCAACTTTCTTGATGAGCTGCTTCAGATCGCGGTTCGCGATGCGGATGCTGCTGTGCGAGCTGGTTGCTGCGATGTGCGGGTAATCCCCGGCGTCCATGCCACATAAAGAAAAGCGTGCTGACGCAGAAGTAAGAGTGAGAGTGAGTTCATCCAGAAGCTCAAGCTGAATCGGGCCTACAGGCAGACTGCGAACGATATCAACCATATAACGCGAAGGAACGACGATGCGGCCGCTCCTGTGAACGATGGCATCGTCTTCATGTACCGGAATGAAGTACGCCAGCATCATCCCCAAGTTACCTGCAGTGAAGGTTATCCCCGAGGGATCGGAAGACAGCATAATGCCAGAGAGGATCGGAATCGCATTCTTGCCGGCAGCGGCGTGAGCTACAGCTTGAAGCGCACTGACCAGACGTTTCTGGCTTACTTGAACGAGCACGAGCCTCACCTGCCCTCCGAAAGTTCGTTGTGAAAATAGGTCTCTATAATACCCCTCAGCCCCTCGGATTTGGAGCAGTTCTTTGCACTGCAGTGGGCTTCAAGAGCTTGCCACACCTCTGCCGTTAAGGTTAGAGAAACCTTCTTTGTTTCCCCGAATCCTTTGCGTCCGGAGCCTTCACGGGAACCACCTTTCGAGAAAAGCATGGACAATTGCCCTTCGTGGTTGGGAACGCCGAGTTTCAGGTTCTTGGAAGGAGACATGATTTAGCATCACCGCCTTAGTTTGAATAAGGTTACTTTAATCAATAATTACATAATTTAACTGTAGCACAGCATTCCAGCCTGTGGCAACAAAAATACTTGTAACCCTTCGTAACCGCTATCTATACTTGAAGTACAAAATAAGGAGGCGCCTCAGATGAAACAAAACAAATACGATGATCCGGACTTCTTCACCAAATACAATCAAATGCCTCGATCCGTCGGTGGACTGGAGGCAGCCGGGGAGTGGCCTGCTCTGCGGGCGCTTATGCCTGACCTGAAGGGGAAGCGGGTGCTGGATTTGGGCTGCGGCTTCGGTTGGCATTGCCGGTATGCCCGCGAGATGGGGGCCGGTTCCGTTATCGGCGTGGATCTGTCCGAGATGATGCTTGCACGCGCCAAGGAGTTCGAGTTCGATCCGGCGATTGAGTATCGCAGGCTCGCGATCGAGGACATCGAGTTCGCTGCCGAGCAGTTCGATGTGGTGATTAGCTCGCTTGCTCTCCATTACGTCGAACGCTTCGACATCGTCTGCCGCAAAATCCATCAGTACCTTGTACCTGGGGGTAGCTTCATCCTTTCGGTGGAGCATCCGGTGTTCACGGCACGCGCTGCACAGGACTGGCATTACAGTCCTGATGGGGATCGCATGCACTGGCCGGTTGACGATTATCAGCAGGAAGGCTCGCGACAAACGAGATTTCTGGACAGCGATGTGGGGAAATACCATCGTACGATTGCAACGCTGATCAACCAGTTAATCGAGGCGGGATTCACCATCAGGAAGTTGTCTGAGCCGCAGCCTACGCCGGAAGCGATCACCGCTTATCCAGACATGCAGGATGAAACCCGCCGTCCAATATTTCTGCTGGTTGCCGCGGAGAAGTAGTTTGTGTGCATAAAAAAAGCTGTCCAAGAAGAGCATCGTTGACTCTTCTGGGACAGCTTTTTTAACCGGAATATCACCAATTAGCATTACCCGTCCACAGCGCCGGTCATGCGCAGCGGGCCGCGGCGCATGATACGAGATATGATTAAGGCCATTTCGTACGGGGTATGAACCATTCCGGTTTCCAGCCAGTGCTGCACGACGCCAAGATTGGCGGAGATAATATAGGCGGAGAGAAAGTCGCGCGGCACGAGCAGCTTATGATCCTCGGGCTGCAGCTGCATCAGCTTGTTATAAAGATGCTGTTGCATGAGTTCTTTGTACCTGAGAATAAACGAGGGATCACCCTTAGGGCCCATCATAACCCTAAAGAAATCACCATTCTCCCGCAAAAAAAGGAAGACATCCACCATAAATGGATAAGCCTCATCTCGTTCTATATATTGGAGCAGCAATGCCGGGTCAGCATGCTGAATACGTGCTTCGAAGCCGCTCCAGATCTGCGTTTTGCACTGCTCCAGCAAATCGAATTTATCATGGTAGTGCAAGTAGAAGGTTCCCCGATTTAGTCTAGCTTTGAGCGTCAAATCTCGAACTGTAATCGATTCGAAGCCTTTCTCCTCAATAAGCTCAATCAGTGCGCTGCGCAGCATATCTTTCGTCCGCTCAATGCGGGGATCGGTTTTCTGAGACATGTGTTCAAGCTGCCCCTTTCTGCAATGAAATAGTAATTTAGGATGAATGAGAGCTCTAAATGAACAGCGGTGCTGTTAGGTGTTGAATAAGCGACAGAAGCTTCTGATCTTGATTATTGAGTTCTCTCTTGAAATCATTATAATAAACACAGTGATCATTATTCAACATGATGTCCATTTCAAGAGGTGACGAATTTGCATAAAAATTTATTGAAACAGAAATTAGTGTGGATTGGCGCGGTCGCCGTGCTGGCTGTGCTCATGGTATTTGGGGTAGCGATGATTGGACCTGCTGCGGGGGCAGCTCCGAAAGAGCTTCCCGTTGCACTGGTCGTCTTAGATCAGCCGGTTGATAAGCCGGATGGAACCAAGCTGGCCGTTGGAGAGCTGTTAAAGGAGAAGATGACCGAGCAAACACAGCTGCCGATTAAATGGGAAATCGTTAGCTCCAAAGAAGAGGCATTAGCAGGGATGGATGAGCAGTCCTACTATGGCGCACTGATCTTGCCGGCTGATCTAAGCGCGGGCCTGCTCTCGCTGCAATCTGCCACGCCGAAGCCTGCACAGCTGCAGATCTACGTAAGCGAGGGGAAGAACGCACAGGTTGCGGGCACAGTGAACATGCTGCTGCAGGCAGCGATGCATAATGTCGGCACGCAGCTGTCTACGCAACTGCTGGAAGAGCTCGGCAAGCATACTGACGCCATTTCGGTAAAGTCTGCCAGTGCGCTGCTTGATCCGTTCACCGTCAGCTCGCAGATTGTGCATCCCGTAGGTGCCAACAATGCGAGCGGCAATGCACCGCTGCTGCTAACACAGATGATGTGGCTCAGCTGCTTGGCAGTCAGCATCACATTGTTCTTGGCGTCACAGCAAGCGGTGAAAGCCGGTGGCGGACATATACGTATCGTATTGACAAAGCTTATAACGGGCCTCGTTATCGTAACGGGTGCAACGGCCTTCCTTGTATGGATGTCGGGCTCCTGGTACGGCATGGAGCTATCGGATCGAACGCAGCTATGGTTATTCCTATTATTAGCCGGGTCGGCATTCTTCCTGTTTCAAACGACATTGCTGCGTTGGATTGGCATGCCGGCGATTCCGCTCATGGTGCTGTTATTCTTCTTCTCGATGCCGGTTATTAATATGGCGCCTGAAATGCTGCCGACTGCTGCGAAGGATTGGCTGTACAGCTGGACACCGCTGCGGTTTGTCGCTACGGGCCTGCGATCTGTGATGTACTTCGACGGTACAAACATGAACGGCACGTATCGGGTGCTTGGCTGGTTGTCCGGCATTTGTATGCTGGTTGCCGCCGCATCTGTACTTAAACCTCGGAAGAAAGCAGCGACTTTGGATAGCGCTATGTAATGGAGGCTCAATTAAAGTGACTGAATCGGATTCCAGCTATTCCGGTTTGGTCACTTTTTTTGCGCAAGTTATAATCAATACAAAACCATATTGACTCTGTGGTGCACCCCACGGTTTATGATGGAAGAGGGAGGAGATTCATGTACAAGATCAGCGCATTCTCGGAGATGACCGGGCTGAGCAAAGAAACGCTTCGTTATTACGCGGAAGTGAAGCTGCTCGAGCCTGTGTATATTGATCCCTCGAACAACTATCGGTACTACGACGATGGCAGTTATTTTATAGCGGTGCTGCTTACGAAATTAAGACGGTTCGGCTGTACGATTCAGGAGATGAGCGCAGTTATGAACGACGAGTCCTTTGCACATCTGGAAGGGTTGTTGGAGCAGAAACGGGACAAGATACAGTCACAAATACGGGATCTTCTGTTACAAGTAGAGGAGATTGACGATTTTCTTGCATCGGGAAGGGAGCAGTAGACACAAATGTTGAAATGGAAAGAAGAAACGACGATCCATGCACCGATTGAGAAGGTTTGGGACTTATTCTCGGATCGGAATATCAAGCGGATTATGCCCAAAGTCGAAGAGCATACGCTCATTGAGAAGACCGAGAAGGAAGCGGGAGCGAAGCACCGTCAGAAGTACCGAGAAGGCAAACGTGTTGAGACCTATATTGTCGACACGCTTGTTTATGAGGATCTACCTGATTCCAAGCGCAAAACGATCCAATTCGTGCTTGGCAAAGCATTCGAGATTACACTGACGTTCGCATTAAAAAGGATAGACGATATGCATACGACATTCATTTACGAGGGGCAAAACAAAGGCGTGAACTTCGTCGGACGAGCTATGCTGAAGCTCGGCAGCGACAAAGGGAACTTAAGAGTGGTGCATGAGTTCATGCAGCTCGTTGTAGAAGAAGCGACGAAATAGAGAAAGCCACTCCGCGGCTAGGGAGTGGCTTTCTTGCTTAGAATTTCAAGCAGGGTCGTTTGCCATCTCAAGCGTACTATGACAAAATATACGGAGAATAACACGATGAATGGAGCTTCTAACCTTGCCTACTTTACCCAATTGTCCCAAGTGCAACTCGGAATACACGTACGAAGACGGAAGTCAGTTTGTCTGCCCTGAGTGCGCGCATGAATGGAGCCCGGCATCGGAAGCCGAGCAAGCGGATGAAAGCCGGATGATCAAAGACGCGAATGGTAATATTCTAAACGACGGTGATTCCGTATCGGTCATCAAGGATTTGAAAGTGAAAGGTACATCGCTGGTCGTCAAAATTGGCACCAAGGTGAAAAATATCCGGCTGATCGAAGGCGATCACGATATCGACTGCAAAATCGACGGGTTCGGCGCGATGAAGCTGAAATCCGAATTTGTGAAAAAAATCTAGTCTGGCTGAAATCGAAAAGCGCCTGCTCATGACGAGTAGGCGCTTCTTTGTTCAGGTATCTAGCGAGCGAGCGGCAACTGCAAACGGGCCGGTATATCTGCGGCAAAGTCGTCCGTGAGCTCAAGGCAAATCGGATACGATTGCAGCTGGAAGCTGACGCGATCCGGTGCATCCGCTGTATACGCAATACCCTCGGCATCCAATCGCGTTTTAACCCCTTCTAGAAAAGCGATGCTGTTCACACCGAAGGTTACGCACATTGTAGGCGGCAGCGCAGTCATCGCAATGGGAATCCATTTTCGCGCTTGGGATACGATGACCGCATGGGCCGTTCCACCGATGGCAAACGTGAAATTATCATATACTTTATCAAGCTGAAAGCCCAATAGCCGGACAAACTGTTCCCGAAATGGAATGACGGTGTCAGCCTCCACAGGGAAGCCCACTTCCCGCAGATAGAGAAGGCTCATGGCCCCGACAGGAGGCAAAATGCCTTCCTTCACATAAGAATGACAAATAATTTCAAGCAAGTTGCCGTCTCCATCGCGGAAATAGACGTTCCTTCCCGTACCGAACTCATCCACGATGCGGCCATCAGGCCATTTGAGGAGGGTCACATTCTGAGCGTCAAGCCAGCTTACCGCTGCATCGAAGCCGGAAGTCGCCACTTCGAAAGCGATATGCGCCGGTGCGATAGGCTCAAACCCTTCCGTGAAACAGAGCGTGATCGAAGGTGTTGGCTGGAGGTGAATCTCGGTGTCCGACTCATATCGAATAGGAAAAGCAAGCTGTTCGTGGTAAAACTGCTTCACACCTTGAATCGAGAAGGTTTGCAGCTGCAAACGAGAGAAATGTGTCACCATAACCATCCGCCTCCTTTTATACACTTATAATACATTTATGTATGTAAAGTTGGCAATCCTTAACATAAAAAAAGAGGCGCAGAGGGAATCCCTCTGCGCCTCTTGATTATGCCGCTACAGCAGCAGTTTGCGTTCGGCGTGCTTGCTTGCGAATCAGGAAGGTGAACGGCAACGCAGCAACTGCGATATACGTTGCAACCATGAAGACGTCGTTCACGCTCATCGTAAAACCAAACAGCGGAATGAGATTCGCGGTCTCTGTGCCTGCTGCCGTCAGCTCCGACACATGTGTAATCGTATGTGAGGCAAGCAGGGAAGTGAATAACGCAATGGCGAATGAACCGCCTACGTTACGAATCCAGTTCGTCACCGAGGAAGCATCCCCAACCATCTGTGGTTGAATTTCTTCCATGCCTGCTGTGCTTGTCGCTGCCGCTGCGAACGATACCCCGAGGTTACGCACGGCCATCCAGAAAATAATATACAGATGCGAGCTGTCATTGTGCAGATGCGTCATTTCATAGCTGCCGAATATGATGAGCACGAGTCCGCCGAGCGTCAGCCATTTGGCGCCGAAGCGCGGATAGATTTTACCGGCGAATGGCATGGCAAGCGCCATAACCAGTGAGGATGGAAGCAGGATCAAGCCCGTGTCCATCGGTGTAATTTGCTGTACATTCTGCAAGAAGAGAGGAACGAGCAGCGTTCCGGAATAGAGGCTGATCGTAATGATCGTATTCGCGACTAACGTGATCGAGAAGCGGTAGTTGCCGAATACGCGCAGGTCGAGAAGCGGATTCTTCGTGCGAAGCTCGCGCCAGATGAATGAGACAAGCATTACGGCCCCGAATGCGAACAACCCGAGCGTTTTACCGGAATCCCAGCCCCATTGACGGCCTTGGCTTAGTGCCACAAGAAGCGATACGCTGCTGAGAACGACCGTAGCGAGCCCGATTTTATCCAAACTGGTGGCTTTGCCAATGCGATAGTTCGGAATCATCGCGATAATAAACACAATGGCAACAATACCGATGGGTACGTTGATGAAGAAAAGCCAGCGCCAGCTGAACTGCTGAATGAGCCAGCCGCTGATCGTCGGTCCAAACGCAGGTGCAAGCATCGCAGAAAGCCCCCAGATACTAACGGCAAAAGGCTGACGCTCTTTCGGAATCACTTGAAAGATGATCGTCATTGTTGCCGGTACGACCAAGCCTGTAAAGATACCTTGAATAATGCGGAAGGTAATAAGCGATCCGATACTCCAGGAGAAGCCGCAGAGCAAGGAGAATATGACAAATCCGACCATGGCATACAGGTACACGTTCTTGTAGCCGAATCGGTTCCCCAGATAGCCTGTCAGCGGAGCGACGGTGCCTAGCGAAAGCATAAAGCCGGTCAGTGTCCACTGCACCGTACTCAGGCTTGCATGAAAGTCTTGCATAAAGATCGACAGCGCGACGTTAATCGTGCTGATACCCAGAATACTGAGAAAGGCGCCAAAAAAGATCGCAATCATAATGGGCCAGAAACGAACATTCGGTACAGATGAATGGTTCATGAACGAAATCAACTCCAGTCTTCATAATGGCCGCTGGCCTATTGTAGAGTTGATCATACTGCAATACTCAGACAAAGTAAACTACTTTTATAGTTTTTAGTTTACTTTGTCTATTTTGTTTATTTCAATTTGGAATTTGTGTATACTAGTAAGGAAGAAAGTGAGTGTGAGCGCTTTATGGAATCGACAAACGAAACGCAAAGCTGTCGATATACCGATGAATCCACGAAGGATAAATACGTAGCCAAGCTGCTGCATCCCATCAAATCGAACGGGTTCCAGGGACTTCGTATGGATGACATCGCCAAGGCCATGGATTTATCCAAAGCAACGTTATATAAGTACTTCACTTCCCGCGATGAAATTATCGAACGATTAACGGCACTCTTTATTAAATATATCGTCTGTGATGAAGCTCAGCTGGCTGAAGGCAGCAGCGATGCTTACATTCAAGGCTTCCAGTCGACATTCGCGCAGACGCTGCTAATTGCCAACTATAGTACGGAAGTCTTCCTCCACGATTTACGCGAGATTTATCCAGAGTTAATGGCTACGTTGAATGTAGCCATCAGCGAGCGCAATGAGCGACTGCGGAAGTTCTATGAACGCGGAATGAAGGAAGGCTACCTGAATGAGCTCAATGCGACGCTGCTTATTGTGCAGGACGAGCTGATGTTCCGCAATTTGCTGGATCCGCATTATTTGATGAAGCACAATCTGACGCTGCGAAATGCCATCAGCGATTATTATCAAATCAAGAAGCTGCAGATCTTCAAGCCTGACGTGCATGCGCAGGTCGATGATGCGGCGATGGCGGAACGAATCGAGAGACTCGTGCGCAAAGTCACCTACGGCGCAGCCTAACGGGATAACTCTTCATACAAAGAAGCCTGCGGAATCATCCTTTTGGAAGGATTCCGACAGGCTTCTTTATTAATCAATATTGTTCGCAATCAGGCCAGCTCGGCTGAGCGGCAGCCCGGCCTTGTAGATATGTCCGACATCCCCGATGCCGTAACAGCGCGGGGCTGCCCAGCCATGGTCATACTCTTCCATAACGACCGTAGTGACGGAGCTCGGCGCGATCCAGAAGCCTGACCACACCATCGGCAGCGGCAGTTCGAGCAGATGCGACAGCCAAGCAAGTCCAAAGCCGAGGTGGCAGAAGATCGCGATCGTATCGCGGTTCGATTGCTCGATCTTATACCGGCCGCCTTCACGGCGGTAACCATTCTCCAAGAAGAAGTGATCCGAGTTATCCTTAATCTCTTGAAATCGGCCTGCAAATGAAGCGTCATTGAAAGGCGCCCGCATATGCCAATCGTCGCTCGATGGGAATGGCCGATGCTCACGCACCCATGTATGGTCTGCATTCCAGGCAACCGTAGAACTTCCGTCTTGGTTCGTAATTTGCCAGCCGCCCAGCTCTTCGAGCCATGGAAGAACGGTTGCCTGCATGCCAACCGCATCTGCGGTATATTGCATTGTATGGAGTGCTCGTCCGAGCGGCGAGCTGTAGATGCGGTCGATCTTCGTGCCGGACAGCCGCTCCGCCAGCGCTTTTGCTTCAAGATGGCCCGGTGATGTTATGGTATTATTAGGGTAATCGGGCTCTGCATGACGAATAATATAAATTTTCATAATTGCCTCCTGCAGGATGGGTAGATTTAGACCAAGTATAGTGCACCTTTTAAGGTCAGACAATATATGCCAACGGGAGTCAAGAAGAGAGGGTGGCGTGACCATGAACATTACAGTTAATCAACAGGGAAGCTCGAAGGTTGCAATTATAGAAAGCTCGGATATTCTCATTGAAGACGTTCAAAGTGCGCTGGATTTAATGGCAACCGTTCGTTACAACGAAGACTGCGACAAAATACTGCTGAACAAATCCAATGTCACGGAAGATTTTTTCGATCTCAAAACCCGAATTGCCGGAGAAATTCTGCAGAAATTTACGAATTACCAATTGAAGCTGGCGATTGTCGGGGACTATGACGGCTACGACAGCAAGAGCTTGAAGGACTTCATCTATGAGAGCAATCACGGCAAACAGGTGTTTTTCCTGCGCGATCAACAGGCCGCGCTGGATGCGCTCCATAGTGTTTAATCCGTAATTCGAAAGGAGTAAGCCGCCGCGCAGAGAATATGTAGAGTATCTTTCCATTTTTTCTATTTCTTCTCGGAGGTGGCTTATGAAAGCATTATTCATCGGTGGAACGGGCATCATCAGTTCCGCGATTACGAGGCAGTTATCGGAAACCGTCGGATGTGAGTTGTATCTGTTAAACCGAGGCAATCGCAACGAGCATTTGCCGTCTAATGTAAAGGTGCTTCAAGCGGATATTAATGATGAAGCTCAGGTAGCCAAACTAATTGAAGATTTGAGCTTTGATGTTGTAGCAGACTTTATCGCGTTTCGTCCGGAGCAGCTCGAGAGAGACTATCGGTTGTTTCATGGCAAAACAAAACAGTTCATCTTCATCAGCTCCGCTTCCGCCTATCAGAAGCCGCTGTCCGACTACCGTGTAACGGAAAGCACGCCGCTGGCCAATCCATATTGGGAGTACTCCCGCAATAAGATTGCGTGCGAAGAATATTTGATCAAGCAGTATCGGGAGCAAGGTTTTCCGATTACGATTGTACGGCCAAGTCATACCTATGATGAGCGATCCATACCGCTTGGCGTGCATGGCAGCAAAGGGTCTTGGCAAGTTGCCCGGCGGATGCTGGCAAACAAACCGGTTATCATACATGGGGACGGAACCTCCTTATGGACGATGACGCATAATCGAGATTTTGCAAAAGGTTTCATCGGCTTAATGGGCAATATTCATGCCATCGGGGAATCCGTCCAAATTACGTCTGACGAGACGGTGACCTGGAACCAAATTTACGCGGCTATCGCGGATGCGCTCGGCGTTAAACTCCAAGCGGTTCATGTGTCCTCGGCGTTCTTGGCAGCTTGCAGCAAAGAGGACTATACGGGCGGGTTGATCGGGGATAAAGCCAATTCCGTCGTGTTTGATAATGCCAAGCTCAAACGGCTTGTTCCTGATTTTGTTGCCACTACGCGCTTCGATCAAGGCATTAAACAGACGGTCGCTAATGTGCTCGCTCATCCGGAGTGTCAAACGGAAGATCCGGAATTCGATGTTTGGTGCGATAGGGTTATCGATGCGCTGCAAGGGGCGATCGCGTCCGTTAGAGGCTAGTCGAATAGAAAAATAAAGCCGCTTCACCTCCTCATCAGTGAGGGGTGAAGCGGCTTTTTTTGATGCAGCTTATAGTGCCTCTCGCAAGTATCTGCCTGTATGCGATTGGCGCACCTGTGCGACTTGTTCAGGTGTACCTTCCGCCATAACGGTACCGCCAAGCTCGCCGCCCTCCGGACCGATATCGACGATCCAGTCGGACTCGCGAATAAGCTCCATATTGTGCTCGACGACGATGACCGTATTGCCTGCATCAACCAGCTTGTCGAGCAGTACGGTCAGCTGTCTTACATCGGCCGGATGCAGACCGGTAGTCGGCTCATCGAGCAGGTAAAGGGTGTGCTTCTTCGTGCGTTTCCCGAGCTCCTTTGCAAGTCGAAGCCGCTGGCCTTCACCGCCGGATAATGTTCGTACCGATTGGCCCCAGTGCAGGTAGCCGAGACCCACTTCGCACAGCAGGCTGATGGTATCGGCCATTTTTGGCGCGCCGCCTTCGAAGACAGCCAGACTTTCTTGAACGGTTAAGTCCAGCAAGTCCGAGATGGAATAGCCCTCATAGGTGACACGCAGCACTTCTTCTTGGAACCGGCGGCCTTTGCAAGCAGGGCAGCGAACCTCGATGTCCGGCAGGAAATGCATATCCACTGTAATGACACCTAGCCCTTGGCAGTTCTCGCAGCGCCCACCTGTGGTGTTAAAGGAGAAGTGCTTCGACGTCAGCTTCAGCTTCTTCGCTTCCGGCAGCCCGGCATATAGATTGCGCATCGCCGTGAACATATCGGTGTAAGTCGCCACATTAGAGCGCTGCATCCGGCCAACAGGGGATTGATCTACTGTGATCCAGTTGCCTACTTCCTCTGTGCCGTCAATGCCGTCACAGCCTTCGGGCTTCAGGTTATCGTTTGCTCCTTCAGCCAGCAAGTCGAAGAGCAGGGTGGACTTGCCTGATCCGGACACGCCCGTAACCGATACAAGGCAGCCAAGCGGGAACGATACGGTCACGTTCTTCAAATTGCGGGCATGCGCATTGCGTACTGTGAGTGCATGACCATTGCCCGGGCGGCGTGCGCGTGTAAGCTTGTACTGGGCTTCGTCGCGCAGATAAGCGCCGGTTACCGATTCCTCAGCCGCCATCAAATCTTCCAATGAGCCCTCGCCCACGACGCGCCCGCCAGTGCTGCCGGCGCCCGGCCCCATGTCGATGACATGATCGGCCGCTCGCATCATCTCCACATCATGCTCGATGACGAGCACGGTATTGCCGAGATTGCGAAGCTGCTTCAGCACTTGAATCAAACCATCCGTATCCCGCGGATGCAGGCCGGCAGTCGGCTCATCAAGAATGTACAGGACGCCTGTCAGTCCTGAACCGAGCAGGGATGCGAGCCGAAGCCGCTGTGCTTCACCGCCGGATAGCGTGATGGATTGCCGATTGAGTGACAAATAGCCGAGTCCGACATCCAAAATCCGCTTCAAACGGGACGGTATTTCGTCGGTTACGATCGTCTCCAGCATTTCAAGGCTGTCTGAGGACAGTTCACTCCGCAGTCGAACCACCCAGTCATATAGGTTACCGAGCGGCCAATCGGATATTTCGTGAATCGCCGCGCCGCCTACCTTTACCGAGCGAGCGAGTTCATTCAGCTTCGCGCCATGACAGTCCGGGCATACCTGTTGATGGAAGAAGGAGCCTGTGTTCATACCGCCTTCTGCGTCAGGCCCTTTTTCTTTGAAGCGCCGCCAAATGCCAGTAAGGATACCCTCGAATTTGCCTGCGTTTACTTTCTTCGGCGGTTTCATATCCGGATAATGGCGCATAAACTGCTCACTCTCGACTCCATAATAAAGCAGATCGCGCTGCACCTCGTTGTAATCCTTGAGCGGGAGATCCGGATCGAAATTGAAACCATAATACTCACCGGCTGCCTTCAAGATGACGGTATAATAATCGACCATCATCTCGAATAGGGACGGGACGCCGCCTCCGCGCAAGCTTTTCTCCTGATCGAATACGGCTTCCATTCTAAGCGTCGAAACCATGCCAAGGCCGGAGCAGCTCGCACATGCGCCTTGCGGCTGGTTGAATGAGAAATGCGACATGGTCAGCCGCTCAACAGCTGTGTGGCATTTTGGACAATTGACCCATTCTTCTCGACCGTCTTCGTCTTCAGTTCCTATATGTGTTGTTGTTGCCGGTCCAGGAGGGATGATTTCGCCGCAGGAAGGACATGAACGATGCCCGGCCCGCGAGAAAATTGCCCGCAAATACGTATAAATGTCCGTCACGGTTCCTACCGTGGAGCGGGGATTGCGGTTCGTGACATGCTGGCCGACGCTGATCGAGGGGGATAGGCCAATGATGGCGCCGACCTTCGGTTTGTTGATGGAGTCTGAGACCATGCCCATCGATTCCATGTATTGACGTTGGCATTCTCTCTGCAGCGTATCCATTGCAAGTGTCGACTTGCCGGAGCCGGACGGCCCTGTTAGTACAACGAGCTTGTACTTCGGTATGCGAAGTGAAACATGCTTCAAATTGTTCTCATACGCATCCTTAATTTCAATCCAATCGTTCACCGAAAAGTTCCTCCCTAATAAGAGCGATAACCTTATTATATAACATTGGTGCAAATGCTAAGGTTGGGTCGATTTCATACCGATAGCTAAAGGGTCTGTTGGTTTAGACCTTGTCATGATGCTTTAAACCTTTGTTAGAGGGCTTGTGATAAAAAAAGGCCCTCCATGAAGGAGGGTCTTTAATGGGATGGCTATTAGATTCCTATCTGTATTAGTTGAGTGCGATTCCGGCGCTTGCATAACCGGCAACAGTAGATATTACATCTACACCGGCTGTAACCGAAACGCTAAACACCATTAGTAAACGAGCATTTGCTGGAATAGTAATGTTTAGCCCTGTTGTACTTCCACTGCTAGTCGTACCCAAAGCTAAAGTGCCGGTCAGAGGCGGAGCTAATGTTACGAGTGCCCCCGGAACCGCAGTGAAAGAATTGCTGCTAGGAGCAGTGGATTGGTACAGTTGGGCTGTAATTGTTAAAGTAGAAAGAAGTAATGATAATCCAGCTGTTGTACTGAAGAATGCAGACATGGAGGTTAGGGTCGCTGCGCGAGGAACCGAAAATGCTTCATTCAGTAAGAGGCCGGCTGCCCCTGTAAGATCGATAGTGGTTCCAAGGAGAAGGGTGACTCCCTCTGCAGCAGTTCCAAAGCCAACCAGACTTGATGTGTTTAGAACCCCGCCAAGTACGGTTGTTAATACTGTAGGCAAACCTGAAGCAAATGGAATGATAGCACCGCTTCCGGCAGTACCAGTGGCACCAGCAGCACCAGTAGCCCCAGCAGGACCAGTAGCCCCAACAGCACCAGTAGCTCCAACAGCACCGGTGGCTCCAACAGCACCAGTGGCTCCAGCGGTACCAGTAGCTCCAGCCGGACCAGTGTCCCCAGCAGGACCAGTAGCTCCAACAGCACCAGTGGCTCCAGCGGTACCAGTAGCTCCAGCAGGACCAGTGGCTCCAGCGGTACCAGTAGCTCCAAGATCACCGGTTGCTCCAGCAGGACCAGTAGCCCCAGCGGGACCAGTAGCTCCAACAGCACCAGTGGCTCCAGCAGCACCAGTGGCTCCAGCGGTACCAGTAGCTCCAGCCGGACCAGTGTCCCCAGCAGGACCAGTAGCTCCAACAGCACCAGTGGCTCCAGCGGTACCAGTAGCTCCAGC
>NZ_JBXENT010000012.1:0-142931 GCF_059383735.1 Paenibacillus sp. N22P23
CGCCAGCGTTCGTCCTGAGCCAGGATCAAACTCTCCATAAAAGTGGTAAGCCCGAAGGCTTGGCCATTTTTAAGAATTCGCTTGTTAGCTCATTCAAAAAACTAGCTTTGCAGAATGTTACTTCTGCGATTTATGACCATTTGACTGGTCGCTCATTGTTCAGTTTTCAAAGAACAAATACTTGGTTTATTTCCTTCCGGCTCATGACCGGAATTAGAGTATATCATGATGCGAAACATGATTGCAAGCTTTATTTTTCAACTTGTTTTGTCTCGATCACCGCTTCCAAGTTGATGTCTCGGAGGCAGAAATAGAATATACCATGGATGAATAGCGGAGCGCAACTGTTTTTTGAAATTAATTTTCAAGCTGATAGAATACTTATACCCTTTCATTAGATAGGCTAAACGGCCACCCCGGCTACAATCTCCTAGAATGACCAAATGCTACGACTTCGTCTGCTTATATTGACGCAGTAAGGACAATTGCTTCGTTAGAAAAACCGGCGTATACGGCATGTCGTTACGAAGCCAAGAGATGATCGTACCGATCATGGCCGAGGAGCTGTACCAAATTGCAATATCCTTGTGAATCCCCGAGGCGGCGAAATCGCGATCATATCCTGAGCTTTCGATCTTCTCGGTAATCAACTTCGTCAACAGCTTTAGCAGCCGTTCCGTAAAGACCGTCGTTCGTTTCGTGGCAAGAATGACTTTATAGAACTTGAAATTATCTGCGATGTGCTCTAGTAAATTCACCAATACCGGCCATTCCACTTCTTCAGCAGCAGCGCTCCGTTTCGGTATAGGCGCATTGATAATCGAAGTGATATCATCAATCATATCGTCAGCCAATTTCTCCAGCATATCCGGCATGTCCCGATAATGCAGATAGAACGTAACTCGATTGAGCGTGGCACGCTCCGCGAGACGATTAACCGATATTTTCTCAAGCTCCATCTCTTGCAGCAATTCAATGAAAGCATCCCGAAGCAGCCGCCTCGTGCGAAGAATACGGGGATCGATCTGATCCTTGGCATGACCCATCTTGCCTCATCCTCTCTAGCTAACTCTATTTATTGTCAACTATACAACACATTGTAAATCAGATCTAGAATGAGTGTCCGATATCATTGGATCCGCCAGGTAGTCATAATAACGTCACCCGGGTCACATCAGTTCGTTGTTGCGGCTAAGATCTCCGTTATATAGTAATGATGCCAGTCACGCGTTACACAACCTCGGAAAGGAGTGGAAGCATATCTCGGAAAGCGAAATGGCTCTTACTTATGTAAGCGGTATCATTTTAGAGTGAAAAATTGGAGGTGCGAATGATGAAGAAGAGTAAATCGTTTATCGTGTCTACTCTGGTTATGTTAATGGTTCTGTCTACTTTCTTCATGGTGGATAACAAAGAAGCCAATGCGGCTACCGTAACCAGTAATGCATCTGATGATGCAACCATGTGGGGAACAAGTTTAATAGGTCCGACAGACGCCACAATGGGTGTGAATGTTGGCCAAGACAAACGATCGTATTTGAAATTTAATGTCAGTAACTCAGGCACGATTACTTCTGCCGTTCTGAATGTGAAGTGCATCACAGGCGGAACCGCGAATATTGGTGCATACGCAGGGACGGGTAATACGACTTGGAATCAGTCAACCCTTGCATGGAATAACCAACCTGCTCTAGGTTCGTTGCTTGATTCGAAGAATACGACCTTTGTTGCAGGAACCGTTTATTCTTTCAATGTCCAATCGCTTATTAACGCCAATGGAACCTATTCGATTATCTTAAAAGGCATCTCCGGGGGGGAAGTCACTTTCTCTACGAAGGAAGGAACAACGATACCGAATGTAGTGACAACGACTACAACAACCCCGCCTCCAACCGGACCGGATCTTACCGGGTACACGCTATTGAGAGACTACTCCTTTGGTACAACACGCAACACGAACAGTCTTACAGCGCTAACCAATTCATTCAATGCTTATGGCGTTGCAGGAACAACGGTCATTAACAATGAATGGCAGCGGTATCAACCTATTAATGCTACCAATCACCATTTAACGTCTACGACGCTGGAATTAACGGCAACACCAAACTTAGGCGGTGTATATGACGGAGGAATAAGCAGCGGTCAGATCACCACGAAGGAAACCTTTTATCCGTATGACGGGAAAACGTATATCTTTCAGCTAAGAGCAAAAATCCCTAAAAAAGTCGGAGCATGGCCGGCATTCTGGCTGTATTCCCCCGGCGGTGCAGGGTCAACCAGTTCTGAGATCGATATCGTCGAATTCTTCGATACGCCAACACAGAATACGTATGACTGGACGGGATTTGATCATGGGGCCGGCGTATTCTCGGATTATTACAGCATCATGACCAATCAATGGGTATGGCATCCGGGAACGGATTTCTCGGATGACTATCATCTCTATACCCTGATCTGGAAGGAAGGCAACCTCCAGAAGTGGGTGGATGGCACCTTAGTTAAAGGAACGCTCTTCAGATGGGATGGACCGGCTCCACAAGTTCTAATCAACCTGGCTATGGGTGGAAACACGAACAACAACCCGGTTGCAGCTTCGTTCCCGGCGGTGTTCTCCCTAGATTACTTCCGCGTTTACGTAAAATAATTCAGGCAGATACTAAAATAACCCTCCATCAGTTCACGCTGACGGAGGGTTGTTTCGTTTAACGGAATGTTATCGTATCTCGTACCTTCACATGATACCGGCCGACCTTGATGCTAGTTTGCGGTGAAGCAGTAAGTTTGCCCACGAGCGCCAACTCGTTGCTCCCTTCCTTCAGCCATGAACGCCAGAGATAAAATCTTCGCTGATGGCCGCCAGGATAATACTTGCCGATAAGTTCACCATTCACATAAATCAACGTCAAATCGTGGATATCATTCAATTCGACGTACAGGGGGCTAACCAAATCATCATGCTCCGAGTATGAGAATTGACTCTTAGCGATATTTAAGGAACCTGTCGGTTGCGAGCTGGAGCTGCTGTTCAAGCTTACTTCTTCATACGTACCGAGCTCCCCCTCGAGCGCAGCTTGAATGCCTGATGCCAATGGGGTGAAGCTCGCTTCTCCCTCAATTGCGTCTTTATAGAAGGAAATACTCGCAGGTTGAAGGACACCTCCGCCTCTGGGACCCATGAGACAGCGCAATAAGATCTGATTGTCTTCGCCGAATCGGATCATCGAAGTGATATCCCAGTATTTCGGACTATTCTCGAATCCCCACGCACTCCATCCTTGCCAAATCGCAGCGAGATGCTTGCCGTTCACATAAAGGGCGTAGATTAAATCCGCATCTCTGATCTCTAGCAGGACGCGATTACCGGCGTATTTGGCATCCGCATAGAAATGGGTTCGATTCAAGACTTCACCTGAACCTGTAAAATCAACGTTGGCGTCTTTGATCATGCTGCCTTCTGAACCAAACTTGAAAGTAGACCAATTCTCGGTCCCCTCGCTCAGAGCCGCGATATCGATACCGATTTCCCGAGCATGGTCATCATCATGGAAGGAGAGTAATTGATCCCTTTCCTCGAAGAACGCGTCCTTCTCTTCCTTGGTGAACAACTGTTTCTGTTCCCAGCTCACGAGCTCTTCGTAATGGAGCGCACCAACATACAAGGGCAGCATCATTCCGCTTAAAGCCGGGTTCAAAGCCATATCCTTGTCGTGCCCCGTGGAGTAGCAGCGTAAAGTTAACCGGTTCTTGCCGTTAATCAGATTCGTTAGTTGAAGCTGCATCGTGCGTCTTCCCGAAGCAACCCATTGATCATTGATGCGCAAATCGAAGTAATCGTTGATCTCCGGTATCAGCAGCTGCTGCTCCCCGCCGTCACTTATCCATTCGCTGCTATAAACCGCATATCCGCAATCCGCATGCCCGTTTTTCTCAAAAGGAATGCCTAAGCTGGTTTTCGTAGTCGTCGCAACCTGTGAGGATAGAAAGCTCGTCTCCCAGTCCCGGCAAATTTGCCACTGTTTCATTTCGATAACCTGAAGATCGTTGGATTCTTGTTCGCCATGAGGTGCTGTATAATCCATTTGCTGCATGGAGCCATCCGCGCTGCGAACCAAGGTTAGCGCATGCGTTCTGCCTGGCTCCGCTTCTACGCGAATTTGATCAGCAGCTGAATCCGACCACTCCGCATAGTAAAGATCCGAAACAAGTATATCCCGCTCGCCATCGGCTTCAGCCCCGAACCAGGTATGCATAGCCCGGTCACGCGAAAGAATGAGGATGCGATACGCATCCAAGCTAATCCATTGGTCTTCCATTTGATGGGTGAAAGACACCGTTAATTCCTGAGCATCCCATTCCGTCCTCACCGCTCCGGAGTCGGATATATTCGGTGGAAGCTCGCTGCCCCACAGCAGTTTCAATTGGTTCGCCTGATTCGGATCGCCAAATAGAACACACACTCCCGAATCCTTATAGAGCAACTCTGCCGAGGAATGAATCCACTTTAAGTTGTTGTTCAATTGGAAGTTTAGCGGGTATATCCTCGTTTCCAACGGCTGCAGCAAGGTTCTCGATGGGAATAGCCCAAGTAATGCCGACGCCCAAGTAAAAGATTGCACTTCATTAGAAGCATTGCTTAACGAAACCAACTGCCCCTGCTTCATCTCTTCGTTTCCGCGGATGATGGCTAGGATCTCGGATGGAATACCCTCTATATAAGCTTCCGTGTCTGTCAGGATTGCCGGCTCTTCCACAAGCAGGGACTCAAAGGAAAGCAGCTGCGCATGCGTTGTCTTATAACGGTAGTACAGCTCTCCGAGCTCGCCCCATTCTTCGATCGCCGCTTCATTATAGTAGCGATTCGGGAAAAACTTGGCCGGCTGCATCCCGGGATCCGTACCACCGGAAAACATGAAGTAGTTCAGGCCGGCACAGCCGTTTATGAAAGCTAGTTTGGTCAGGCTTTCCAACCATACGCGAGGCAAATGTCCCATTGTGGTGACGTCCGGATGCAGAGCCGTGTTTAGCCAACCCGCTTCAAACTCCTGGCTAAAGATTGGCTTGCTTGGATGTGTTTTGCGATAATCCTGCATATGGGCAGCGACTTCCCTTAACTGATCCGGAGCAGGCGTGGGATAAAAATCAAAAGCGCCCAGCAGTCCCTCTTCCTCATAATAGTGCCCATTATTCAGCACGATCGGCACCTCGATGCCGAGCTCATGTACCTTACGGACTAAGCTAAGCAAATACGGTTTGTTTCCATAACCGAATTCGTTCTCGACCTGCCAGAGTATGGTATGGCCGCCCTCTGTGATTTGAGTGCCTTTAAGCAGCGGCGTAATCGTCTCTAGCCATCGATCCAGATAGAATAGAAACGCGGGGTCGCTCGTTCTCGTTCTAACCTCTTCCGACCATATCCAGCTCGGGAATCCGCCGCCCGATATTTCATCGCATACATACCCGCTTGGTTTTAGAATGCCGAATAGTTGATGCTGCTGCGTCAGCTCCGCGAATCGAAGAATATCCCAGCGATCCGCGAAGGTGAACAGTCCCTTCTCTTGCTCATGCAGCCCCCATGGGATATAGGTGCTGATTCCATTTAGGAGATTCGCCTTTAATTTGCGGATTCGATCCTCCCATTCCAGCGGATCCAGTTTGAAATAAGACAATTCTCCGGAGATAACCAGTCTGCTCTTGCCATGGATCTTAATAAAAGAATCTTCGCAGCTAATCGCCGCCGTTGCAGGTTTAGTGGTCATTATGTAGTCTCCCTATCGCTCAATGCTTGCCGTATGCTCATCTCTAATGGAGAGTAATCACGAACATCTTCTCTATTCAAGTTCATCCGTTCTTTAAGAGGTGTTGTTCGATTGCACATGAAGCGTGGAAGGCCGTTATGGTTCTGTGATGATGTATGGTAGAGAAAGGGATGACATAGAATGACATCGCCTGGAGAGCCGGTCATTTCAACGACACGCAGACGGATGCCTTCTGCATCTGTATGCCAAGCAGTCATAAACTTATGAATGCGATCCTCTGCGGAAGCTTCCGAGCTGCCCGCTATTCCCGTCAATTCGGCTAAGTATGGATGCTGCATGCTTAAGGCATCAATCGCAGTCTGCGATTCGAGACCTTCGGGATGCTGATCCAAGAAACGAGCCACCAGTTTATGTGACCCTTCAAGTACGAGAGTACCGCCGCCACGGGGAGCGGTTTCGGAGAACATGCAGAGGCAAAGCAAACCCTGTTCCGGGCTATCTACATAATGGCGGAAATGAGCACCGTCCCAATGCCAGCCTTCCGTAGGAATCGTCCACGCCTTCTCTGCCCCAAGCGCAAAATTAACCGGCCACCACCCCCAAGTCGAATGAATCTCGTCGATGCCATACACGCCTTTATCCGTCCATCGATCTCTGCCGATCAACTCTTCGATTGCAGTCGCCATCCTCAGCGTGTTGCATTGGTCGAACGCCGGACTACGATACGCTTCCTGCATGTAAATCATCGGCTTCGTCCAAGTCGCCCGATCTTCTTGCATAATCCCTCTCTCTCGGAGCTTTCCCCAAAGGAACTGCTGGCAAGAGAGCGCCGTTTCTCGCGGAAAGGCCTGCTCGACCTTTACCCAGCCTCGTTCCATAAAATGCTCCATTTGCTCAGAGCTAAGCACTTGATGAGCCATCGTATTCCTCCTTGGTATAAATAAGGCTAACGCTCCGAAGAGCGTCAGCCTTTGAGATTGTATGAAGAACTACTTATGATTACTTCGTTGCTTTCACCCATTCATCCAGCTGCTTTTGCTTCTCGGCAATGATTTTGTCAACACCGATTGATTTCAGCTTGTTAATGTATTTAGGCAAGAATTCGTTCGGATCAACAGTTCCCGTGAACAATGCAGGCTCGAATTCCTTCTTCGCATTGTTGAATGCGGCAATCTCATTCTTCACCGGCTCCGGGTTAAAGACAAAGCCAAGCACGCTTGATTTCTCCGCGGATTCATTGAACTTCAAGAAATTGTCCCATTTATTCGGATTTTCATTCGCCCACAGGTAATCGTTAAACTGATTGCCGAACATCCAAGCGCCATTCAGCACGTAGCCCGATGTTGCACCATCTAAGCCTTCTGGGAAGTCGATCACGTTATCGCTTTTCTTCACGAAATGCTTGCCTTCAATACCGAATGCAATCAGGTTGACTAGGTATTTGTCTGTGTAAAGAAGGTTCAGGAACATCATCGCACGATCCGGGTCTTTCGACGTTCTGGAGATCGATGTCATCGAGCCTGTCGTGTCCGCCGTTCTAACGATTGGCTTCGTTAGCTCGACCTGTACCCATTCAACCCCATGAGCCAGACTATCCTCGGCATCTTTACCAGGTTTCAGCTGCTGCACGTAAGAGAAAGCTTTGCCTGCTTTCAGCGCTCCGGAAATATCTGCGGCAGTAGCGGCATCCTTATTCACAAAATCAGCCATAAACCATTTGCGCGCCAAATCCAATTCCGCTTTTACTTGAGGCGTTTCAATGCCGGAGACGACTTTAAAATCATTGGCCCCGCGAACGACCGATCCCGGGCTGCTATCGCCTAGATCTTCAAAATTCATCGGGCTATAAATCCAGTCCACACTTGTATCTTTGTTCAAGTAGAGCGGCACTACGCCGGGTTCTTTGTCTTTAATCATTTGATAAATCGGTTCTAAGTCTTCAACCTTTTTGATCTGGGCAATGTCGATCTTGTATTTATCTACCAGATCTTTGCGGAGCATGACGCCGGCTTGGCTGGCGAGTTCTTTGTTGATCGGTATGCCATAGTTGCGTCCGTTAACCTTAGACCCTTCCAATAGAGCCGGATTGATCACATTTTTCAAATCAGGTGCATTCTTGTCCATCAATTCGGTCAGATCAATAATGTTGCCTTGTTGAATTTTCGTGCCGAAGTTATCCCAGTTCATCGTTTGAAGCAAATCGAATTGCTCGCTCGAGGCAAACTTCAAATTAACCTTGTCTTGCCAGCTGCCCCAGTCAATGACGTCCAATTCGAACGACGCGTTGATTTTGTCTTTCAAATATTTACTGATCTCTTCATTGACCAAAGCCAAATCCTTCGGCACTGCTCCACCAGGCACAACCATCTTGAGTTTGTACGGAGCGAGCTCCGGTTTCGTGGAGGACTCATTGGCGGTTGTCTCATTAGTCGTTGTTGCTTCTTGCTTCGAATCGTTTGTAGTCTGCTGACTGTTTGCGTTCGGTTCGTTATTTCCTCCGCAGCCTGTCAATAAAACAGATGCCGAAACCAGAGATGCCACAACGAGTGGAAGTGCCTTATTCTTTGTCTTCATATGAACCCTCCTGAATATATTTATATATGCTAACTAGCTTTGCTAGGTTTAGCCTTTGACAGCTCCTACAGTCAAACCTCTCACAAAATACTTCTGAAAGAATGGATAGGCGAACACCATCGGCCCGGTACCAACAATACACATGGCCATTCGAACGGTTTCATTCGGTAAATTCGCAAGTTCAGTCGAACTGGGTCCGGAGCCTGCCTGGGCGTTAGCTAGCAAGAACTGCAGGTTCATGAGAACCTTGTACATCATGTACTGAAGATTAATGATCTTGTCATTGTTGATGAAGATCAGGCTGTTATACCAGCCGTTCCAGTACCCGAGCGAGTAGAACAAACCAATCGTTGCAAAGACAGGAAGCGATAAAGGGATAATAATTTGGACGAGAATTCTGCCTTCCCCCGCTCCTTCTATACTAGCGGATTCGATGATAGAGGGATGAATCGTCGTTTGAAAGAACGTTCTCATAATGATGACGTAGAACGCATTCATCAATAGCCCCGGTATGATCAAGGCGAAGATCGTATCCTTCAGATGCAGCACATTCGTATACACCAGGTACCAAGGGACAAGACCGCCGTTGAATATCATGGTGAAGAAAATAAAGAAGGAGAAGAATCCGCGATAGTGAAAGTCTTTCCTGGATAATGGATAAGCGAACAGCACCGTCATCAAGAGTCCTGCAATAGTCCCTACAACCGTTACAACGATCGAGATCCCATAAGCCGTAATAATACTGTGAATATCGAACCATAAGTACTTGTACGCGGACAAGCTGAATTTCTCGGGAATCAATTTATAGCCATGAAGCGCGATCATTTTCTCGTCCGAGAAGGACACGCCTACAACTAACAATATCGGAAGGAGACACAGACAACCGTAAAGGATAAATAATACATTTAGAATGACATTGCTCTGCGGTGAGACAGCTAGTATATCACGCGGGTTTCTACTTACTGCGGATCCTTCGTCATGCAACGAGTATTTCACTGAAGTTGTGGTATCCAAGATTCTTCTCCTCCGTTCTAAAAGAGTGCGTTCTCTTTGTCTATTTTGCGCACCAGGAAATTCACACTCACGACTAGAATGAATCCGACCACTGCTTGATACAAGCCTGCAGCCGACGACATTCCGGTATCCCCTAATCGAATCAAAGCCCGGTATACGTACGTATCGATAACGTTTGTTGTGGAGTACAAGGCTCCCGCATCCAGCGGCAATTGATAGAACAAGCCGAAATCTGCATTTAAGATATGACCGATCGCCAGCAAAGTCAGGATAATCATCATCGGTCTGATGGAAGGCAGTGTAATATTTCGGATCAGCTGCCATTTGCTCGCGCCGTCGGTAATGGCAGCCTCATAATATTCCTTATCGATACTAATAATAGCCGCCAGATAAATGACGATGGAGTATCCGACGTTCTTCCAGATGTAGACGATCGGTAAGATGAACGGCCAGTACTTCGGCTCGCTATACCAAGCAATCGGTTCAATGCCGAGCGGGACCAGGATGAAGGTATTAATGAAGCCATATTCCTGACTCAGCATCGAATAGCCGAGATAGCCGACAACAACCGCCGACAGAAAGTAAGGGAGAAACATGACGCTCTGATACAGATTCGAGAAGAAGCGATTTCGAAGTTCATTCAGCATGATCGCAAATGTAACGGCGCTGACCAGCGTAAGTACGATAAATACTAGATTGTACAAGATTGTGTTTCGTGTAATGACCCATGCGTCGCTGGAGTTAAATAGAAACTTGAAGTTGTCGAATCCAACCCACGGACTTTTCAAGTAGCCTAATGCATAGTTGATGCTTTTAAAGGCGACTACTGATCCGAGCATTGGAATATAATTGTTAATAATGAGATAAATGCAACCCGGCAATAACATTAGTAACAAATATCGATTTTGATGCATTTTTTTTAGTAGCGATAACTTTTTTCTTTCTTTAATGGGTTTATTCCCCATTACTTTCACCTTCTTTCTCGTTGCTCTTATCTGTTATCCTTATTATAGAGTTACATAAATAGGGTTGCTACGAAGTGGAATGACATCATTGCCGTTATTATGACGGCTATATCCGGAACTACAAATAAACCCTTGCTGAGCCATGACAGGCTCAGCAAGGGTTTATTGGTGTTCTTATTTGTCTATCGTTTGGAATCGTTTGCGATACTCCTGCGGATGAACGCCAACTTGTTTTTTGAATATTTTGCTGAAATGAGAGAAGTTGTCATACCCCATCAATTCGCAGATTTCGCTGATCTTCGCATTCGATTCGGTCAGCATCACTTTAGCTTGGTTCATTCTGACGTAAATAATATAGTCCATTAAGGTTTCGCCTGTTTCTTTCTTGAACAGCCGTGACAGATAAGCCGAATTCAAATGGACATGGGAGGCAATATCTTCCCTCATGACATCCTTCAAGTTCGCTCGGACATACTGCTTGATTTTCTCGATAATCGACGAGCTGTCCATTTGCCGCTGCTGCATATAATCAACGCCGGCACTAATAACGCGTGTAGCCCATACTTTGAAATGGGAAATGGAACGGGTAGCAGATGGATCTCCTAACCACTTTCCGGTTCCCAGCATCTCTGTTATAGACCGGCCACGTTTGTGCGAGACTTGGTAGACCATATGTAAGATGGAGTGATAGAGTCCACCAATCGTTTCCGCTGTAATCGATTGATCCTCCTGGAGCTCGGTCAACACGGCCTCCAACCGCTTCATCAGCTCCTCTTTCTTGCCTAGCTCGAACAAGACCAGCCAATCCGCGCTTTCTATATGTACGGGTGCCTTACTGTGAGCAGGCGCTGGGCTTCCTTTGGTTTCTTGCTTGAACTGGACTACCTTCGTATGTACGATGTTGCGAGCCTCAAGCTCCAGCAAGGCATGATAACTATCTGATAACTCACTTATCTTTACAGGGCCGCCAATATAACAAGACAAGCTGCAATAGAACAGCCGTGAACACACTTCAATGTATTCTTGGCACTTCGCTTGCAAATCATCTCGATCAGGTTCAAAGCCATCTGCCAAATAGATGAGTATGAAATGAAGGCCGTTCCGATCTTGGATCACGTCTCCTTCACGTGCCTGCAGAAACAGCTCTGCTGCCGCGTTACGCAGGGCATACTCCATTATTTCTTCATCACGCAGCGTGAATTCCTGACTCCACATCTCGACACTAAGCAAAATCGGCAAAATGCGTGTATTCGGATCAAATGAGAAATTGTAGGCAGGCAGCTGCTGCTTCAAATTGTCAGCGGTCGGAATAAGCCGCTGCGCTAATATATCCTGCCAGAACCGCTCTGTCAGCAGCGGCTTCTGCTTCTCCCACAGCTTCTCGTAGGTTTGGAACCGTTCATCGAATTTCTCGACCTTCCTCATTTCCTCCAGCCGATCCTGAACTTTCACCATAACTGTCCTTAGCTGATCATAGTTGACCGGCTTCAGTAAATATTCATAGCTTCCCAGACGAATGGCCTGCTGTGCGTACGCGAAGTCTGCATGTCCCGTCAAGAATACCGTAACCATCAACGGGTTCTGCTCTCTTACCCGTTCAACCAGATCCAGTCCGTTGCAATCGGGCATTTCAATATCACAGAGCATGATATCGATGTTCTCGGTTCGAATGATGTCCATCGCTTCATCTGCATCATAGGCGCTGTATACCTTGCTGTACCCCAAGCTGTTCCAATCGATCCCTTTAAGCAACGCTTTAATCGCATATACTTCATCATCTACGATGAGCAAGTTATACATCTAGTTAGCCCCCTAATCTTCTAAAGCCTGTTGGTTTGGAATGACTAAACGAATAACCGCCCCTTTCTGGGCGCCATTCTCGAACAAGATGCTGCATTGCTCGCCATACTTCATACGCAAGCGGTGGTGTACGTTCCAGATCCCCAAATGCTTATCTCCGGAGCCGTGGCCTTCTGCATAGTGACCGGCCTGAAACAGCTGTAATTTCTCAGCCGTAAACCCTTTTCCATTGTCACTAATACGCACTTCATAGCAATCCGGCCTCTCCTCCGATGGCTGCACCGAAATCGAAATATGAAATATCGCCTTGCCTTTATCCATGCCATGTATAATCGCATTCTCAACAAACGGCTGCACGATTAAAGGAGAAATCGGATGGGACTTGTAGGGATCAGGAAGTGAGATCTGGAAAGTCAGCTTATCCGGGAATCTAAGTTTCTGGATTTCCAAATAATTCTCGATATGCCTGATCTCTTCAGCGAGCGTTATGGTATCCCGATGGGAACGTGTAATGAAGCGGAAATAATCGCCCAAATGCTCTGTCATTTTTTGAACGAGACGATTCTCTTCCAGCACGGAGAGGCTAAAAATAATATTTAAAGAGTTTAAATAGAAATGCGGATTAATTTGCGCTTGCAAATGATTGAATTCCGCCTTCTGCGCTCGCAGCATTTCCTCGTAAACGTTAATTTTCAAGCTTTGAATTTGCGAGACCATTTTGTTAAACGTCTCCACCAAGAACGAGAATTCCTTCGTTGAATTGTCGCCGATTCTTACATCCAAATTCCCCCGGCCAATGCTCTGCATCCCTTTAATCAGAATGTTCATCGGCTGCAGCAGTACATTTTTCACAAATAGCAAATAAAAGGCAAGAATGATGATTAATCCGATGGGAAGCAGGTAGAGCAAGCGTTGAAAATATAACAGCTTCTGCAGCACGATTTTCTCTGGAATGAAGACAGCGAGGCTCATCGGCGCAAATTGAAACGGGAGGCCGACAAGCATATACTTGTTTCCGCTCGATGACTTCGTGAACGAAATGTATTTCATCTCGTTGTGCTCCAGCTTATTCACGATTTCATTTACGTTATCCTTAGACAGGGTCGTCTCGATCAGGGATGCGCCTTTGCTGGACATGAGCAGCAGTTCTTTCCCGCTGTTCCCGAAATTGGACTGCTGGAGCGGTTGGATCAAGTGATCGATATCGATTAAAGCCCCGACGTAAAGCTCCCGATTGTCTTCTTTAGGGCTAATTGGAATCACGCGCACCAAATAATATCTTTCGTTCCATGAGGTGACCGTCCAATTCTGCGTATCCATGTTGTCCGTATTCTGTTCAAAGAAAGAATAGAGAACGCCGTCAAATTCCTGGGTATCTTCGTAGCTCTTCTTCACGCTGATCATATCGTTGTTTTTCTGCGAATAGACGAAGAAGGTTTCGATTCCTTTATAGACGCTAAGGTCGTCATCGAACTTACGCAATAACCATTGCTTCGCCATAAAATAATCGCCGCTTTCCTTCGGATATAAAGTAAGCGGTATCAAATTGGTGTAGGAGAAATCGCTGCTTCCCAGACGCAGGATATAATTGTTCGTTTCCTCCAAGGTTTGATCGAGAGACGCAACCTGCGTTTCAAGGAAATTGTAATAGGACTGGGATACCTCGGTACGGACAACATTCATCGCATAGAAGTTATTATAGAACAGAAAGAAAATTAACGGTGTCGTGACGATAAAAAAACCGAGTATGAATTTGAAACGCAATGTTTTCTTCTGGTTCATCCGGGTAACCTCTCTCTGCGTAAGTCAGCCGACCTCAATTCGGTCATAGATCTCGTGATGAATCACAACCGATGCATCCCGAACAAGTTCATCTACCCTCTGGTCAAATGATTGTCCGGCCAGATCCTTTCGAATGCCTTCCTTCACATCTTCAAACGGCACATAGCCGCCTTTCTTCCTTTCCACACATTCCGCGATCCAGTACGTTCCGTTCTCTTGAAAAACATCCGTCGTTTGTCCCGGTTTAAGCGACTTCAGCTGGATATACAATTCCGTATTCGGAAGCGTATCGCTATGAGCACTTGCAGCATCAAATACTTGCTCCTCTACTACGACATCCCCTTCATAAGGAGCCAGTGCATCCTTCATGCTCGTACCGTAAGCAAGATCAGCCTTTACATCCGTCAGCGCTTGCTTGGTATCCGCGGATTGAATCGTGATTCTATGTACGGTAACGGTATCCGGCAAATTGAAAAGCTTGCCTTTATGCGTTTCATAGTACTGCTTGAGTTCGTCATCGGACAATTGTTTATGCTCATTTGCCGATTTCCGCAGCTCCCCAATCAGATTCGATTGAACGAAACTGTAGTATTCGGATTCATTATAGTGTAATGGCCCGAAAATGTCCTGATTGTTTGCAATCGCTTTCGCCCTCTTCTCATTCTCCGCTTCCAAGCTGCGAAGAAAGCCCGCATAGGAGATGTCGGTGACAATGGCTTGCTGCTTGGCTAACAGCTGCGGAATTTTGACGGTGACCGATTCCGCCAGCGCCTCCTGCTTCAGCTTCTCTGCAGGAACTTCCCCCTTATAATTCGTCGTCCAGAACTGCTTGCCTGCCTCTGCATCGTGCTTGACTATGAAGTAACTCGATACCTTGGAGCGATTCTTGGCCAAACTCAAGCTAAATTCGCCATAAGTTAACGGTTCTCCGTTAATCGTTGCTACGACTTCGCTGTCGTCAATCCCCGCGTCCGTAAACGTCGAATACTTGAATCCCACTACAGCGAACATGATCGTCACCGCTGCAGCAAGCCCGATTGCAACTCGATTCTGAAGAAACCGTCGAGACTTGGGTGGTTTACTCGCTATTTTCATTCCCGTTCACTCTCCTTGACCCAAGAGCTATAAAAGCCTCGGGAAAAGGCCAAAGCCTTCTCCCGGGGCAATTTATGCAGTACATCTTGAACCTATTATGGGTGGACCGTCATTGCTGTCAGCGGATGCATGGCATCTTTGCCATCCCACACAAACACTTTCAAGTAACAGCCTTTCACTACCGCCGGCATGACCAGCGATGTTGTCAACGAAGCATTGTCGTAGCTCTTAATGATGACGTTCTCGGCGCTTGTCTTCAACAATCCTTTCTGATTGTATACGGCAAGGATGAGGGTCACATTCTTCTGCTTATCGGTCGAATTGAGCACCTTCGTCGAAGCTTGGACAAGCCCGAAAGGCGAGAAGGACGTTATGGCATTGCCTGTTATATCCGTAATCGTCGGTGCCTCCACGTCGAATCCAGGACCTACGACGACAGTTGCAGGGCTGCTTACAAATGTTGTTCCGTTGATTGTAACGGATGCTGTAATGTGTAAGGTTCCAGCTGACACTCCCGTAATGATGCCTGTGTCCGAGATGGTCGCCGCATCACTATCGCTCTGAAAGTCTACGGAATAACCTTCTGCTAACAAATCTAGCGCGCTGTTTCCGGCTGCATTCAGTCCCATTACGGAAAGCCCCATCGTTTCGCCGAGCTTCAACTGCAGCTTATCGGCCGTTAGAACGACTTTGCTAATGCGATCCGGACCGAATCCGTCACGATAGAGGAATTTAACGGCATCTGCTGCCACTTCCCCATTGGCGTTATCCGTTACTTCGACATTGCCGCTTGTGCCAGCAAGGAATTTATGCGTGCCAAGCAGCACCCACGTTCCGCCTTCCGTGCGTTCATTGACCGAGTAGGTCTTCGAGCCGCCATCGAACCGGACGGTGAATGGCGCATTAGACGCCCGATTCCCGGAGCCGGCAGGCAAATAGTAATAAACGGCGTAGTACCCGTCTTTCGCTAGATTCGGCGTCCATGTTACTGCATTTGTCCCGCTTCCCTTAGCGATGGTCACATAACCGGCATCATAGGAGGAATTGCCCGAAGCTGCGCTCCATGCTCCTGTCTTCACAGCTGCCGAATCGTCTACGATAGCAGCGGCAATGGTTGTTGTCACTTGCAGCGTAGCGCTCTTCTGCGATTGGTTCCCTGATGCATCCTTCGCCACAATAGAATAGGAATAGCTCGTATCCGGCGTAAGTCCAGTCAGTGTCACCGTGTTGCTGAGCTGTACCGAAGCGATCTTCGTATCCGTTGCTGCGTCGAATATATCGCCATCAAGCGGAATATTGTTCTCAGCCGCATGCCAGGACAAGGTTACTGTCGTATCCGTTATATCTGCAGCAGCAAGAGAAGTAGGCATAGCTGGAGGAGTTATATCCGCTGCCGCACTGCTCTGATCTTCGAAAGCGCCGATATCCGGAGAGCCTTTGTACAGCTCATTTCCCCAGAAATCTTCACCGCCGTTCTGATCGACCACACGTCCTGCCCCAATTAACGGAGAATCAGACTGCAGCCTATAACCGGCAACCGTGCTAATCCCGTCTTGACCTTTCCCCGGATCAACAAACTTCGGATCAACGGTCATGTTGTTTATCCCTTGAACAGGAGGCGCTGAACCGAAGAAATCGTTATTGTAAAACTTCGGCCCTGCCGGGAAAGGACTATTGCCCTTCGAGGTATAGAAAATATTGTTCGTAAACGCAGCCTTCGTGTTGTTCTTGATGACGAATCCATCGCCGTTATCATTGTAGAACACATTGTTGTAGTACACCGACGGGTCGTTAATGTTCATCGTGCTGCCGGAGAAACCGTGGTGAGCGTCATTTTGGCTGATGTTGTAACGGTAGATGTTCATGCCGTCCTTGTTCTGTCCCATGTCCATCGTAAATCCGCCGGCATTATCATGGGAGTAATTGTACTGGAATACGTGAACCCCCTGGGCCAAAATATCGACATCGAATGCGTTCGAGTCCGTGGATGCGCTGTTCTGGTAATGGACGCGGGCAACCTCGTTATGTTCCACCGTTGCACCGAAGGTTTTCCATACCCATATCCCTGCAATCCACTTGCCGTCGACCGAATTAATCCCCACATCGTACGCCGCGTTATACGCAATGAGCGGATTATCGGAGACCCCTACGATAATGGCGTCTGAGCCCGTTTTATTAATGATGTTGTTCTGAATGACGACGTTCTTATGGTACAGCTCGGGTATATCTTGATTTGGATGCCCATCCACTGAAATGCCGATCGTGGTAATGTCATGAATGTTGCAATCTTCAATCGTTAGCTGATCGAAAATAGCATGTTTATCCGTGGGTACATTCTGTTCCCATTCCCATGCATTAACCATAATGGCGGCATTGCTGTTCTTATTCACCCAGTTGCCTTCCGGATCCTGTACCGACGTTTCACCCGTGATCGAGATACCGGTAACGTCATGAATATCAAGGCCGATCAAGCTGATGCCGCTCATCGTTCCTTCGTGAAACGCTTGAACCCATACGCCTGAACGCCGGTAGTATGCGGTCTCGTAATCTTCATAATCCGCAGCGTTGAAATTGGTCAGTTCCAAATCCCTTACAGTAATATACTGCTGATTCTGAATGCGTACCGCTTGACCTCCGCCTCCGCCATTAATGACAGGCTTCGCATCGCCGCCGTATTTGCCGATAACAATCGGGCTGCCATCAGTACCGGAGAAGTTGACGTCCAGCGATTCGTACCACTCACTGCCCGACTTCAACAGTATCTGATCGCCTGGCTGGAACATGGAAGCACTTGCGGAGATATGAGCTAAGCTTGCCCATGGTGCATCGGCATCTGTACCGCTATTGCTATCGCTGCCGGAAACAGAATCTACATAATAGGTTGTACCGTCAGCTGCAGTTGCCGTGTTCGTTGATGGCAATAGGCCCGCGAACGAAGTAACGAATAGAATTGCAACTAGCAATCTGGTAACTAGGTTTGTGCTCAACCGTTTAACCTTCACGTTTAACCCTCCTATGACCCTTTAAGTCAGCAACTTCAAGAAGTTGTATATCATCTGCGCGCATTCCGCGCGTGCGCTATCCGCTGCAGGATCAAGGCTGTTATTCGGCTTGCCGTTAATGAGTCCGGCATCCTTCGCCTTGCTTACAGCATCCTTCGCCCATTCCGATATGCGCTTGGCATCCGTAAATACATGGTCTCCGGCCGTTAGTTGGATGCCTGACTGATGCTCATAAGCACGAACGATCAGCACGATGATTTCTTCTCGCGTCATCACAGCGTCCGGAGCGAATTGATTGTCTCCGCGTCCATGAATTAGACCCGCTTCAGCAAGGGCGGACACCGCGTCTGCGTAATATTTGGCAGGATCGATATCTTTGAATGCCGATGGTCCTGACGACTTCAAATCGAGTGCATTCGCCATTAATACGGCAAACGCTGCCCGTGTAATCGGCTTGGCAGGATCAAAGGCCGTATCGGTAACTCCGTTTACGACATGCTGAGCCGATAGGACTTCAATAGCTCGTTTGGCCCAATGACCATCCGGCACATCCGAGTACGACTTGTTATACGCGAGAACCTGATAGTAACCAGGCTTCGCAATCGCTGTGGATATGGCGCCATCTTCGTCAAGCTGACCACCCACATATTCAAGCTTGCCTGTCTCTTCGTTGTAGAAATAAACACCAAGAAGCTCTTTGTCTGCATTACGATCATTAACCGGCAATTTGATCGATACCGGCTTGCTGAACGAAGTCAAATCAGTCGACTTTCCGTCTTTCGCAACGAGAGAAATCGCTACATTCGATGCAGTCCCTAATGCGTTCACTTTGACGTTGCTTGGCAGCTTGGCGATACTCGCTTGCTGCAGCTCATCGTCGGCGTCTGAATGAAGATGAATGGCGATCTGGTAGCCGGACAGATCGGAACCGCCAGCTAACTTCATCGCATCCTTAAGCAATGCAGCTGGAATGGAGATCGTCTGGTCTCCTGCATGAATGAGCAGAGAACCATCCCCGACAAGTGAAACCTGATCCGCATGAATCAATAAGGTATCCGCTTCTTTCGCCAGTTCAACTACGAGGTTGTGGTTCTGATCTGGCTTCTTATCCTTTAGATCGATTAGGATGGCACCCTGATTCGCTGATGATCCTACATTCCCATTACTCACTCCTGTAGCGGGTGTAGCAGCCTTTCTAGGTGTCCCTTTCACCGTAATCCCATTCGATTGATTACCTGTATGGTCCACACTTTGAAGAAGAACGGTATATTCCTCTCCATTAGTGAGGCCATTCAGCACGGCACGCTTAACGCCTTTCTCTACAGCTAATGCCTGCTGTGGTTGTCCCTCAATACTGACGAGCGCGTGATCATAATCAAGATCACCCGGCTCCGTCCAAGTAACGGTTAGCGAGCCATCGCCTGCCGTGATTGCAGCATTGGTTGCCTCAGCAGGGGCGATCGTATCCGAAGTCAGCTCAAACGTCGTCGATGACGTCCGCTTTATTCCGTCTCCGCCGACTGTAACCGTATACAATCCACTGCTGAACAATTCGCTATTGATTGGAAATTCAAAGGAAAAGCTACCTTCGGCTGTACTTGGTGCTTGGTCGATATATGCGATGCTGCCGGCACTGTCTGTAACCAGAATGGTCACGTCTTGAGCCTGCACGTGAGTGGTTTGCCCCGAGACCGTCACTATCGTGGTGCCCGGGATAACGGCAGCCGTAGAGGAAATTTCCAGCTGCGGTCCATCCGTAGGTTCGAATGACGCCAGTCCCCACAGGCCTCTGCTTTTCTTCGACGCTTCATCGTTCGTGGTCCAGCCCCACTGTCCTCTTCTGTCGTAACCTCCGTCATTGAGTACCGTGTTCATGATGATCTGCTTGTCATTCCACGGCGCTTCGATTCCAAGTGCGCTCAGCGGAATAGAAGCCTCAATGGTATATCCTTTGCCATCTGCATCGGGGTGAACATTCATCTCAATATTCGGCGTCGTAAACTCACCGTTCTGATACAGGTAAAACTGAGGGCCATTGTCGATGCCTCCACTCAGTACAACCTGAACATCGCTTGGAAGCATCGTAGGCTTCTTGTTCGGAAAGAGCTTGTAGTCCAGATCTTCCGTGCCGAGGAAGATTTCTAAATTGTCGCCGCCCCAAATATTCGATCCAGTATTGGCATTAATCATGGGAGTAGGGTCTTTAATTTGGGCTGCGACATACAGATTGTCATGGTCATATTGCAAGTAAACGTTAGCGCTGTGAGCATCCCCATTGGAATCCGTTGTGCCCTCAATTCCTTCGGCGGAAGCCCCCAGCCAATCTCCAGCCGGCGTACCGTTCTCATCGGATTCCATTACACCATCTACATTCACTGGATTTTCCGTAAACGCAATGGTCGTTTCCTTCGGATAGGTAACAGGCGGATCCACAGGGTCCGTTGGTTCAGCCGGTTCAGCCGGGTCTGTCCCGCCTGCAGTTCCCGGTTCGCCAATACCGAGCGCTACCTTGGTCATGCGCGGATGCAGCATCCCCCAGAGCTCATCCGAGGTGTATGCCGGAAGTCTCACCTGAACATAGCCTGTTCCGTCAGGCAAATTGTTGATCTTAAGAACGGTGGCATTCCAGTTCCCGTTATAGGAGAACGAAGATTCCGCGTAATGGCTAGCTGAAGTCGCATTGCTGTAGGTTACGCCATCCTGCGAAGTCCAAACTTCGAAGGCTTTGGAAGGGATAAAATTATAATAGCCTTCCACGTAAACCGTATTGATTTGTTTACCGCTCGGAGCCGCATAGGTTAATGCTTGATCTGCTACTGTGGCATCGGCCCTTTCCACAAAAGATAGAGCTGCAAACGTACGTATGGCCCAGATGTCTGTCATTACATTGACAGTGAGGTTGCTTGTATCAGCTCCATCCACCACATGGGTGAGAGCTGAAAGGTCATCGATCATGTACTCGATTGGATGATAGCCTGCCTGATCATTCCCGAACGTGACGTCGTTCACGCTAAAATCGCCGTATTTCTGATTGTCTGCGAAGAAATCGGCGTTAGGAAGAACGATATGCACATATTTCGTACCCGGCGTGATATGCCCGGACACATAATCTGCTTTTACATTGCTAATATCGCTCATGATATCCGGACGAAGCTGTCTGGCCATCTTAACTTCATTGCCGTCTATGAAGCCGCTGCTCGCTTCGTCATACACCGTCTCATAGACCTTCAAGTCATTATCATCAAAATTAAGCGACCACTTATTAAACGTTGCCGCGATCTTGATATAGGCGAACTCGCTGTCTCCTGCGCTGTAGATGAGTTCCCCGGGTCCTGTAATAGAGCCCTCGTTGTGCGCTATTCCTGTTTGATAGACCACATGATCCAAGCTATCCAACGTGTCGGTGAACTTACCGCTGCTGTTAAAGGGAACGACTTTTAATAGATCCTCGCTCGTGATGGCAGCATGAACAGCCGCATTTGCCAGTGCCGGCTTCACGATGATAATGGACGCAAGCAGCCCCAGCATGCATACGACCGCCATCAGCTTGTTCAATCGTTTCATTCCTGACGTCCTCCTACTACCGTTTTATTGTGAATGCTCAAAGGAGGTAGTCGCGATCTACTCCCTCAGGTTTTTTAATCATAAAGGAAATAGACAGCCCCCGAAACGAAGGGGAATGACACGATTAACGTTATTATCACTAGTTATAAAATCATCGCTCCAGGATCGCGATACGAATGAGAAAAGCCGCTGCTCTGCTGCTCAGGGCAGCAAAACAACGGCTTTTCTTTCCAGACCGTAGTTTGTGGTGTAACATGGAATTCAAGTTCGAGCGTTCATTACTTAAACGGGAGTGAAATCGCATGATTAAGCTTCTAGTCGTTGAAGATGAATCTGTTACTAGAAAAGGTTTAATGAAGCACATCAAGTGGAAAGAGCTTGGTGTTGACGTTGTTGAAGAAGCCAAAGACGGAATAGAAGGACTCGAAGCAGCTCGCCGTATGCATCCCGATATCGTAGTATCTGATATAAGAATGCCAGGAATGAACGGGATCGAATTTACTTCATGTCTCCGCGAACAGTTTCCTGAATGTAAAATTATTTATATGAGCGGCTATTCCGATAAGGAATATCTTAAAGCTGCAATTCGCTTTAATGCCGTCAGCTATGTTGAGAAACCTATTGTTATTGAAGAGTTGCAAGAGGTTATACAGAAAGCCGTGCATTTGTGTATGGAGAATAATAAAGTCAATCATATCAACATGGCATTATCAAGCAGCCTTCCATTCATTAGACAGAATATCGTGAATGGGCTTATCTCCAATTATATCGATTGTAATGAACTGAAACGAAACTTAGACCTTATCGGCGTATCGTTTACCCAAGACGACTCCTATACGGTTTCACTCATCGTCCCTTCCTTTGATGAGGACGAGTCGTCGAGTGAAGTTAAGCGCAGCTGCTGCACGACGATCATTGAATTTCTTGCCCATGCTTCAAACGGCTATACCCATTTGGCGGTGATGAAGGATTCAAGCCATGTTTTAGTCCTATCCGCACATAAACCGGAACGTAAGCATGATTTTGGTTCCATCTATACTCTTCTTATGGAGCATTTGAAAGAACAAGATATGAAATACGCAAGACTCTCCTGGATAGTTGGAAGCACTTCCTCTGAAGTATCAGAAATCAGTCATTCCTATGCAACGGCAGCCGCCTTTCTTGATCATCTCTTTTATTACGACTTTGGCAATATCTTTTACGCTGCGAACAGAGCAGTCTCCATATACAACATCAACGACGAAACCTTACAGGCATACGCTAAGCATCTTCAGGATCTTCAGAAAGATAAAATCATTCATTTTACAGAAACCTTATATCATGCGATTAAAACAAAGACCGGAACACCTCTAAACGAGGTCAAGAACCTATTCTATCAAATGATGCGCATGTTATTTGAACAATGTGAGAAGAGAGGACTGGATCTAAACGTAGCCGGTCATCGGAAAGAGGAATATTATTGGGCGATAATGTCGAAGATGGACACGCTCAAGCAGCTTAAAAGCTACTTTCTGACAAAGGCAACCTATATCCTAGACAGTATCGAAAATATGGAATCCAATAGCAGATCCGTTCATGATGTAATCAAATTTATTCGAGGCCACTATTGCGACAAGGAAATCTCTGTGAATATGCTCGCCGACCACGTTCACCTGACGCCTACCTATCTTTCCACCCTGTTTAGAAAAGAAACAGGCAAAACCATAAGCGAGTACATAGCAAAGGTCAGAATTGAGAAATCTGCAGAATTGCTGATGGAGCCGCAATCCAAGCTTTATGAGGTAGCCGATCGAACAGGGTATAATGATGCCAATTATTTTACAAAGGCCTTCAAAAAAATAAAGGGAATGACCCCTACGCAGTTCAGGAGAAAACACCAGTCGTGACACATTCATTTCGGACGATAATCGGATTATTTACAAATATGCATATACGGGGAAAGCTCCTTATTTCCTATTTCATCCTCATCTTCTTTCCTCTAGCACTGATGACTTTTATTTCTTACAGGAATGTATCTAGTGATTACGAGAAACAAATCCTCCACTCGGCAGATCAATCGTTTGACCAGGCTTATACCTTCCTAAACTATAAGGTGAACACCCTAATAAAGGCATCTGATGTCATCTACTTCAACTCCGATGTTCAGACGATGCTAACTAGAAGCGTGAACGATTTTCAGAATGATTTTGTACAGCAGAACATAGATCGACAGAAATTGGAATATTTCTTAAACAGTCTTCAGAATACGGAGGATGTCTATCGGGCGAGTCTTTATGTTCCCGGGTGGTTGATGTATGCAGATCAAAATTTCAACTTTTATAATATGTATACCTTTTCCCAGACTGAAAGCTATCACAACTTAATGTCTTCCAAGGATAAGGTTACTTGGCTTTCGCCGCATACCATCAAAAATAACAACAGCAATCTGGACCCGGCTCGGGTGATTTCTCTATTAAGAAAGATCAGAAACAGTGAACAAACATCCGAAATTATAGGGATTATCGAGCTAAGCCTATTAAAAGAAAAGATTGAAGATATTATCCAAAAAGCAAATATCACCTATGATGGCGTTGTTTATATTCAAAACTCAAATGGCGATATCGTAAGCTGCTCCAACATCCAAAACTTTAATCGAATCAATCCGAATCTAGGTCTCATTCAGGATCTTCAGGAAAGCAGTACGTCATGGAATGACGCGACAATCGACAATAACAATTTCGTTATCAAAACAAGAGCCATCGATAATACCGATTGGACGATGGTTACTGCTATTCCATTTACAGAAATATTTTCTCAAAGTATGAAAATTAGAGACCTTATGCTTGTATTGATGCTCATATGCGGACTTATCTCGTATGGACTTGCTTATTTCATTACAGGCGCAACTGTTAAGAGAATACTCCTGCTGAAGAAAAAAATGAGGATGGTGCAGGAAGGTGTCCTTAATGTAGAAGTGAATTCTACCATTCATGATGAGATCGGTGAGCTGACCGACAGCTTTAATCATATGGTCAGAAGAATCAAACTTCTGGTAGAAGAGCAATATCAGAATGGCAAGGAAATTAAAAATCTGGAGCTCAAAGCGCTCCAAGCCCAAATCAATCCGCATTTTCTGTATAATACGCTTGAATTGATTAACTGGAAGGCCATCGATAACAACGTGCCTGATATTGCTGTCATTTCACAATCACTTGCCAAGTTCTATAAGCTCAGCCTTAATAAAGGCAAAGATATCGTAAGCATCGAAGATGAAATCAATCATATCCGCGCTTATGTCCAAATTCAGAATCTAAGATTTGATAATAAAATAAAACTGATTATTCATGTTGAGCCTGCTCTCTATAACTACGATATCCTGAAATTAATCCTTCAGCCCATTGTGGAGAATTCCATTATCCATGGCATCCTTGAATCCCGAGACGGCGAGGAAGGCTCCATTACAATTACGGGTATCGCGGTTAAGAATGATATAATCTTGACCGTCAAAGATGATGGCGTAGGGATGCTTCCGGAGCAAGCCGAAGAAATACTGGCAAACGGAAATACAAATGTTGAAGTCCACGGATACGGCGTAAGAAACATCAACCATCGGATCAAGCTCTGCTACGGTCAGGAATACGGCCTGACCTACTCCTCCTCCCCCGGAAACGGAACGTTGGTAGAAATCAGAATACCGGCAATCATAAACAAAGGTTCAGGAAGGAATAGTCCCTCCTGAACCTTATTGTTTATCTATAAAGCAAATTATTTAAGGGCTGCAAGAAACGCATCAAGCTGTTTCTGCATTTCGGCTATGATCTTCTCTGAGCCGGCACTTTTCAATTTATCAACCAGCGTACCCAGACCTTCTTCAGGATTCTCGATGTATCCATAGTTAAGCGGGAACGCGTATTGCTGCACGACATTATTTACGGCTGCAATTTCGTTTTTGACAGGCTCGAAGTCAGCCGTAAACAGGGCGTAAGGGTTATCTTGAGCCAGATCGGCCAACTGCTTTCTCACTTCTTCAATGTTCGGCGGAGAGTCAACAGGCTCTTTATAGAACTCAGGTGACTTGAAGCCCCAGGAGCAATAGCCTTCAGGTGCAAAACCTTCCAGATCAAGAGCTTTCAGTTTATTATCTGCCGTAATTTCATAATGCTTACCCTCGATGCCGTAAGTGAGCAGGTTATAATAGCTTTGATCCGTTCTCAGCAATTCAAGGAACATCAAAGCCCTTTCAGGGTTTTTAGACGATGCGGGTATTGCCATTCCATCCTGCATAGCTACTGTTTTGTACGTATGTTTGCTGTTCGGGAAGAATCTAACATCCCAATCCGGATGCTCCATGTAAGAGCTTCTCCAGGAATCCTGGTTATGCAGTTTGGAAGCTGCTTTTCCATCCTTGAACATATTATCGTCTTTATTGGACAAGATGGATTTCGACCAGTATTTCTTATCTCCCCATTCTTTCATTTTCTTGAAGTAATCTACGATTCCATCGGTCTCATATAAGTTAACGATTTGTGCCTTTGGATCATCCATGTTCACCATAAACGGCGAATACTGCGTCTGTAGAATATTGTAGTAACCGTTAGCGTTGGCATAATAACTGTCCATACCGCCTGATGAGCTAATCTGACCGCTTGGATCCAGCTGCGAATCATTCTTCACAACCGCATCCAAATATTTTCCGTAATCATCTAGGTTTTCAATCGTTTTCAGCCCGTATTTATCCATCAAATCGCCTCTTACGATGTACCCCATATCTCCATACTGATAGAACTGGGCAGGCATTCCATAAAGATGGCCGTTCACTTCGGTCTGTTTATAAGCATCGGGAGTGATCTGCGCTAAGCTCTTAGGCGCATATTTCTTGGCCAGCTCTTCAATCGCCAGGAAGGCGCCTTTTCGAGCATTGGTATAATAATTCGTCCACGTTGATGCATAGATGAGATCAATAGGCTCACCTGAGGCAAGAAGCAGCGGATATTGAGTGCCAAAGTCTGCCCATCCAATCCAGTTTACGGTTAAGGTAGCATTCAAATCTTTCTCAAGCTTCTTGTTTACTTCCGCAAGTACGGCATCATAATCCTTGGCCGGTGAACCGATAAGGTACATTTTCAGTTCAGCCTTCTTGGAGATATCTACAGCAGTATTCCCCGTCTCCGCTGCCGCATTTTCATTATTGCTGCCTGAATTGGTGTTCGAATTACCGGAGTTTGCTCCACCGCAGCCTGTAAGCATAACCCCCATCATGAGTGCAAAAGCCAAAAGCAGTGATAACCCTTTTGTTTTTCTCACCATCGTTCCCCCTTAAATAGTCGTTATTCGATAACCGGATTGACCGGGATTATCCCTTTATCGCACCAACCGTAAGACCCTTCACGAAGTATTTCTGTACATAGGGATAGACAAGGATAATGGGACCCGTAGCAATAACCGCCATTGCCAGCTTTAACGATTGGGAAGGCAGATCAATCATGTTTACACTTGCCACATTGGATATTCTGGATATGGCTTCAGCGGATTGCAGGGTTGAGAATAACAGATATTGAAGCGGATACTTCTTGAAATCCGTTATAAACAGCATGGCATGATACCAGTCATTCCAATAATCCAGCGCATAGAACAATCCGATTGTGGCAAGCCCTGGTTTGGTGAGCGGTAATATCAGCTTTAGAAAAATGGTGAAGTCTCCCGCCCCATCGATTTTGGCTGATTCACTAATAGAATCGGGGATTGTGCTAATAAAGGTTCTCATGACTATTAAGTAGAACACATTGATTAACAGCGGAAGTATTAAAGAAAGCAGGTCATTTTTTAAGTGCAGATATTTGATGAAAAAGATATATACCGACAAAATGCCACCACTGAATAAAGTGGTAAAGTAGAAGAAAAATGCAAGCTTGTTCCTATATTTGAAGTCTTTTCGATTCAACACATAGGCAGTCATTGCAGTAACAAAAAGTCCTATACTCGTTCCAACTACCGTAATGAATATGGATACGCCATAGGCTCTTAGGATGTCTTCCGGATACTTGAACAGTACTCTGTAAGCCTCAAAGGATAGTTCAGTTGGCAGTATTCCGTAACCATGCTTGGAGATGGCGCTTTCGGAAGTGAATGATCCGGATACCAGCATTTCAAATGGCAACAAGCACAAAACAACTGCTACCACAACCACCGTATAGCTGATTAGATTGAATAGTAGATTCGCACCTTTAGTCCGCATATTTCCCCTCTCCTACCGCAAAGCTTAACTTCGTATGCCTAAAACAGAGCGTTCTCCGGTCTCTTCCTCTTGATGATTCCATTAACCACCATGATCGTCGCAAAGCAGAGCACAGATTGATAAAAGGTTGCCGCAGCCGGCATCGCGATATCGCCACTGGTAATCAGCGATCGGAATACAAACGTATCAATAACATCGGTGGCGTCGAATAGCTGGCCGTTATTTCCGACAATCTGGTAGAACATCTGGAAATCACCGCGTAAAATTCTGCCCAGATTCAATAGGAACATAATGATGATGGTCGGCGTAATAGACGGGATTGTGATATAGAATATCTTCTGAAAAATATTCGCTCCATCAATATCTGCAGCTTCAAAGCACTCCGAGTCGATACTGGTTATAGAGGCAATATAGATGACTGAAGTATAGCCAACCCATTTCCACGAATTGAAAAAGCAAATGATGAACACCCAAACATAAGGCTTACTGTACAGATTGACGGGATCCATATTTAAGGACTGAAGGATCGAATTTAATGTTCCGGTTTCATAGTTGAAGATATTGAAAACAAAGACACCTACAATCGTCCACGATATAAAGAATGGCAAGAAAATAATCGATTGGGATACTTTTTTGAAGTATTTTCCTCTCATCTCACTGATGAAAATGGCAATCAAGATCGCAAACAATTGCGAGGTGATCAGGTTGAGCAAATTGTACAGGATCGTATTTCTAGTGACCAATAACCCGGTGCCTGAATTAAAGAAGTATTTGAAGTTCTCGAACCCGTTCCATGGACTGCCGAACACGCCAAGGTCAAACCGATATTCCTTAAATGCGAGCACAATACCGGCCATTGGAATATAGGAGATTAATAGAATCAAAAACACCGCAGGTAAGACCATTAGAAACAAGGTTCTATTTTTCCTGATTTCATAAAGAAAGCCATGCTTGTTCAAACGCTATTCACTTCCTTCGTTCTGCGAGTTACAAACAAACCCTGTCCATATACAGGTTTAGAAAAGCTTCGGAATCCACATATTTTGCAGCTTTGATGACGGACTTGTCGGCCTCTCCGCGCCAGTAGAGCGCGGTTTTGTTATACGTGACCCCGCGTGTAAATTCCCCTTGCGTCTCCACAAAAATCTCATCCTGCTGCATGTCCAGAATGTGATCGTCAAATACGGCACAGATAGCCAGAGGATCATGCATCATCGGATAATGATCCGTTATCGTCTGCCACCGTGCGAGCAATTCCGGAAGATAAGCTGCCGTTTGTTTATGGGTTGTCAACAACCGATCCATATCATTCTTTGTCAGCACACATTTCACTGTAACATCCAGTCCGACTGCCTTAATCGGTATGCCTGACTCAAACACGATTCTGGCGGCTTCAGGGTCGCATCTTATATTCCATTCACTTAGGTGGCTGTAAAAACAACCGCCCATCATCACAATCTCCTTCACCTTATGTTTGAGCTTGGGCTCTTTGAGGATTGCGATGGCTATATTGGTCAAGGGGCCGATCGGAACCAATGTGATATCTCCATCCGACTTCATGACCGAATCGATAATGAAATCTATCGCATCTGTTCCGAACCCCTCCACATCTCCATCCTTCTCTTCGGAGAACTGGCACGGGATTTCATTCAAGTCGACCTTGTTCAAGATCGGACTTCCAATTCCGGCGTATACGGGAATATCTGTCCGGCCGGCCATTTTGAGCATGTTAACCGTTAACTTTGCCCTGGCTGTCACATTTTTAAATACCGTAGTAATTCCGATAACATCCAGTTCAGGCGACTCAAGAGCAAACACGATCGCCAGTGCATCATCGATATCGTCGCCAATATCCGTATCAATTATGATTTTTGTTCTGTCCATATTTACCTCCATACGATAGGTTTTAATATATTGGAAACGCTTACAGGTCTATTCTAGCATTGGAGCAGAACCGGATAATATATACAAAAATATGATAACAAGTAAAAATATACGATGTTGTACGCTGAGTTTGAACAATAGAAAAAACCTCGATAGACCAAGGTTGGTCATCAAGGTTTTTTCGTTTATCTCAAATCTGTTACCTGCCGGCAGCTATAATAAGGGAATCAGAATTGCTTGTAAGCATACCGATCCTCGTTTTCCCTTCCGCAACCGTTACATCCGGAACGCGTACATAGCGATCCTCGAGCGTGATTGCCGTAACGTCATAGTCGGTTAAATCCGCATCCAGCACAATATGGTTGCTGTAAGGTACATAAATAACGATTGTCTTCAGCGATGGCATCGCCGCCACCCGGATGTTGGGATACGGTGTCAGCAGCAGCTCTTGCTGCGGTTCGATTCCGTGCAATTGATACTGCTCGAATACCCACTTGGCGTATCCGACATCCCAAGCTCCTTGCAGACGTAATGCGGTTTGCCTGTCGAACGGGATTTTGGACCAACTCTCGCTCGTAAATTCCGATCCTTCCTTATGCCACGACCAGACCCCATGTGCACCATAGGTGAAACCTGCGTTTGCCCCCGCAAGCACGCTGGACCAGAATGCACTACGCAGATCGAAGGCGCCAAACCTTCCGTACCGGTCACCGTGTCCATGACCCTCATAACAAGGCTCCGAGTTAATAATGGGTCGTATGATCGACTTGCTTCGGAAGCTCTTGGCAAGCTCATAGGTTGCAAACTGATCTTCAAGCCTGTGCCCCGATTGATAGATGTAGAGGTCGAGCAATTCGGATTCCAAGAACAGCTCCGGAAGCTCATGGAAATTCCCTACCGGATGCAGCGCTGTAAGCGCCTCTGGTTGAAGCTCCTTCAGTTTCTTCATGGCGATGTAGAAGTACGCATTGATTTCGTCTGTCTCGAACGCTGTATCGCCACTTACATAATACATGGGATGATAGGCCGCAAAACGATTCACGGCATAAGCGGTATACATCTCCACGGCATCCTTCGGCATCGTATATTCCGGCACTCGCTTATTCGCCCAAGTACCGGGAACATAGTTGTTCCAAAGCAAAGCCAGCGCCGGTACAAAGCCCATCTCATAAGCCATCCGCACCATCGTCTCAGCCTTATCGAAGAAGGCATCGTTGATCCGATAGAAATCCCAATTCCCTTCCGCATTCAGCTCATATGGATAGAGACCTGTATAGGTATTACTCGCATCATGAAGCACCGGAAGAATACTGATTTGAAGCGTATTGAAGTTTTGCGATTTACGATAACGAAGGTATTCCGCCCATTCCTCGACGCTCGCATTGGAGAACACGCTCCATACCGTATCTGCCAGCATGAAAAAAGGCTTGCCGCCGCGCATAAGCATTCGTTTGTCTTCTGCGATCTGAACTGCTGTCATTTCCTGCACCGCCTCTATTAGTAGTACCTATGAATATGTCATCCCTTGACGCTGCCAAGCCGAATGCCGCTGACAAAATATTTCTGCAGGAACGGATAGACCAGAAGAATAGGTATAGCTGCTACGATCATCTGCGCGCCTTTGACGGAACGGTCGTTCAGCTTTGCCAGCCGCTCAGCCTCGGTAGCTGTCATCGTCTGGAAGTTGAACTCTACGACGATGGTCTGGAGATAGCTTTGGAGGGGGTAGTTCTCCGCGCTGCGCATAAAGATTAACCCGTCGAACCAGGCATTCCAATGGCCGACCAAGCAAAACAGCGTTATGGTTGCGATTGCGGGCATCGAGATCGGGACATAAATTTGCCAGAGTGTGCGCCAGTGGCTGGCTCCATCAATATTGGCGGCATCCTCAAGCTCTACCGGCACTTCTCGGAAAAAATTGAGCATGAGAATAATATTAAATACCGTAACGGCCCCGGGTAAAATCAGCGCCCAGATCGTATCCATAATGCCAAGCTCTTTAATCAGAATGTAGTTCGGAATGAGTCCGCCATTGAAGAGCATCGTGAAGAAGAAAATCCATACGTAGGTTGAACGCATGCGAAAGGACTCGATTTTCTTAGACAAGGGGTAGGCGATCAGAATGACGAGCATGACGTTAATGAACGTGCCGATTGTTGCCCTTTGAATGGTGATGCCGAATGCTCGCCAGAATGCATGCCTCTCAAGCACATATTGATAGGGCTCCAGCGTAAACCGTACCGGCCAAAGATGGACGAGCCCGCCGGCAACCGCTGAATTATCGCTCAAGGACAGCGCGATGATATGGACAAATGGAATGATGCACAAGGCTGCCACTAGAGAAAGAAAAGCATAATTGAATACACTGAACAGCTTCTGGCCTTTGGTTTGTCGGTTAAGCACGGTCTTCCCTCCTTTAGAACAGCCGGTATTTAAACAAACGGTACGCGATCAAGTAAGAGGTTGCTATCAAGACAAAAGATACGAGCGACTTCAGCAGTCCGACTGCCGTAGAAGGGCCGTATTGCGCCTGGAGCAAGCCCATCCGATAGACCATCGTATCGATGATGTCCCCTGATTCATAGACCTGCGGACTGTACAGGTTGAAAATTTGATCGAAGCCGGCATCTAAGACGCTTCCCAAACTCAATACCATGAGAAGAATGATGATCATATGCATCCCAGGCAGCGTGACATGCCAAGTTTGCTTCCATCTTCCCGCTCCATCGACTGCCGCCGCTTCATAGAGGGAAGGGTCTATGCTGGTAATCGCAGCTAGGTAAATAACCGTATTGAAACCAAATGTTTTCCAAACATCGGAAGCAACCATCGTATAAGGGAACCACGAATTTTCGCCTAAAAAATAAATCGGATCCACGCCGAGTACGCCCAGGAACGAATTCACGATGCCGTCCGAAGGCGACAAGATATCGATCATGATCCCGCCCAAAATAATCCAAGACAGAAAGTAAGGAAAATAAATGATCGTCTGCGTTGTACGCTTAAACAACATATTGCGCACTTCGTTAAGCAGGAGCGCAAACGTGATGGGCACGAACAGATTGGCAACGATCTTCATAACAGCGATGAATATCGTATTCCATACCACATTCCAAATGTTGGGCATCGCAAATACGTAATTGATGTTATCAAGCCCTGTCCACTTTTGCCCGCCGAAGAGTCCTTTAAGAGGGATGAAGTTCTGGAATGCAATCGAAACGCCGACCATCGGGATATAGGCAAAGATGACAATCAGAATTAGACCCGGAAGAAGCATCAAATGCAGCGGGAGTTCTCTTTTTTTTCGGTAATTGATCTTTTTGCCTCCGCCGGTTTCAACCGGTTTCTCAGTCGCTAATTCCATGGAACACCCTCATTCCGCACCTTTTTTTTGAAAATAGCCATGCAAGCGCCATCTAGGAGATGACACTTGCACGGAATCAATGCTCTGTATTATTTGGCGATCATAGCGTTTATTTCTGTCGTTACTTGTTCTCCGCCAAGCGAATTCCATTTGGAGACCATGTCGTCGAAACCTTTCTCGGCTTCGGTTTTCCCTTGTATGATGCTTGTAAGCGTCGTGACGAGCAGCTCATCCATCGAGCTTCCACGCGCGACTTCCGTCGGAGACGGAGCACCCAAATAAGCATCCCACATAACTTGGTCCGGATACGAGCTATCTACGAAATTAAAAGGTGTATCGCCGGGTCCGAACATCATGTTAATGGACCAGTTTCCTTGCTTAATTGCATCGTAGAAACCTTTTCCGGAACCGCCTAGACTGTCCGTCGTTCCGTCTGCGACCGCTTTTTTGATATCCTGATGCGCTTTAAGATCGATCATCGGATCAAGCGAGTACACGGGGGACATCCACCAGATCCCTTGAACGTCATCTGCAGTGAACCATTTGTTATAGTCGGGCTTCTCGCCAAACAGCTGCTCCACGTAGAGGTTCATCATCTTGATCAGGTTCTCAGGATGTTTCGTTCCTTTCTTGACTACCATCCAACCGTCAGCAGATATTTTCAATGGAATGGTTGCAGGTTCCCCGGATTTCGTAGGAAGCGGCACCGTAATCCACTTCGCGCTCTTGTCGTTAGCAAGCGTCTTCTCCGCCGTGAAAGCCATCCAGTGAGGGCCATAGAACATGCCTGTCTTGCTGGCCACGACGGATTCCATTGCTTTGCTATTGTCTTTCGAACCAAATTCCTTATCCAGCAAGCCTTCTTTGAACATCTTCTGAAGCAGTGCCAGCGGCTCTTTCATTTCCGGCTGCACAATGCCGCGCTGCACCTTGCCGTCTTTCTCAATCCAGTTTAGCGGGAAAGCGTTGTATGCCCAGAACAAGCCCTGCAAGTTATAGCGGAAATCGCTATCGATTTCAAGGCCGAGCGTGTCAGCTTTTCCGTTGCCGTCCGGATCATTCTTTACGAATGCCGTTGCAATATTGTAGACGTCTTCGATGGTTTTCGGACGTTCAAGACCGAGCTTATTCAGCCAGTCCTCGCGAATCCACAGATGGCTGTAGCCATTCGTCGAAGGCATCTTGATAGGGAAGCCATAAATCTTGCCGTCAAATGTCACCGGCTCAAATACGCGCTTCGTTTCGCTCTCAATGATGCTCTTCAGTAAATCGGATGCATACTCGTCATAGATGGAACCGATCTCTTCAACAGCTCCCGCTTCCATCAGCTGCTGCATATCTGACGCTTGACCGACCTGGAAAATATCAGGAAGATCGCCGGAGGCCATCGCCAGCTTAAGCTTCTGATCATAAGAAGTGCTGTCAGACAACATTTTGTAGTCCACGGAGATGTTTAATTGATCTTTGAACAATCGGGTCCAGCGGTTATCAGCAAGTTTTTCTCCGGTGTTTTTTTCCAGCTTGCTTACGTTCTCGTCATTAGGATTCATGTTGCGTCCAAAGGTGTACGTGATCGCTTCCTGAGAATCTGCGGTGCCTGAATCATTGTTTGTACCCGTATTGCCTTCGTTATTCGAAGAACAACCGACAACGAGAACCATTACGAGTGCCAAACAGGCTATCCACGACTTTTTTGCCATTCCCAAGCCCTCCCCTATTTCATTCAAAGCCAACCTGTGAGATTTGATCGGCTCACATTTGAAGCGCTTACAAGATGCGCTCGCAAGGCTATACTATCAGATATTTTTTGTGTATACAATTATAATTTTATATGTATTTATAATGTATACAATACTCCAAAACCCGCGTGTCGACTGGTGTTTCCTTCAGTTGAACCTTTACGAAACAGCGTGACAATTGTTGTTGTATGGCGAAAAATTATCGGCATCAAAACGCAGTGGTACTAAAGTTCGAGACGCCGAAGTTGCACCGACAAACGTTGTCAAATAATGCTAAATGCAAAAAACCTTGATAGACCGAAAGGCTCGGTCATCAAGGTTTTTCGTTTATTTGGTGAGTACGCTTTATTTACGTTCTGGCTGGAAAGACCACTTCAATTTTCTCTCCCGGCAAGCAAGTGTAGGTTAACTTGACTCCATGAACATCCACTTGAATGTGGAGTCCGTTCTCCATTCTAGTCACATGAAGATCAAAGCTTCTTCCGAAGGCTTGAATGGCGCGAAGCGTCATGTTGTTCCACGCAGCAGGAAGCTTCGGGGCGCATGTGAAGGAATCTAGCCCAGTCGGCTTAATGCCAAAGATCCCTTCCGTAAAGATGCGACAATATAATGCGCTCTCTGCGGATAAATGTCTCTGGTTTCCTTCCGGGAACGCTTCAACTGCATAAGGGACGTGGTCGCCGAGCAGCCTTCTTCTTGAATAGGCGGTTAGATATTGAAGCGATTGCTCGACTTCTCCCGCCATGAATGTCGCTTGAAAACCATACAGCGTAGAACGATCCCAGAACGTCTTGTCTCCCGACTCCGTGGCCAGACCATCGATCGTCCACAAATTTGGCGAATAAAGCGCGCTGACCGTGCCCTCTTGTCGATCCATGATTCCCATGGTCAAGGGCAAGCAAATCCAAGAGCGTAATTTATCATTGCCTTCGTAATAACGATAGGTTTCGTATTCATCGACGGTTGCGCCGAAATAACGTTCTATTGCTTGTCTCAATTGCACGGCTTCCGTACTATATTGGTCTTCCATCGTTTCTTCGCTCAACGATCGTGCTAGTTTAGAGGCAGCGCACAAAGCCCCGTAATAGAGGGAAGAGGTAGAGAGATTAGCATGTCCCGAAGGAAATCTGCCCTCTAGCTCATCGGAGTCCGATGCAACTACGCCTTCCTCCGTAAGCATTCGTTTACAGTATTCCAAACACCACTGAATCGCCGGCCACAATTCCTTGGCAATCAACAAATCCCCTTGGGCAAGCGTAAATAATGAGGCGCCATAAGCATACATGGCCGCATCTCCCCGATCTCCGGCGCCTTCCCAAATATCCACGCCTTCCGCAATGATCGATGATGGAATGGGTGAGTAATCAGGACCCATGAATGCGCGATATAAACGGTAGCAGTTTAAGGCCGCCTCAATTCCAGCGCTGTATCCCAGGTATGGAACGAATGGACCCACGTACTCCGCTTGATCATTGGCCCAGATAGCCGCATAAAAGTTTCCTCCTCCCGGTCCGTGCATGAGACCGCCTTTCGTAGCGAATATGCTCTCTGACGCCCGCAGTTTAGCAAAATCAAACATTTGGTTCAGCACGGAATCCGGTGTTTCCAGCTGCAGCGTGGAACGGATGCGACTTACGAATTCTGCTCGCTTCGCTTCTTCTTCATTCCCACTACAAACTTGAACCGTTTCAAGCAGCTTTCTTCCGCTGATCGTCAAATAGAAGGAAAGCTTCTCTTTCGGCTGTAAGGTAACTTTGGAAGGCGCATCGTGGCTAACATCAAGTACATAGATCCCGTAGATCCCTCTTCGAGTGATCGTATGCGTTAGAGGGGATATTTCAATTGTCATGGACTGCTGCGAATCGTTAACAAGCGTGTATTTCTCCATAGCCGCGCTGTATTCCGTGGTTGGAAAGAGCACATGTTCGATTCGAAGGTTGTTGTCTGTTCGACTCTTAATGGCCAGCATGCCATTAAACGTTACTTCGTACGGTTTCTCCGACCGAACCCGCTCACCGTTAATTGTGATCTCCGGTATGATTTCCGCGCCATATTCTTGTATTAAGCTGGCATGCGTATCATTAGGAATCGTCCGTAACATGGGCCAGACAATGCCGCGTTTCAGTACCAACTCTCCTAGATGATCAATCCCATACTTTACGATCATGGATATTCGCTTTCCGCTCATTTCAATATGATCGTCGTGCGGAAGTCTGCTATCATGCTTGATATCCCATTTGATCGTATGCTCACTGTTTAGGGACCAACGATCGACTTTTGGGGTCGAATTCATGCATATCACCTCTCTGGTTTAATCAGTAATCGGGCGTGGATGATCCCTCCCTCATACATTAGAGCAATTCAAGAGAATTGAGGATGTAGATACCCTCACTGCATTGTCTTTTTCATTACTGAATGACAGCGGTTGCAATAGTTTGTATAAGAATTCGAATATAGCTTAGCTGATAATTAATAATTGCGCTATATAAATTAAAAATAAGCCGAAACATCCAAAAGGATGCCCGGCTTATCTTCAATTGGATACGATTCCTCTATTTCTTCGGCGAAACGATATCGAATAATTCTACTAAATTCGTGACCGTATACGTGCTGCGAATTTCCGCATGGCTCTCTTGTGCCTTTCTGTTTATCCAGCAGGTATCGATGCCGGACTGCAGGCCGCCTTTGATATCCGTATTCAACGAATCTCCGATTATAAGTGCTTCCTTCTTAGTAAAGCCCTCGATATGATTCATCACGTAATCGAAAAATGCGGTTGACGGCTTCTGAAAACCAATGCTCTGGGAATCGAAAATGTGTTCGAAAAAATCATATAAACCCGACTGCTTCAACCGTTTAATTTGCGTTTTGGTTATTCCGTTCGTAATCACAAACAGTCGGTGTGAAGCAGACAAGCTCTGACAAACCTCTAATGCTCCTTCAATATGAAGCTGGTTGCCATCGCCCAGCAAGTCTCTATACTTATTCTCCCATTCCGTGCCATCCACGGCTTTGCCCAGTCTCGACATCGTTTCTGAGAATCTCGTGTTCAGCACCTTATCTAAGCCAATCACGCTATTTTCATAATCAGCCCACAGCTGCTTGTTGACGGAATTATAGACACCAAACAACTCATCCGTGAACGCATATCCGTAATGTTCAAACAATCGATGTAACGCATCCGCTTCGCAAGCGCCAAAATCCAGCAACGTATCATCCAAATCAAATAACAGGATTCGATAGCTCATACCTTATTTGCGTACGGCCGGCTGATAGTCGCCTGGTACCATACCCGTGGAGATCGCCATCCGATTCCAACAGTTGATTGCATTAATCGCCATAATCAAATCGACATACTCGCCCTCGTCGAAATATTCTCGGACCTGCTCGTACAAATCCTGCGGTACGCCGGCATCCGAGATCTTGGTCACGGCTTCCGTTAACGCAAGCGCAGACCGTTCTGCTTCCGTGTAGAACGGAGCTTCCCGCCATGCGTTAAGCAAATACAAGCGCTGTTCCGTCTCGCCCATTGCTCTCGCGTCTTTCGTATGCATATCGATGCAGTATGCACATCCATTGATTTGCGAGGCACGAAGTTTAACTAACTCGAGCAGCTTCTCTTCGAGGCCACTCTTCTTCACATAGCCTTCCAATTTCAAAAGCGCCTGCAGCGATTCCGGTTGTACTTTCATATAATTCAATCTCATTTCCATCGTTAACACTCCTTTTATGATTGTTCCCTGTTACAACTTGTATGATTCGAAGACCTTAAAGCTTCGTTTCATCATCTCAGGCAGTGCGATTCCGCACAACGTAATGCTCACGCCAAGCCACTGCTGCCAGTTAACCGTTTCATGCAACACGACGTACGACATCATGACGGCCATCGGCAGTTCAGCGGCGCTCAAGATAGAAGCTAACCCGCCGCCTATGCGCGGCACGCCAATGGCATAGAACAACGGTGGAATGACGACACCGAAGAGAGCCAGCAGCAGCCCCCACGGCAACAGCCCTTTATACAAAGATCCATCTATAATAAAATGCGGCGGAAATATCAGCATGGCGACAATAAACGAACCGGACAGCATAATCGCGCTTCGTGTGATCGGAGCGACTTGTTTGGCCGTTCTCCCGCTAAACCAAATGAAGAGCGTATAGGTCACGGCAGACAATAAACCAAGTACAATGCCTATGAGGGAAATTCCCTTTTGATTCCCGCCTCCCAAATAGCCGCTTGCCATCATAATTCCGACGAATAAGACGATAACCGATAACACTTTATCTCTGCTGGGGCGTTTGCGTTCAACCACGGCTTCCAGTAATATGCCCATCCAAGTAAATTGGAATAACAACAGAATTGCGAATGAGGCCGAAATATATTGCAGCGCTGTATAATAAAGCATGCCGGTTAAACCTGTCGTCGTGCCTACGGTCATGAGCACAAGCACCTGACGGACTGTTATAGGATTGTTTTGCGATGTCTCGGATCGTTTGGCTGATCTCTTGGTCGCGAGTACCAATAACCATAACATCGTCACGCCGAACAGGTTCTGGCTGCCGACAACATCGCCAACGTTAAAGCCGGATTCATAAGCTTTCTTGACGAAAGTTGCTAATAGACCAAAACTGCAAGCCCCGGCTAAAACAACCACCATGTATTTCATCACGAACCGGTTTTAGAAGCTGTAAGCAAGCTCATGCGCCTGCCGAATGGCGTTATCTTTAATCGCAGCTACTTGATCCGGTGCCTTTCCCGTGCCCTCGACATAAATAACATCAATGGAAGGAATGCCTATGAATTGGGATACCGCCGTCAAGTAGCGGTGGCTGAATTCAAAACCTGCGGCAGGTCCCTCGGACAGCACGCTGCCGGATGCTTGAATATGAAGCAGTTTTTTGTCAGAAGCTAAGCCGACCGGACCTTCTGGCGTAAAAAGAACTGATTTTCCCGGTATGCATATGGCGTCAATATAAGCTTTCAATACGGGAGGAAATAAGTAATTCCAAACCGGATTGACGACAACGATTTTATCTGCAGCGAGAAACTGATCAACCAATTCCGTTAATCGGGCCACTTTGGCCCGTGAACCTACGCTTAATTGATCGAGTGAGCTGCCGATTTTCAATTGCTCCCAGCCGTTTAATACCTCAGCGTCTACTTCAGGGATGTCCATTTGATAGAGATCCAAATGAATAATTTCATCGTTAGGATTTGCTTTCCGGTAGGCTTGAATAAACTCGTGACCGACAGATAAGCTATGAGATGCGCTTCTATCAAGCGGGTGTGCGTTTACGTATAAAACTACTGCCATAGATGATACCTCCTTGAACCAGCGCGTTTCGATTTCACACCTACATATAAAGCCTCATCCAAATGCGCACGGCGCCATGCGTTGAATAGATGAATCCGTTTCGGATTAATCATCGACAAGCTATATCCACGATTAATCTTGTCTATAATATAGTCATTTACTTTTGCACTGTCAACCACAAATCCTGGATCATTTCGTTGAAGCTGCCCAAACACTCCGGTTTGACAAGGATTATTAATCCACCTAAGATGATTAAGAATAACCTTCTCGTCCAGAAAGCAGGTGATCGCATGCAGTATAGTATTGGCGTTGAATACGCATTGCATTGCTTGGTCTATTTAATAGATATTCCTCCTGACGCAAGCATCGGTATTAAGGATCTATCTACATTTCAAGGTATTTCGGAGACCTATCTTTCGAAGATATTTAGAAAGTTAACAAGAGCCGGCATCGTAAATTCCGTCCCTGGCGTGAACGGGGGCTATAAATTAGCCAAACCTCCCGCGGACATTTCTTTTTGGGACGTCATTGAAGCGGTTGAAGGCGCTCCGCCTCTTTTCCAATGTAAAAACATTAAAAATAATAGCTATCTATGCCGGGAAGATGAAAGCTTTAAAGCTTGCGCGATGGCAACGCCTTGCGTCATCAACTTAGCGATGCTTGATGCCGAACAGAGCATGCGAACGAGTTTGCGCAATAAGTCACTTGCATGGCTGAATGAGGAGCTTAGCCGCGTATTAACGCCTCAATCGATTCAGGATACGCGCGCGTTTTTCGCGAATGGCTACAAAGCCTAATCGTGAACGTCAAAAAAGCGACAAGAACCCGAAATGGTTCTTGTCGCTTTTATGTGTCAGGCCTCTTGGAACTAACATTCCGCCCCTGTCATTTCATTCGTGAACATACGCTTATATTCCTGAGGCGTAAGCCGTTCTGCAGATGCTGCCGCATAATGAAACTGCAAGGACCATCGGCGCTTCGACGAGAGATTGGAAGGCGTGCCATGGAAGAGCATACCGTGGAAAAATAGCACTCCGCCGGGCTTAAGCGGGACAATAACGTCCCTTTCGACCGGCACTTGTATATCGCATAGCTGCCAGTCTCGGATCGCATAATGAGACGTAGCCCTCCCGTATCGCCAAATATGGTGAATTCAGAGAAGAGCGGGGCGCGAACAGGATGTTCTAACAGTTGCTCCGCTTGCTCCTTCGCCCTCTTCCAGAATTCCGAAAATGTGGAATCTTCTCTGAGACTTCTCCGATCACACAAAAACCCACCGTTTCAAAAACAGTGGGTTTTTGTATGACTCTCCGGCGATTGGAAGAAGGCCCAGAACGAAACAGGCAGCAGAATAGCATCTGGCGAACCTGCCGCGAGAATGACAAGCTTCCCTTCCATGAGGTACGACCTCGTTCGATCAGGACGCTCAGTTGTTAACATCTGAGGAAAGAGGGTGAATCGCTTCTCCTGTATGAACTCTTGAATGAAACCCGGTGCTTCCACGTAATCAATGTCAATGCTTTGCAAGCGTCGGTCTAACTCGGTAGCGATGTGCGGGTTTGCAATCGATTTTAAATAGACTACCGCTACTTTCGTCTTCGATTTCCGTCCAAGGGTATAGTATTTGACAACGAGATCCGTTGTGGCGATTTGCTTGCGAAGCAGATTGATATTGGTATCCAAGTTTTCAATAAAAGCTTCATTGGACCCTCTAATGACCCTTTCATTAATAGGGATATTAACAGAGCGTTCTTTCTTCAGATCCGTACCCAGTATATATAGCTTCTGCTCGCCTTCCCTCTGGATGATTGATTTACCTGTAATAATTGCATCTGCTGCTTCCTGCAAATCTTGTGTCTCCGTAATATTGATAACGGAAACGGTATCCGGAATCGATTCATTCGGATTGAGCAGAATAGGCCGAATTACATGATCTTGCATGTGATCCGGATCGATCATCGTATCCAAATAAAACATGCAATAGTGCACATGCTCTATCTTCAATTTCTTCACTTTATAATCATCACTTGAAGTCAATATTTGTTTGAAGTAACGATCGGTCGACTCAGTAAATGGGCTTAATTGCATGCTGCTCCCTCCTTCCGGATAACTTCCCATAATTTACCATTAAATTGGAATACTTATGCAAAAACCCGGATTGCGCATAACCTTGTTAACTCAAAAAAGGATCAAGCCATGCCTTAGCTGCATGACTCGATCCTTTTTGATTGTTCTTGTCTTCGTCCTTGTTGCGCCTCAAGCAGCCTAGATAACAATATGGTTAATTTCACCTGCTTCGAATGTAATTGGCGTCGTTTTAATGATAAAATACTAGGATTTGCTGATACAAGCTGTCCAGTTGAATCCTTACCCCAAGATAAATCCACACTTCTTTCTAGTCTATTACTGAACCTGGATAATCGAAACAGAACCATCCGTAAGAGTGGTTGTTGCCGATCCATTATAGAGAAAATCTATTGTAATGGCAGTTGAGCTAGCGTCAGCTAAGAACGTACCAGATACGCTTACATTAGCATCTAAAGTTCCAGTAACTGATCTACCTGAAAAACGACTCTGAAATACTGTATTAATTCTTGGTGTAACAGTAACGTTTCCATTTACAGAACTAGTTGCCCTGAAAGTATAAGAAACCAAATAAATATGCCCTGTTGCTAATACAAAGGTTGTACTTGTTGGGTGTGAAATGTTAGCGCCATTAATAAATGTTGTTGCATACGAAATAGCTGTACCAGTTGCTATAGATACTACGCTAACAGTAAATAATCCATTTTGTATTGTGGCATTTGCTCCTGTTGCCCCGGTTGCTCCTGTTACCCCTGTTGCTCCGGTGACTCCGGTGACTCCGGTGGCTCCTGTAACTCCTGTCGCTCCGGTTGCTCCTGTTGCTCCTGTTGCTCCTGTGACTCCTGTGGCTCCGGTTGCTCCCGTTTCACCGGTTGCTCCTGTTACCCCTGTTGCTCCGGTGACTCCTGTTGCTCCGGTTGCTCCCGTAACTCCTGTTTCACCTGTCGCTCCGGTTGCCCCTGTTTCACCTGTTGCTCCTGTTGCTCCAGTGACTCCTGTGACTCCCGTTGCTCCCGTAACTCCTGTGGCTCCGGTTGCTCCCGTTTCACCGGTTGCTCCTGTTACCCCTGTTGCTCCTGTGACTCCTGTGGCTCCGGTTGCTCCCGTAACTCCTGTTTCACCTGTCGCTCCGGTTGCCCCTGTTTCACCTGTTGCTCCGGTTGCTCCTGTGACTCCAGTTGCTCCTGTGGCTCCTGTGGCTCCAGTGACTCCGGTTGCTCCGGTTGCTCCTGTTTCTCCTGTGGCTCCCGTTGCTCCTGTGGCTCCCGTTGCTCCTGTTGCTCCCGTTGCTCCAGTGAATCCCGTTGCTCCGGTTGCTCCTGTGACTCCCGTTGCTCCGGTTGCCCCTGTTTCACCTGTTGCTCCGGTTGCTCCTGTGACTCCAGTTGCTCCTGTTGCTCCTGTTGCTCCAGTGACTCCGGTTGCTCCGGTTGCTCCGGTTGCTCCTGTTGCTCCGGCTGCTCCTGTTGCTCCTGTGACTCCGGTTGCCCCTGTTTCACCAGTTGCTCCACCAGGTGCTCCTGTAGCTCCGGTTGCTCCAGTGACTCCTGTTGCTCCCGTAACTCCGGTAACTCCGGTAACCCCTGTAGCTCCTGTTGCTCCGGTAACTCCTGTTGCTCCGGTAACTCCTGTTGCTCCCGTAACTCCTGTAACTCCCGTAACTCCCGTAACTCCCGTAACTCCCGTAACTCCCGTAACTCCTGTAGCTCCTGTAGCTCCTGTAGTTCCATTTGCACCTAACAATTCTGAAGATACGATACGATGAGGAGTTACTAGCTCTCCTGCAGCATTTTTTCCCCAAACTGAAATTTCTATTTGTTGACTTGCTAAACCGTTCGTTGTAAAGACAAATTCAAAGGTATCTAAATTCACAAAATAATTCTTCGTTATTGCTTCATTTGGCATTACATTAAATAATTCAAGTACATATAACGTTCTGGTCTCGTTTAGGTAATATCCCTGAAGCAATATATTCGCATTATTGTTTAAGTCTCTATTATCAATTTTAATAGTCAGCTGTTGTGTAGGCCTTACACCACTGACCGGGTTGTTTTCTATCGGTCCAGTTGACAAAATTGCCATTTATTTGATTCTCCCTTCTTTATCATTTGGGGCATAGGAGACAATCAACACACCTATAACTTGATTCCCCCCTTCTCTACTATTTGTTAAGCCAACAACCAATCCGCTATTTTTCTATTTAAATACTCTATTATCTTTCTTAGAATATTCATATTTCATCTCAAGGTGCGGACAGTCTGAGATAATATTCGAGCACGATTCCTAATAGATAAGAGAAACGCACTAATGGTGGTGTACGCATACAAAGAGGCTAGTCTGCTCACTCTGCAGATCACTCCCTTAAATCAATAAAAAAGGATTCCTTTCTTTAATAAAATCAATTCAATAAAGCCAGTTTTACAACATCAAGATTTCCAAAACAATTAACTAAAAGAAAAACCTTCCAAAAAGGATAGGAAGGTTTTTATGCTATAAGTTTTTAATTGGTTTTAGTTTAATGCCAATTCTATTAACTATATATTGCAAGCACAATCATTAAGGAGTCAGCTTAATGATCTCTAATGAGGCATTTACAATCAGTTGACCATCCAGACTATTAGTCAAGTTATCCGCAAATCCTACATTTCGTAAAGTCATAGTTGCACTTGCCGGAACGGTAATGATGGAATGGCCTGCTGTCTGAAAGAAACTATTTACTGAATTATTGACACCAAACCCAAAAAGTGTTTGCGGAAGCGTTGTGCCATTTAACACGATCGCATATGCAGTTTGTATATTTTGGTTAACAGTTACACTCCATTGGACATGGTAATTACCTGCAACTAAAATTGTTAAAGCAGCTGTTCCTGCGGTATGAGTGATCCCGCCTACCAGTGGACCGTTATTGCTGAAAATAACATCAACATTGGCCCCTACAGCCTGATTTCCTAAGTTGTAGACATAAGCATATGCGGAAGAAACGGTTCCGGTTGCTCCTGTTGCTCCGGTAACTCCTATTGCTCCAGTTGCTCCGGTAACTCCTGTTGCTCCAGTTGCTCCGGTAACTCCTGTTGCTCCAGGTTCTCCGGTTGCTCCGGTTGTTCCTGCTGCCCCTGTTGCTCCGGTTGATCCGGTAACTCCTGTGGCTCCCGTTGCTCCGGTTGATCCTGTGACTCCAGTTGCACCTGTTGCCCCCGTCTCTCCCGTTGCCCCTGTGACTCCTGTGACTCCTGTTACTCCTGTTACTCCTGTTACTCCTGTTGCTCCTGTGGCTCCCGTTGCTCCGGTTGATCCTGTGACTCCAGTTGCTCCTGTTGCCCCCGTCTCTCCCGTTGCCCCTGTGACTCCTGTTACTCCTGTTACTCCTGTTACTCCTGTTACTCCTGTTGCTCCTGTGGCTCCTGTTGAACCAGTGACTCCAGTTGCCCCTGTTTCACCTGTTTCGCCTGTTACTCCAGTAACTCCGGTTGCCCCCGTTGCTCCTGTTGCTCCTGTGACTCCCGTTGCTCCGGTTGCACCTGTGACTCCCGTTGCTCCGGTTGCTCCTGTGACTCCCGTTGCTCCGGTTGCTCCGGTTGCTCCCGTTGCTCCGGTTGCTCCGATTGCTCCTGTGGCTCCCGTTGCCCCTGTTGCTCCTGTAGCTCCTGTGGCTCCCGTTGCCCCTGTTGCTCCTGTAGCTCCTGTAGCTCCCATTGCTCCGGTTGCCCCTGTTTCACCAGTTGCTCCACCAGGTGCTCCGGTCGCTCCTGTTGCCCCCGTAATTCCTGTGACTCCTGTGACTCCCGTAACTCCGGTCGCTCCTGTTGCTCCCGTAACTCCCGTAGCTCCTGTTGCTCCCGTAACTCCTGTAGCTCCTGTGACTCCCGTAACTCCGGTCGCTCCTGTTGCTCCCGTAACTCCTGTAACTCCTGTTACTCCTGTGACTCCTGTCGCTCCTGTAACTCCTGTTACTCCTGTCGCTCCTGTAACTCCCGTGACTCCTGTGACTCCAGTAGTTCCATTTGCACCTAACAATTCTGAAGATACGATACGATGAGGAGTTACTAGCTCTCCTGCAGCATTTTTTCCCCAAACTGAAATTTCTATTTGTTGACTTGCTAAACCATTCGTTGTAAAGACAAATTCAAAGGTATCTAAATTCACAAAATAACTCTTCGTTATTGCTTCATTTGGCATTACATTAAATAATTCAAGCACATATAACGTTCTGGTCCCGTTTAGGTAATATCCCTGAAGCAATATATTCGCATTATTGTTTAAGTCTCTATTATCAATTTTAATAGTCAGCTGTTGTGTAGGCCTTACACCACTGACCGGGTTGTTTTCTATCGGTCCAGTTGACAAAATTGCCATTTATTTGATTCTCCCTTCTTTATCATTTGGGGCATAGGAGACAATCAACACACCTATTACTTGATTCCCCCTTCTCTACTTTTGTTGAGCCAACAACCAATCCGCTATTTTTCTATTTTAAATACTCTATTATCTTTCATAGAATATTCATATTTCATCTTAGGGTGCGGACAGTCTGAGATAATATTCGAGCACAATTCTTAATAGATGAAAGTAAAATACTAATGGTGGTGTACGCATACAAAGCGGCTAGTCTGCTCACTTTGCAGACCACTCGCTTAAATCAAAAAAAACGTAAATATGAAGAAAGGGCGGCATTAGGGGTTATATCCCTACGCTGCCCGATCTCCAAGTTTGGTTTCCTTTATTTAATAAAATGAATAAGCCAGTCAGATCAATTGTTTGACCTGACTGGCTTTACATTCGGTATATCAAATACATATCTCATTTTATAATAAAATCAGTCTCATCAATATATATTACTCACACTATGTGCGTAATGGTTATAAATGAGACTAATGAGATTTGCCGGTCGCCCGACAATTTCAAAAGGATATAGTGCTCTCATGCATTGCTTATTATCAGAGCGGCTGCATCGTAAAAGAGCTGAATTGAGCAAAACCCTCTGATTCTCCGTATACCCCTTTGGCATAGAGACCAATTCGCGGCGCAGTGAAGCACAAGAAGCGGTTGCTTCGTTCGGGGTACAGAAATTCCGCTGATAATGCGATGCCGGTTGCTTCGAAGACTTGGCCGTCTATCGAATAGAGCAGCGTAATAATCTGTGTTTTCGGCTCTAAACGGATTTTGAGCCAAAGCCGCTCGCCAGGCCGAATAGACAGGCGCCATGTACCAAGCGTTGTCTTTAGCACTTTCACATATTGTCCCACCTCTAAATAGAGGCCTTCGTGCTCTTGGTTCTCGTGCAAGCGTCTGACGTCAAAAGACTGGGCCGCTGTCTGGCCGAGCCCGTTCCGAACATTGAAGAAAAGGAACGCATCGGTGTCCCGATACATCGTCATCCCTGCTTCCTCGCCCCTGCTCTCAGAATGGAAGGCCACCGTGGCCGTCGCCTCAAATCCAAAACTCTGCCAGCGTCTCGTTAATATGAGGGTAGATTGCAGAGAGAATGGGATAAACGGTTTGCAAGCTATCCGAAGCCCTTCGGATGACAATGAATACCCCTCATCAACAGGATGTCGAACCCACTCCCAATCAGGAGAAAGCTCGGTACCGGTTAACTGATCATGGAGATCGAAGGCCGGTTCTCGTGCCACCCCGCTTTGCGGCAGCACTATAGACACGCAGGGTTCACCCGCTTCTCCGACCATGAACCATTCATCATCCGTCCATTGCACCGGCTGAAGGAACGTCTCCCTGCCAAGCGGGCAAAAGCCCCCTGACGTTAATGGTCGACCTCCGAGGTGGAACATCCACCAGTTTCCTTCCTCATCTTGAACAAGCTTGCCGTGCCCCACCCGCTGTATTGATTTCTCGGAGTCACGCTGCATAAGCACAGGATTATGCGGGCAAGGCTCATAAGGCCCCCAAATCGAGCGGCTCCGCGAAAGCGTTTCCATGTGTTCGAAGAAGGTACCCCCTTCAGCAAGCATAAGGTAGTACCATCCGTTTCGTTTCAAGATATGCGGCGCTTCCGGGGCAGCGCCTCCCGTTCCCGGCCACACCTGCTTAGCTTCACCGACGAAGCCGGAACCGTCATGCTTCATTTCATGCACCCAGCCTCCGCCGAACACTAAATAGCGCTTCCCATCGTCATCGTTGAAGATCGACGGATCAATAAAATGATGATTGAGCATAGTCGCCTCGCTGTAAGGCCCTTCCGGTCGGTCGGCCGTGAATAGCAGCGTCGTGCAGCGCGGCTGACCGTGGTAATAGGGAACGACTACCCAGAACTTTCCGTTATAGTACGAGATATCCGGCGCAAATACGCCGAAAGAGTCCGGCATCCCGGTTAGATCGAGTTGACTCTTCCGCGTAATGACATGACCGATTGACTTCCATTTCACCAGATCGCGGGAATGGAGAACTTGAACGCCAGGAAAATACTGAAACGTCGACGTCACCATATAATAGTCGGAGCCTACCCTGACTATCGAGGGATCCGGGTTATCTCCGGGGAGTACTGGATTGAAGACTTGCTGATTTGCATCTATCATCATGACATGCTCCTTCCTCGAATCGGTTGCTCTGGGCTTGGATTTGGCCAAGGCAAGTCGTACGAAGGTTCATTCACGTAACGCTCCATCGATAAACGCAGCGTGATGCCTGTTCCTGCAGGCAGCGAAACGTGCAGCCATTTCCCGTTTACTTCTACGGATCCCTGAACCTCGCCTATCTGGTCGATTATTTCTCCAAGGCCAAAGCTATGCTCGCCGAATACACCTGCCTGAACGATTAACTCCCGGTCATCGAACGAGCTCGTATTGACCAAATGCAGTGTCATGGAATCCGCCTCCAGCTTCTCTACAAGGGCTGAAACTCCGACAGGCAAACCTGGGCGTTCAGCCGTCACGTCAAAATATCGAACGCGGCCATGCTGCAGCCCTCCATGGGAAATATGCATCGGCCCTCCCAAAGTCAGCTGAACAAGACCTTCAAAGTAGAGCGGACACATCTCCTGCCAAATGTGAATGGCGGAGTACATCCCTTCGCTATAATGCTCCGTCCAGCTGCGCGGATCTCCTTCCGGTGATCGCATTTTGGCCAATTGGTTGCCGATCATCTCGAAATTGGCGCTAAGAATTCGTTCCGGATAATCCGGATTGAGTCCGCGGATATATTGAAACCATGGCTGCGTATTGCCAATGTAATGCTTCGTTTCGCGGCCTGTTCTCGGATCTCTTCCGGAAAATGCCGGCACAATAACCTCGTTCCAGTCATGGTCCTTCGCAATTCGCTCGACGCGGTCCAGGTCTTCGTCCGCCATCGACATTGTCCATAGATAGATCGGATATTTGGGCAGCGCTTCTCGGAAGTCCGTCCAGCCGGAGTCAAAATGCTTATAAGGAACCAGCCATTTGCCGTCTTGCTCTCGTCCCAGCTTCCAGTTAGCGTCTAACTGCTCCCTTGCTAACCGCAGCCCATTCATGTCCCCGGTTAGCAACACTGTATTCATGCAAGCGTTCGTCAACGGTTCAATAATGGTCATGAACCCGTGCGGCCAGCGCCAACCGTAATAGCCGCCCCACCATTTGCCGTCATTATACTCTCCGATTTGCCCTGTCAATCCGATGTTGTCGGGAATGATGCCTCCGTTTAAACGTGTCCGTTCCTGCCATGCATCTACATATTCGATCACCCAGTTTTTCAGCTTCTGTTCCCCTGTGTGAAGAAACGCATGCGTAATCAATCCCGTTGCGTTCAAATTAAGCGGAACATCACCGCGGTTCATTCGTTCGTTCATCATTCTGATGATGTGCTTATAGATGCTGTCGTTCGACCAAGCGCATTTCATGCTTTCGAAATCCACACCCGGAATATCCTCATATGGGGCTAAATAATCGTCGAGGATTCCGCGGTGTGTGCTCCAATCCTCCTCATCGACTTCAAAACGAGGTCCTCGGCTCCCATTAAGCGGCGAGCGGATTAGCTTCATATCGGAATCGTAGTTTAGCGCTTCCGGGTCTTCCCCTGTGTACATGCGCGCAAAATTAACGGCGCGCTGGCGGTCCTTCAGCGTCGCAGGCCCCGCCAACCCAAGGAAATAGAGATAGAGATAGCCTTCTCCGTGATGCATCCAGTCATAATAGGCATCAAATTCCCGGTGAAGTTGACCGTACTCTGTCCACTGCCAGGTGATACCGTCCCAGATTTTACGCGAAACTTCATAAAGCTCGCTGCTTCCGCCAAGCACATAGAGTAATGCCAGGTTCATGAAGCCCTCGTAAGGATCGTCTGATCCGTCCATACCCGGCCAATGATCAAACCAAATGAGCGTCCCGTCCGGATGCGTGTAACGTTCGACGAATTCCTTGGCCGCCTTGTTTAAAGTTTCAAATAGCTGCTGCTCCTGAAGGGCCCATTGCGGAGGGACGATGCGTGACGCCGCATGTACTTTAGGCAGCGCGTTTATTCTTGATGGCATTTCAATCACTCCTCTAGGAACTAGTTAAACAATGGCTGACCTTGGAACAGATCATAGACGCGCTGAAGTTCTTCCTCTTCCAAGCCCCTCCCATCGCAGTAGGACAGGTTGGTTCGAAGAGACGTTCGCGAGGATGTTCCCGTTAATGTCACATGAATAGCGGGATGGCTTATGCTAAACCGCATGGCCGGTTCAATAAGGCCCTTTGGCTCCGACTTGCGCAGGAAATGCAGCTGGTCGATACGGCTTTGCGCTTTACGCGAGACTTCCTCTTCCAGAAAATGAGCAGGAGCATCCGCCAGCATGCCCAGTCCCAGAACGCTGCCGTTGATGACGCCGATACCGGTTTCCTGCGCAAGAGGCATCACTTCATCCTTAGCCGTATGGTCGATCAGCATATAACGAGTATAGAATTGAATGGCATCGAAGCTGCCTGTCCTCATATAGTCCATCAGTAGAGGCAGAACGCGCGTCGTCACGCCTGTATAACGAATTTTCCCATCCTGTTTCAGCTTCTCGAGAGCAGGAACAGTTTCGTTCATAATAAGATCGACTGGTTGCGATTCCACATCGTGCAGCTGCAGGATATCAATCCAATCGGTTTGCAGCCTCTGTAAGCTCTCTTCAACGGAGAGGATCGTGCTGTCGTAATCGTAGCGAAGATCCGAACGAACCGCTTTCGATGCTAGAATAACTTTATCTCTACGCCCAACAAGCGCTTTTCCAATTCGGCGTTCGGATTCGCCCATGCCATACTTAGGGGCGGTATCGATAAAATTAATACCTGAATCGATTGACTCGTGAATGAGGCTCTCTACCTCCGCTTCATCCGTCCTGCCGAAGTCGCCTGCAAGCGGTGCGCCGCCAAGGCCGAGCTTGGAGACGCTAAGGCCGGTTTGGCCGAATGTTGTATAAATCATAGCTTTACCTCTTTCGCTGCTTGATGTAAACGAGGAAGATTGCGGATACCATTAGCTTCTATTAACGCGCTGACAGGCTTTGTTTGAATGGGCTCCCACGGGAAATCGCTCTTCAGACCGATCAAGCTCTGATCGATCGGTGTAAAACCGAGCGCCAAAGCAGGCGAGTCCGAACGAAGTCTGAAATCTCCATTCTCGGCATCCACGAAGAGCGGATCCTTGCCGAGTACGGTATGGACATCGTGTCCATAAGCCGCCTTCCAGTTCTCATAGGAGAGATAAACGGTACTTTTATCGCCCATAAGTACATCTGTTGAACCCATCGGCTCGTAAATGAGATTATGATCGAAGCCCGCAATCCTCTCTGGCAGCTCACCATCATAAACAGATGTATAAACGGGATTCCCCGCAAAACCTTCGGGAAGGTGTTCAAAGCCATAAATCGCGGTCGTATTATTGTTGTAGAGGATGTTGCAGCCAAGCTTCAAACCATAAGAGACCTCGGCAAATTCTTGCATCCAGATCGCCCATGTCAGTCCGTTATTCGCAATAATGTTATTAAATACCCGATTCTCAATGCCTTTCTCCATAATGCCGAAAGCATGCCCGCCGTGTATGCCATATACGATGTTATTCGTGACTGTCATGTAATCCGAGCAGTCATCCAAATAGATGCCGCCGAACCAGTTGCGCCAATGGTTGAGATTGACAAAGTCGTGGACGCAGTTATGATCGTATACATTCCCCGTACCTACTCCCCAAGATTCAATGCCTGCTCCGTCCTCGGAGTTCGTCATCACGTTGGAGATATCATTAAACAAGATCTGATTATTTCGGGTATAAAGAAAATCATAGCGATTGTCTCTAGTCACCGGGATCCCATAGATAGATCCATGATTTTCGAGGACTCCGTAACGATCGCCTTTCATTGAAATGCCATATCTCGGCGCTCTCAAAATGCGATTATGAGAGATCTCGTTGTCACCGCTTTGATGAAGCTGTATACCGGAGCCTCGCGTCAGCTCGAATTTGCCGCTGTCAAAGATGAAATTGTTGGATACGATATTGAACTTGTTGACATAAGCTTCTTCTGAAGACAGAAACGGTCCTTGGTCGAAGGACCAACCCGTTAAATAAACTCCGTTTAAACCGGAGCCTTCAATCCAGTTTCCATAAATCTCGTTATGCTGTGCATGCTTGTTGAGCCATATTCCGCACACGCCGGCATTCAAGAGCTTGCAATTCACAACCATAATGGATTCCGCATTTTCCATATAAATGAGACCGTGCTTTGTTTCTTCACGCTCTGCGTTGCCGTTTACAAAATCAATGGAATCAACATAATCAAATTGTTGGATCGTATCCGTTAATTGAAGCCGCAGTCCAATAACTTGAATGTTCTTTACCGGGGTAGAAGGCGAGCTTCCGACCAGCCGGAACATATCTGTCATGGTCGGTGCGGCAATTACCGCGTTCGAGATATCTGCGCTTCTTGGCCAATAGAACAGTTCTCCTTCTTGTGTATCCAAATGCCACTGCCCTGGGCCTGTAAGCGAGCTACTTGCGTAACGAATCCCCCATTCATCGTGTTCGATTAAGGATTGAAATGACCAATTACGACCAACCTTCGCTTTATAGACGCTAAATTTGATGTGCTCCCAGTTTGTAATGCGTTGTCCTCCGTAGAGAATCGGCGTTTCGCCTGGGTAATTACGGTACTGAACGATAAATCCGTTTGAACCACTGTCTCGTTCATCAAGCACAATCTCGCTATCCAGATAATAGATGCCTCCGCGTAAATAAACGACGATATCCTTCGTCATTAGGCTATTAATGGAGCGGACGCAGTCGCGCGCCTTCGCAAGCGTCGCAAACGGTTCTTCTTCCGTACCCGGATTCCAATCACTACCATGAACAGATACGTAATAATTCAAGTTCAACGTCTCCTTCAACCCGTTCTTAAACAGAAAGCGGCTATATTTGGAGCCCGTAGATTCCAAATATAGCCGCGGCACCCATTGCACTTATGGATAAATCAGTCTGTTATTGAACGTGATATTCTGTATATTTGGATGCTTTTGCAGATGCGGTAGCCAGCTCGGTTTGAGCCCATTGGAAGTTTTTATCCGCACCTAATTGTGTTGCCTTATCGATCAGCTCTTGCTTAAGCTCGTTGAATTGCGCATCATTCTTCGCGTATACCATTTTCCATGACATCGTTTTGAGGATTTCACCCAGCTTCTGCTGGATAACCTTGATATCATCCGATGGAGCTCCTGCGAGTGCCACTACGCCATCATCTTGAACAACCGTCAGATTCTTCTTGGCATAGTCATACACATTCAACGAATTATTCGCAGTTGCCCATTCCTGTTCGGCCGACGTCAGGTTTTTCTTCACGAACTGCGACCAACCTTCATGCGTAATCGACTCGTTCGTTCTTGGATCGATGTTCCATTTATTTAGCATCAAGAAGCTTTCATAGCCGGCTGTGGATGGATCGTTCTTCGCCACTTTTTCCAAGTATTCAGGCGCATACTCTGCTTTGCCGTTATTGAGCGTCCATGCCTTGCCTTCGACGCCATTCATTAGCTCAGTCGAGCCCTGTACCGTTGCGGAATAGTTCAACAGTTGGATAATACGGTCCGCATTTTTGGAATTTTTGCCGATGCCGAATACGTAACCGCCACCGACCGGCAATTCTGCTTGTACAAGCATTTTCGCTTCGTCTTTTGGGAACAGCGGAATCATGCCTGCCATAGGATTAGATTTAACGAGATCATTGCCGTTAAAGATCTGTGATTGCCAGCCCCACATTGTCGTCAGTACGCGGCCTTCTTTCGTTTTGCTCTCAGCGTTCGGCCATTTTTGGGAGATCGAATCCGGGTCCAAAATACCCTGTTGGTTCGCTTTATGGAAGAATTCTACGCCTTTTATGTAATCGCTGGAAGGATCAAATACACTCTTAAGTTGTTTGGTAGTTGGATCGTATTCCGTGAATTGCAGCGTTCCCGAGTTTGCGCTGACACCCATGTATCCCGGAATCGTAAAGTCGACCAAGCTCATACTGATGGAATCCCAATCGCTCCACAGCTGCAATGGATATACTTTCTGACCTTTGTCATTCTTCGGATATTCCGCTTGCATCGTTTTCAATGTGCTCAGCAGATCGTCATAGGTTTTCAGTTCAGGAGATCCGGCATTTTTATAGAGATCATATCTGGAATAGAGTGCCATATGAAGAAGGTTCGTTGGCTGACTGACGCCGATTTGCGATGCCAAGCCATACAGCTTGCCTGATCCATCGCTATAGTTGTCTCTCATGTATTGTAGCATCGAAGGCAGATTATTAGTGATGTCGGGGCCGTATTGCGCAACCAGATCATCGAGGGACATCAGAACGCCTGCCTTGACAGCGCTTTCGAATTGCTTTTTATCCTTGAACTCGATCAGATCCGGCATATCGCCGCTTGCCATGATTGCGGAGAGCCTTTCGTCGAATTTATCGCCGGCGAAGATATGATCGATTTTCAAGCCGAATTTCTTCTCGAAGATCTCTGTTGAAATCTCATCGCTCTGAACGCCGGAAAGACTGCTTGGCCCAATCAACGCCGAAATTTTGACCGGTTCAAGCGGCGCCTTCTCCTCAGTTGCAGTCGTCGTGTTATTCGAATTAGCCGCGTTCGACGTGTCGTTCGAAGCCGTATCACTCTTCGTATTTCCGGTAACATTACCGTTATTCCCCGTGTTCGAGCTACCACAGCCAGCCAAACTTGCAGTGAGCATCGTAGCGATTGTCACCGCCGCTAAAGCTGAAACCTTCTTCTTCATTCTTGTGTGCCTCCCCATTTGTATACATGCGTCTATATTGTAGTTCTACCCTTTCACTGCACCTAGCATAATCCCTTTGGTAAAATAACGTTGCATAATAGGATAGATGCAGACAATCGGGAGAATAACAACCATGGCAATCGTCATGCTGACCGCGGTCGGTGTGAGCGTGAAATTCGAGGCCGATAGGCCCGCTCCACCGTTAACCATAATTTTGCTGGCTAACGCATCCGCTTCCGACATGAACTTGTACAAGACAAATTGCAGCGTATTCAGCCGTGAATCTGTGATGAGAAACAAATTATCGCGCAGGTTATTCCATTGATTGACCGATTCGAATACGGCAACCGTGGCGAGAATCGGTTTGGACAGCGGTACTAAGATGCTCCAGAATACCCGAAATATACCGGCTCCGTCGATTTGCGCTGACTCCTCCAAGGCGCTCGGGATGCTCTCCAGAAACGTCTTGATCAGAATGATATAGAACGGAGCAACGATGTACGGAATGATATAAACGGCGAACGTATTCATCAAATGAAGGTTTTTTATGTTGATAAACCATGGAATCAAGCCTGCATTAAAGTACATCGTGACCAGCACGAACCGATATAGAAATTTCCTCATATACATGTGAGGCTTTGTGAACAAGAATGCAAGGAATGACGAGCCTGCGAGCGTACAAGCTGTACCGACAACCGTTTTGAGAATCGTAACCCACAGTGCCATGCCAATTCCGTCAAGCTTGAGAACTTGAATATAGTTCTGGATATTAAACCCCTTCGGGAATACGACCAGCGCCCCGGAAGCTACCCATTTGTTGTCGCTCACCGTGAGCACAAAGATGTAATACAAGGGAAAAATACATAACAGCGCGAACAGGATAAATGCCGTACTATTGATGAAGCTGAAGCTGAAGCTCCCGAATGATGCCTTTTGTTTCATGATGGGCAATCCCCTCTTTAAATGATTCCTTCTCCGCGAACCTTCTTCGAGGCAAAGTTCACCGAGAACAAGAGCGCAATGCTGACAACCGACTTCAATATGCCGACTGCCGTGGCAAACGAATAATTATAGCCTGACATGCCGTTTCGTATGCCGACATTGTACACATAGAGATCGAGCACCTCGATGGAATCGGTGTTCAGTGCGTTCTGGAAAACCAAGTACTGATCGAGGCCGTTATTCAAGAAGTTGGCTATGCTAAGCATCATCAGTACGAAGAAGGTAGGCATTAAATGCGGTACCGTGATGGACCACATGATCCGGAACCTCCCGGCGCCGTCGATCCTGGCCGCTTCATACAGCTCGTTGTCTATCGAAGTAACGGCGGCTATGTAAATAATGGCTGTCCAACCGATCGTTTTCCAAGCCAAGTACGCCGTTTGAGTCAACCAGACATGGCTCGAACTAACCAAGAAGCTGATCGGATCTTCAATGATATGAAGCTGTATCAGCAGCTTGTTGATAAAGCCGTCGGATTCCGAGAACATGGAGAATGCAAACGCATACACTAACGGCCAGCTTAAGAAATTCGGAAGCGTCGTCAACGTTTGAATGGCTTTCTTCAGCGGCTCAAACTTCATCTCCACGAGGAATAACGCGAATATTAGCGGCAATACTTGAACGAGCAAGCTTAAGAAACTAATGCCTAGCGTATTCGACATAATCCGCTTCACTTCGTCGACCGTGATCGGATCGCTTAGAATCATTTTGAAGAAGAAGAAGCCTTTGAACTCCGAATCGAACAACTTATGGCCGAGCTTGTAATCGAAGAATGCATACAGCCATCCGTATAGAGGCAAGTAGTTGAATACGAATACCAGCGCAATGAATGGCGTGGCCATGTAAAACAGTTTCTTGCCTTCCTTCGCGGAAACGGTTACAGTTTTACTGCTTGCTGTGCTGCTCATGGTTGAGTGTCACCTCCCTTGACACTAATGGTAACGGAGGTGGAGGATGTCTCTCAATTGTCAAAACTCTCAATCGAACTGTCAAAACTCTAGAGCCTTTTCACACGATCATCATTTGTGCTATCTTAGATGCTAACTGGAGGGACCTGTCACATGTATAACGTGCTGATCGTAGATGATGAACCGATCGTAGTCGAAGCATTGAGGAAATCGACCGTTTGGGATGATTTTGGCCTTGATGTAATTGGGGACGCTTACAACGGAATTGAAGCCCTTGATTTGATGGAGAGACACCAGGTCCATCTTCTGATTACGGATGTTCGTATGCCGCAAATGGATGGAATCGAACTCATTCGCAGCATCCATCAACGTGGATGGGACATCAAGATTCTTATCCTAAGCGGTCATGACGATTTCTTATATGTGAAGCAGGCCGTCAAGCTCGGTGTCGAGAATTACATGCTGAAACCGCTGGATAAGAACGAATTCGTTGCAAGCATTTCAGCGATAGTCGAGAAGCTGCAGGATACCACGAACCGTCAGATCGGACTTGCCGAACAATTGAATGCATTTCGCGAGAACATCCTGCTTCGATGGGTTACAGGTTCTATCTCTCGAGCCGAATTGCAAGAGAAATCACAAATCGCTCAAATCGAGCTGAATCTCGATTGTTTTCGCATTGCGTTAATTAGAGTACTGAGCGGCGAAGATAACGCACAGAAGCACAAGGTTGCCTTATCGATCCGCGATCAACTGGCTCAATGGTTTAACCACAATACGCTGCGTTTGTCTTTCTGTGACTCCTCCTTCGACGTGGTTGCCATATTCTCTGAACCCACCGAAACAAACGGCGGCTCTCCACTTCTAGGGCAGCTAAAGCTATTTCTTTCCGAGATTAAAGCTCGAAATGACCTCCAAATCTTAATCACGATCGGGCAACGGACAACCGATCTGCTTGGCGCAGATCTCAGCTATCAGTCCGCCAAAGAGCTGCAAGGCTATAGTTTTCTATTGCCTCCAAACAGTCTGATCGATTCCGACGATGATACGAAGAACCACTCCGGACAAGAACAGCTACCGAGCTTTCCTTATGAAACCATCAATAACCTGATCTTGGCCGGAAAGAAAGAAGAGTGTTTGGAATTAACGCGGGCCGCGTTAGAAGGTCTACAAGACGCATCGCATCTCCCGCTTTCACAGTTCAAGAACGCATTGCTTGAGCTGCTGTTTCAAATCGCCAACACGGTAAAGAAATCCGTTGTTAATCCGCTACATGTACCGGAACAGTTCAAGCATCTTTACCTTCGATTCGAGTCCTCTACCAGATTTGATGACTTGGCAAAGCTGGTTTATGAAACCGTTGCACTCGCTTCGGATCTCTTCGGCGATAAGAACGGCACTGCCAACGCGACGATAAAACCGATCTTGGACTACGTTTTGCAGCATTCAAATCAAGATTTATCGCTAAAGACGTTGTCCTATAAATTTAATATCAATGCGTCTTATTTGGGTCAGCTGTTCCGGAAAGAAACCGGGATCTTGTTCAGCAGCTACCTGAACCATCTGCGAATCGAGAAGGCAAAGGAACTGCTATTGCAAACCGACATGAAAATGACGGACATAGCAGCCAAAGTGGGTTACTTGGAACCAAGCCATTTTTATAAAATTTTCAAAAAGGCGACCGGTGTGTCACCGGCAGAATTCAAATGAAAAAACGGATACGCATCAAGCTGTTTACCCGAATCCTGTTGCTCTATATTCTGGTTCTATCCGTTGCCCTCTATATTTTCACAGGGTATGTGTCCAGAAACTCCTACGCATTACTGAAGGAAGGACAAATCGGAATCCATCAGCAAATTATCGCAGCGCTGCAGAATACGATGAACGACCGTACGAAGACGATTAAAGACATCCTGCTCAAAATATACGATGACGAACAGTTATTTGCTTATATCATGAGTATGATGGACGTTACAGACCAGTTAGGAACTGTGCCCTTAGACTCCTATGAGAGAAAGAACATGGCTTACAAACTCGAAGACCTATTAAGCCTTGACCCTAACATTAACAACCTCATCTTCTATAACAGCCATTCACAGAAGGCCTATTTGTATATGTATGATTTGGACTATGCCTTCTTTGACCATACCGAAGCGATCCTGCAGAACATTCCCCGACTACGGGACTCTTCACAGGAGAGCTTTATTGTTCCTGCCCATCCGGGGGAATACGTGGCCTCCCAAGCATCCAAGAACTACTTTGACGTCGCCAGTAACTTCTACTACCCGAGCTCCAGCCTCTTTCTTGGTCGGTTCATTGTAGAATTCGGGATGGACGACCTGCAATATACCATCAACCAGTTTGGCAAAGACATGAAAGGCTATCTGCTCGTGTTAACGCGGGATGGAGAGGTTGTGTTCGACTCGTCTTCGACCTATTATGGGCGAAAATATTCCTACTTCGAGCAGCTCCGCCAATCGTCGGATTCCGTGATGCTGGCCGAGGACAGCATTGTCAGAATGGCCAGCTCCGATAAAGACCCTTTTATCTATGCTGCCGTATTGCCGAAATCAGCATTGAAGAAGCAGCTGAATATTTTTAACAACTCCACTTATATCGCAGCCATTATTCTGTTGCTCTTCATCTTCTCGGTTTATTTTCTTGTGACTAGCATAATATCCAAACGGGTTAACCGGATCGTCAAAGCAATGAGCAAGACGGTTGAAAGCAATTTGGCTTACCGGATCCCTCTGAACAATAAAGATAATGAATTCGAACAAATAGCCGTCCATTTCAACAAGATGTGCGACAGCCTGCAGGACCATATTAATAAGTCTTACGTTTACGAGCTGCAGCAAAAAATCGCGGAGATGAAAATTCTCGAGAACCAGATCAATCCGCATTTCTTGTACAATTCGTTAGAAGCGATACGAGCAAGACTGGAGATCGACGGGAATGACGAAGGCGGAGAAATGATTCATTCGCTCGCTGCTCTCTTCCGGGCATCGCTCAAAGCAGATTCAGTCGTCACCCTGGCTGAAGAAATCGACTTATGCAACATGTACCTCAAAATATTCAATGCGAGATATCAAAACTTCTTTCACTACGAGATCGAAGTCGAACAGTCGATTATGGGGTACGGCATCATTAAATTGATTCTCCAGCCGCTTATCGAGAACTATCTCATGCACGGCTTCGACCGTAAGCGTCAGAACAATCTGCTTACGATCCAGGGTTATAGCGATGAGAATGATCTACGTATCACAATAGCTGATAACGGAAGCGGCATTGGACCGGAGAAATTGAATGAGATCAGGCAAAAACTGACCCGCTCTTCACAATCTGCCGAAAGAGGAAGCATAGGATTGTACAACGTTAACGAGCGGATCAAGCTTTTGTTTGGAGCAGCCTACGGATTGGAAATGGAGAGCTCCGAGCTCAAAGGAACGACGATTATCGTTCGAATCCCATGCAGACAACCGCATGAGATCAAAGCGGCCCAGCTCGAGATTGGCAACGTTTAATAATGTTGCCGAATTTTGTAGATAATTAGAAATTTTTGGAGAAACCAAGCAGATATCGATATAAAAATACAAAACCCCTTTTCCTCCTCTAAAAAATTGAAGGCAGGCGATCTTAAGATCACCTGCCTTGGAACCATTTTAATAAGAACTAACTCAGAGATACTACTGCATTTTACTTTCCACTTCGTTAATATTTATTGTTCGCTTCAGAAACGAAGATGGCAGATGACATCTTTCTTCTAAACTCCTGAGGTGTCATCCCATTTTGATTTTTGAAAAACCGAATAAACGCCATACTCGATTGATAGCCAGCTTTCGTTGCGATATCTTGAATTTTAATTTTGTTACACTTCAACAGTTCCTTCGCCGTTGTATTACGAATATCCGCAATGTAATCAGATAGCGAAATCCCCGTCTTCTGCTTATAGAATCGGGAAAAATAAGAAGGGTTAAAGTTCACCTGTGAGGCCAGCATAGGAAGTGTCAGATCATCAGCCAAATGTGCCTCGATATACGTATGCACCTTATCGATCCACTCTGGCGAATTCTCGCTTGCCATGGTTCGCTTATACTCGAAAATGGAGGATGCAATTTGCCTATATTGCTGCTGCAGCTCTTCCCAATATCTGTTACCACTAAGGTGAATTCTTTTATATAGATCTAAAGCCATGTCCAGCTCATCCGTCATTTGGCAAGCCATCATATTCGATACAAAAACGGCATGAAGCGCATGAAGGCATTCCAGCTTGTGCAGCCGAAACGTCGAATCCTCTAATAGAAAAGCCTTCAACTCATGAAACAATTTATTAAAATCAACTTCGTTTCCACTCGCTAAATAATTGTCTAACAACCGAACTTTATACAACTGAAAATAGTTCGTACCGCTCTCATTTTTGTCCGATTGTACTGTAGTTTCGCTAAGTGCTCCCGCTTCAATCATTCCCAAAGAAATGTCTGCTCCAAGGGCGATATCACTCTTCAAATTCTCAAAAACATGACGAAACCCACTCCATCCTGCCGGTAAATCGTGCAGAACAAAAGCGATCTGGATATCCAGTAATTTTCGGCATGTTTGGCGAATCGGTTCCAACTTGCTGCGAATGAAGGAAGCTGTTTCAGGCCCTTCGTAAGCATCGCCATCCTCTTGAATTAGGAGTAGAAACTGAGAATCATTACTACTACTAATCAATAAACGGGCACAGTCCCCCGTATATTGCTCTATAATATTTTGAACAGTGGCGAGCAGCCCAGCCTGATCCTTCACACAGTCCCACTCTTTAAAGTTCCCCATCACCATCTGCATAGGCAAATCAGCTCGAAGTGAGAGGTTCATCCCCACCAATGCGTTAATTAGGTCGGTCTCATTCGTTTTCTCTTCGCTTAGCAACTCCCATACATAGGCTTCCCGTGGAGCTGTATCGGCCAAAGTCGTATGCCTGTCCGTACCGTGAATTAAAGTTCTTGCGACGTTTTCTTCGTTCAGACTAATAATTGCTTTTTCAACAGTCCGGACGATTTTGTCATCCCCTTCAATTTTCAAAATATATTCAAAGCCACCGAGCGAAATCGCGCTGCGCACATAAGCAAAGTCATCGTAAGCCGTTAGAAAGATCACTTTGCAGTTTGGCCAACTCACCTTAATCTCCTTTAGCAGATCAATGCCTTGCATGCCGGGCATTTTGATGTCACTCAGCACGATATCAATCTTTTCAGTTCTCAGAATGTCGAGTGCCTTCGTTCCTGAATATGCCTTATACAATTTCAAGTTTAAATGCGTCATGCCTTGCAGCAACTCCATCAAACCATCTGCTACAATGGGCATATCGTCAACGACGAGCAATCGATACATCTGATTCCCCTCCCTGTCATGTCCTAAGCTTAATCTGCACGTGCAGTCCGCCAAGACGAGATCTTGCAAAAGTAAGGCCACAGTCCTCCCCGTAACGTAATTGAATGCGTCTGTGAACGTTTACGATGCCGATCGAGCTATCGATTTCATCCATCTCATTGGTGATTTTCCCGTTCAATAGTTCGATCATGGAATCACCCAAACCATTGCCGTCGTCCTCCACATGCATGAGAATCTCATCGACGTTCTTTTCAAAATGAATCCATAGATTCCCATCGCCCTCTTGATGCTCAAAAACATGCTTGTACACGTTCTCGATGATTGGCTGAAGGACAAAGCGAATGACGGTCCCTTCGTTTACGATCCATTCAGGTATCTGAAACTCGACTTTTATGCGATCGCCTAGACAAACAGTCTGGATATCCACATAAGTGCGAGCATGATTGATTTCTAGTTGAAACGGAATTTCATCCGGCTTGTCGCGCGTTACGATTTGGAAATAGTTACCCATATTCATACAGAATTGATAGGCTTGTTCCGTATCTACTCTCTTGATCAACCGAGACATGACGAAGAAGCAATTATATAAAAAATGCGGATTGATTTGTGACTGCAGTCGCTTCAATTCTGATCGTTGACTTCTGATTTCCTGCTCATAAACCTCCTGGATCAAGCATCTTAACCGTTCTACCATTTTGTTAAATCCCCGGTATAAATTACCGAACTCATCATTGCGATTGGTCGGCAAGACTGGATACGTGTGAACGTCCCACGTTCGATTAAAGGCATAAATAAGCTTCCTCATCGGACGCAGGATCACTTTATTAATGGAGTAGGAAAAGAATATGATGATGATGACGGAAACGCTGGACATCACCCAAAACCAGTTTTTGAGAGTTGTCATCGGACCGAGCATATATGCTTCTGGTGTAAACGTCACGAGATAGGTATTGATCGCGGGTGAAAATCGATAAGATACGATGGTTCGCTCCTTATTAAGGCTCATGGTCGTCAAGTCGCTCTGAATTCCCTTGTCCTGCTGGCTTTGTAAAAACGACTTTATTTCCTCAACCTCGGTTTTGTTCCCCTGATCGCTAATCTCCCAATTCTGCTTCAAATTAATAAGTACTGCATTCCCTTGACCGGGTCTTGCTACGGAGTATAGCATGTCTTGTATCTGCTTAATCGACAGTTCGATGCCGAGCACGAACAATGGGCTTCGTTTCACATTCGCCGGATACGCCAGACTCAGAAACAATCGATCGTGCCAGTAAATGATTGGGCCGCCGCTATTCTGCTTCCTCAATGCTTCGAATTCCGGCTCATTGATACCTTCATCGTAATCAGCTTGCGTGACCGTCCTTCCGATCAAGGGGATGTAAGCTTTGGCAGCGGCTATATACAGGCTGGAATACTTCATTAAGTACAGCCGTCTTTGCAGCGCGTTTACAAGTTCTATTCGTTCGTACTGACTAATTTCATCACCAATCGAACTTAGTTTCCGAAGATCCTGATCGACGACATATTCGGGAAGTGAATCCGAAATTCGACCAATCTCACTCTCCAGCATATTCATAAAATAATCCGTTCTGGCCTTCATAGACTCCGACATTTCGTATCGGATTCCGTCCGATCCCTTCACGTTAATTCGCAAGGTAATTAGATAAAGAGGCGTAATAACCAGGAAAAAAGTAAGAAACAGCTTTATAAAAATAGAAGGAGTTTTCAACGATTCCAACTTTTTCATTATGTTCATAATATCCACACCCGCTCAACCCATACTCGGAATCACAATTTCCACGCTAATTATGTCATGAGCGCATAAGCTTAAGCAATGAATATCTGAATGGCTGCCATCCTGAACTCACTTATTCCTTCACACTTCCCATTACTATTCCTTTTGTAAAAAAGCGCTGCAAGAACGGGTATATGATCAGAATAGGTACGGCTGCAACAAAAATTTGTGCGGCTGTACTCGTTCGATCAGATAGTCTCAACATATCGAGATCATCCGCGGAGATGAATCTGAAATCTTTCTTAATAATGACTGTCTGCAAAAAAGTTTGCAGCGGGTAATGTTCGGGGCGGTTCATCAGCACGAGCCCGTCAAACCAACTGTTCCAATGTCCTACAATCGTAAACAAGCCAATCGTCGCTAGCGCGGGGGCAGATAGCGGCAGATAGATTTTAAACAAAGTAACAAAATGGTTAGCGCCGTCTATTTTAGCTGACTCTTCCAATTCTTTAGGTAAACCACGATAAAAGTTAAGCAACAGAATGACATTAAACACCGGTACAGCTCCAGGCAAAATAAGCGCCCAAATCGTATCCAAAAGTCCTGTGGATTTGATCGTCATATACCACGGAATCAAGCCGCCGCTAAACAATATCGTAATTACAAAGTACCAGGCATAGCCAGTTCGAAAGAGAAAATGACTGGACTCCTTGGATAAGGGGTACGCCGCCAGCACAGTTAACAGCATACTGATGGACGTGCCTAGCAGCACTCTTTTCATCGTAACTAAGAACGCTGTGAAATACTGCGGTTTGTTAAAAATATTTTGATAAGCTGCAGTCGTAAATTCAACGGGCCATAGGGAAACTGACCCTGACGAAGCAGCTGCGCCCGAGCTAAAGGATAAAGCAAGTATATGAATCATGGGTAGAATACATAGCAAGGAGAGCGCGCCAAGAAAGATATAATTTATAATCAAGAAAAGCGATCTGCTCCGCGTTAGTTGATGTATCATAAGGCGACTCCTCTTTAAAATATTCTGTAATTCGCTAGCCGGTAAGCAAGGAAATACGAAAGCGAAATGAAAACCAGAGATACGAGCGATTTAATTAGACCGATCGCCGTCGCTACACCATATTGGAACTGTTCCATGCCAAGTCGATAGACGAGTGTATCAATAATATCTCCACTCTCATACACTTGCGGGCTATACAAATTAAAAATTTGGTCAAAACCAGCATTCAGTACATTACCTAAGCTTAATGTCGCTAATAAGATAATGACGGGCAGCATACCTGGCAGTGTAATATGCCATGTTTGCTTCCATCTTCCTGCACCATCCATCGAGGCAGCCTCATATAAAGAAGGATTAATTGATGTTAGCGCTGCCAAATAAACAATTGTACTGAAACCAAACTCTTTCCAAACGTCAGATATTACGATAACAAAAGGAAACCATTGATTGTTCCCCAGAAAGTAAATCGGATCGATTCCCAGCATGCCTAGCACCTTCGCCACAATCCCCGTCGAAGGTGAAAGAATATCGATCAAAATACCTCCGAGCAGTACCCATGACAAAAAGTGCGGCAAATAAACGAGTGTTTGAAATACTCTCTTGAACAGTACCTTACGGATCTCGTTCAACAAAAGGGATACGATCAGCGGCACAATCAAACCAGCCACCATTTTCATTAGGGCGATGCTAATCGTATTGAATAATACACGTTGAATATCGGGGTACTCTAGAAAAAACTGAAAATTCTTCCATCCAACCTTGGGTGAATGTAAGATCCCTTTCGAGGGAATAAACTTTTCGAATGCAATCGTAATACCAAACATGGGGATGTAGCTGTAAATAAAAAGAAGGATGACACTTGGAAAAATCATCAGATGCAGCGACCACTCACGGATCAACCTTTTACCCAACATATGTTTCACCTCATTGATGATCTAATAGCGAATAGAAAAACGATAGGAGGGTTGCCCCTCCCATATCGTTATAACGAGCTTTCGTTATTTTTGCTTCGCATACCAATCGTTGACTTCCTTCGTGATCTCCTCACCGCCGAGGTTTTTCCATTCGGTCACGAACTTGTCGAATTCATCGACGGATACTTGATTCATAACGATTTTAGTGAATATCTCCTTCTCTTTTGCAACCAGTATCCCTTTTTTATCCTGCATCGTTTGTGTAGGTGCTCCAAAGAATTGATCCTGCTCAAATCGATTTTCCTTCGAATATTGCGTCATGATCGAGAAGGATCCACTTGGCTTGGCGATCATCCAGTGCAACCAGCCGCTAATGTCACCATTCAAATAGTTTTGTGCCGCATTGTAACGATTGATCAAGTCTGGATCATTATTCAAACCACTAGGATCTTTCGACTCAATGGCTTTAGGAAGCGTAGTACCCGCTTGAATATAACCATCCTGTGCTAAAACGCGGATCGGATTGGCTTTGAAATAGAGCTTACCTTTATCTTCAAGTTCTTTCCCGTTATAGTACACCTTCTCTTTATCCGTCATTTTGAGCTGTACTTTGACCCACTGGTTTATCATTTGAATGACTGCTTCCGGATTTTTGCAGTTTTTCGAAACAACCACATACCCGTTAACGCCTAAACCGATCTGTGTTTTGGCAACAGTTCCATCAACCGATGGCAGTCCATATACTTGCCAATCCTGAACCAATTTGTTGTCTTTGATCGCTGCACTTGCTAATGGCCACGCGCTTAAATAGAAACCACCGTAAGCCATCCCAATTTTATTAGCTGCAACCAGTTCATTTTCTTTATCCGGATCCTTCGTACCAAATTCCGGATCGATTTGACCTGATTTATACATATCCTGCAGTTGTTTCAAAGCCACTTTTGTCTGAGGTTGAATACTACCATAAACGAGCTTACCGTCCGCATCTTTCAGCCAGATTCCTGGATAGGAATGGTAACCGTTCATAAATCCGGTGATTCCATAATCATCAAAAAGTTCTTTGTGCAATGTGAGACCGTATGACTTCCCAGTCCCTCCAGGATCCTTTTTCGTAAATTCCTCGGAAATTTTCAGTACATCCTGCATCGTTTTAGGCTCGGGCAGATTCAGCATGGTCAACCAATCCTTACGAACCCATAGATAATTCGACGAGTTATATGGGCTGTCCGTAAGCGGTATTGCAAGCAATTTACCATCTACTTTTGCGGATTTCATCTGAACCCCGCCATCTTTCGTAAAATGCTCTTTGGTTTCGTCGCTGGCGTATTTATCAAATACTGTAGTCAAATCCATAATCATATCGGCATCAATCAATTGTTGCAGTTGAACCTGGTCATTAACAGAGAAGAAATCGGGAATATCATTGGATGCAATCATCATGTTAAGCTTTTGTTCAAACTGTTTCGAATCTGCAACCCACAAATTCTTAATACGAATACCCAAATCTTTTTCGTAGGCGTCGTAAACGGAGTTTTTGTCCATCGACTCACCTTGATCCCATTTAATATCGGATGGATTACTGCGAACTGTCGTCAACTCGACTACTTTTTTCCCTAAACTATCAGTTGACGTTGGGTTAGACGTGCTATTTGTTTCTCCCGTGGTACCGGAATTGCAAGCACTTGAAAGCACAAGCGTACATGCGACAACACCAAAAGCCGTTGTTCTCTTCCACATCTTCATTGTGTGTGTCCCCCTAAATGATTCTCAATATTAATCCGACTTCATTAATAATGATAGAGCTCAGGGCAATGAAAATCTATTTACCCGTTTTTACTTTATATACGATTATTTACTTGTTTCCCTATAACCAATGGATTAATCCTTACGAACGGAAGTCGCATCCATAATTTGTTTGGCGAATTCAGCAATCTCGATGGATCTCCCTTTGTTTAAACGTGATTCCTCCGCCGCAAACGCCATCAAGTGACTGCGTACCGAAGCCGTTGCGGACGTCAAGCTTTCCCCACCTATATACGTGCGGACTTCGCTTATGAAGCTGCTCATAACCCCTGCATCCCCACCGCCGTTGCCGCTGCTAGGTACATGAATTGAAATTTCATTCTTCTCTTTCGTTACGAAATCGTGCACGATGATTTTATCGTCATGGCCGCTAATTTGACCCTTCGTGCCCATGATTTGGATGACCCTTTCCTGCTCCATTGTGAATCCACACATGCTGAAGGTAGCCGTGGAACCGTTCGCAAACTCCATGTTCACAACCTGATGGTCCACCACATTATTATCAGCTTTATACACACACCGCCCATAGGGGGACGTTTGCAGTCTTTTTACGATCGCTTCTCTGCTGGCATCCTGTGTGAAATGCCAAGCCCAGCCCTTGCCATCGCCTAGATAGAATCTCGGCGCCGAATAAGGGCATTGCGCTTCCACTGCGCAGCCATCCAAACAACGATCCGTAGAGCCTTCCGGCGCATTGCCAGAATGAAAATGCATCAACGAGCCATACGAGCTGACTCGAACGCATGGCTGGTCCATCAGCCAGGATAATATGTCCATGTCATGGCAGGATTTCGACAGAATCATCGGACTTGACGTATCGGAGTTGTTCCAGTTGCCGCGAACGAAACTGTGTGCAATATGCCAATAGCCAACGTTTTCGTTCAGCTGAATGGATACCACTTCGCCAATTCGTCCTTCATCAATAATCCGTTTAACCGTTGACCAGAAGGGGGTATAACGCAGCACGTGACAAATCGTCAGCAAACGATTGTTTCGCTTTGCCGCCTGCTCCATTTCGATGCATTCTCGCGGGTCTGGCGACATCGGTTTCTCGAGTAGAACATGATAGCCTTTATTGAGAGACTGAATCGTCGGCTCATGGTGCATACGATCCTGCGTACAAATCATCATAATATCCGCTAATTGCGGCTGCTCGAGCACTTCTTCCCAAGAAGCAAAGCATAGTTCTGCGTGTATTTGATGATCTTGCGCAAACTTCTCGCGTCTTTCTTTATCCGGCTCGGCTACTGCGACAATCTTCAATTCATGCGGGTAATCGAGTGCGTAAGGCGCATAGCTTCGAGCACCACGGGATCCTGCTCCAACAAGTACAGCTGTCAATGTTTTCATGATCTTTCCTTCTCTCTATTCTTTAATTTTGCTCAATCCGACAACTTGCCATATTTCGTATTCTCTTTTTCGTATCCGCATCAATAAAAAAAAAACCGGAATCCTCTGTTTCCCAAGGAATTCCGGTCTTAATGTTTACTCTAAAGATACCGGTTGCCCAAACGCTGCTGATTTGTATCCAGCTAACGCAACAATCGTTGAACGCAAGCCATCTTCTCCTGTAATTGGCACCTGTTCGCCATTCAGCAAGGCATGGACAAAGGATTTTACTAAGAGATCATCCATGGAGTCTCCCCAATAGGTCCATACACCTTTGCCAGTTTCTTCACTATACAGGTCATTTTTTTGCGCAAAACCATCGATCGAAAGTGTCCCCTTTGTCCCAATGACCGTCATGGTGACATCTCCCCACGTAGGGAAGACGGGGTTCCGTGACCAGCTTGTGTCCAAAACGCCAACAGCCCCATTTGCGAATTTGACATGGATCATTCCGGCATCATCAATATCGATCTTTTCGTGAAATAACGTGGCAGCGTAGGCGTATACTTCTTTCACTTCAGACTGGGTAAACCAATTCATTAAGTCCATGACGTGAACGGTATGATCTAATAAAGCGCCGCCGCCGGAAAGCTCTTTTTGAAGAAACCAGCCTGAAGGAAGTGAACCGCGATTAGTTCCCTTAATAGCTAAGATATCGCCAATCTGGCCATGATCAATGGCTTCTTTCGCTTTAATAACAGCTGCCAGGTAGCGGCAGGGAAACGCCGTCATAAGCTGGACTCCGTTTTCTTTACACGTAGCAATCATGGCTTCCATCTCTGTAACGGAGAGGCCAAGAGGCTTTTCACAAAGCACATGCTTACCAGATTTCGCTGCTGCTATGGTGATCTCTGCATGGCGAGTGTTTTCCGCACAGATCACAACCGCATCCACATCTGCGGCCAGCAAATCCTGATACTTCTCAAAATAAGGCAGCTCGTATTTGCTGATAACGTTCTCAACGCGGCTATAAAGCTCGTCTGCGATGCCAACGACTTCGACATTGGCCATTGCCCTAAGTGCATTCAAATACGAGTGAGCATGGCCATGAGCAAAGCTAATCATACCTACTTTTAATCTCTTCATGGTGTCACCTCTCCTAGCGCCCTGCCCCGTTGCAGCTGGATACATTTACCTGTTCGTACAGATTCCAGTGCAGCTTGGGTAATTTCTAACGCTTTATAGGCATCGTTCTCAGTTACGATTGGTTCCGTGCCTTCTCGTATGCATTGAATAAAATGTGCTAATTCCAAGTTATAGGGGCTAGTGAATCCTGGACTTTGAGGTACTTCTGCGAAACGTCGGTCTTCCGAGTCGGAAGGCGCTTTGCAAATTTGCAAGGAGCTGTTTTTCTGACTGTCGCTGCGAATAATGCCTTTGCTTCCAGCGATTTCTACAGCTGTTTGGAAAGGACCCTGATAGCCCCAGAAAGCTTCCAGATTCGCAACGGCTCCGCTTTCGAATAATAGCGTAACCAATGCGTAATCAATGTCATTCACACGTTGGTTAAAGCCATAGACAGACTTGACTTCCCCTATCGCCCAACGGAAGAAATCAATATCGTGAATCATGAGATCGGTAATAACGCCACCGCTTTTATCATCATCAAAGAACCAACGTCCGGGGTGAGAGCCAATGCGTTTGGCATGGACTACACCAACGCGTCCTAGTTTCCCATCATCGATCACTTGCTTCATTTGAACGTATTCGGGGAAAAATCGGACAACATGTCCGACAAAAAGCCGAACTCCATGCTGTTCACAACTGCGGATCATCTCTGCGGCATCTTCGAGATGTAACGCAAGCGGTTTTTCACAGATCACATGCTTGCCGGCGGCGGCTGCTTTCAATGTAAATTCTTTATGTAAATAGCTAGGTAATGTCACGCTGAGAATATCGAATTCTATTTCTCGCAGCATGGATTCAAATGAGGCAAAAGCCGTTGCTCCCGTTTTATTGGATAGTTCTTGCGCTAAACTGAAATCGATATCGCAGACGCCTACCAGCTTTACATCTGGGATATTCATGTAACCGCGGGCGTGCACATTTCCGAGCCCCCCGCAACCGACAATAGCTACTTTCATACTGCTTCACTCCTTATTTTCATCTTTCATAACGACTAACTACGTTATATGATATACACATTGTCGCTTATCCGAAATGCGGGCATTTATGCTTTTTATATCCATATTCGTGCTTGCTGAAAGTGTGGTGCCGAGCTATACATGCATATTTTCAAAGAACCGATTCCTTATCAAAACCCTTCACTCTGCATGAAAGTGTGGAGGTTCACGGATTCAAGTAAAGAGCGGACGAGCTCAAATACCTGGCATTATCACAATGAGGTTGAGTTCATATTGGTCGAGAAGGGTACCCACGAAATTCAAACACCGAATCATACCTACACGCTTCATGGAGGAGATGTGATGGTAATTGGATCTTCTCAACTGCACACTGGAAGAAAGCTCAGTGACAACGATCTCAGTTACATTGTGCTTCACATTGACTTCCGACCCTTTTTCGATCCGGCCATGATGATGTACTATCGGCATTTCCTGGAGATCCTTCATCCCTTAGAGAAGCTGAATTACATTTTCCAGGAAAACGAACATGTGAGAAAAGACATTGCAAGGATGATTTCCGAAACACATGAAGAGGTTATGGATAAAAAGAAGGGCTACGAAATCGCGGTTAGTATGCATATCAAGTATTTGTTGTTGATGCTTCTTCGCTATGATACGCGGGAGCTGTTAACGTCACAGTCGCATGTGGATGCGGATGTAGACGTGATTCGATCGCTCGTCACCTATGTGGATGAACATTTGACAGAGAAAATAGACATGGGAGTGGCCAGTCAACTTGCTGGCATGAGCTACTCCTATTTTTCGAAGTATTTTAAAAAGAAGATGGGATCGTCCTTTACGGATTATGTTAATCAGAAACGAATTTCTAAAGCGGAACGACTGCTCGTTACCGAAAACCGCAGTGTGAACGAAATTGCCGAGGCCGTAGGGATCGAAAATATGGCTCATTTCTACGAGCTATTCAAGCGATTCAATGGATGTACGCCGAAGCAATATGTAAGCAAAATGAATGGGAGGATAAACTAGAGCTCTACTAGCTGTTCACTAAACAGTATGATTTTTCGGACCAATCCATTGGCAACACTTATTTTTAAAGCAAAAAGTCAGTTAGATCAAGGGATGATCTAACTGACTTTTTATAGGTAGTCTCAATATTAAGTATTAGAAATCTCATCAGTTAGTGATATCAGTCTCATTTGTAGACGTTACCCACAATATAATTAACGTAACTGCTCCGCTTACTTATAAGCACGCATCGCCTTGCCAAGCTCCTTAAGCGACGGCTTCTTGCCATACATCAGCACGCCTGCGCGGTAAATCTTCGCGGACAGCCAGCCGAAGACAAGAATCGAAGCCAGCAGCGTCGCAATCGACAGCCATACTTGCCAGAGTGGCGGGTCGGACAGGCCGAGCCTTGAAACCATGGCATACGGCGCGAAGAACGGGATAAACGAACAGATCTTCATGAGCATCGATCCCGGATTGTTCATGCCGCCGAAGATGCAGATATAGAAGCCCGCAAGCGACAGCATGGTGATTGGCAGTACCGCTTGCCCTAGATCCTCCGTACGGCTGACAATGGAGCCGACGGCCGCGAACAGCGTAGCGAATAGGAAGTAACCCGTCAGGAAGAACACCAGAGCATATGTGGCGAGAACCGGATCGACATCCCTTAGCGAGATGCCCAGATCGCCGAGCTTATCCGCATTCTGCGGCAAGGTCATGTTAATCACGATGACTATGACGTATATCGCCATCTGCAGCAGTACCACGAGGAACATCCCGAAAATTTTGCCGAACATTGCTTTGAGCGGCGAAACGCTCGTAATGAGAATCTCCATGACGCGAGAACTCTTCTCGGCCGTAATTTCGCTGGCAATCATTTGGCCGCTGATCATGATCGACATGAACAGCATGATGATGATCACGTATACCGTTCCGAAATCCATTCCCTGCTGTGCTTTCGTTTTCCCTTGACCGATCGATCCAGCGCCTTCCACCGTTGAAATTTGCACGGAATCGAGCTCAATTGGCTTCGTTAGGAGCGCCTTCACATCATCGCTCAGTCCGCCTCCGCCAATGACCGCTTCCATTTTGACGACCTGGAGCGCAGTAGACAACGATGAGGACACCTTCGATTCCATCAAGCTCTCGGATTTATAGGTAATCGCAGGGAAACCGCTCTCCTTACCCGGCGAGAACTCAATATAGCCATGAATGACATCATCGGCCACAGCCTGCTTCATCGCTTTCTCATTGGCCTCCGCCGAACCGGCATCAGCAATCGGCACGAGCTTCAGTTCAGGTTTCTCCTGTTTCCCATAATAGTCATTCAACATGCTCGCAATACGAGTGGAGGTGAACAACTGCGATTTCAACTTCTCACTCGTGCTGTCCAAGTAGCCAACTGCAGTCGGCTTCCCTTCGCCGCTGAACTTATCGATCATGTAAGGTAAATTGATGACAATACTCATGATGACTGCAATGATAAGGGTCGTGACGAGAAAAGCCTTCCCTCTTACTTTATTCTTCGCCGTAAAACCGACAACCGTCCAGAATCCGCTATTCATGGCTCTCACCTACCGTCTTAATAAAGATTTCATTGAGCGTCGGTTCCAATATTTCAAAGCGATTCACGCCGGTTTGCGCCATCGCCAGCTCCAATACCGGGCGGCCAGCCGCCTCATCATTGATGAACAGCTCATAGCCGTACTCATGTCTTATCACATTCATGACACCGCCGATCGCGTCAAGTCCGGTAACGTCGCCATCGGTTGCCAGGATAATACGTTCCCGCGGAAACTGCTTCTTGAGGGCTTTCAGATTACCTTGAAGGACCGTATTCGATTTATGCAAAATCGTAATGTTGCGGCACAACTCCTCAACATGCTCCATCCGGTGCGTCGAGAACAAGATACATGAACCGGCATCGCGTAATTCCTTAACCGTCGACTTGAGCAGCTCCACGTTAACCGGGTCCAATCCGCTGAACGCTTCATCCATAATGACGATGCGCGGATGGTGGATGACAGCGGCGATGAATTGGATTTTCTGCTGGTTCCCCTTGGACAGCTCCTCTACCTTCTTGCCATAGTACTCCGGTACGCCGAATCGATCCAGCCAGCGCTTCAAGTTCTGGTCGGCATCCCGCTTAGACATGCCGCGCAGCTGTGCGAGATAGAGGATCTGATCGGACACCTTCACCTTCGGGTACAGACCGCGTTCCTCCGGCAAATAGCCGAGTCCCTTCAGCAGTTCTTTCCCATAAGCTTTGCCATCATATCGAATGCTGCCGGAATCCGGATAGATCAGGCCGAGCACCATACGCATCGTTGTTGTTTTGCCTGCTCCGTTGGCACCGAGCAATCCATAAATCTCTCCTTGTGCAACCTCGAAACTGATCCCATTAACAGCTGTCTTGTCCCCATATTGCTTAAAAACATGTTCAAGCGACAACGCGTTCATCTTCTACAAAACTCCTCTCGCATGTTCGATATGATGCAGCAAAATCTCATCGAGCTCCAGCTTCTGCTTGCTGATGAATCCCAGCTTCTGCTCTGCCAGCCATCTTTCTGCCTGCAATGCATCTTCTGTTACCACTTTGTAAGTAGTTCCGCCCGAGATGCTCGCATGCCGGTAACCGGGCATCTGCTTCCAATTGACCTTGGTTCCAGCGGCATCGATGTACATCACCTGCCATGCACTTAACAGCGTATCCTTCTCATAAATCCCAAGTACCTTGCCCTGCACCACAAACACAATATAATCGGCAAGCCGCCTGACTTCATCAACAATATGAGAAGCCATTAGAATGGTCCGATTGCCATGCTCCATATAACGATGCAGCACATCGATCATGGTCTTCCAAGCGATCGGATCAAGACCTGAGGAAGGTTCATCAAGCAGCAGCAGCTCCGGATGATGCGCCAACGTGAGGGATAGATCGAATTTCCTGCGCATCCCTTTAGACATTTTGCCCAGCTTGATCGCAGGGTCTACCTCGAAGCGGCGCAGCAGCTCCTGATACAGGTGAACATCCCACTTTGGGTACCACTGTCTGACGAAATCCGCCTTCTGATTCCCGCGCAGCCTATCCTCCAGATCGACTGGTTGCTCCGGCATATAACCAATTCTCGCCTTCAGCTTCGTATCATTCCCAAGCCCGACCTGCTCGCCCAACAGCTCGATTTGCCCGGCATCCGGTTTGGCAAGATCCAGCAGCAGCCGAAACAGCGAGCTCTTCCCCGAGCCGTTAGGACCCACTATTGCCGTCACGAAGCCGCTCGGAATGACCAGATCGATTGGACCCAGCTCAAAATTCGGCCTGCGCTGCACCATTCCTGAAATCTTAACAGCAGCATCACTCATCCTTGTCTGCCTCCCCACCATGAAGTAATGCCGCAGCGCTTGATTCCCGCTTCCTACGCAGCACGTCCAGCAGCATATCGACCAGCTCTTCATCGCTAAAATGTACGCGAAGCCCCGCATCCGCCGCCTGCTCCATGGCCTCCATAACCGCGGTTCGCCGCTGGCGGTCTCGTGAATCCGTGTCTACCTTTGCAACAAATGTCCCCGTTCCCTGCCGAGTGCGAAGCAGTCCTTCATTCTCTAAATCCTGATACACGCGCCGAACGGTGATGACGCTGCACTTGGTCTGCTGCGCTAATTCACGTATGGATGGAAGCAGCGTGCCTTCCGGCAATTGGCCACTGACAATGAATGCACGGAGCTGCACCTCGATCTGATGGTATAACGGCTCTGCACTATGTTCATTCAGCTGAATGGGTATCCACACCGTTCACACCTTCTCTCGCTTCATTACGCTATTCCAGCAAATTGCGTTTCGTATTTCGTTTCCGAATCAGTAGGCCGACCAGCGTGGAAACCACTATCCCCATGAGCACCGAAAGAATCGGCCAGAGAATGGAATATTCACGAGATACGTTGATGATTCTAATCATCAAATATGTATCTGTCAGCCATAACGCAAAGCCGATAAAGGCGTAAAGCAGTAAATAGCCGATGCAGATGACAACATAGATTCGCCCCTTACAAGTTGCCTCGAAGAATATATAGGTCGCTCCCGCCATCATTGCATAGCCATACCAGATAAACGAGAAGATGACATACTCACCTGGCGACATCAGCTCGCGAAGCTCATTTAGTGCTGCATATTGTAAGGTGAAGAAATACAATACAACAATGGACAATACAATCACAAACTGCAGCATTCTAGCCAAAATGATCATATTCCAGCTAATCGGCATCGTGCGCAGATAAGCAATGTTTCGCGTATACGTATCTCTTCCCCAGCATTGCAGAACACTTCGATTCATGAGAAACCCCATGGTAGGCAGCACGGACAAATAAACAAATTCAGATCCCAAGCCATTGCCGACTTTATCTCCTTGTACAAGCAAATCATCAAAAAAAGGCTGCATGAGAACGGCCATATAACTAGCAATCACGATCGTGAGCAGCAGTCCGACCCAGGAACGGCTTCCTTCAAATCGTAGTAATCTCCATGCACCCTGAAAGCTCGTCATCGTCTTATTCGCCTCCACTCTTCATACTGTGTATACTCATATATACAGTATAATCAGTCGAAAGCGAAGCTGTCAATCACATCCAGCTTTAAGATTTTATAAAGTAGGCCACCAACGCAAAAAAGCAGCTTCAACAGCCGCCCACTCTCATAAGCAAGCAAGCTTGCCATTATGAAAATAATAGATATCCTCCCGCTTGAACCCATACTCGCCATCCATTCGGCTGATATGCGGCTCAAAAGTGAACAGAATCGCTTCACTGAGCTTCATCGTGTTTCCCTGCTCGAAATATTTTCGATCATCCCTATGGAACTCAATCGTGTGGCCCACATGCAAATCATTCATTGTTGCTTTCGCGATCGATTGAACGTGACGGTAATTGGACAAGTGATCCATGTGCAGCTGAACCCACTTTCGTTACGATTTCTTCTTATACGCATATAAACCAATAATGCCAACGATTAATACGCTCACAGAAGATATTAATCGAAGGATTAATGCTCTTAGAACGGCAGCATCATCCGGCCCATTGCCTACTGGGCCAATCCGCGGCCGATACACATCCCAATAGGCGAGTATGGCCAAACAAATCATGATACACGCCACAACAATTGTGAACACGTAACGTTTCAACAGAATTTCACTCCCCACCTTTAGTCAGGTTACTCCATTATAAGAAACCGTTCACGCGTTTGTAAACAATTGGAAGCGCAAAAAAAACACCTCACCTGAGCTTCATGCATGCTCTCGCTTGGCGTTTGCAGCTTACTTGGAGCCCGGCTTTTCGTTCAACTGATTTACGATTCGAACAATCTCTTCCTGTTCTTTCAACTTTGCGGCAATATCATAGTAGATATCACTGAGCTGCGGCGGAGACTCCTCGTCATTATAAACACCCTGGAAGCTGCTCAACTGCTCATTTTTCAATCTGCGAATGGGAGGAAGCTTTGCGACCTCGCGTTTTAAGATAAAGCGAAGCAGCAATGCCGATACGAGCATAACAGTTCCCGACTTCCATGAATCCGTAAATCCCAACACCAACATCGCGAATAGAATCGCAGGATAGATGAACAACAGCGTAAAGAGCAGGATCAGAAGTTTGGTCAGAAATGACTTGAAAGCTTCCACGCCTACCACCCCACTCCGGTTGTTACTTATGTGTATGCCGGGAGGGGTTATCCGTATTAGAATAGAACCATAAATCGATTACATAAGGAGGCAATACTTTGACCGCTATGATATTGTCAGGCGAACCAAGCGCGATTGTCATTCGAACGGAGGACAAGTGGCAGACACTAGCCCACGCCGGAGCAGAGAGATGGGAAGCGGCAGGCCTGGCACTCACGTTGAAACGCACAGGGAATGTCATTTCGCTTGAGCTGGAAGCACCTGTTATACCCGTGCGCACAATCAAACTGCGCTGGAACGAAGCACCGGCAGGAAATCTGCTCATTCTCGGCGATCACTGGGAGCGCGGTTACGGGGACTTGGAATGGCGAGGTATTGTGCCGGAGCGCGTGATGCCTTGGTATTTTCTCGCTCACGATGGGCTGCGCACAGCCGGCTACGGTGTGAAGACGGGGGCAAATTCGCTCTGCTACTGGCAGCTCGATTCCGATGGCATAACGTTCACTGCTGATGTCACAAGCGGCAGCGGCGGCGTATCTCTTGGTGCGCGTACACTTGCTGTCGCCGATATCATCTATGATCCGGGCACGCTGGACGAGACGCCATTCACTGCAGCAAGGCGTTTCTGCGCCATGATGTGCGATAATCCTTTGATGCCGAAGCAGCCTGTTTATGGCGGGAATAACTGGTACTATGCCTATGGAGAAAGCTCGCATAGGGAGATTCTGGAGGATTCACGGTTTATTTCTTCATTATCCTCGAACACACGCAATCGTCCTTATATGGTCATTGACGATGGCTGGCAGTCCGCCAAAGATAACGGAGGCACCTGTAATGGAGGGCCATGGTTCGGCAACAGCAAATTTCCTGACATGGCACGACTAGCCGGTGAAATGAAAGAAATCGGCGTGAAGCCCGGACTTTGGTTCCGCCCGCTCCTGACGACGGAGAACGTACCTTCAGAGTGGATACGTTATAAGGAAGCCGCAACCGGAAGCAGCGTGCTCGATCCTAGTAATCCGGACGTACTGGCACATATTCGCGAATCGGTAGAACGAATGGTAGGCTACGGATTCGATATGCTGAAGCATGATTTCACGACGTACGACATGCTCGGTCAGTGGGGATTCACGATGAAATCAAAGCCGCATGCACTGCCTTACGCCTTCAGTGATCGTTCTCGGACTACCGCCGAGATTACGCTCGCGTTGTACCGTACAATTGCCGAAGCATCGGGACAAGCGGATGTCATTGGCTGCAATACCTTCAGCCATCTCTCTGCCGGACTGTTCGAGATTCAGCGAACCGGTGATGATACAAGCGGACGCTGGTGGGAGCGGACTCGTTACATGGGCGTGAATACGATGGCTTTTCGCATGGCGCAGCATGGCACCTTCTACAGCCACGATGCGGATTGCCTCGGCTTAACGAAGGACGTGCCATGGGCGAATAACCGAGAATGGCTGCGACTGCTTGCAGGCAGCGGCACTCCGCTGTTCGTCTCGGCCGATCCGGCCATCGTCACAAAGGAGCAGGAGCTCGCGCTGCGCGCCGCTTTCGAACTGGCCGCTCAGCCGCTGCCGGTCGGCGAGCCGCTGGACTGGCTTCGCACGACATGTCCAAGCCGCTGGGTGTTAGGCGGTGAAGAGACTTCGTTCCAATGGAACGAGGTCTCCGCGGAGCTGCTGGATGAGAAGGATAACGGCTGGTGGATCTAATCGTAAAATATAACGCAAGCCCCTGATCCTGATCAGGGGTTTCAGGCTGTCGATAAAGTCTCGACGGCCATTTTTTTATCTAAATTAACACATCAAAGCGTTAATTTAGAGTCCCCCCCTCCTCTCGCACTCCTCATTTGCATCCCGCGAAAATCTAACGAACCGTGGGGGCGATATTGGGCCGAATTTCGAGGCTTCGAGAATCTAACGAACCGTAGAGGCGTTATTTGGGGATAATCGGCTCCCAACTACGCCAAAACCGTCAAATAGAGCCCTACGGTTCGTTAGCATGTTTTCGGATCCATAATTGACCAAATAAGCGCCGTACGGTTCGTTAGAGTATTCCGCCCCGCTGATCCTGATCAGGGGCTTGTTTTTCTATTAATTAGCCAGTTATCTATAACCAAACTTGTCTCACTACCATATAGTAACTAGTAATAGTCACATGATATGAAGGAGGACGAGTTATGCCTATCTATGATTCCGGTCCCATCCCGAACAGTCAAATCCCACAAATCACAAGTCTTGCGATTTGTGTATTCACCACCAATCCACAGCCTGCTGTTGCTGCAATAGAAGTGTATCAAATCATGCCGTCCGGTAGCGGATCCAGTGAGAAAATCCCATATGTCATGAAGGTGGTATCGCTAAATCCGATCGGAGAACCCAACTCCAGCTATACGCTGGACAATGTATATGCGGGGGTCAATGTCTTCGGCGTTCGTATCGAGGCAAGCGGAATCGGGGGCAGTAACGTTGCTGTTGCCGTTTCAGCCACCAGAGACTATGCTCACGTCGAGGATTATTTCCTCATTGGCAGATGTGAGTGACCTATTAATTGCAGAAAAAACAGTCCGGGACGACTTTGAAGCCCGGACTGTTTCTTTATAGGATTATTCCGACTTACATATCCGCTCATGCAGAAAATCAACCAGATGCACGGCTTCCATCTTGCCGCTCATGCCATGCTTCTCGATGCCGAGCTTCATCTGCAGCAGACAACCCGGGTTGCTCGTGAGCAAGTAATGGGCATCTGTTTGCTTCACATGCTCCATCTTATGATCGAGAATTTGGCCGGCCATATCCGGCTGCGTCAAGTTGTAGATCCCTGCCGAGCCGCAGCAGCGGTCAGCTTCGTGGAGCTCGACGAACTCCGCATTCGCCACGCTGCGCATCAGCTTGCGCGGCGCTTCGGAGGAGCGCATCGCGTTGCGCAGATGGCAGGAATCCTGGTACGTTATGCGGACCTTGTCCGCGGAAGCGAAGCTAACACCGCCGCCGCAAGAGCCGCCACATCCGCCTCCGGCGGCGGTTTCGGCCGCTGCCGCGCTGGCGGTGCCGGCAATCGCCACGCTGCTGCCGCCGGCACTGACGGCAACCGCATCACTCCCCGGCTTCGCGCTGCCTCCGCCACAGCTCGGCGCGGCGGCAGCCTTGCTCGCCGCCATGGCCTGCGTCGCCGCAGTCTGCAAGCGGCCATGCTCGACGAGCAGCTTGCTCACATCTAACGTGCGCTTCGCAAACCAAGCCGCGCCTTCCGCCCACTGCGGATCATCGTGCAGCAGATGGTCATATTCCACAAGCAGCGCGCCGCAGCCGCCGGCATTGGAAGCGATCCAATCGACGCCTGCGGATTGGAACGCCTTAATGTTGCGCTTGGCCAGCTCCTTCGCACCTGATTGCTCGCCGCTGTGCGCATGCAGCGCGCCGCAGCAATTTTGCGTTTCGGGAATAACGACGTCGAAGCCCGCTTCATTCAGCAGTTCAACGGTATGCTTGTTCGTTTCCGTGAACAGCACATCCATAATGCAGCCCCGGAACAAGCCGACAGTGCCCACCCGCTCGCCTTTCGCCGGATGGAAGGAGCCGATCTGCTCCACAACACCGCGATACGAGGCATCCGGCAGGATGCTCTCCATTTGCCCCATATGGGAAGGAAACAGCTTCATGAGCCCGACGCCGCGAACGAGCTTCCGTAAACCGGACTGCTGATAGATTTGCAGTGCTCCGCCAAGCAGGCGCATTCGTTTCTGATGGGGGAACATTCCATTAAATGCAGTCTTCCGTGCTGCCTTCACCCACCAGCGGTGGCTCGTCGTATGCTGCTCGATGGAATCGCGTGCCTGCTCCAGCAGCTGCCCGTATTTCACATCCGCCGGACAAGCCGGCTCACAAGCACGACAGCCCAAGCAATGATTCATCTGCGTCTCGAAAGCGTAGTCCGGATCCATGATTCCGTCAGCCACCGCTTTCATAAGCGCGATTCGTCCACGCGGCGATTCCGCTTCAATGCCCGTTTCGCGGAAGGTCGGACACGCCGGCAAACAAAAGCCGCAGCGCATGCAATTGGTGAGCTGATCATAATCAAGCGTACGCTTCAGCGTCGTCGCGAGCTCACTGCATTTGCCGATTTCCTTGGAGTCCAGCAGGGAGACAAGGGAGTTAGCCATGGCCGAGCACCACCCTTTTGCGCGTCGATTTCGCGAACATTTTGCCCGGGTTCAAAATGTTGTTCGGATCAAAAGACGTCTTGATCGCGCGCATGATCTCCATGCCTGCCGCGCCTACTTTCCATTCCAAATACGGTGCTTTCACAAGGCCAACGCCATGCTCGCCCGTGATCGTGCCGCCGAGCGCAATTGCGGCCTCAAAGATTTCCTCGAAAGCCAGCTCCACACGGTGTATTTCATCCTTATCGCGCGCGTCGGTTGTAGCAGTCGGATGCAAATTGCCATCCCCCGCATGGCCAAACGTACAGATGGTCACGTTATGCCGCTCCGCAATCTCGTTAATCGCGAGCACCATCTCGGCGATCTTCGAGCGCGGCACCGTTGCATCCTCCAGAATCGTCGTCGGACGCAGTCTTGCCAGCGCCGTAAAAGCACTGCGCCGCGCAGTCAGCAGCTTCAGCGCCTCCGCTTCGTTCTCCGCTATCGTGACGCGCTCCGCATTCTCGCTCCGGCAAATATCCGCGATACGCGCAATATCACGCTCCACCATCTCCGGATCGCCATCCTGCTCAATGAGCAGAATCGCATCCATATCAAGCGGAAGCCCCAACTTCGCAAAATCATCCACGACTCGGATCGTCGGATTATCCAGAAACTCCAGCGTCGCCGGAATAATGCGGTTCTCGATAATCTTTGAAACGGTACGCGCCGCGCCATACAAATCTTTATACATCGCCAGCATCGTCTTCTTCGTCTTCGGCGGCGGGATCAGCTTCAGCGTCGCTTCCGTAATAACCGCAAGCGTTCCTTCCGAACCAACCAGCAGCTTCGTCAGATCATAGCCGGCAACATCCTTCATCAGCTTGCCGCCGGTACGAAGGATTTCGCCATTCGCGAGCACGGCTTCAAGGCCGATCACGTAATCCTTCGTCGTTCCGTATTTCAAGCCGCGAAGCCCGCCCGAGCACTCGGCAATATTGCCGCCGATCGTCGAAATCGCCATGCTGCTCGGATCCGGCGGATAGAATAGGCCAAGCTGCTCCACATGCGTAATAAACTGCTTCGTATTCAAGCCAGGCTGCACGGTAGCTGTGAGATTCTCGAGATCCACCTCCAAGATACGGTTCATTCGGTGCATCACCATGACGATGCCGCCTTCAACCGGTACCGTTCCGCCGCATAGATTCGTACCTGAACCGCGGCTGACAACCGGGATGCGGTGCTCCTGCAGCAGCTTCAATATGGCCGACACCTGTGCCGTATTCTCAGGATAGATCACGCCATCCGGCAGTGATTGCAGCATTGGCGTTCCATCGTAGGAATGCGTAATTAACGATTCCGGATCATCTTTGAACCACCGCTCGCCCACGATGGCGCGCAGCTTGATTTTGACCGTGTCATGAAGCATGAAAGAGTTCCCCCTCAACGAAAATAGATCAGGTCGTCTGATGACTTTGTTTTAAAAAAAGTATATCATAAGATGGAGAAATGTAACATTAGTAAATGGCCTGCATTTTGAGACTGCCACTCAGGAGGAACCTCCCTATGAATAGGAATGAACGTCCGCTCAAGAGTAATGAATGGGTTTCTCGCGAGCTTTATAATCGGATTACATCAGGTGCTATTCTCCCCGGCGATAAACTTCCGTCCGTTGTTGACCTCGCCGCCGAATATGGGGTCGGCCGCTCTACCATTCGCGAAGCATTGAGCGCTCTCAAAGCGAGAGGACTCCTCGATATTCGTCAGGGTGGCGGCACCTTCGTCAGATCGCCTGAACCCACGCAGCAGGAGGATAACTCCCCTGACGGCTTCAAGGAAGATTGGCTCGATCGCGCCGATTCCTTGCTTCAACTGCTGGAAGTGCGCAAAGTGCTTGAGACCGGCTGCGCTGCACTCGCCGCTCAACATCGCAATACTGACGATCTTGCTGCCCTGCACGAGACGCTGCAGCAAATGGAGCAGCGGCTGTCTGACGAAACCTTCAGCGAGCAGGCTGATGTCCTCTTGCATGAGCAAATCGCGGCCGCGACCCATAACCCGATGCTCATCGAGCTCATGAAGTCCCTTTCGATACGTCTGCATGAGAGCATGCGCGATACGCGTTCCCTCTGGTTCTACGCCGAACGTCAGTCCGCGCGCAGACTGCTCGAAGAACATATCGCCCTCGTTGAAGCCATCCGGCTGCAGGACGAAACACTCGCGTCCTCGCGCATGGAGATTCATCTTGCCAAGGTCGAGCAGGTGCTGCGCGACAAAACCGGCACCCTATAGCAGCAACCAGTATCCAAAATCAAAACCGGTACCCCATCGCGGAGATACCGGTTTTTGCTCTGCGCGACCTATAGATCCTCTTCGATGACAGGAATGCGCTTTACATTCGGATCGGTGAAAATATCGAATTCATCGCGGCTTGTGCTGGAGAACTCCGACACAATCGCTCCCTCTTGCCCTGCCTGGAACCAATGCTTCGTGCCAGGGGAGATGGTGTATTGCTCGCCCGGATTGAGCTCAATCTCATGGAAAACCGTGTAATAAGGTTCGCTGCCTGCCGGTACTTTCGCTTGAATCGCGGCAGTGGGTTCGCCTTCGACATACAGCCACACTTTACCGAATCGGCAGCGGAACGTTTCGAGCTTCCCAGGATCGGCCTCAACGGGCGGATGCAGATGCTCCGGACAGGTTTGGCCGGGGAATAATACAAGTTCCTTTGCGCAATAGCGATCATTATTAATATAGGTGATGAGTTCAAGCCCTTGCGATTCCAAATCCTCAAGTCCGAACGTAGCAACCTCGATATTGTCACGTTCCTCCGCTGTCAGCACTATACCGACTTGACCAAACAACTCCGCCGTCCGCTGCTGCGCAGCCCGCACTTCGCTTCTCTTCACACACATTCGCCTCCTTATAATTCAGCCAATCGCGCAGTCTTCGTTGCCGCTTCCCCCGGCCCATACCAAACGCCGTTAGCACCTTGCTCGGACGCCGCTTCTGCCCCTGCCGTAACCTCCACAACTTCGCTGCTCCAGCCGGGCAATCCCAGCGTCACCGCTTTCCTTCGCCAACCGGCAGCCATACGCTGCTGCACGGTGTCCCATGCCGGAACGCCGCTTGTCGCATCCGCATGCTCGACGTTGCTGGCGCCTACCGCAACCGCGCCGTTCAACACTGCTTCGGGGCTCAGCCCCTTAAGCAATCCGGCTATAAACCCCGCAATCGTGCAGTCTCCTGCACCGGTAGTCCCAGCTACTTCGACCTCAAAACAAGGCACGAGCAGCTCCCGGTCCAGCCATATGTCTATATCCGCAGGTACACCGGCACCCATCGCCGCGAGCTTCGCGCGATTGTCCGTTGTACGCAGATAGAGCCCATGCTCGCCCAGCTTGAGCACAACTACGCTGACACCAAGCTCCAACAGCTCTTGCGACAGCTCCCGCAGAAGCGGACCGTCTGCAAAAGGCAGCAAATCATTTGTATCATGAACAGCTAGCAGTCGATCGTACTCTTCACGCCGAAGCATATACAGAATCTCCTCGAAGCTGGGCAGGAACACATCCACATGCGGCAGCGCTTTCACAAATACGTTCCGCCAGTCCGTTAATCCTGCCGGCGACTCGGGGTCGGGTTTCGCCAAATCCAGCGATACCGTCAGCCCTGCACCTTTCACTCGCGATAACAGCTCCGCCAGCTCCGTTCCGCCGTCCTCGTACATTTTCCGCATCAGCGGCGGGTAGCCGAAATGAAACAACCGCGCGCCCGTCAGTGCCTCAATCGGCAAATCATCGGCTGAATACGTATCGTTAGCCCCCGTACAATGAAGGAAGATCCGGTCGATATTCGGCGGACTGATGACGAGCGAATAGGAGGTATGCTCGCCTGTGGCGACAATCATTCCATCCGCAAGCTCCTGACCATACCCGCGCAGCACATCCATGATCGCACCGCCGAACAAATCGTCGCCGATCTTGCCCATCAGCTTCGTTCCAAGACCAAGCCGGTGCAGCGCCAGTCCCGTGTTTGACACTGCTCCTCCGGTTGAAATAACGGCAGCGCCAATATCCACCAGCTTACCCGGAACGAGTATCGCGCCCATTCCGTCCTTCTTCGCCTGCATAGCAGGGATAACGTCCAAACAAATATGACCTGCCACCACGACTTCGACATCTAGGTTTGCGCGTACTGCGCTCGAGCCCAAGGTTAATCCCTCCAGTCGATCGTTACGGTTTCTCCGGTGCGCTGCGATTCAAGTGCCGCCGTAAATACGAGATGGCTGCCATGCGCTTCTTCCGGCGTTGCGCAATGAAACGGCTGCCTCATCCCTTCCTTGCCGCTGACCAGTTCATCACAGAACGCAGCCCACATTTGCAAAATCGAATCCGAAAACCCAAACTCGAAAATCCCGCCCGTAATCGTCCCATAAGCTGACTTGTACGGTACATCCACCGTATGCCAAGCCTGCTGCTTACCCGGCGAATAAGGGAGCGAAGAGACCTGCTTCGGATTTTTCGTGCTGAATTCCGCGGACATCTCCGTTCCTTGAATACGAATAAACCAAGTATTCGCATGTCCCGGCGCAATTCTCTTAGTCGAAAGCACCATCGGGAACTCTTGATCAGCCGTCTTCACTTCGCAAGCTAAGATCGCATTATCCCACGTTTCGCAAGGGACTTTATCGCCTTTGCCATCCGGCCGTTCGGAAACAATCTTGCTCAGCAAGGCACGCACGTTGCTCGGCTGCCAGCCGAATCGCATTGGCAAGTGAAGTACATGCATGCCCAGATCGCCCATACATCCGTACTCACCGTTAGTGGCAATGCGGCGTTTCCAATTGATTGTCTTCGTCGGATCGAGGTCGCTTGAATGCCAGAAGCCTGCCTCTACCTCGATAATTCGTCCGAATTTGCCTTCATTCACCCATTGGATAATCTGGTGTGCACCCGGATAGAATGGGAATTCCGATGAACAGCGGACAATCACCTCGGGATGCGCTACAAGCGCGGCATTAATGCGCGAGTTCGCTTCTTTATCGATACCGAAAGGCTTCTCGCCAAGCAAATGCTTGCCCGCGGCGATGATATCCACGTAGATTTGCGCATGCAAATTATGAGGAACAGCGCAGTATACGGCTTCAACATCAGGGTCGGACAGCAGCATCTTGTAGTCCGAATAAACACGTTCTACGCTTGGCACTTGGCGTTGAAACCACTCCGCCGCAGCCGGATTCGCATCACATACGGCTACAATGCGAGGTTCAAACTCGACTCCCTCTAGGTGCAGCCATCTTGCCGCCGCACTGGCGAACTCCTTACCCATCAAGCCGCAGCCGATGACCCCGAAACGAACGATCCGTTTGCTCATGCTATTTTGCACCCTCTCCGCCTAGAATAGCGAGCGCATCATATGCCGTGGCACCATGATGCACGATGGACATCAGAGCATTCGTCATGCCTGCCGGATTCGGATGCTGAATCACATTGCGTCCGTAAACGATACCGGATGCGCCTTGATTCATCAGTTCCACCGTACGGTTGACGATTTCTTCGTCACTCGCCCGACCGCCGCCGCGAACCAATACTGGGATACCGGAGGCTACCTCAATGACGCGGTGATATTCCGTCACATCGTCGCTTGGATCGGCTTTAATGACATCTGCACCAAGCTCCACGCCTTGGCGAACGAGCGGCATGATTTTGTTAATATCGCCGTCGACCATGTAACCGCCTTTCGCCGCATTCGGCAGCATAACAAGCGGTTCCACCATAAGCGGCATGCCATATTTCTCACATTCGCTCTTCAGCAGCGAGATGTTTCGCACACACTGATGGTGCAGCTCCGGCTGACCCGGCAGAAGCAGCAGATTTACACATACCGCGACAGCATCGAGCGCAACTGCTTTCTCAATCGCACGATCAACAAGCTCGCTGAACAAGAAGCGCGGCAGCTCTGTTCCATAGATATTCGCCGCATCCGTACGCAGTACAAGACCAGGCTTCTTCTTGCCGGGAACGCCTTGCAGCCATTTTGCCTGACCGATACTAAGCTGAATGCAGTCCGGATTCGCCTGCACGATCGTTTCTATCGCCTGCTTCATATTCTCAATACCGGATAGGAAGGAAAACTCATTGAAAAATCCGTGATCTACCGCTACATCAAAACACTTTCCTTGTTCGCTAAACATCCGATTGAGACGTGGTGCTGCCGATGCCATATCTACCATTCCCCTCTGTTCTGTTGGAACATATAATGTTCGTTTATAACATTATTCTATAGGAGCAATTTACACCTGTCTATCAAAATGTTTAAAACAAACACACTGCCGACCGAATAATTACGCTTCCAACAGCTGTACTCCGTTCTCACGACAGGCATCCACCAACGATTGCTCAGGCAGTTGATCGCAAACGACACGATGCACCGCTGACAGAGGCGCGAACGAGAACAGCTCCTTCGCTCCGTATTTCGTATGATCGACGACGACATTAACCTCTGTCGCTTGCACGATAGCCATCCGCTTGATTTCAGCCTCGTACATATTGGAATTGCTGAAACCGTGCTTGGCCGTAATTCCTGTGGCACCAAGGAACACGCGGTCAAAGGCCATCTTCCCAATGGCCTCCACCGTACCAGGCCCCACTAACGTAGACGTCGTTTCCAGCGCCATACCGCCCGTGACAACTGTGGTAATCCCTCGCTCTAGCAGCTCCAGCGCTATATTCAGGGCATTCGTAACTACGGTTACGTTCATGCCAGCCTTCAAATGCCGCGCTACATAGAGAGTAGTCGTGCCTCCATCGATAAAGATAGAATCATTCTCGATCACAAGAGCTGCCGCTGCTCTGCCGATTCGATTCTTCTCCTCGGTCATGACGACGGATCGATCCTGCAGCGCTACATCCTTGGATGCTAATATTGCGCCGCCAAACGTACGCTTCACATACCCTGCAAGCTCCAGCTTCTCCAGATCTCGCCGAATCGTCATCTCCGTTACGCCAAACGTTTCCTTGAGTCCGGCTACCTTCACTTCGCCGCTGCTCTCCAGCAAACCGAGCAGCTGCTGCTGCCTTTCATTCATGCTCATCGTCATCTAGCTCACCTCGCCCTTCCGCGCTGCTCTTAGCTAACTGTCAATTCCAATTCATAGGCTAGCGATGCTCCCGGCTCCAGCATAACCAAGCTTCCGCGCTGCCGCTCAATCTCCATTCCTTCGACATCGCAGTTCGAAGGCTCTATGCCAAGAGCGTGCACGCCGGCACCGGGCATCTTCCACTGCACCAGCTTCCGAAGCGTATCGGTATTCCAGCTCAGCTTTACCGCGATCGGCAAAGTATGTCCTAGTGCTACCGGAAACGCCGGCTGATGGATGGTTACGGCTGCTTTCTTATCGGTGGGGAAAGCCAGTTCGTGATAATACACACGCTCAGCGTATTCAGGATCCGGAGCATTCCAACGGTTATAGCCCTCTACCGGTACCTCTGCTTCCCGCGGCACAACCTTCCCTCCATCCGGAAAATCAATCCGCGACTGTTCCGTAAGCAGCGGATACCCAAAATTCACATGATACAGCATCATATGCGGACAAGCTTTAAACCCAGCATTCTCTACGACATCGCGGATCGTAACTCGATTCTCGCCAAGTCGGCATCTGATCTCACGTTTTAGGCGAAGATGACCGCCGAACATGGACGTTTCCTCCAGCGTTCCTGCGATTCGCATCTCATATTCGTCGCCTTCCCACCAGCCTTCCGCGACAACCTGCCGTGCCGGAGTATGATGCGCTCTGCCATGCAGACCATAAGAGCGACCATCAACCTTGCTTGGGGACCCCGCGCTGATCAACCCGCAGGTCATCAGTAATCCTCCCGAAGCGGTGCTCAGCCACCCTAATTCCTGATCATCATAATGAGAAGGATGCACATCGCCATTGGCCGATTGCCAAGATAACGATCCACCGCCGAATGAAGCAGATGAGATATCTAGTCCCTTGTCAGGCATAACATCAAACGACAGCCCTGCTCCTGTTCGAACGGACAGCACCGATGAACCTGCTTCATTGCCTTCTGTCAGCGTCAATCTGCGAATGCCGCCAATTTGCTCGATTCTCCCCACTCTAGCTTCTATTTCCCTGCGTGTATATTGTCGTCCATGCAGCTGCATCGATTTGCACTCTCCTGTTCGAATCAAACATCATTTGTTCCTTATTCACATATTTTACTGGTTCACTACCTGTCTGTAAACATCTGCCGAAAGTTTCATCTACTCGCTGTCTATGCATGCCTCTCGATAAGCCATACGTTATGTAGTGGTGCGACGAATAAGGTATAAAGATTTGTTAGAACAAAAAAAGCCAGCCTTGAGTAAAAGGTCGGCTTTATCTTTTTGAAATAATATTAACTTAGAATATCATCTAATTCTTTACACTTCTCAAAAACATCAAATTCATCTTCATAAAACTTATATTTATCGTTTTGATACGTAGTTACATAGAGATAGTTCACCTTTTCAGTTATTAAATCTTCAATTTCAACCTTCAGATCAATGTAATGAATACCGTCTTCTTTAGCATAATAACGGTCATATTCTCCGTACGTTAGGGCAGGTTCTTTTTTATAAAATTCTTTTTCTTTAACGAATACCATTTTAGACTTGCAACGCTTCTCTATTATCTCATAAGCTCTTGATTCATTTATTTCTTCAAATTTACCTTTATGTTTCCATTCAAATTGTTCCCCGACTACTCCCAATTGGCTTAGAAGTTCAACAAATCCATTTACTTTCTTTTCTTCCTTTTCATAAACTTTTTCAAAGTATTGAGTTATGTATTTAATTCCATAGCTTTTAATATTACTTAGTTTAATTCTAGCGCTTCCCAATTGAATAAATGTTGGTTGCTCTTTCATGGAAAGTAAAGATATTTCAATTGCAGTCATCCCTTTTTCATTCTCGGATGGCCTGAACTCTACCATTTTACCAGCAGTTGGCTGTTCTAAAGAATTAATACTAGAACTGTGAAAAAATCGATCTGTTCCATCGTCTCCAACAATAAAGCCAAATCCTTTATCTGAATTGAACATTTTAATTCTACCTTTCATTCAAGCACCCCCAACATTCCATTTTTTTCTTTACAATATATTGTATCACGTATATATCGATCGTTTAAATACTATCCTAACATCACCTTCCCTTGTATTCACTTCTATCGCCCCCAGCAAACGCCATGCTCAATCACCGCGTCGAAGTCGATGAGTTACATGAGATTAGCGATGATATTTCTCAGGTGTTCAACAAGCTAACTCAGTATTATGCAATCATTCAAGAGAGGACAAGAAACGAGCAATTACTTAATAAGTAGCACAAAAAAGGTGTTACAGAAGCAAGCTTCTGCAACACCTTTTACAATTAAACCGCCCTGCTTCTGGCAGCTTAACCGCCGAACAAAACGTCCAGTACCGGTTTCGTATGACCACCCGGATACAATAGATAAAGCAGCACATATACCATAATACCGGTGATAGCCGTGAAGAACCAGATTACTGACGTCACGCGTCCCCACTTGCGATGCTTGGCAAAACGGCTCTTGAATCCAAGTGTCAGCGTAGTAAGTCCGAACACTGCACCTACTGTTGCCAGCACGATGTGGAAGAACAGGAACGTCAGGTAGTAAGGCTTCATCTCATCTGAGCCGCCCCAATCTGTATTGCCAACGAATATCGTACGCGACATATAGATGATAAAGAAGAGAAGCGCAGACACAGCGCCTGCGAGCATCACTTTCTTGTGAGCTTCAAGCTTTCTCTTGATGGCTAAATTCCATCCGATCGCAACGAGAATCGCACTGAGTGCGATAAAGGATGTACTGATAGTAGGTAGTATCGTGTAAAGTGACAAGGAGCATCCCGTCCATTCATGAAATATCAAACATCTCTATTAACTGAGTGCACCACTGTCCGGCAATTCGTCATCGGAATCAGCATGCTCTTTCTTGTACCAATGGAAGAAGACATAAGCCAGAATCGCGCCGTACATGACTTCCTGTACGAGTTTCATAACAATTCCGCCAAGCTGCTGGTCCTCGGTTATTCCCATCAAATTAAAGAAGGTCGGTCCGTTAAAACTCGAGAGCAGCGCACTCGGATCGCCGGCCACGCAATAGCCCATCGCTTGTGCCCATACCTCCGGGTCGTTGTATGTCGCATACATCGGATGACTGGCGAAAATAATAAGCGCGCAAGCCGGCGTAAGCAGCATGCCGCTTGCGAATATATACGCCATTTTACGAACATCCGTCAGACGGTTCCACTCCGGCACCGGGCACGTAATTTGAAACCACATCATAAACGAAGTGGCAAGCAGTACCAAGTAGTAGATTCTATGAATCGTAAAATGCGTCATGACATAGTCATGAACAGCCGGTACGTGATACACCGAGAATAACATATTAAACACAACTAACGTAAAGATCGGATTCATAAGCGAGCTGTATTTTCTCCAGAACGGTCTGGCAAACACATAACGCCAGATATATGCGGGAATGCCAAGCAGCAACAGCGGCGGCACGATTAAATACGATAGGGACATATTCACCATATGGAAGGTGAACATCATATGGCCAAGCAGCTCGAGCGGTCCGCCTTGCGCCAAATAGTAAAGCACCATTCCAGATACAAACAATATCTTCTGCAGCACCGTGACACGAGGTTCATTGGGCGCATGCTTTTCCTTCCAAGGTCCAGCTAAGTAGAAATAGAGGATAACCAATGCTGTCATAAAGAAGAAAAACCACGGGCTCCATAACTCTTCAAAGCTGAAAAATTGCAATCCGAGCATGATGGTACCCCTTTCCATTCCAACCTACATTTACAACAAAAGAGGGGGCCAACTAGGACCTCCCTCTCTTCAATTTATAACCGTATTACCACCAAGCCCAATATTCAGCCATGATGACAATCGTGAATACGACGAACACACCCATTAGAATGCCTACAATCGGGAAAATATGACCGCGGTCTTTCATGTGCATCCAGAAGCCCATTTGAACGAACACTTGGACGAACGCCATAAGAACCAAGCTGATGTAGATAAACGATGTGTTAATCTCGCCTGCAGCAACCATTGCGAATGCAATGACAGTGAGCAGAATCGAGAAGATGAAAGCAATGATATGCTTCTTAGGACCTTCATGCCTATGGTGTTTCTTCTCTTCGGCAGCAGAATGTTGACCAGCCATTCGTTAGCCCACCTTTCCCATCAAGTACACGACGGTGAAGATGAATACCCACACAACGTCGATAAAGTGCCAATACATACCGGCAACATATATCTTAGGAGCAGTAACAACATTTAAACCTTTTTTGAAGATCTGCGCAATCAGAATCGAAATCCAGAGAACCCCGAACAATACGTGAGCACCGTGGAAGCCGACGAGCGTATAGAACGATGTACTGAATGCGCTTGTTGAGAACTTGTGACCTTCGTGAACGTAATGCGTGAACTCATAAATCTCTAGGCCCAAGAAAGCAAGACCGAAGAGAACGGTAATGACGAGCCACCATACCATCGACTTCACTTTGTTCGTGTGCATCGATTGAATCGCGAACACGCTAGTCAAGGAGGATGTTAGCAAAATGAACGTTGCGATTGCAACGGTTTTAAGATCAAACAACTCCATTGGAGTTGGGTTGCCATCGCCGACTTGGTGGCGAAGTGCCAGGTACGCCGAGAACAGCGTACCGAACAATACCGTTTCACCGCCAAGGAACAGCCAGAAACCAAGAACTTTATTACGTCCCTCGAGGGTTGCTTTTTCCGGCTCATGAGGGAGTTGACCGTCTACGTGTGTATGTCCACTCATGCTTTAACCCCCTTATTCCCTTGAATCTCATCCACTTCGATATGGAAACCATGATCATCATACACCGAACGCAAGAACATGCATGCAAGTGTAATGAGCATTCCGAATATCGCGATAATGTGATGATTTAGAATATACGCCCAAGCGCCTGTACCGTAATCGCCTTTCGCATACATGAATCCAAGACCTGCGATGAACAAGCCGATTGACATAAAGAACGGAAGAATGGATGGTGATGGCATATGGATAGGACCAAGCGGTTCAGCCGGGATCATTTCCTTTTTGCCTTCCATTTTCTCTCTCCAGAAAGCATCATAACCGCGAACGAGCGGAGTTTGTGCAAAGTTGAACTCTGGTGCTGGAGAAGGAATCGTCCATTCCAGTGTACGTCCGTCTTCCCATGGGTCATTGCCCGCATTACGCGGCTTCATGGAAGTAATGACGATGTTCAGCAAGAATACGATTGTACCCACACCCATCAGCATTGCGCCGACTGTACTGATCATATTCAAGTTGTTGAAGCCCATACCGTCTAGGTAAGTCCATACACGACGCGGCATACCCATCAAGCCAAGGAAATGCTGTACGAAGAATGTAAGGTGGAAGCCGATAAAGAATGTCCAGAACATGATCTTACCGAGAGTCTCGTCAAGCATACGACCGAACATTTTTGGCCACCAGTAGTACAGACCCGAGAACAGACCCATGATCAAACCACCGACGATTACGTAGTGGAAATGGGCAACTACGAAGTATGAATCGTGATATTGGAAGTCAGCTGGTGCTGCTGCAAGCATAACGCCCGTTACGCCACCCATTACGAATGTTGGAACGAAGCCGACTGCGAACAGATTTGCTGTTGTGAAACGGATCGAGCCGCCCCACATCGTGAACAACCAGTTGAAGATTTTGATACCTGTAGGAACCGCAATCAACATTGTTGCAATGGAGAACAATGCGTTCGCAACCGGGCCAAGACCCGTCGTGAACATATGATGCGCCCAAACCATGAAGCCCAAGAAACCGATTAGTACTGTAGCAAATACCATGGAGCTGTAACCGAACAACCGTTTACGCGAGAATACGCTGATTACTTCGGAGATAACCCCGAAAGCAGGCAGGATCAAGATGTAAACCTCAGGATGTCCGAAAATCCAGAAGATATGCTCCCACAGGACGGCGTTACCGCCGTTGGTCGGTTCGAAGAAGTTCCCGCTGAACACACGGTCAAACATCATCGCTACCAAGCCAACTGTCAGAGCAGGGAAAGCGAACAAGATAAGCGCCGAAGTAATGAACGCAGACCATGTAAACATTGGCATACGCATGAAGCTCATGCCCGGTGCACGCATGTTAATGATTGTTGCCAAGAAGTTAATACCACCAACCAACGTTCCGATACCGGCAATTTGAAGACCGATAACATAATAATCGAGACCGTGCGTTGTACTATAAGTCGATGTCGAAAGTGGTGCGTAAGCAGTCCAGCCTGCATCTGGCGCGCCGCCAGCAAACCAGCTGACATTGAGCAGAACGCCTCCTGCAAAGAATGTCCAGAAACCAATTGCGTTAACGAACGGGAATGCAACGTCCCGCGCGCCGATCTGCAAGGGTACGATCGCATTCATTAAGGCGAATATAATCGGCATCGCCGCAAGGAAGATCATTGTTGTACCGTGCATCGTCAGCAATTCGTTGAACGTATGCGCCGCTACGAAGTCATTTAACGGCTTCCATAGCTGAATCCGAATCAGGAGGGCTTCCAATCCGCCAACCAGGAAGAAGAATCCGCCCGATATCAGATACAGAATGCCGATTTTTTTATGGTCAACGGTTGTCAGCCAATCCATCAGGCCACTATACCGTTTAACCGCATGTCCGTGAGCCAAAGTAGGTACCTCCTTCATTCCGTAAGTAATTAATATTCTAGCTTCAAGCCTGCCAAGTATTTCGAGATGGCTTCGACTTGCTCTTTGGTCAGATCAACCTTAGGCATCAACGTGCCTGGTTTCACTTCCTGTGGATCGGTGATCCATCTGATAAGGTTCTCTTCAACCGTACCTTCGTTAGCGAACTCCGCTTGGTCTGTGTTGACCAGAATACCCGCTACCGATTGTTTGCTTCCGATACCCGTCAGATTCGGATAAATCTGTCCGCCGTTACCGCCAATTGCGTGGCAAGACAAGCACTGTTTATTGAGTAGTTCCGCGATTTCCTGATTCTCAGGCAGCGCAACCGGATTCTTCATAGCAGCTACCCAGCGGTCAAACGAAGCACGATCTACAACCTTCACCTTGAAATCCATCAAAGAGTGAGAAGGTCCGCAGAGTTCGGCACATTTACCAAGGTAAACACCAGTCTTCGGTGCTTTAAAGTACATGATGTTCACGTTGCCGCCCGGATTCGTATCGATTTTACCGGCAAGCGACGGAATCCAGAAGGAGTGGAGCACATCAGCTGTTTTCGCTTCTACCGAGATAACCGCATCGTTTGGAATGAGCAGCTCTTGTGCTGTCTTCACGCCAAGGTTCGGATATTCGAACTCCCACCAGTATTGGTGAGCTGTAACTTTAACTTGTATTGCAGCCGGATCCTTCGTGTAGTCCTTCGCAAGTCCGAAGACGGACTTAACTGTTGGAACACCGAGAATGATCAGCAGGATAATCGGAATGACTGTCCAAATAATCTCCAGCTTGTGGTTCCCTTCCACTTGAACAGGGATCGATTTGTCGCCTGGACGGCGGCGAAAGCGAATAATTACATACACTGCAATAGCGAAAACGACTAGAACGACCCCGATCATGATCCAGATCGTTAATTTCATTAGTCCGTACTGTTCTTCGGCAACCGGCCCTTGCGGTCTAAGCGTCGACAAGTCAGCTCGTCCGCAAGCTGACAGCAGCAACACCATTCCGGCAAGAAGCGGCATAAGCCGTTTTAGAACGTGCCACCGATTCATCATCAATCAACCCCACTTTTTACGTTTTCGCAGCTGCCGTAGATGGCGCAAAAAGCGGCTGTGCTGCGTGAAATCCTAGATGTTTAGACAACTTCTGCAATCTAATCACTTTATTAAATATAAAGTTGAAGGTGCTATTTGTCAATGTTCCCAGGCGTGTTCACAAATTGTTCTCATACCAGTAAAATCGCCGATTTCGACGGTTTTTCCGCTTGCCATTTTACCGTTTCGAACCACCATGTCTATCCTACATTGTGTGCAAAAACCATGGTTCTTTATGTATCGAAATAGCATGCATATTTGTTTCACACTAGCCCATCCTAAAGCTAGGTTAATGAAAGGAGCTACCCTTAATGAAAAAGCGAGCAGCTTATCGTTTATTTCTCATTTTGATTGCCGCCAGTGCAATGGTAACCGTCATGGCCTTAAGCGGCTGTAACTACGAACGCCACGTTCAGAACAGCACATTCGATTATGGCTCCAAGAAGAAGGGCGATCCCAAAATGCTCGGCAGCCGGATGTATGGAACTATGAGCGGTTTGCCGGGCCAGCACGACAATGCTTGGTTTGAATACAGCTCCCTCATTTCGAATGATGTGTCCAATATTAACGGTGTAGCCGGTGCGATCGTCATGCTTTCGGATAAGAATGCCTATGTCGCAATCACAACAGACTGGACAGCAACAGGTACGCGTAAAACAGGCGGTCCTAAAGAGCAAAATAACGGCGGAACAACGGAAGGCGTCTATAATGTAGATAACGGAAGCCCTTATTGGAACAATCAAAGGGTCGCAACGCCATATAACTCTGCACTCACGATCAATGACCACAATGAAATCTCCGGAGAGCTGAAGCAGACGATAGCAATTCATGTGCGCAAGCTGGCTCCGGCAGTTCAGGAAGTTCATATCTCAGCAAACAAAGAGTTCAACAACCATATGATCCAATATGCACAAGAGGCATGGGCAGGACATTCCCTCACGCCATGGCTCTCTTCATTTAATACGCTTGTGAAGCATCAATTCGTTGGCGGAGACAAAGTACCGGAACCGATCGACAGCCAGCTTCGAGCACGTATGAGCAAATAACAATGCTTCTGATCACACTGACTGCTGGACTGAAGCGCATCATGCGTTTCAGTCCTCTTTTGCGGAAAATTGCTTCTATATAATGTAGGAAAAATTCACTCCTCTATTCATCGCTAGTACAAGTGTGCTCCATTTACGTATGCGGCAGTCTTGACAAACTACCCAAATTCATTTATCTTTAAATTAAGATATCAAGGTTTAAGACAAATAGCTGCAACATTCGATTCGAGGTGAAAATCATGTCTATCGAAACCGATCAGGAATTGCATCTCTTCATTATATTGTCCCGTGCACATCAATGGGTTAGCGCTCACGTTCATCAAGATATTCGCAAGCATGGCCTTAATCCAACGGAGTTTGGCGTTCTCGAGCTTCTGTATCATAAGGGTGAACAGCCGCTGCAGCAGATTGGCGAGAAGATTCTCATGACGAGCGGCAATATTACTTATGTTATCGACAAGCTTGTTGCCAAGGGATTGGCGCATCGGAAGGCATGCCCTACTGATCGCCGTGTCATTTATGCTGAAATTACGGAGCAAGGCAGAAAATTTCTCGACGATGTGTTTCCGAGTCACCGCGAGGTTATTGCTGATGCAGTGAGCGGTTTGTCGACTGAAGAACAAGAACAAGCAATTGTTTTATTGAAGAAGCTTGGCATCGCGGCACAAAGCAGCTTCACATAGAGCTTCGGAATCTCGATTATTCGGGTTAGATATCTTAATGTTAAGAAACTTAATATTTTCATTTTATGGAGGAAAATCATTCATGAGTATTGCACTAGGCTTGTTACTTATTCGTTTGGTTGTCGGTTTGACGTTTGCGGGGCACGGCGTACAGAAGCTGTTCGGCTGGTTTGGCGGATATGGCCTGAAGTCGACCGGAGGCTGGATGGATTCCATTGGTTTAAAACCAGGTGTTGTAATCGCGCTGGCTGCAGGCATTGCTGAACTTGTCGGGGGCTTGCTCTTTGTCCTAGGATTATGGATGCCGGTATCGGCTGCACTTCTTGTACTCACTATGCTTGGCGCTATTATTTCCGTTCATCGTAGAAACGGCTTTTGGATTACGGCTAACGGCATGGAATACAACATTGTCCTCATTGCAATCGCAATCGGTGTCACACTTATTGGTGCAGGCGAGTACGCAATTGGTTGATTGAACATCAAACTCATTCATTGGAGGTTACTATTATGATACAAACACTCGTATACGGACCATCTCTTCAAGCTACCGGCGCATTTGATGGCGGCAAAATCACGGAGCAGAAACCGATCGGCTTCTCAGGCGAAGGTTCTGTCGTGAAACGCGTAAGCACGTTGTTCTACTGGGCATGGGCTCATTCCAAGCAAGATGGCTACATTCCGCTTCATCCACACCAAGCGTTTGAAATCATGACCTATGTTGTAGCAGGTCAGGCGGAACACGGCGATACGCTCGGCACGAAGAGCACAATCGGTTCTGGCGGGGTACAGCTTATGCAAACCGGTTCAGGCGTCAGCCATGAAGAACGTTTTGTCGGCCCGGACATGGAAGGCTTCCAAATCTGGTTCGAGCCATCCATCCAAGAAGCCCTCAAGCGGCAGCCTACGTATAACCAATACGAGCATGAGGAATTCCCGATTGCCCAAGGCGCCGGCTATACGAAGAAAACCATCATGGGTGAAGGCTCACCAATCTCCATCACAGCAGATGCGCTCATGTGGGATGTCGAGCTAGCGCCGGGCGCGCAATATACGCATTCAATTGCAGGCGGACGAACACTGACTGCACTGGCCATTCGCGGAGACGGCTCATGGACTTATACATCTGAAGAAGCGAAAGATACCACCTTTAAACATAAAGATTTCATCTTGGCCAGAGCAGCCGAAGCTCAGGAAGCTGTCATTACAGCAACCGGCGACACGCCGCTGCGTCTCATTCTGATTGATGTGCCTACCAACGTAGACTACCCGCTCTATCCTAAACGTTAATTCTTATACCAAAAGGGGATCGAAGTGCCGCCTTGGCACTCCGATCCCCTTTTCTATCTATTAATGCGCTGCCGCCGGACGTTCCTTCGCTTTGTCAGCCTCTCCTGCATTGCGAGTCGCCGCTTCGCGATCCTCCAGCATCTCTTCCACCGATTTGGTCTTGAGACGGGCCGCACCTTTATAGTCTTCGCGTGTCGGAATGAGATTGCCTGCAGCGAGCCGCTCTTTCGCTTTCTCAATAGAAGCGCTGTATTGCGGCAGCCATTTCTCCTGCGCGACAAGCATTTCATCGACCATTTGCCAGATTTCCTTCGGATTACAAACAGCGCCTACAAGCGGGTCCATCATCATGGCTTGGCGGAGCAGCTTATCATCGCCATGAACAGCCGCTTCGACTGCAAGTCGTTGAACGGAAATGCTCACGTTGCACACTGCCGCGCAGCCAAGTGGCAGCTCACCGACGACCGGCATATTGATGCCATTCGCATCGACATAGCCCGGTGCTTCAATAATGGCATCATTCGGCAAGTTCGCAATAACGCCATTGTTCACGACGTTGAAGTGTCCGCGATACAGCCGGCCTGTTTCCAAACCTTCAATAATGTAGGAACCGTGTTCCTCCGAACGTTTCTCCGCGCTGTATACGTAAGGATCACCTTTCATCCAGTTCGGGAAGTCCGTCTCGAACCAATTACGCCCTTCCGTGCAAACACGTAAGTAGCCGCCTGTTTCTCCATTGATCCACACGCCCATATCGATCCAATCTTGAATCTCGTCGGCGCGTTTGCGGTACCAAGGAACATACTCGCTGAGATGTCCGTTCGATTCCGTCGAGTAGTAGCCGAATCTGCGCAGCATATCGATGCGCACCTTCTCCGTCTTCTGATACTCGGGATGGTTCTCGAATGCCTCAAGCACCTCGCCTGTCTTATCTACACCGTTATGCTTAACGGATATATACCAAGTCTGATGATTAATGCCTGCGCAAATAATATCGACTTCTTTCTTCTTAAGCCCAAACGCAGTCGCAATTTGATGATGACCGCCTTGAACGCCGTGGCATAGTCCAATTGTACGCACGCCGCCGTATTTGTTACAGGCCCAGGTCAGCATTGCCATTGGATTGGCATAGTTGAGCAGCAGCACATCCGGTCTGGCTACCTCGCGGATGTCTTTACAGATGTCCAGCATCGCGGCAATACCGCGCTGGCCATACATGATTCCGCCTGCACAGAGCGTATCGCCAACACATTGATCCACGCCATATTTAAGCGGAATGTCGACATCATGTTGGAAGGCCTCTAATCCGCCGATCCGGACGACAGTAAGCACGTATTTGGCATCCTTTAAAGCTTCGCGGCGATCGGTCGTCGACTGAATTTGGATATGCAGCCCGTTCTCGATAATGTCCCGCTGGCACAGCTGGGTTACCATGTCCAAATTGTGCGCATTAATGTCCGTGAACGCAAGCTCGATGTCGCGGAATTCAGGCACCGAAAGCAAATCACGCAGCAATCCCCTTGTGAATCCGATACTGCCCGCTCCGATAAAAGCAACTTTGAAAGACATGCTAAACCCTCCTGAGGTTGATGGAATAGGATACACGTTCATTACCCTCATTCTAGCAGGAGCATCAAGAATGCGTTTCCACAAATCCAACCGGATTGCGCCTGGCATGTCAACTATTGCAACTGCTTATCGAAGCCTTGCATCGTTTCTATTGATTTTCGGTAAGCCGCAGGAGACATCCCGGTTACTTTCTTAAACAGCATGCTGAAATATTGCCTGCTGTTCAAGCCGATATAATCGGCGATATCGATGATCGGCACATCGGAGCGCGCAAGCAGCATCTTGGCTTTCTCCACGCGCAGCTCGGCTAGATATTCCGTGATCGTCACATTCATATTCGCCTTGAAAATCCGCTGCAAATACACCGGATGCAAGCTTACGGAGACGGCAACATCCTTCGCTTGAATATCGCAATCGTAATGCTGATGGATATATTCGGTTGCCTTCCGCACATAGCGATGATGCTGACCCTGGGCAACATCCTTTACTTCATCTGCCGCGAGCCGCGCAACGCGAACGAGCAGCTGCGCCAGCAGCAAATGTGTCATACTGCGGCGCTGCGTTCCGCCTGTATCCATTTCCATGACGATACTCTTGAGCGTATGATGAACCTCATTGGGATCCCGCAGCATGATGGTGCTAACCTTGCGGCCCAGCAGCTCCGCCAGCGCTTCATGTCCTTGGGCAAGCTGCTTCATAGACGGGTAAATACCGTCGCACTCCGCAAACATAAACTCCACATTGAGCATCCGGCACGGACTTTCTTTCGGAACGATGAGCTTATGCGATACGCGGGAATCCAGTAAGATCAGATCCCCTTTGCGCATCTGGAACACATCATTCAGCGTCTCCACCGTACACGTACCGGAAATGACATACATAAACTCAATGGCATCATGCGCATGAAAGTCCATGCGGTAATCGAGCCACTGCTTATAATAGTAAGCGACGATGTTCGGACGGAAATCACCGCCTTCTCTCCAGTAAGGATCGTATAAGCTGTAAGATCGCATGCAAGCACCGCCTCCATCTTCACCTATTCGTAATCGAATTACAGCTGCGAATTACCCTTCAAGCGATCCGCGCTTCAGTGACTTCTGCAGCAGGACAATCAAGAAGCTGAGAATGACACCGACGATCACACCAATCGCAAGGTCATGAGTCACTACAACCGCTGCCACGGTAACAACCATGACAATTGTTTCGCTGACTGGGACCGCACGCATTTTGAATACCGATTTCCAGTCGAAAATCGCAATACACACCATCAGCATAATGCCAATGAGCGCAGCCATCGGAATCAGTGCGAGCAGATCGCCGAGCACGACTACAAGTAATAATAAGAATAACGCTGCAACGAGCGACGACAGTCGATTCCGACCGCCCATCTTTACATTAAGTACGGATTCCGCAACAAGCGCGCAGCCTGCCATCCCTCCGAAGAAACCCGCGATGAAATTCGCAATACCTTGGCCCCGCATTTCTCGGTTCTTGTCCGTCTTGTCCCCTGTCATCTCATCAAGCAGGTTCTGCGTCAGCATCGTTTCGGTGAAACCGACAACGGCCAGAGACAGTGAGTACGGCAATATAATGAAGAAAGTTTCCCACGTAAACGGAATATCCGGCAGCAGGAACGATGGCAAGGAAGCATCGATGGCCGCAATATCCCCAATTCGAGTGACATCGCTAATGCCTAACGCCCACACGAATATCGTCAGCAATGCTACCGCAACAAGCGGCGACGGTACGGCTTTGAAGTACCGTGGAAGGATATAAATAATGAGCAGTGCTGCCGCGATGAGCACATACATCATGAAGGACGCATCCACCAAGTAACGCAGCTGAGATAAGAAAATCAGAATCGCGAGCGCGTTTACGAAGCCCGTTAACACCGGCTGCGGTACGAAACGCATCACTTTGCCAAGCTTGAAGACGCCCATCAAGTATTGGATGATTCCTGTCAGCACGGTAGCTGCGAATAAATACGCGATGCCGTGTTCTTTCACCAGTGTCAGCATCAATACCGCCATCGAGCCGGCTGCCGCCGAAATCATGCCGGGCCTTCCGCCCAAGAACGTAATGACAAGCAAAATACAAATGGTGGCGTAAATCCCCACTTGAGGCGGTACCCCCGCCATAAACGAAAACGCCAAAGAGTCCGGTATTAAAGCAAGTGTCGCCGTCATGCCGGCAAGCACGTTTAGTCTGACATCCGATGTCCATTGGTCACGCCAAGTCCCATTCACTAACCGTTCACCTCAATAATAGATATAGATGCCGAAATTCCGGTATTCTATCGGTTAGCATAACCCCGGGTTCCATGGACGGTCAACGTTCTTTTTTGTAAGTTTTCAATTAAAAAGCCCGCAAGCCGGCGCCCTTCGAGGAAAGGCGCAGCTTCCGAGCTATATCATCATTAGCGAATCCGATATTCGTCAAAATAGCGGGGGAGAATCGTCGTCGAAGCACCGGGCTGCTGCGGGGGCGTGTAGAAACCGTCAACTACAGTAGCAGGCTCTTCAAAAATATGACGAATCCACGGGATGTACTCCAGCATAATCGCATTTTGAGTGGATGCGACCAAGTGCTGATGGATTTGGCCCATATCCCCAACATGCGGGCAAATCGGCAAATCATACGCTGCCGCAAGTCCGGCAACCTGCAGCCATTCCGTAATGCCGGCTACACGTGTCACATCGACCTGAACATATTCTACTGCGCCTTGGTGAATGTAGTCACGGAACGCATATTTATTGTAGACATGTTCGCCAAGCGCTATCGGCACATTCAATTCATCCGCCAATTTGCGGTGGCCGGCCACATCGTCCGGATTGAGCGGCTCTTCCAGCCACATCAGATCAAACTGCTCCAGCTTCTTCCCCCATGTCATTGCTGTTGTTATATTCCACTGCTGATTTACATCGATCATCAACCCGATATCATCGCCGATTGCTTTACGCACCGCCTGCACACGGTCAAAGTCCTCACGCGGATCCGGCTTGCCGACCTTCATCTTCACAGCGGTAAATCCTTGATCCACAATGCCGGCAATATCCGAAAGCAGCCGTTCCTTGCTCCAGTTGAGCCAGCCGCCGTTCGTATTATAAGCTTTGATTTTCTCCGGCTTGTGTCCGCCGAGATACTTCCAGAGCGGCAGATTCGCCGCCTTGGATACGATATCCCAGAGCGCGATATCAACGGCAGCCAGCGCCATATGTGTAATACCGGCCCGACCGATCCAGTGCATCGGTCCAAAGCGAAGCTCATCCCAAATCTGTTTGATCATCGTCGGATCCTTGCCAATCAGCACTGGCGCGTAATAACGGTCGATCGTATCTGCAATCATCTCATCGCCCTTAGCGGTCGTGCCGGTGTAACCATACCCCGTAATGCCTTCATCCGTTTGAATTTTGATTCCCGTTACACCCCAATGTGTCGCTACGTTAATCGCATCGGTAATTGGCGGTGTGATCGGGACATGAAGGATAAAGCTTTGCGCGCTAACAATTTTCATAGGATTTCCCTCCGGTTGTATAGCCGGTTACTGAAGGAGCTTGAGTCATCCTTTTGCCCCTTCAGCACCGGCGTTCTATTCGTTATTTTAGGGAAGACAAAAATTCTACGGTCTTGGCATCAGACTGGTATGCGGAAGTATCAAATGGCGTAGTCATAGAATCTTGAGCCATTTTCAAATACCCGTCCAAGTCCAGCTTGGCAAAGCCGTCGAGATACTCCTGCCAATCTTTATCAGTCGACTTGTTACCGAGAATGAACTGAGCTGTCCACTGCTTCATATACTGCTCGATGTTTGTTTTGGATAATGCGAACTTCTGGTTCACTTCATCTTCCATGTAAATCGCACCCGGATAAACTTCTTTCGGCTGATGTCCGGCATAATTCTTCATCGTTTCCAAGAGCAACAGCGACTCCAATCCTTCGGAAGAGAACGGCGAAGCCGCTTTAACGAAGCCATTTCTCCATGTCATGTCCTGGAATACCGGGCCCATTTGGTTCCAGCCTTCATTTTGCTTCGCGCCCGAAGAATAGAACTTATCCGATTGCGTAATGAATAGCGCTTGATCGCCGCCCAGACCGTTCACACCGGCCTCCGCTTTCGTCCAGTATTTTCCTTCCGGACCGTAGTTGAGCATTTGCGTGCCTTCCGGCGTATAGATAAAGTTGATCAGCTTCATTAAGCGAATGATTTGCTCTTCAGATGCTTTATTCGTTACAGCAAAGGAAAGTGTTTTCGGGCTGTTACCGCTGAATGCGGCATATTGAACGCCATCCGGCCCTTTAAGCGGTGCCAGCGTTACCCAGTTCTTATAGTTCGGGTTCCCCATATCAATAAATCCGGCACTATACAGAAACGGAACGATGCCGACTTTACCTTGGGTCGCCATTTGATTAACGATTTCACCCTTTTGGCTGAGCGCTTGCTTATCAAGCAACCCTTTGGAATACAGGCCGTTCAAGTAAGTGAGTCCTTTCTTCCAACCCTCAAGCGTAGGGGCGTACTGAACCTTACCATCGACCACATCGAAATAATCGGACGCATTATCATACGTAAAAGCATTCATCAGAAAAGGAATAGGGTCATAGCTGTCGGAAGAGCCGGTGTACGGAATGATGCCGTTGTCTTTAAATACTTGCAGCACATGCTCGAATTCTTCTGTCGTTGCAGGCACTTCCAAGTTGTATTTCTCAAGCAAGCTCTTATCAATCCAAGCCTTGTTCGCCCAGAAGCAGTGCCAGCAGGTGTTATAGTTCGGCAAGCCGTAGATGTTGCCATCCGGAGCTGTAATAGCCGACTTCAAGCCTGGTGCGCTGTCGATTGCTTTCACCAAATTCGGAGCATACTGCTCGATATATTTGTTGAGCGGTACAACGATGCCTTGCTTCGAATATTTCAAAATATCGGACGGTGTAAAGTTACCGCTCCAGAATACATCCGGGTAGTCGCCGCTTGAGAGCAGGAGCGATTGCTTGGTTGCGGCATCACTTGAAGGGGCAATGTTAAATTTGACATCCAGCTTAAACGTATCCTTCACGTACGTGGTGAACCAGTTCGTCTTCACATCGATAATGTCGCCGCCCGGTACGGCAAAGAACGAAACATCAACGACCTTGTCTTGGTCCACTGCGCCTGTAGCGGTATTGTTTGAATTGTTCCCGTTATTACTTGAATTGTTGGATGAGCAAGCCGAAACTACTAAGAGTACACTTAAAAGAGCCGCAAGAAAAATCACTTTACTAGTACGCATCATTGATAACCCTCCCAGTTTTTAATCCATGATTAGCGCTGCTTATGATTGTTGCATGTAATCCCCTATTGAATGTAGCTACTCCTTAATCGCTCCAACCATCACCCCCTGAACGAAGTACTTTTGAATAAACGGATACAGAATGAGCACCGGTAGACTCGATATGACGATTACGGAATACTTGAGCAGCGTCTTCATATCTTCAAAATGCTTCATCTGCTCTGCGCTTAGTGTCATGGAGCTCGTATTCACGTTATTCATGACCAAGATCTCCCTCAGCACGAGCTGCAGCGGATATAAGTCCGCGTCATTCAAGAAGATGAGCGCATTGAAGTAGGAATTCCAGTTCCCGACGGCTGACCATAAGAACAACACGGCAATGACCGGTTTGGACAGAAACAGCACAATTCGGATCAAGAAGCCGGCATCGGTACAGCCATCTAGCTGCGCAGCTTCATACAGGTCATTGGGAATGGAGGACTGGAAGAACGTCTTGGCCACGATAATGGAGAAAATGCTCAGCGCTCCAGGCAAAATCATCGCCCATGGTGAATTAAGCAGATGCAAACTGTGAACGACAAGATAGTAAGGGATCAGCCCGCCGCTGAATAACATCGCAAACAATAATGCCCATACCAGCACATTTCTGCCGACGAATGTCTTTCTGGAAATCGGATACGCCATCATAATGGTCAGGATTACGCTCAAGGTCGAGCCTGCACCGGTATAAAAAATGGAGTTCAGATAGCCTTTCCATATTTGACTGTACTGGAATACAGCCGCATACCCATACAAGGTCGGCTCTACCGGCAAAAACCATACTTTCCCGCCCATAACGGCAGAGGATGAGCTGAAAGAGGAGCTGACGATATAAATAATCGGATAAGCGACAATCAGTGTAACTAGCACAAGCACGCTGTAGATCAGAGTGAGCAGCAGTCGATCTTCCCAGGATTCACGAATTCGAATAGCGCGGTCCACGGATATCCCCCTTTATCAGAACAAACTGGAGTCGGAATATTTTCTAGCAAGTAGGTTGGTAGTGAAGATCAGGATGAACCCAACAATGGAGTTGAACAGGCCGACCGCCACCGCGAAGCTGTAGTTCGTATGGACAAGACCGATCTTATACACATAGGTCGAAATGACCTCCGATGTGTCCAAATTCAACATGTTTTGCAGCAAGAACACTTTCTCAAACCCAACGCTGAGCAGGCCGCCTACGGAAAGAATAAGCAAAACAATGATCGTTGGGCGAATGGAAGGCAGATCGATATGGATGATCCTCTGTAATCGTGAAGCGCCGTCAATCTTCGATGCTTCGTGCATCTCCGGGTTTATATTGGCGAGCGATGCGAGATAAATGACCGCGCCGTACCCCGTTTCTTGCCATACGCCTGACCATACATAAAGGGATGAAAATGCTTTCGGCTGCCCCAAAATATCATAGACCTGATCGAACCCTAACAAATGAGAGAACTGTCCGTAAATGCCGGTGCTAGGTGAAAGCACGATATTAATGATCCCTACCAGAACGACAGTGGATATAAAATATGGTGCGTACGTGGTCATTTGAACGACCTTCTTAAATCTTCGACTCGGCACCTCATTCATGGCCAGTGCCAACAAGATGGCTGCAGGTGTAGCTATTAACAAGGAGTACACGCTGAGCAGCAGCGTATTTCGGATGACCGGCTTGAAGAATGGCGAGCTGAAAAACATATCGAACTGCTTCCCACCAACCCAAGGACTGCCCCAGATCCCTTTCACCGGATTGAACTCTTTAAATGCGATTTGCACGCCGAGCATCGGTACGTAATTGAAAGTAAGTAAGAATAGCGTTGGTAATGCGACTATGATGTACAGTTGCCAGTGCCTTAGTACTCGCCTTTTGAAGTCTGCCATGTCCGGAGTACGCATTCCTATTAATCCCTCCCTCTTCTTGTAAGCGCTTAATAAAGATTTGATAAAAAATATCATACACGATTTATAATGTAAGAGATGATGAATGGCAAAATCGATGTATGATATTCATTTATTCAAAGCTTGCCAGCAACCTGCGATGTGAGTTTTGCAAATGAATACGCATGGCCTCAACCGCTTTCTCTGTTTCGTTTGCAAGCATATAACGTGTAATCGTCTGATGCTCTATTTTCTCTGCTTCGATATCGATTTGGTAATGGTGCAGGTTCAAATAACGGTGAATCCGTTCGATGAGTGCCGCTACCATCTGCTGCAAATTGGAATTGTCCGCATAATACACAATCGTCCCATGCAGACCTTCATTCATTTGTAAAACGGCCTTTTCCTCGTTCTCTGCCGCTTCTCTGTCTGCCGACTGCTCCAGCTGCACCATAATCTCCTCAAGCCTCGACTTGGGAATGCGAGTGATCGCTTTGCGAATAGCCAGTTCCTCCAGATGAATGCGAATCTCGAAGATCTCTTCAATGTCTTTGGCACTCATTTTGGCGACAAACATGCCTTTAAAGGGGATGACCGTGACGAATCCGTCGGAAGCCAGCCGGAATAACGATTCTCTGATCGGAATGTTGCTTACGCCGAGTTCTCTGGCCAGCTTATCGATGTTGATTTTTTGACCGGCCGGCATATCATGCGACAAAATACGTTCCTTCAGCAGCGCATAGAGCTCATCGGTCAATACATAGCGGGACAATAGTTTCTTGGACATATAAGCGACCACCCTCATTCTATGGAATGATCAATAGTATATCATGTATTATTTATCGGATAAGGTGAAAATTATTCGTTCTTATATTTTAGAATAAAGGAATTTGCCGCTGGGAGACAGCCTATTTACAGCGGCAAATCCTGACTTGGGAGTCCTCTTAAAATGTACTTGCTTTGTGCGTATCCGGGCACCAGCGTGCCGCGCGATATTGGGAAATGAGGACATCGATCGCTTTATCCGTTCTAAGGGCGGTCAGTGCCTCGAATGCATATGCACGGGTATATCGGTCCGCACTGAGTAACCCTGACTGCAGGCCGGACACTACGAGGTCCGGATCGCCGGAATTCCCGACGCGAAGTAAGGACAACGCTGCCGTATAGCCGATTTTGTTCTTGATATATTCTTGATTGTATACATAGGAGCCTGTGTTGCCAGCAGCCTCATTCTCCGAATGCTCCTGCTCGACCGCTTCCTCCATGACGCGAACCAATGCCGGTACCGTTATTTCAGCCGAGCCGCCAATCATCCCAAGAGATTCTACAGCGTTACGGCGCACCCATTCACTGGAATCAGCGAGTGCTGCTATTAAGGCCGGCACTGCAGATGAGGCCTCTTCTCCAAGCATACCGAGTACGAAAGCGGCGAGCGCTCTGCTGTTCTCCTCTGCATGCTGAAGGACATCGATGAGACTCGGCACTGCTGCAGCACCAACTGCTTGAAGCCCATAGGCTGCACGCTGTGCGATTAATTTGGACCCATCCTTAAGCGCGCTGAGCAGCTCTTGCATACCGGCCGCTCCGATGTGACCCAGCGCATAAACCGCGTTCAATGCTGCATCTTCGGCAGTATCTTGTATCAATATAGCCAGTTTCGGAGCTGCAGCTGCCGCCGCCTCGCCCATTAGACCCAGCTTGTCGGCAGCGCGTCCGCGACGGATCGCATCTTCGCTCGCCAGCTCTTCAATCAGAACCGGTACCTCTTTTTCGTTACCGGCGATGACAGGCTTAAAGGTCTTCTCTCCTCTGAGCCAGTTCCATGCGTCAAGCCACAAATTAAGATGCGCTGTCGGTGCTTCAATCGGAAACGCCGGCATACCATTCGTATGATTCCAGCTTGGCGACATCGGCTCACTCAATCGTACAAATTGGAATTTCAACATGTAACGATCGAGATTCGAGGTGTTCAGCGATGCTTTATGCCAGAGATCAAAATGGACTAATGCAATCGTCCCTGCTTTGCCGGTAGGCAGTACGACTTCTTGATTCGGGAATTTCTCGTTGTATTGGGAGCCGGGCATAATAGCGGTCGGTCCCATTTCTTCGGTAATGTCCTGTGTATAGTAGAACATCATTACCCACCAAGGACGATGGCTGCGCATCGAGGACCAGTAGCCATCCTTATGCCACTGACCTCCGCCAGGTGCTTGATTCCCCGGTTGATTGTAGTGCATATGGCGGTGAGGATGCATATAATAGTCAGGTCCAAGGACGCTTGTCAGTGCACCTTTTACAGTTGGAGTGTCAAAGAAACGCTGGATATCAGGCACACGCGGCAAAATGTTATTGCCTGGATTGCCTTCATTTTGCAGCACGTAGTCAATTTGTTTCATCACATTTCGGTGCAGCTCCGAAGGCAATTCATTATGTAAAACCACGAATCCATTGGTTATAAATGAGATCATCTGCTCGTCGCTTAGCAAATTCATTTCATTAAGCACGTTGATGCAGCCCCTTCTTTCGTAAGTTATTGTGTTATATTTAATGTAAACGAGAAGGTGAATTTTGTATTTAGCTTACAGTCATCCAGTTGCACAATAGTCAGGTTGTTTTCAGCCCCATCATTCCGTTTGAGATAAAGGAGGTCCCTACCAGCCATGGATTTTTCCAAGTTCCATCCTTATGTCTATTACGCGACCAAATATGCCTTCTATCGCGGACAAACCAGCAATAACCGCTATGTCTATTCGAGCTCCATCTATATCGTGACCGAAGGGAAAGGCATCTTTGGTTTGCGCGGTGAGCAATACGAAGCACTGCCGGGCATGATGGTCTACATGGAAGCCGGACAGCCTCACGATTGGATCGCTGACTCCTCCGACCCTCTGGTACATGTCTGCTGTTATTTCGATTGGTATTATGTAGACAGAACCGAAGTGTTCAAGAACGAAGCCGCACCGCTATGCTACGACTACGCCCAGCTGCGAACCGAGCTGGTAGGTGAAGCGTTCCCTTACCCGCTTCCCGAGATCTCTAATATCAGCGCTTCACTGCTCAATTGGACTGACCTGCTGCAGAGAAGCTATATTTCGAGCGAGCATACGACTGACCGAACCTTTCTGCGAAGCCTGAATGCCCAAAGCCATTTTGCCGCATTTATCAATCATTTCCTAACCTACTCGCTTCAAGAAAGGCATATCCCAGACCCGCGGATCGGCAGACTGCTCGAACGCATTGAGGTAGATTTGATCAATGGCAATGCTATCGATTTGGAGAACTATTCGGAGTCGCTTGGCGTAAGCCGTGGTTATTTCTTCGAGCTGTTCAAGAAAACAACCGGTTTATCACCGATTCAGTACATCAACCAATTCCGCATCAATCGAGCGAGGGAAGAGCTGCGCTCCTCCAATTTGAGCGTTATGCAGATCGCAGACAAATACCATTTCAATTCCGTTCACTACTTCTCCAGAATGTTCAGCAAATATGTCGGCATGTCTCCTCAGACCTACCGAGAATCCGAAGCCTCGAACAAACTTCTGCTCTAAAACAAATAGCCTGGCAGTGTATTCACTGCCAGGCTTAAAGGTTTAACCATTATTTTGAACCGAAACTATCCGCTGTGAACGTCTGTTCGACGGAAATACAAACCGATAAAGACAAGCGGAACAAGGAACGTTATAACCATTGTGGTAGTGCCTATCGGAATCGAGTTCGTTTCCGGCACCATATTGCTGACCAGGTTCAGAGGTGCGCTCCATGGATAGTACATGATGTATTTGGACTGCATGATGGTAACTTCCGAAACGACGGCAAACACACCAAGGCCCATTGCCGGAATATAACTGCGCCACAAAAGGGCGACTGCAGCTGCAATCGGCACGAGTGCATATTGCACGATAAAGAGCAGACCGTATTTGCCGGCTGCCTCAGCGAAAACAGTCGTAGACGGCAGATCGCTCGTAAATAGGAAGCCCGTGGCTAAAGTCAACAGAAAAGCTAACAGGATTACGGAAATCAACACCGGAAGCGCAATGACAAACTTAGCGGTAAGCACTTGGTTTCGCGAATGCGGCCCCGTCAACAGGTTATTCACAGTGCGCTCCTGGAACTCCCTTGCGAACAAATAGCCAGTTAACAAAGCGAATAAGGACGGGCACATCAGCATGGTCATAATCATCAAATTGTTCTCGAACAATGACTTCCATTCGAAAGCGTTGGAATTGTTCAGCTCGATGAAGAACACGAGCGCTCCCGGAAGCAGCGCACCAAGCGCAATCAGCCAAAGCATGCGAGAACGACGCCATTTGAGCCATTCACAAGCAATGAGATTAAGCACGGGCTGCACCTCCTTCCACAAGCCGAACAAAGTAGTCTTCGAGCGAGTCTTTCATGGCGGAGAGACTATTCACAAGAATGCCTTCCCTCACGAGCAGCCTGTTCATCTCGCCGGGCATCAGCCCGTCATCATAGACACGGAGCCACCCATTCTCATCGATTCGGCAATCTCGAATGCCCATCTCCGAAACTAACAACTCTCTAGATTTCTCCTGTTGATCCACGTGCAGACTAATGTAATGGCGGTTCCGTTCTTTCAGTGCATGCATGGTCGACTCCTCCAGCATAACTCCACGATGGATGATGCCGACTTTCGTAGCCAACTGCTCCACTTCGCTTAGAATATGGCTGGAAACGAGAATCGTAATGTTCCGTTTCTGCGCGAGCTCTTGAATCAGCAAACGAATTTCCTTGATTCCCATTGGATCGAGACCATTGGTCGGTTCGTCCAGTATGAGCAGTTCGGGACTATGAAGAATGGCTCTTGCGATGCCCAGACGCTGCTTCATGCCAAGCGAGAAATCAGCCGCTCTGCGGTTTCTGGCCTCCCATAGGCCCGTCGTACGAAGTGCATCCTCCATCGCGTCTTGACCGCGTACCCCCATCATTTTACGGTGGATGTCCAGGTTCTGAATAGCCGTTAGATTCGGATAAAAGCCAGGATATTCGATGACCGACCCGACTTTGCGCAGTACCGCATTACGGCCCTTACCGATTCGCTCCCCCAGCAGTTCAACTGAGCCTGCCGAAGGCTGGATGAGTCCCATCATCATACGGATGGTCGTCGTTTTGCCTGCCCCGTTTTGTCCAAGGAAGCCGTATATGTCTCCGGGCATTAACGTCATGTCAATCCCGTTAACGGCTTTAACCCCTTTATAATGTTTGTTGAGTCCGCGAACCTGCAGGATTGGTTGATCCATTGTTTGAAAACGCTCCTTCGATGATTTAAGCAATATCTTTGCGCCGGAAACCGAAACATCCGGCAACGAGCAGCACAAGCAAATAGAAGACGGTATACAGTATAAATGCCATACTAGGCACATTGATGGCGGATAACGGACCGAGCGTGTTGACCATATCGGTCGTCACCGGTAAATCGAGTCCATTGAACAGCTCGTAGGTCACCCGCTTCAGCATCGTATTGGATGGCAGCAGCATGGAGAAGAACAACGCGGTCTGTGATATCTTCTCACTAGCGAACGGGAGATTCTCCAAGAAACCGCTGAAAAGACTTAATCCATACAGCATGGCACAAGCGACGCCGTTTCCGAGCATTGGCAAGTAGATCGAGCCAAACATTGTAAGGGCAAGCAGCAGCAGCGGCGCCCAGATGAATAGCAGCAGCGACTTCAAGATGACGAGCGGATACAGCGGGAAGTCCAGCCAGAAGTGGATCGGAAGCAGAATCGCAAAAAACAAAACGATACAATACCCGATGAGCCAGCTTGCAATCCCCACATACTTACCCAGGTACACCTTCCAACGCGGGACTGGGCGGGCCAATACGGCTAGCATCAGTCCGTTCTCCACTTCCCCTGAGATCGCGCCCATCATTGTAAACAAAACTAGAAAAGCAATGATCATTTGCGCGAAGAGCAGCCCCAGCGACAGGAGCATGACACCGTTCATTAACGCTTCTACCTGAAGCTGGCTATGCTCCTCCGGGGTACGGGATAATCCGTAACAGAACAACCCGACGAATAGCACGGTCAGTATGAAGCTGACCCATAAGATTTTTTTGCGAAGCAATTCCTTGCCGGCATACGCAATCCACATCATGAACGTGCACCGCCTTTACCCGCACCGCTATTGCCCTGTTCGCCGGACATGGCGAGAAACCATTCCTCAAGCCTGCCTTGCACCGGCCGAACCTCATAGACCGTGACGCCTTCTTCCATCAGCAGTCGGTTCATATACCCGATCTGCTCCCGTCCCTTGGCGGACACATGAAGGACGGCGCTGCCGTCCCCATCTTGCTTCGCGATCGCAAAGGACATCCCCGGCAGCAACTGATTCGCAAGCGCCTCCTGCAGCTCCGGCAGCCAGCCCGAAGCCGTAATTTCCCAGCTCGTGCCGCTTCGCAGAAGCTCTCGCATCGGCCCCACTGCACGCAGTTTGCCGAGGTGGAGGAACGCAACGTCATCACAAACCGCTTCAACATCCTCGAGCAAATGTGTGTTTAGAAAAACCGTCTTCCCCTCTGACCGCAGCCGCTCCAGCAGCATACGAACTTCATAACGACCAATCGGATCAAGCGCGGAGGAGGGTTCATCCAGAATAATAAACTCCGGGTCCATTAGAAGCGCACAAGCGATTCCGAGGCGCTGCTGCATGCCTTTGGAGTAATGACGGACACGATTCCAACCTCGTTCATTCAACCCGCAAATACGAAAGACTTCCTCAATACGGGACGTGAAGGCCGCTGATTTCGTCTGGAATCGCGTCATTCCGCATAGTCCGGCATGATAACGGAGCACTTCAGCTCCTGTCAGCCATTCCTGGAAACGAAACAGTTCCGGCAAATAGCCAAGCTTCGTGCGCGACTCAGGATGTCCGATTGGTTTGCCGAAGAACATCCCGCTGCCGGAATCCGGCCGCAGCAAACCGACGACCATTTTAACAAAGGTGCTCTTGCCTGCGCCGTTCGGACCGAGCAGCCCGAAGATTCTCCCCTTCTCTATTTCCAGGGAAATATCGGTGCAGCCCGTTCCGGATGCATATGTCTTAGTCAGCCCGTTTGTTTGCAGAATCATCATTTCATAATTCCTCTGGCTTCTTTAATAATGGCCTCTTCCGATGGATAAGCCTCCATGGATCCGCTTAGCTGATAGACCCATTCATTTTGCAGCCAGATCAGCGATCTAGCATCGCCCGACATCGTCAGAATCGCGTCATTGCCATCGACCTTCAGCGTGCGAATGTTGTCTGTCGATGTAGACGGAACCGGAAGCGTATGGCGCCAATCGCCGATACCCGCAAGCTTCGCTCTCATCTCATCTGGGATGATCGGCAAATCCAAGACAGCCTGCCGAATTTGCTCTACATCAACATCATCGGATACTTCAATGGAGGGAGCCGGCATTTGTATAAGCTGCTTAGCCGTATTTCCGTCCGCGGCAACCTGCTTCATCCTAAACGTGTCCGGCATACGAATGACGATCGGCGAACCCTCGACGGAAGCCGGAAATTTCGTTTCGCCTCCGAGCAGCGCAATCATTTTGTTAATTTCCTTCGGATGCAGGTTAAAGGTAATCTGCTGCTCCGGCATATAGGTTATAATGTCTTTCCCATCGCCCGGAAGCTGTTTGAGCTTCTGCTCTCCGGCTAAAGTCGCTGCCTCAGCAGCGTCAACATCGCGCGCTTTGCCGCCGCCCTCCTGCTTGATATCACCGTACCGATTCAAATCAAGCTGCTGTATGCCAGCCGTTCCCGCCTGCAGTGCGTCACGGAACGAGTTGATATCGGATTGGCTAATTTCAATGGTTTCAAAGTGCTGCACGCGGAACGTGCCCAGCATGGACGCCATAACGCCTTGACCCCAGGACGTAAACAACAGCATCCCTGCGAGTACTGCAGCCGTCGCCCCTGACAGCCACCGTTTCTTCATCCTGCGAGGCTTCTTCCTACGCGTTTCTTCATTAATAGCAGCAATTTGAATTGGCGCTTGCGGCTCTTCGCGCACCGTCAATTCCTCGCTCAATGGCTGTTCACTTGGTTGCAGTTTGATTTGGAAAGGCTTAGCATCCTCCACCCAGACATCCGGTACCTCTTCGTCTTTCACCGCATCAAACAATCGGTCAAGTGCATGCTCCACATCTGCATCGCTAACGTTGAGCTCTTGTGTATCTGCATGATTCAACGGTTTATGTTTCATTGCTCCATAACCTCCTCGTCATTCACATTCTTCTTAAACCGACTGGCTGCCCGCATGAGCAAGGTCCCGACAATCTTGGGATTGACCTGCAGCGCATCTGCAATTTCAGCATGGCTGTAGCCCTCTTCTTTCAACAGCAATGCTTGACGGTCCCGCTCGGATAACTTATTCAGCACATTTCGAACAACATCGCGTTCCCAGTTCTGGATAACAGCCGCTTCATTAGAAGGATGGGTCTGTTCCTCCGTTAACGCTTCGTTCATCTGTTTCTCCGTCAGACTCTGTTGTCTGCCGGACTTTCGGTAATGATCATATACGATACGGGTCAATACCCGGTGCAGCCATGCTCCAGTGCGATCAAGATCTTCCGGCGGGTTGCGATAAAGACGCAGGAACACTTCCTGGGTCAAATCCTCGGCTGCTGCGCGGTCTCCGACTAGAGCGATGATCTTCCGCAAAACAACGGGATAATGTTCCCGGAACAACGCCTGAAACCGTTCCGGCCTATTCTGGTTTGCCATGTATTCGCCTCCTTCATCTGTTAAGACGACGCAATTAGCCCAAATATAGCACATCGTTGAAAAAAAGCTAACGACCCTGCTCGGCTGGACGAAAAAACAGCCGACAGAGTGAACTCTGTCGGCTGTTTTCGATAACAAGATGATGATTTATTAACCTTCAATCAATGTTTTGTAAGCATCCAATTGTTTTTGGATTTCGTCTTTTACTTTGTCGTAGCCAGCTGCTTTCAGCTTGTCGCGAAGCGCATTAACTGCAGCCGCAGGATCGCCTGCTTTACCGAACAGAATCGCTGGAAGCTGCTCGCCTACTACTTGAGAGATGGCAGTCATCTCAGGATCAACGCTTGCTTTGTCGAATACGAATTTACCGTAAGGGAATGGTTTCTTGATGCCATCATACTTAGCATATACATCGCCAATACCGCTCCAGTCAGTATCAGAAGGAATTTCAAATTTGTCGACACGGCCGCCCCAGAAGTCTGTGTAGAAGCCGTCTCTTGCATCGTCGTAAGCAGCTGGACGGAAACGCTTGCCGTCTTTGATTTCATACTGCACGCCTTCGAGGCCGTAGTTGATCAGTTGGTACACTTCTTTATCTTGACGGATCAGTTCATAGGCCATCAGAGCACGCTCTGGATGTTTGCTGTGTGCACCAACCGACGTACCGCCATGCGTAATTGGCATGGAGATCAGGTTACCTCGCGTATCGGAGTAGGAGAACATTTGCAGCTCGGAGCCCGGTTGCTGTTTATCCATTTCAACGCGAAGTCCTTTGTACGTTTGTGTATGGTGAGAATCTGCGCCTGTGAGACCTGCTTTAAGTGCTGCACGAGTATCTCCTTTATAGTTCAGCACATCTTCACGCCAGTAGCCTTTATCTGCCCATTCTTTCATTAACCCTGCGAATTTAATGAAATCATCGTTGAAGATCGGGCTGTCAACTGTATAGCGATCGTCGTAGGATTTAGCATAGTACACGTTCGCATAACCAGTGGAAATCGGCAGCTCAATGTTATCTGTGTATGTTGTAGCAAAACCGTTATAGAACGTGCTTGTGCCGCCGTTTACATCGTAAGGGACAACGCCCTCTTTCTTGTCTTTCACGCCTTGGAAGTACTTGCCAAGTCCTTCGAAATCTTTAATCGGCTCCGTAATGCCAAACTCTTTGGCCCAGTCGCCGCGATAGTAAACGCCATGGTTAACCCATTGCGTGTAATGATTCTCTGGAATCAGAACGATATCGTCCTTGAATTTACTTTGCTCCCAATCCTCTTGCGGAATTTCAGCAAAGGTTTGCGGCGCGTATTGCTCCAGCAAACTGTTCAGCGGCAGGAACGCACCGCGCTGCGCATTGCCCCACGTATCAAGCCAGTCCGTACCGATTGTGATCAGATCGATCGGTTCGCCGGAAGCAAGCAGCAGGTTGTATTTCGTTTGCCAGTCTGCCCACTCTACCCATTTGAACTCGAGCTTCGCATTGATTTTTTCCTTCATGATCGCATTCACTTTTTCCATAACCTTGTCTAGCTGGCCGTTCTTCGGTTTATCGCCGAGCACGACATACGAAATCGTCTCGAATTCGCTTGTATCGATCTTGCTTACATCAGCGCTGTCATTTGATGTATTGCTGGAGGTGTTGCTTGACGTATCGCTTGTGTTTGTGTTTCCGGTGTTCTTGTTATTGTTGTTACTTCCGCAAGCCGCGATACTGAAAACTAGGATGAGCATGAGTACAATGGTGGATACCCGCTTTAAGTTTCCCATTCTTTGTAGCCTCCCTATTTTTGATGAAACTGGTTTTGTTCCGCTCCTTAAGGCTTGGAAGCGCTTTCGAGCGGCTATGGCAAGAGGGCCGGCAAGCTCCCCCATATACCCGTTACCCTTTCACTGCACCAACTGTAATCCCTTGAATGAAATAACGCTGAACGAACGGATAGAACATGATAACCGGACCCGTTGCGACGACCGCCGTCGCCATCTTCATGGATTCCAGCGGCATATCCCGCAGCGGAACGTTCGAAGAGGCGGATGAGTTTCGAATAAAGTCGGCGCTTGTGATGACATTATAGAGGAACAACTGCAGCGGACGATACTTCATATCCGGCGACAGAAATAGCATCGCGTTATACCACTCGTTCCAGTAACCCAGTGCGATAAACAAACCGATTGTAGCGAGCGCCGGCGTTGTCATCGGCAGAATGAGTCGCATGAAGATCGTGAAATCGCCTGCGCCATCAATCTTAGCGGATTCCGTAATCGCATGCGGGATCGACCTCGTAAAGCTCTTCATCATAATGATGAGGAAGGGGCTCATTAATCCCGGAAGCAAGACGGCTAGGTAATTATCGCCTAAGCTTAAGTATTGTTTGATAAGCAGATAGAAAGGAACTAGACCGCCGGAGAACAGCGTTGTGAAATAGATGAAGAACGAAATCGAGTTCCGCTGCTCAAAATCCGGCCGCTGAAGCGCATATCCGGTCATGGCAACCAAGAACAATCCTGCAATTGTGCCTACGATCGTAAGTCCAATCGTCACGGCATAGGAACCGATAATCAGGTCCGGATTCTCGAATACGATTTTGTAAGCAAAGGTTGTAAACTCCCGTGGCCATATATTAAAGCCGTGTTTCGCAATGGATGCTTCATTCGTGAACGAAGTACCCAGTACGACAAGAAACGGGACCAAGCAGCAGAGTGCGAATAAACCGATGAATACATAACCGAAACCTCGAACCATTAAGGACGTCCCATCCGTCCGAATGCGCTTTTGGACCACTTCCATGCGAGTCCCTCCTAAGAGATTAACTTACGTATGCTTCCTCGCGATTGAAAATTCGCTCCGGGAGCATACATTAGAACAATGAATTATCGGGTGATGTCTTCTTCACGAGCCAGTTTGCTGAGAGAACGACGATGAAACCGAACACCGACTGATACAAGCTCACCGCGCTGCCCATCGAGAAGTTGAAATTGTTCATCAGGGAGCGGAATACATACGTTTCAATAATATCGGTTGTGGCATAGAGCGATGTATTATTCGCACCTACAAGGTTGTAGAACAAACCGAAATTCCCTCGAAGCACGCCGCCGAGCGAGAACAGCAGCAGAATAATAAATGTCGGCTTCAGCCATGGCAGAACAATGTAGCGAATCCGTTGAAGGGCATTGGCACCATCAATTTCGGATGCTTCCACGACCTCGGAATCCAGCCCCATGATGGCGGCAAAATAAACGATGGACCCGTATCCGGTCGACTGCCAGAGGTAGGTGATGACAATGATGAACGGCCATACATGCGGATTGGAGTAGGTTTTGACCGGATCAGCACCTATCGATTTCAATATGCCGTTGAGCATACCGTAATCGTAGCTTAAGATGTTATAGGCAATGAGACCGATAATAACGAATGAGATGAAGAATGGCAGAAACATGATCGTTTGCGAGACCTTCTTGAACCATTTCTTGCGCAGCTCATTCAGTAAAATGGCTATGAATATTTGCAAGAAATTGCCGAGTATGATGAAGGCCAGATTGTACAAAATCGTATTGGAAGTCAACCGCCACAGATCGCCGGTCATCACGAGGAATCGGAAGTTATCCATGCCGATAAAGGCGCTTTTGAAAATGCCATCCGTATAGTTGTATCTAATGAAGGCAAGATACAAGCCCGGCATTGGAAGATAAGCAAATATGGCGAAGAACAGAATTGCGGGCACACACATCAGAATGAGCGTACGATTGTTCCACAGCTTCTTTCTTCGCGTTTGCAGCGTTTGTGGTTTCGACTTCACTGCTGCTGCCGGCTGCGCGATCGTTTTCATCCTAATTCCCTCCTATAGATCAAGTTGTAACTACCTATAGCTGTACGCCGGCAGGTACAAAGGTTAAGCTATCGAGCTGCGATGACGCCTCGGCCTCAACCGCTTCGAGCAGAATAATGAGCTTGTTATTGCCTTCGGCTAACCAAGGCCCTGGGAGGAAGAAGGAATCCTGACTGCCCCCGCTCATGGCTGGTCTCGACTTGCCGCCTGCGGTCCATAACCGTCCGACAATCACGCCGCCAAAATAAACCGTTGCTTTCATTCCGCTGCCTTTCACATAGACCCGCCAGCCATTCGCGCTGCTGGCTTCCGGCAATGTTCCATACAGCCAAGACACGCTTCCTGCTTCCATCGTTACCGGGAGTGTGGTGGTCATGGAATCCTGCTGAGCAGCTTCCGCATGTGCGAGCAATCCGGCTTCGTCAGCAGCAGATAGCTGCCAATTGCGAGCAGCGTTCCCTTCATAGACGATAACCTCTCCGGCTCCTAATCCGAGTACGCGTTCCAGGAACACGGTGACCTGAACCTCTTCGCCCGGCTGCACATGATCCGAAATAGTGAGATAAGGATCAAACGGATGAACCGTCCCGATGGAAGCTCCGTTCACGAACACCTGCGCCATAGCTTGGATGCCTTTAAAGTGAAGCGTCCATGAATCTGCATTCTCCGCTGCCGTGAAGGTTTTGCGGAAATACTCGCTGGATGGATGATCCGGTGAGAGCCATCCGCCGAAGGTGCATATTGCCCATGCTTGATCATCATAGTCTCGCTCCAGCAGTTCAGCCTGCAGCGTGCGTGATTTCACCCGCAGCATGCGCCAATGCAACAATGGCTTCACGCCTGTTATGGAGACAAGTCCGGTCAAACCCTTCATCGAATCAAGGCTTAGAGCCGGCAGACGAGGATCATCGAAGTTGGTGTGTCCCCAAATTTCCACGCGTGCCGTCAGTTTGCCTCCCGCACCGCCTATACTGCTGCTGCGGATAAACCGGCTTCCTCCGCCCGGCGTAATCGTTCCTAAGTAGCTGTCTCCCGAGTAGAGCGAAATGATATCACTGCCTTGTTGAACGAGAATCCCTTGTACGTCTTGATCAGCCGCGTTGCCACCGTATTCAGCCTCGTACCAGGCATACCCCCGGTAAATGCCGTTATGTTCCAGGAAGTCTGCATGCGCAAGGGATGCCGCTCCAACCGGTGACATACTTGCATCTGGTGATACCGCTTTCAAAGACCAATCTAGAATCGTCTCGCGAGGAGTAAGGTCATAAGTAATTGCGCTGCCTATCGTTACTTCGCCGCCAACTTGGATGGCATTCATAAGTAATGCATCCGCTCTTGCCAAGCCGATCAGTTCAAGCTCCGTACCATCCGCCAGCTCTAAGATACAAGAAGCGATCGTTCCGGTTCTTGCTTGGAAGACGAAGAGATAATCGCCTTCTTCACCTTGCACCGATGCTGCAATGCCATTCTCTTCGATGCGAACTGCGGACTGTTTCAAGTTCAGTGCGATTTCGCCTTCATACTCACTGTGGAAAACAATGACCGTCTTCGCGGCTTCGCGGTGTACATCCGTCAGCTCCGCCGTCGAATACCGCAGGATGCCTTCTATTCCCCAGCCGCTCATCGGAACCTCGATTGGCAGCATTTCGCACCTTGCTGGAATGGTGTGAAGCTTCGAAGCTTGTGGAATCAAGCCTCCTTCAGTACCTTGCAGTTCAAGCTGTACCAATTCCTCATGCTCACCAACATTTGCTACGAACAGGAGATGTCCGCCTTGCGCGAGCCGCAGCTGCCGCTGAACCAGCGTACCCGGTGCTGCTGCATCAGCCGAATCGACGAGCCGTCTTGCTGTTACAATGTCCGCTGCCGGAGCGGTTTGCGCTTCTGCAAGCGAGCTGCCGTAAGCTGTAATTACGCGGCGCATCAGGCGGCCTTCGTACGCTTCCTTGCGAACGTGGCCTTCAGGCGAAATCATGCCATAGAAATCATAATCGGATGTCATAAGTGCGAGCGGGTTTCCCCAGTTGTTGGTACCATTGGTGAAGCCGAAGTTTGTTCCGGAAACTTGAAGGTAAGGGCCGAGCAGCTTCGCTCCGCAGGATAACAGTCGGCGAAGCAGGAAATGGGAGCGATTTGTCTCGGTAACTAGCAACGGAAGGTCATGGTGTGAGAGCCGTTGTTCATAAGCGGTTACTTTATATTCAAACTCGGGGTCTTTGTCATTCGGATAAAAATTACAAGTTGGTGCGACGCCATCAACAAGGCCCGAAGCCTCGTAAAGTCCGCCCTGTCCTGCGCAGGCAATTAACGGAACCTGTATGCCGCGGTTTATTGCCATATCCCGAAGCGCGGTTATGTAGCCTTTGGGATCAGCGCAATCGTAGAAGTCGAGCTCGTTCTCGAGCTGCACGCAGATGATGGAGCCGCCTCGTTGCTGCTCGTATTTGGCTAGAAGAGGGAGAATGCGATCAAACCATTTCTCTACGGCCTGCATATAAGTGCTGTCTGTGCTTCGGATGACGATATCCGGTTTGGCGAACAGATAGGCGGGAAGTGCGCCACCATCCCATTCGGAGCAAATGTATGGCCCAGGTCTTGCTACTACCCAGAGACCCACATCAGCAGCCATCTGCAGGAATGCTTCTACATCCCGCTCGCCGGTGAAATCCCAGCTGCCTTCTTCCAGCTCGTGAAAGTTCCAAGGGAAGTAAACATCGATGGCGTTGTACCCGAAGGCCTTCACCTGTTCCAAACGTTCACGCCAATGGGCCCTTGGATTGCGGAAGTAAAAGAGTGATGCGCAGAGGATAATCTCGGCTTGACCATCGATACGTAGTGCTGATGATGAGAGTTGTAATGCAGAACTCGTTTTCATGTCCATGTTCATGCGTTCGATCCTCCTTGAGGTGAGCAGTGACCATTTTTTATGAAACCCATTTCATACGCTGTCAAAATAAAAATACACTTTAACGTTGCGGGTTTGAGCGAAGTTTGAACAACATCACAGATACCGTTTGTAAGTGTATTTCGGGTGACTACGTGCGTTAGCATCGTGCCGGTAAGTATACAATTATGTGGGTTTTATGAAACCCATTTCATACTTGGGATAAAATTAAACCCTTGCTAGAGGGTCATCTTGATTTGAAGTTTACATTCAAAATGATAGCGCTGTCAATATAATTTTTCTGAAAAGATTTTCATCCTTACGACAACAGGTTCCCGGCTCTGCCGCTGCTGGCAGCTACCCTCAAAGGTGCCGTGCTTTCACGCACAACGAGCTCAGGCTGAAGAACGGTCAACGCTTCAATGCTGTTCTTCCCAATCAGCTGATGCAGGATATGGGCAGCCGTACGGCCAAGCTCCAAACATTTGAGCGAGATGGTCGTCAATTCCGGGATGACGTTTGCGGCAAGCGGAATATCATCGAAGCCGATGATCGACATATCTTCGGGAACACGCAAACCATGCTTCACCGCAGATTTGATTGCACCGATTGCAGAAAGATCATTGGCGCAAACTATAGCCGTCGGCCGACTTTCTTCATCCGCGCTAAGCAGCTCGTTCATGAAAGCTTTGCCCGCCTCCACGGTGAAACCGCCGGTAATGATCCAATCCTCTCGAATTGGCAATCCAGCTTGCTGCATCGCCTTTGTGTAGCCTTCCAAACGCTTCACCGTATTGGACATCTGCTTGTAACCGCCGATAAAGGCAATATCCGTGTGGCCAAGTCCAATCAGATGCTCGGTCGCAAGTATGCCGCCGGCAACTTCGTCGATGATGACGCGATGGAACTTCGCTCCTGGCAAATTGCCGTTAATAAGCACGACAGGCAGCCGCTTGTTCACTTCGGCTACTTCCTTCGCCATTTCCTTGCTGCAACGGGCGAGGTCGATCCGGCCGCCAATCATAATGATGCCGTCAACCTGCTTCTCCATAAGGATATTCAAGTACTGGGATTCCCGCTGGTACTGTGCTTTGATGTCCTGGTTGGAGGAGCCGGTATCGCATAGGAAGAACGTATAGCCGTTATTTCTTGCTTCCTGCTCAAGACCCGCCAACACTTCCGGAAAGAACGGATTCGTAATATCGGGCAAAATAATGCCGATCATGCCGGTTTCCTTCTTGATCAGGCTGCGTGCAAGCGCATTGGGCTGAAATTGGTGCTTCTGGATGAGACCCAAGATGCGTTCCCGAGTTGATGCTTTCACTGGCGCCGTGTTGTTCAAGACACGTGAGACGGTTGCGACGGAAACGTTTGCTTCTCTAGCAATGTCGTAAACAGTAACCGGTTTCATTTTGCCTCACCCTTTGGGCTTAAGATCTGTCTAGGTGACAGTTTTTCACTAGCATAGCAGAGTTTTTTCCTACTTGTAAATGGGGCAAGCCAAGCTAGTGAATTTGAAAATATACAAGTAAACGAAATACATATATTTGAAAATAGTATATAACATTATCCATTTCATTATAACTGATATGTTTTATACTTTGTAGCCTTCAATTGGGATCGCTATACAAATTTTTCAGGTGGAAATTATAGATTTGGGAGGAACCCACAATTTCGTAGTGTCAGCTTAACTTCAGCCGTCACCGCGCCTAATCAGCAAATTCTTGCGATACATCATGCAAATGAAGCCTGCTCCATTTTACGAACTAGATCATGGAGATCCGTTCAATGAATGGACACAATCCCCAGTACACGAACGATACGATATAACAATAAATAGAAATAATGCGGATGTTATTTCTAGTCCAACTATTACTGCAGATGCTGCTATTTGTAAAGCAGGTGGACGCAGCCATTGGAAGAAAATGGATATTCAATGTTAAAGTTCAACTGGAACCGGTTGAATATCCATATTTCCTCCAGGGAGTTCTACAGACAAGTCCATATTCGTTTCGACAAGATCGTGTACGAATATTGCTAATTACGCGCCGATGTACTTGCAGCTAATCCGATCTAACGAACCGTACGGGGCTTATTTGCCCGAATATAGCTCCAAAAAAATTGTAACGAATCGTGGAGGTCCTATTTGGCGGTTTACGGGTAAATTGGAGCCGATTTTCTCATAATAAGGCCTCTACGATTCGTTAGATTCTCGGAGGAGAGAAATCAGGCCATATAAGGCCTCTACGGTTCGTTAGATTTTCGCTGAAAGCTCTAACGAACCGTACGACGCTTATTTGCCCGAATATAGCTCCGAAATAATTCTGCTCACTATAGAGGGGTAATCGGATCCGGATCTGATCGGCAAAGGTTTTCTCAACTATCCCCGCCACAAAAAAGCCGTCTCAAAAGTCGTTGCACTTTTGAGGCGGCCCTTCGTCAACCACTACAACAGTAGGCAAATCCCTACAAAATCTGCGCAGCTCCGCAGCTCCGGAAAGCCGCTTCCGCCGCACCGCCGCGCGACAAATCCGGGCCGTCCGCCTCTTGGCTGTTCCCGATGTCTGCTGCGACAATAACGGCTCCCTGTCGAAGTGCCTCGCGGCAAGGTTCTGTGTCACCGCTCTCCAGACCGATGTCTGCCAGCGCATTCTCCACATTGCGGTCATCGCCCAAGAAGGCGGTTGAGATCAGGAAACCGTTGCTCGGATACGTCATGCCGCCAATAAAGCCGCCGCTAATATTCAGACCGCTCGCCGCTGACATCGGTGCATAAATTCTTAGATCTTCTACGCCATGATCGTCTGCAGCCGCGCGCGTACCAAGCAGGTCCGTCATCTCATCGGCATGTACGTTCGTTTCCGATTCGATTCGCCGCGAGTGTTCTCGATCCTTTGCCAGCACCTTCAGCTCGTGGTTCGTAAACCCGGCTTGTTCCAGTGCCTGAACGGCCGCAACTGCTTCATTTTCCGTATTGAATATGCCTATTTTGTAAGTCATCATCTTCGCCTCGCATCCTGCTGTTTAGGTTTGGTATGCCCCAATATGGCAGGATTAAACCGGATGACAAAGGAAATTATGCCAGAGAAAGATAAGCCTCTGATCGACTCGGACTGCTACGGCCGCGACGGCGAACCGTCCGGTATACGGGAGAGCGTCCACCCCGGCAGCACATCATGACAAGGGTAAAGCGCTGCCTTCTGTTCATCCAGTTCTACGCCGAAACCCGGGGTATCCGGGACATACGCGTAGCCGTTTCGAAGAACGGGACTGCCCGGAAACACCTCGCGCATCCGATCGGATATCGCGCTCCATTCCTGCACGCCGAAATTCGGACTGCTGAGGTCCAGATGAATGTTCGCGGCCATGCCAACCGGCGACAGATCCGGAGGACCATGCCAAGCCGTACGAATGCCGAAGGCTTCGCATAGCGTACCCAGCTTCTCCGCAGGAGTCAGCCCGCCAATCGCGCTGACATGGCAGCGGATGAAGTCAATCAGCCGCTCCGTGATAAGCGGCATCCATTCCGCGGAGTGGACGAACAGCTCGCCCATCGCAAGCGGCGTCGCACATTGCGCGCGAATGTGTCGAAACCAATCCAGATGCTCCGGCGGCAGCGGATCTTCGAGGAAGAACAAGCGATGCGGCTCAAGCTGCTTCGCCAATCTTACCGCCTCAATCGGCACAATCCGCTCATGAATATCATGCAGAAGTTCCACCTCGAACCCCAGCTTGGCGCGCAAATGATCGAACATTTGCGGCACGCTGCGCACATAAGCATCCGGGTCGAAGTAAGCGCCTGGCAGCACATGATCCGGCTGGTGCAGCTTATGGCCCTGACCGCCATATCCGCCTAATTGGCAGCGGACATATCGGCAGCCCTGCTCCATAAACATGCGAACATTCTCTTCCACTTCGCTGGCATCGCGTCCGTCGGCATGGCGATAGACGGCTGCCGCATCCCTCACTTTCCCGCCTAGAAGGTCATAAACGGGCACGCCGCATAGCTTGCCTTTAATATCCCACAATGCCATATCAATTCCGGAGACCGCATTGTTCAGCACCGGACCGTTGCGCCAATAACCGCTGACCATCGCGGTTTGCCATATATCCTCGATCCGTCTTGGATCCTTGCCAATCAGGAACGGCTTCAAATAGTGCTCCACCGCCGCCGCGACAGCAAGATGCCGCTGCGTAAACGTTGCACAGCCTAGGCCATATAGACCGGGCTCATTCGTTTCGATCTTCACGACAACGAGATTAACCCCATCGGGCGCGGTCATGATGACCCGGACGTCCCTGATTTCCAATTGTGCCATAGAGAGGACAGCTCCTTTTGAACCTTATAGATTGGCTAGCTGCTCTTCAGCATCCGCGGGAATATCATGCCAGCCGTCGAATTTGCCAAGCAATTGTTGAATATAAAACGGTCCGCTTTCGCGAAGCTGACGGGAACGATCGCCGACGAAGTTATCCACCCGATTCTTGCAGAACGACTGCAAGTAGTTATAATACAAGGCGCGCCGTTCCTCAGTTGGATGTACATTCGGCTTAGCCGCATGCCACAGAGCGCCATGAAAAATAACGGCATCTCCCGCTTCAGCCATTACATCGATCTGGCCTTCAATCTCGCTCAGCCCATCCGGTGGATTCTTCAGAGAGAGATGAGAGCCGGGAACGACGACAAGCGGCCCCTTCTCCAGGGTAATCTCATCCAAGTAATAGGCACAATTGATCGATATCGGAAAATACCAATACGGCGGCATCGGATCAGGATAAACATGCGAGTCCATATGCCAGCCGACCGGCATCCCTTTGCCCGGCTTAATGCGCGTTGCATTCACGCTTTCCATCTGAATGCGCGGCCCCATCAACGCCCGCATCAAGTTAAATACCGGAGGATTGACGAGCAGCGGTACAAACGCCTCGTCCCTGTCGATAATGTCGGGAATTTCCCGCGTAGTAAAGCCCTCCGATATGGCAATGACTTTATCAATTAACGTCGATACATGCTCAGGAGACAAAGCCTGTTTCACGACAAAATAACCATCACGCTTAAATTGCTCAACCTGCTCTTCAAGTGTCATGCTCATTTCTCACAATCCCCCTTGTAATCATGATTTCATGATGAGAGCCTTGTTCATTGGCATAACGCCTCTTGGGCTCACATCGAACAATCGATTGCCGATCCAAGTGCCCTCATAACGCTCGCCGGCCACGATTTCTTCCCGCTTCACGAGCTCCGAAGGAAAGGCCAGTTCTACCGTTTCGCCGGCTTCCAGCCCCGCGACAACCAAATACGGATGCGCAAGCGAGACGCTTTGCTTACGAGGCGTATGACAAGTAATCTCATCTGTCGACAGCCAGCCTGGGACGCGGATATATAGATCGCCGGCTTGCTTCGGCTGTATGCGCAGCACGCCTTTTTCCGGCACCTCATACTCCATCTTGACGTGCTCATTCTCCTTCGTCAGCCAGAGATTGACATAGAGTCGATCTCCGCTTAACGAGGTCGCATGATCCCAAATCAGATACAGCCCTCTTCCCCCGGCAGCGCAGCAGCAAGCCATTGTGTCCACCTTGCCGCGGTTGGAGAAATCATTCGGATTCATCCGGCCCGTGAAACCGCCCCTGTAACGCTGCGGCACGTTGCGATAAGTTCGCGTCGGCGTGTCCGGCTTATCAATCACTTCCCTAGCCCAAGATACGTCACGCACTTGCGAGGCGACGAGCGTATTCGCGAACCGATCCGCATCGTCCCAGCAGGCGATATTGCCGTTCTTCGCCAAATAAATCGCCGTATGGATCATATCCGTCGTACAGCAGGTTTCGCTGTGTTGTATGACACCCGGCAGCCAGCGATACCGCTCATCGACCGGCTCCTCCCCGTTCAGGCCCGTGCCTTCCGGGAACCAACCATATGTACTGCCCATGCTGCAGGCCCAGTCATACACCTTCTGGCACCAAGCGATCAGCTCCGCATCCTGCTTGATGGTCGCATACCGCAGAATACCGGCTACTGCGCCCATTTTGGAATGGAAATGGCCGTCATCCGGGTATCGTCCCTGGGACCAGAAGCTGCCGTCCGCTTCGAATACCCGTGAATGATTCACGACGAAGCGCGTCAGCTTCTCCAGCATTTCCGCGGCAAGCGGATCTCGATATTGCTCATAATAAATCGCCAGCGGCAGGATAAAGACGCCCCCGCCATAATGCGTCGGCTCCACGATAAAACCGTGCTCCGTATAGATTTCCTCAGGAACTGCCATACCCGGCACATACGTCTCAAACGGGTAGCAGATGTAATCCTCACGCTCGACCGCGATGCTTCGCATCCCTTGCAGCATCCGCTCGATACGTGTCTTCGCCTCATCCTCTTTATCGAATTTGAGCCAGCTTAAGAGCCCCAGAAACACGCTCCGCTGGTCAAACATATTGGCGCCGGCAGGAACATCCCAATTATTGCTCATTCGGTAGAACAGCCCATCCGATTCACTCTGCATCCAGCGCAGCGCATCCTTCATATGCGTCTCAGCATCAAGGCCTAGACGCTCGCCTACGATCTCGCCGCACAGAATCGAAGCATCAAGAAACCGGCCAACCGCATCGCCAAAGTCCCACTCGCTATGCCATGCGAACGATTCGTCACTGCCGATTTTCGCAAAGAAATAAGGTAAATGATGATAGTCCGGGTCAAGCATTTCCTTGTAATGATGAATCGCTAGTGCTGCCAATTCCTTATAATCAAGTGCTTTGCCGAGTTCCACCTTCTGATCACCCTTTCAATGAGCCTAGCATGATGCCTTTCACAAAATATTTCTGCAGGAACGGATAAATGCATAGAATCGGCGCCGTCGTCACGATCAGCATCGCCATCTTGATGGATTCCGCCGTTACCGTCACGGCTCCCTGATGCATCTTGCTGAGCACCGCGAGGTTGGACGCTTCATTCGATTGAATCAGGAACAGCAGCATATTCTGCGCCGTCCACAGCTTCGTGTTAGAGATGAACGTGAAGCCTGTAAACCAATCATTCCAGTGGCCTACGCCGACAAACAGCGCAATCGTGGCCAGCACCGGCTTGGAGAGCGGGAAAACAATGCTGAAGAAAATCCGGAAGTCCGAGGCACCGTCAATCTTCGCCGATTCCTCAAGTGCCTCCGGCAGCTCGGTCATAAACGTACGAACCAGCATAATATTAAAGGCGCCGTACAGACCGGGAATAATATACGTCCAGAAGCTGTTCAGCAGATGCAGCTGCTGCAGCGTGATGTAGAACGGAATAAGTCCTCCGCTCAGAAACATCGGAATGACAATCCACCAGTTCAGAAACTTGCGCAGCGGGAACGTTTTCTTCGTCAGGACGAAAGCAAACATAGCCACGAGCAGCACTTGGGTCACCACGCCTACAAGTACCCGGGCAATGGTCACGCCATAGGCAAGAAAAATATCTTTATCGTTAAAAATAACGCTGTAGTTCTTCCAAGTGAAAATACGCGGCCAGAGGTAAATGCCCCCCTTCTGCGCATCCATCGCATCATTTAGCGAAATCGCTAAAATATAGATAAATGGATAAAGGCACAGAAACGAGAACGCGAGCATGAGCAGCATATTGACAACGTTAAACCATTTTTCTCCACGTGATCTCTGCATGGCTGACCCACCTACCTCCAGCTTAAATTAGCGACTCTTGTTTAAATAACTTCGCAATGAAGTTGCAGAGCAGGAATAGAAGCAGCCCCACCGTCGCTTGGAAAACACCCATAGTCGCGCCGAGCGATAAGCCCATAAATCCGCCGGAATTGCGCAAATAGCTCAAGATGAGCGTATCGAGAATTTGGCCGACCTCTTGCACCTGCAGGTTCCCCATCGTCCATAGCTGATCGAAGCCCGCACTCATGAGACCGGAAGCGCTCAGAATGAACAGAAGCACCATCGTGCCTCGAATACCCGGCAGTGCGATATGCCAAATCTGGCGAACCCTGCTCGCGCCGTCGATGCTGGACACTTCGTACAGATGAGGATCAATGCTTGAAAGTGCTGCTAAATAAATGATGGCGTTGAAGCCGATATTTTTCCAAAGTTCAGTGAAGATGACAATCGGCAGGAAGGCACTCGTGCTGCCCATGAAGTAGAACGGTTCATTCAAGAACCCGATTTTCGTGAGCATTTCATTAATTAGTCCGCCATCCGGAGACAACAGCTTATACCACAGCCCCGCCGCGATAACCCACGAGATAAAATAAGGCAGATAGCTGATCGTTTGAACGAAGCGCTTAAATACAGTTTGATGAATTTCGTTAATAAGCAGCGCGAACAGAATGGTAACGGGGAATCCAATGACCAACTTAAGTCCGCTAATAATAAGCGTGTTGCGCAGCGCATTCGTAAAATCCGGCAAATGGAAGATCGTCTTGAAATTGTCCATGCCGACAAAATCGCTGCCCGAGTAACCTTTAACCGGGTTGTAATCCTGGAAAGCCATAATGATGCCGATCATCGGATAATAAGAGAACAAGAGAAAGAAGACGATCCCCGGTATCGCAAAAATATATAACCAGCGCTGATCCCACATCTTGCGTCCTATTTTCCCCATGAGAAGCTGTCTCCTGCTTGGTGTTTGTGCCGGCGTTTCAGCGAGAGTCGTCATCGCGAGTGACCCTCCTTTTCGGATAAATGGTGGAGGAGAGCGCAGGAGCGCTCCCCTCGTATGCGAGTCTGGTCAGGCATGCTGATTGGCTTGCGTGTACGATCCAAAGATCGGACATGCAGCATTCAGCTATTACTTCGATTATTTTAAGCTTTCGAGATTAATCGACTTCGCCGCTTCCGTTCTTTCTTCAACGACTTTGTCATAGCCGAGCGCACGTGCGTTCTTGCCCCAATCTTCAACAAGCTTCTTGATATCGTCCGGGCTCTTAGCTGTAATTGACTTCGCCACCAATTGCTTGTAACGATCGCTTTCGCCCACTGTCACTTTGTTCTCTACATCGCCCGGATCCACGTAACGCTGTGGATCGGTAATGTATTCCGTAGGGAACTTGGAGCCCAGGTTCTTCCACGTTTCAATCATATCCTCACGCATTTCGTAACCGGATGGAGCTTGGTTCTTGATCAGCGCTTCGTAGTTCGGAACAAAGGAGTAGACGTCGATACCGGCATGTGCGCGTTTGTTCCAGTCGCCTTGCGTCTCATCGAAGAATGCTTTCGTATCTACGATTTTGCCATCCGCGTTACGCTCCCATTGCTGGCCTTCCAAACCGTACTTGGTCAGGATCGTGCCATCCTCGGAGAGTACATAATCCAGCGTCTTGAAGAACGTATTGACTTCCTCTTTCGGAAGACCTGCTTTCACAGCCCATAGACTCCAAGCTTCCAGTCTGAACTGCGGCAGACTTGGCCCCGAAGCGATTGTCGGATCATACAGCTGAATGCCGACGAACTTCGCGTTCGGATCGGTTTTCTTCATGCTGTCCGTGTAAGGGTTTGCCTGCTCCCAATAAGCGCCGTGAACGGCACCGATGCGGCCTTGGTTCCCTTTCTCGTCGATTTGGCCTTGCTTGAGCGAGAAGCTTTCTTCTTCAATTAAGCCTTCTTTGTACAGCTTGTTGTAGAAGGTCAGCGCTCTAATCAGATTCTCCGGCTGCGACACATCGGAGCGTGCTGCTTTGCCGTCAGCATCCGTGTACCACCATCCTGTGCCATTGTTTTGTCCAGGGGGGAAGAACAGATTGATCATGTTGCGGAAGTTCTCTCCGAATGCCGAGTAAGGAACGACCGGCTGTCCGTTTACGTCTTTGATCTGATCTTTGAACGCCTTTAGTGCGTTGTAGAATTCATCCACTGTTTTGGGATAACCAAGATTGACTTTATCGAGCCAGTCCTTGCGAATCCAGATCGTCGGCTGGTCGATCGCATAGGCCTGCATGTTGGAGAAGTTTTGCGGGATGCTGTACAGCTTGCCATCGTGAGGATTCGTTGAGAATGGCAGGAGTTTCTCGACGGCTTTCTTCACATTCGGATATTTATCCAGCCAAGGCGTCAAGTCTTCCAGCTTGCCGCTCTCGCCCATGGTGTTCAGAATCAGCTTTGTTTTGCCATCTGCTCCAAGCGCAACGAAATTCGGCCAATCGGAACCGCCAGTGGATGCCCAGAGTTGCAGCTTCTGCACAACATCGCCGTAACTGCCTGTCTTGAGCACGTCATAGGTTAAATTGTTCAGACCGAGGCGTTTTGTCAGCTCTGGGAGGACGATGTCCTTAGCCGGATCGGCATTATCCCAGCCCCAGTTAAACGCCGTGATTTTCAAATCGCTGACCGTTCCAAGCGTTTCTTCTGCCGGCGTATTCGTCGCCGCCGCATTATTCGTAGTGGTGTTATTCGTCGCTGCTGCGTTGTTTGTCTTCGTTGTATCATTCGTGGCGGTATTGGTCGTATTGTCGTTGTTGTTGCTTCCGCTGCAGCCAACGACGCCTAGAGAAAGGGTTGCTACACTTAACAGAATGCCTACTTTACGCTGGATTCTCACACGTTATTCCCCCTGTACATGAGTGATGGAACCTTGCTCAACATAAGGAACAAAACCGATTTATCAGTGCAGTCCACGCCAACCGGCCAATTGACCGTGCTCCACTCCCCCTTGCTTCAAACATACGAACCATGTGTGCGGGATTCTCATGCCCCCCTTGGCAGTGCCAAGCATTCACAAATCCCAATCGTAATGTATATGGTGCAGGTGATCCGGGAGCAGTAGTCCGCATGTGTGAAGCAGCTTCAGGCCCCCGTTCATCCTCATCCCAAAATAACAACTACCAATGAACCTTGCCGCTGCGCTGATCCGCGTATGGAATACCTTGAACAAGCGGTGCTGCCTGCTGATTCATCCATTCACGCTTAAACAGCGGATAAATTTGACCTGACGGCGTCACGGAGATGACGGTGTCGCCCCGCCAACGAACATTGTAGTCCTGGCCGGAAACATGCTCGACCTTCTCTACAGTGGTCATTGGATATAGAAGCTGAACCAATTGACCAGACTGCAAACCTTCGAGACGGATATAACCGTTCTCCGGAAGCTGAGCGCTTGTGACTGCACCGTCTATCGAAACGGTAATATCCTCGAAATCCACCCAATCCGGCACGCGTACGCGCAAGCTTGGTGCATCGTGAATGACCAGATCGAGCTTGCCCTCATAAGGCTGGTAGCTGATGACCTCAACCCAATCGCTGTTGCGACTTAGCGACATATTGACGGAAACGACGGCATCACGCTTCGTTACGATATCATCCCAGACCAGATAGCAGGCTCGAATTCCTGCCCCTAGGCAGCAGCCTTCCACGCTCTCCCGGCAGTTGTCGAGTGACCCCGGCTTCGACCAAGAGGCCCAGCTTCCATAGAGCGCCCGCTCAAATTGCGGCTTCTGCGCTTGATCAACATTCGGCAGCATCGGATCGGTTTGTATAATTTGGTTCTCCAGCAGTTGATTGCGGGCGAACCGCTCTAAGATCGCATAATAATTCGAATCGATATTGCGAGCGATAAGCAGTCCCAAATGAATGGCATCCGTGATCGAACACGATTCGCAGGAAGCGTCGTCCGGACCGACACCATCCGGTATCCAGCCCCAAGAGCTGGAATAGCGCAAGGTCCAATCGAAGACCGTTTTCATTCTCGCAATGGTTTGGGTATCGCCGGTTCTCAGGGCACGGCGCATAAGCGCAACGGCTGCTGTAAGGATTCCGCCGGAGTGCGTATGTCCTTGATAATGCCCTTGCTCGTCGAAAGTCCCGCTGACATTCAGCACGAACCGACCCATTCGATCAAGCAAGTCCTCGCAATCCGGTGCATCGACACTTTCGGTGTACCGAGCCAATGCCAGCATGATTCCGCCGAGCGGGAAGGTTGGATAGCCATTGAAATCACCGAATACAGCGTTCTCCATCGTGTTCCAGCCTTCGGCATTTCTGAACCAGTAACTGTAGTCCTCTTCATGCTGCAGCTTGCCTCTTATGGCTGAGGCGAGCTTCTCGATGACCTCTCGACCAGATTCCGAAGGCGAATCCAGATACAAATCGACGTAAGCCAGGAGCATCCTCCCTGCCATAAATGGATTCAGGAACGGATCGCATGTGTCCAGCATCGCTCGAAGTGCTTGTTCTTCTTCCACATAGTCCGTGGCTCCGGTAATCGGTCGGCCGAGCAAATACGCATCGGTAAATCGGGAGCACATATCGCCTAAATCCCAAATATGGTGCTCAAGCTTTGGCTCGGGTTGTAAGCGAAGCAGAAAGTAAGGCCGCATGTTCTGTTCGGGATCCAGTCGGTTTGCAATCGCACTGAAACCACGCTCGATTGCCTCCTGCAAATAATACGTCTTCGGTCTGCTTGGCATGTGAGCTTCGTTTACCATCGTAACTCCCCCTGTTTGTTCGCCTGGATTCTATTTGTATGAATCGTGTAGCTTCTCAACGTGAATGGAGACAAGACGAAATAGAGCGCTTACATTTTGAATTAAAAAAAAGGTTGGGTAAAGGGCTTCGCCTCAGCAGCCAGTTGGCCGATAGCTCCAAGAAAATGTTGCGTATCGTGCAGCAATTTCGAGCATTTGGGCCGACATGGAGGAATTTGTTGCACGTTATGCAACATCCCCGCCTCCAACTGTCATTTTCCGGCCAAAACCTAGTCAAATGTTGCATTTCGTGCAGCATTATCGAGTATTCGAGCTCCCAGGAAGGTAATTGTTGCATTTCACGCAACATTCCCACTCCCATCAGCCAGTTGACCGCCCTTATCAAGTAAATGCTGCGCTTTGTGCTACATTTTCTTAACACGACAACCAGATCGACTTTAGCTCGTGGTACTACTGTTGGTGTTGGTGTTGGTGTTGGTGTTGGTGGTACTTATGTTTGGTGTTGGTGCTTGTGTTGGTGAACTTCTAAAGGAAGGGTATTGCTGAAGTGGGGTTCTAGGAGGCAGTTCATAATTATATAACAAATATACAACTTATAAACTTTACTAGGTGGCTGTTTACCTGCATCATACTCCCATATTACAGCCTCTGTAAAGAAAAAAATTGGAAATTCACAAAGAAAGTTGTATATTCATTATATCAGGAGAGAGAGTGTGATTATATGTCCGAACCAACCAAAAGAGTCCCCCTATACAACCAAATACGCACGTATATAACCGACCAAATCGCACAAGGTCAGCTGCTCCCCGGAGATCGACTCCCTTCAGAGAATGAGCTTGCAGAGCATTTTGGCGTCAGCCGCATTACCGTCAAAGGTGCTTTATCTTCACTTGTAAAAGAAGGTACAGTTTACCGTATTCAGGGCAAAGGCTCTTTCATTGCGGATCAAGCCCAAGGTGAGCCGCTTCGTTATCAATCGCCGGAGACTCGCAAGCTGAAGCTTATCTCTTTGCTCATCCCCAGCTTGAAAACCGCCTATATGGTCAATTTGGTCAAAGGTGTGGAGAGCGCCGCTTCGAGTCAAGGCTACCGCGTTATCGTCTCGCTGACCCACGAGTCGGTAGAAACGGAATGCCAGCTGCTGGCCGAGGCCGAGGAGATGGGCGTAGCCGGGGTGATCGTCTACCCTGTTGAAGGGGAAAGCTATAACGAGGATATTCTGCGGATGACCTTGCGCGGCTACCCGATTGTGGTCATTGATCGCTATCTCAAGGGGCTTGAAACCAACTGTGTTTGCACGGATCATTTCAGCGGCGCTTATGCTGCAACTACACATCTTATCGAGGCGGGACATTTCCGGATCGCCTTTCTTACGGCTCCCTACACGGGGACGACGAGCATGGAGGACCGGCTTGAAGGCTATCGGCAAGCTTTGGCTGACCACGCCTTATTAAGTGATCCACGGCTTGTGTTTACCCGTACGGAGCCAGAGCAAATTGAACTCTACTTGCAGCAAAACCCGGATATCACCGCAGTATTTGCGCTTAATTCCTCACTAGGCCTGAAAGTATTCGCGGTCGCGGAACAATTGCAGCTCTCCATACCGGATCAGTTGTCAGTGATCTTCTTCGATGACTATGAATATTCGACAAGGTGGACGCTGCGCCCGACCTGTATTCTGCAGCAGGAAGAAGAAATCGGTGCTCAAGCAGGCCGACTCATGCTCTCGCTGGTCACCAACCCTGCTCAAGAGCGCAAGAAAATTGTGCTGTCTCCGCGCCTTGTTATTGGGGGCACGACGGCTGCTCCATCTTTTCGGGCATAGGCCTATGTTTCAACTCCCTTTGGAAGGGGTATACAACTCGTAACAAGAAGATATTTTGGATACAGGAGCGTCGAGCTATGAAACAAACCGATAAACTATTTTTGCGAACGGAGAATCAGGAAGGCAAATGTATCGTTTATGTCGGAGGCGAGCTGGATTTGGAGTCCGCCGTTCATATGCGTGCAGTGATGACCCCACTGATTGAACTAACTGACCGAGAGCTGACCCTTAATTTGCGCGAGCTCCGTTATGTGGATAGTACCGGCATCGGCATTCTTGTGTCCGTGCTGAAAGCAAGACATGCCAAACAAGCACCTTTTAGCGTTGAATCTGTCCCCCCTCATATCCGCAAGCTGTTCGATATGACGGGCATCACGCCATTTTTACTCAAACAAGCCTAATTCGTACTAGCAGCAGAAAGGGACGAGAGCATAATGAACATACAGGTCGAAGAAGTAATCACCTTGCAGGTGCCGGCTTCGGCGGAATATATTGATCTGGTTCGGTTAACTCTCTATGGATTAGCTGTCAAAATCGGCTTCTCCTTCGAGGAAATCGAGGATATGAAAGTGGCGGTGTCCGAGGCGTGCAACAACGCGGTTCTGTACGCTTACGGCGATTTGAGCACTGGGGAAGCCGCTCCGGTTCCACAGCCTGCGCCACGGATTGAGGTGCGCTTCATTAAGAAGAACGATGCCCTCTCCATTATCGTCAAAGATGATGGCCGCAGCTTTGACGCAGCAACCGCAGCCGCACGAGCGAAGCCGGTTAATGGTAAATCGATTGATGAACTCCAGGCAGGCGGACTTGGCCTGTACTTGATGCAAGCGCTGATGGATGATGTGGAAGTGAACAGTGAAACGGGAACGGAAGTGGTTCTTACCAAGCGCCTTGTCAAAAGCGGTGAATTGTGATGAGCGCGCAGCCGATTAAGCAACCCGCGCCCACAAGCATGGAACTTATTATGGCTTATCAAAGCGATCCGTCCAACGACATCGCTGAACAGCTCATCACACATTACGAGTCTATGGTTCGAATGGCCGCCGGTAAAATTTCGCGTAACCGCCCGGATCTATACGAGGATTTAATGCAAGTGGGCCAGATTGCGCTGCTTCGTTTATTCGGTCAATTCGACAGTACGCTCGGTGTGCAGTTTGAGCCTTACGCCATGAAGAGTATCATCGGGCATATGAAAAATTATTTACGCGACAAATCATGGTATGTTCAGGTCCCTCGCCGCATCAAGGAGAAAGGGATTGCCGTTCAGCAAGCGATCGACGAGCTGACTGTAAAGCTTGAACGCTCTCCAAAGATCGAAGAAATCGCAGAGGCCATGTCGCTGTCCTTGGAGGAAACGACTGAGATTCTGGCAGGCCGGGAGCTCTATCACTACGTGTCGCTGGACACGCCGATATCTGATGATGACAATACGTCATCGCTCGGGGATTTGCTCGGATCAGATACCAATGATTTCGACAATATCGATCGGCGGCTCGATCTTCAGGATGCACTCTCGAAGCTAAAGCCTGAGGAGCAGAAAGTACTGCTGCTAGCTTATCAGGACGGACTTCCTCAGCGCCAAATCGCTGATCAGCTTGGCATCTCGCAGATGAGCATCTCCCGGATTCAGCGGCGTGCGATCGATAAATTAAAGCAGCTGCTGCATGAACATCATGAGCAGGAAGAGTAGAAGCACGCTGTAGGCCTTGCAAGATGGCCGCGGCGTGCTTTTTGTGTGCCCCTCTTCTTTGGAATTATTTTTGGATAAAATTGTCGGCGGCGCTGTTGTGCTTCAAGCGGGGTTCGCGTTATGATGGTAACATAATAGATGTACGTACGGACAAGCAGGAGGCTTCTAAACCATGATGCATCGGATGCTGCAATTTCCGCAAGCGTGGGAATGGCTCATGCTTCACGAACAGCGGCCGGAAACGTCCGGTCTTAGTCGCAGCAGCAAAGCAGCAGCCGATGATGCCTTTTCGGGGGCGTCTGCTTTAGCTGATCTGGCGGCAGAGCTTGCTCACGCGAAACAAACCGTTGCGCAAGCCCATCCGGAGCTTACCGGCTGGCTGAATGATGTCGAAGGCATTGCTCACAATCAAATTATTGTCTCCGAGCTTCTGGGCGGCGACTCGATCCTGCATGGGACCTTGCTGTTTCAGGTGTCTGAGGATGAGAGCGATATCCTCCCTTTACACTTTCGAATGACCGACCGGAAGCTGGTCACTTATATGACGGATATGCGTTTGTCAGTACGGCTGCAGCTGGATCCTTGGCAGGATAAGCTGAACCGCTGTCAGAGCGCGCCGGAAGGTTTCTTCGTGCTGCTTGGCGCCTTGCTGGAGACGTTCCATGAGGGACTTGACCGGTTCGAGACGCGTCTAGGCGACTTGGAGCAGAAGATGCGCAAACAGAACCGCACCGGCCTGATGAATGTGATCTTCGAGCGGCGCTATGAGCTGCTGCATTGGAGTCACTTGTTTATTCCCATCAAGGAAATTCAAGGTGCTGCCAGAGAAGCCTTTATGCATACGCTGCTGGAGCAGGAAGAGTTCAAACGGATGGAGCTGAAGCTCGACCGCATCCAAGGTCTGCTCACCCATTATGCAATGGAGATCGACACGCTGCTCATGATGGATGATGCCATCTCGAATTTTCGCGGCAACGACATTATGAAGACGTTAACCATTTTCACCGCCTTATTCATGCCGGCAACGGTCATCGGCGCGGTCTGGGGCATGAACTTCAAGGACATCCCATGGGCCGGTGAACGCTGGGGATTCATAACCGTCAGCCTCGTGATCGTCGTTACCACTGTCCTCATCTATTGGTGGCTGTGGCACAAGGGCTGGACCGGCGATCTGCTGAACGGCCGCAAAGGTGACCGCTCGATTGTTAGCTCGCGCGGTGCGGACCTTGCGCTTAGCAGCGAGGATGCGCCGCTGTCGCGGATGCGCCGAAGCGGCGGCCGCGCGGGCGGAGCCGCTTCGGCGGCCGAGCCAGGTGCGCGCTCGGCGGATGCCGGCAGCGGCAGCGGCGTGGAGCATGACGCGCCGCTGCCGTCGCGGGCGCGCCGGTAGTGCCGTCGGCGCGGGGCGCGGATGGCGCCGGTAGTGCCGTCGGCGCGGGGCGCGGATGGCGCCGGTAGTGCCGTCGGCGCGGGGCGCGGATGGCGCCGGTGGCGCGAGGCACGGATGGCGCGGGGCGCGAGGCACGGATGGCGCTGGTGGCGCGAGGCGCGGATGGCGCCGGTGGCGCGGGGCGCGGATGGCGCCGGTGGCGCGAGGCACGGATGGCGCGGGGCGCGCGGTAGTGGTGGATTGAGCGAAGCCGCAGTTCGCGGGGAACCCGGGGCAGCGCGGTTGACGATTCGGAGCTGAGAAGCGAGGTTTGCGCTTCTCAGCTCTTTTTTTGTGGGGAGGCGCCGCTGAGAGTCGGATTTTCCGACTCTCAGCCTTCGGCGGGGGCAGTTTGGGGTGGTTTCTTGAGCTGAGAGACGGGTTTTCCTACTCTCAGTTTCTTTTTTGTGCGGTTTCGCCGCTGAGAGTCGGATTTTCCGACTCTCAGCCTTCGGCGGGGGCTGTTTGGGGTAGTTTCTGGAGCTGAGAGGCGGGTTTTCCTACTCTCAGCTTCTTTTTTGTGCGGTTTCGCCGCTGAGAGTCGGATTTTCCGATTCTCAGCCTTCGGCGGGGGCAGTTTGAGGTGGTTTCTGGAGCTGAGAGACGGGTTTCCCTACTCTCAGCTTCTTTTTTGTACGGTTTCGCCGCTGAGAGTCGGATTTTCCGACTCTCAGCCTTCGGCGGGGGCAGTTTGGGGTGGTTTTTTGAGTGGTGATGCCCTTTTCGGCGAAGGAATTCATGCGCGGAGAGCAAGTTAGTTAAGTGACTGAGCATTGATAGCGATATTTCCGCTATAAATGCCTCCTTCAAGCCAATTTTCCCGCTAAGAGCGGATATGCCGCTTTCGGCGATGGAATTCAAACACAGAAGACAAGGTTACTTGGGATGCGTCGTTTGTGGGGGCTTGGAGGTCGCTGTTCGGCGAAGTTCGGGGTTTGGGGTTCGGGGTCCAGGGTTTGGGGTTTGGGGTTCGGGGTTCGGGGTTCGGGGTTCGGGGTTCGGGGTTCGGGGTTTGGGGTTTGGGGTTTGGGGTTTGGGGTTTGGGGTTTGGGGTTTGGGGTTTGGGGTTTGGGGTTTGGGGTTTGGGGTTTGGGGTTTGGGGTTTGGGGTTTGGGGTT
>NZ_JBXENT010000013.1:0-116933 GCF_059383735.1 Paenibacillus sp. N22P23
GTGGCTCCAGCGGTACCAGTAGCTCCAGCCGGACCAGTGTCCCCAGCAGGACCAGTAGCTCCAACAGCACCAGTGGCTCCAGCGGTACCAGTAGCTCCAGCAGGACCAGTGTCCCCAGCAGGACCAGTAGCTCCAACAGCACCAGTGGCTCCAGCGGTACCAGTAGCTCCAGCCGGACCAGTGTCCCCAGCAGGACCAGTAGCTCCAACAGCACCAGTGGCTCCAGCGGCACCAGTGTCCCCAGCAGGACCAGTGGCTCCAGCGGCACCGGTAGCTCCAGCAGCACCAGTGGCTCCAGCGGCACCAGTGTCTCCAGCAGGACCAGTGGCTCCAGCGGCACCAGTAGCTCCAGCGGCACCAGTGTCTCCAGCAGGACCAGTGGCTCCAGCGGCACCAGTAGCTCCAGCGGCACCAGTAGCTCCAGCAGGACCAGTGTCTCCAGCGGCACCAGTAGCTCCAGCAGGACCAGTGTCTCCAGCGGCACCAGTAGCTCCAGCGGCACCAGTAGCTCCAGCAGGACCAGTGTCCCCAGCGGCACCAGTAGCTCCAGCGGCACCAGTAGCTCCAGCAGGACCAGTGTCCCCAGCAGCGCCAGGCGTACCAGGATCGCCGGTCGCTCCAGTCACACCGGTCGCACCAGTGTCTCCAGTAGCACCAGGCGTACCAGGATCACCGGTCGCACCAGTAGGGCCAGTAGGACCCCCAGGCTCACCAGGCGTTCCAGTGGCACCAGTCGCACCGGGCTCACCAGTCGCCCCGGTTGCGCCAGTAGCACCAGCAGCGCCAGGGTCACCAGTAGCACCGGTCGCGCCAGTCGCGCCAGGTGTACCAGTCGCGCCAGGCGTACCAGGCGTACCAGGAGTACCAGGCGTACCGGGGGCTCCAGTAGCGCCAGCAGCACCAGTAGCCCCGGTCGCACCAGCAGCGCCAGGCGTACCAGGAGTACCAGGAGTACCAGGGGCTCCAGTTGCCCCAGCGGCGCCAGGAGTACCAGTGGCACCTGTAGGTCCGGTCGCGCCAGTCGCCCCGGTTGCGCCGGTCGCCCCGCTAGCGTCAGTCCACAATTCGTTGGTAACCAAACGATGGGCGGCAACCAGTTCTCCATCATCATCTTTACCCCAAACAGAAATTTGAGCCGACGATGCTCCGACACCTGAGGTTGAGAAAACAAATTCAAAAGCATCCAAATCAGCGAAATAGGTTTTGGTAATGACCTGATTGGCAAAGACCACAAACAATTCTTCCACATATAGCGATCTGACAGTCCCTACATAATAGCCCGTAAGATAAAGGATATACGAGTTAGTAGAATGGCTGTTATCGATTTTGATAGTAACGGTTTGTGTAGGTCTAGTTCCGGTTTCTGGAACTATACTATTTTCAATCGGTCCAGTTGAGAATATAGGCAATTTATAATTCCTCCTTGTTAATTAAGATAACACCGCGACGAGTCGCTGAGTGTCAAGTAATCGGCCTGTGCCTGTTTTACCCCAAGCAGAGACCGCGGTTTGGTTGGCTCCTGCACCTCCGATAGTGAATTGGTACTCGTAGGCGTCAAAGTCGGCATAATACACTTTTAAAAACGTTTGGTTGGGTAATAAGCTAATCAATTCGCTGACATACATGGTGCGATCCCCGTTCAAGTAAAATCCATGAACAAGGACTGTGGACATGCTGAGCATGTCCCGGTTAACCATCCGCACCGTCAATTGCTGAACACGGTCAGTTGAGCCGACAGCATGATTAGCAACGGGGCCGGTTGACAGGAAGGGCATTGATTCTCCCCCCTCTCGATTTAGAGTAGTAAAACTCGTTGTAAACTAGTCGTGCAAGCAGAGGCTGCTAGACGAGGAACCTTAAGCATTGGACTACTTTTATGGCTCTATCTTAGTAGTATTCAATAGGGAATCATCTGTGTGGATAAACGAGTATAAATTACATAAATATTGTAAATCTAGGCGTATATCGATCTGAGAAATCCACTATTGGGATGGATGAAATGAAGGTTGACGCAGTATCCAATATTATCCTATAATTAATAAATCCAATGGAATAATTATATATAGCCATCTTTGTGATACTAGCAGCTTCACTAATTCGTTAGGGGGGTTCACTTATGTCCAAGATTTTCAGGCAACGAAAGCCGGCTATTCTCCTCATCCTCATTTCGCTTCTTGCTACCCTTTTCCCCACCATCAGCTTTGCCGCAACCAATCTCGCACTGAACAAAACAACCACCACATCATCCGTATGGGCAACCGGCTACGGAGGCGCCAAAGCCGTAGACGGCAACAGCACAGCCACTAGTTGGGCAAGTGCGCAATCCGAAGCAACCTCTTGGATTTACGTCAACCTGGGCTCCCTGCAAACGATTGACAGTGTTGTGGTCAAATGGCCGCAATACACGTATGCAACAGCTTTCAAGATCCAAACCTCCACAGATGCTTCAAACTGGGTCGATAAATACACGACAACTAGCGGAGCAGGAGGGACAACGACCGCGAATTTCACAGCTTCAAGCGCGCAATACGTCCGTGTCTACTTAACGGGCAAAGCCGACATTTACTACGAAATTTTTGAATTGGAAGTGTACAATAACGGCGGCGTTGGAGGTGGCGATACAATAGCACCAACTACACCTACTGGACTGACTTCTCCTTCGCAAACAGCTACAAGTGTAAGCCTCTCTTGGACGGCATCGACCGATAACGTGGCAGTAACAAGCTACGATGTGTACAAGAACGGTGCGAATCCGGTAAACGTATCGGGGACATCCGCCACCATTAGCGGCTTGTCAGCCAGCACGTCTTACTCGTTTACGGTCAAGGCGAAGGATGCCGCAGGCAACGCTTCTGCAGCAAGCACGCCGCTCTCCGTGACCACTTCTGCATCGGGAGGCGGCGGATGCTCCTCGAACTGCCATGTAAACAACGCTACATTTTTAAATTCGGCCTGGTTCGCTTCAGCGCAGAGCGCGGCAAACATCGCAACCTACGTCAATGAGCTTGCGGGTAAGAAGATCAAGTACCAATTTGCCGACATTGGCGTACTTGTCGATTCCGCTACATCCACTAACGGCACCTTGCCTGCGGCAGGCTATGCGGGTCTTGCGACTTGGATTAAGAACTCCAGGCTGACGGATCCGAATCAGTTGATTATTATCGACCTCAATTACGGCAGTCGGTTCACGAGAGTCGGCGGCACGAAGGTCGGAAATCCAAACTTCGGCAACACGACATTTAATACGAACGTCAATGCCATTATTAATACGCTCGTCAATGTTGGCGTCCAAGTCGGCGGAACAGGGCCATTCTATAAGGCGGACGGCGTTCATTTGGATATCGAAGGCTTTATGACGAATGACACGACGCTGTTGAATACACTGCAATATTTGCGCAACAACGCGCTGGCTTCGAACAATTATTTCTCCATCTCGACGCCTGCCGATCCTCCTTACAGCGGCGTGAGCAGCTACCAGTGGAGCAATGCGTATATCGGTCAAGTAGCCGCCATCGTCAACATGATGAACCCGATGATCTATGACGCGATGGGCTGGGGATCGGACATTACGACCGCCAATTCGTATAAGACGCTATGGACGAACGAGATTACAAGATACAGCAATGCAATCGGCAATACCGGCCCGGGCGGCGTTCGCAGTCAATTGGTACCAACCTTGCCTTCATATGAACTGAAATCCGCAGACGGCACAGTGTATCATGATCCGGCCGTGGAGAGCTTGCAGAAAGCAGCCGAAGGGTTAAATGCGGCTATTGCAGGCGGGGCGAATGTATATGGTGCAGGCATCTTCTGGTGGAGCAACTTTATTGGGCGCAATAGCGCGGTGTATGGTTCCTCGTTCTTCACACCGGACCAGACGAACTGGATGAGCTTGTGGGTCAATCATTCCTAAAGGCAAGGGATTAAAGTCAGGTCCCGATCCATGTCTAACGTGGGTCGGGATTTTTCTATATAACTATGAGGGGGCAGATCCAAATGATCGCATTCAACGAGGATAAAGTGCAAACGATGCTGGAGAAACTCAGTTTGAAGCAAAAGATATCACTTATGTGTGTAACAGGTGTGCCAGGACAACAAGTAACCGAGCAGGAACGAGGCAGAATCGGCAAAACTGAGGTAGGCGGGCTCGGTCTGTTCCCCCACAACATCAGCTCTGAGCCGCAGCTCAAACAGCTCGTGGCAGATATTCAAGCCGCATCGGCGAGGAATGGCCTTCCGTATCCGGCATTGCTGTCGATCGACGAAGAGGGCGGAAGTCTGTCCAACCTGACCGACTTCTATGTTTCAGTACCGGGTAATCGAGCGATTGGGTTAGCGGAGGATGCGGGCTTGGCCTATCTGACCGGTAAAGTAATCGGCAGCCAGCTATTCCACCTTGGCATTGGCATGGACTGGGCGCCTGTGCTCGATGTGAATACGAATCCGCTTAATCCGGTTATTGGCGTCCGCTCGTTTCATGAAGATGCTGCGATTGCGGCTGCATATGGACAAGCATTTATCTTAGGGATGCACCGCTCAGGCGTTGCGGCCACGGCTAAGCATTTTCCAGGCCATGGCGATGTTGCGGTTGATTCGCACAAGGCGCTGCCAACCTGCAGCTTAACGCTGGAACAGCTGCACCGTGAGGCGCTTATTCCATTCAAGGCGGCGATCGAGGCGGATGTAGATGCGATTATGGTGGCACATGTTGTGTTTGATCAAATTCCGGAAGCGGGAGGGCTGCCTGCATCGCTGTCACGTTATTTTGTCACGGAGCTGCTTCGAGGTGAGCTGGATTATCAAGGTGTGATTTGTACGGATGACATAGAGATGCATGCTATTGGACTGTACTTCAGTCCTGAGCAAGCAGGGGTGCTCGCGGTGAAAGCCGGCAACGATCAGATTCTGATGTGCCACACGCCGGAATTTCAAGATCGCGTAATGGCGGGCATTATAGCGGCTGTAGAGCAGGGGGATATCCCGATGCGGCAAATTGATGCGTCAGTCAGCCGAATACTCGCGCTCAAGCTGCGCATGGCCTCTTATAGACGCCTTGCGGCTCCGCTTACGCTGCAGGAGGCCGAAATGACCGCGCTGCATATTGCGACTTCCTCAATTGTCACAACCAGAGACCCGGCCGGACTGCTTCCGCTGTCGCACAATCCTGCTTATTTGCTCGTCGTACCAAGGCAGCGAAAGCTGACACAGGCCGACAGCACAGAGGGCAAAGAGATTGCACTGGCAGGCTACTTGGCGGAACAAGGCTATAACATGGTTACGGCTTATATCTCGCAACAGCCAACTGCGGATGAGATAGCCGCGATTATGGAGTTGCTTTCAAGTGTAGATGTCGTCATACAATGCTCGATTAACGCCCATATGTTCAAGGAACAGCTCAAGCTGGCGGCAATATGTGCCGAATCCAAGCCGCATCTATGCCTTATTCTTAGAAATCCATACGATGCAGATGAGCTTCCTGCAAGCAGCAGTGTCGTGTCCATTTGCTCAACATCAGAGATCAGCATGCGGGCGTTTATCGAACTACATACTCAGGACTAATTTATTAATCCAGTGGATTAATAAATTAGTAAAGGGCGTTGAATCGCAGACTCTTTTCGTTGTTAAAGGGAGTATTTCGCTGCACCGAATCACTTTATCATGAAGATACAAGAGAAACGAGATAGAAGGTGATTCCGGTGCAGAGTAAATCGTCGACAGAGAATCCGAAGATCAGCCGCTTCGCCGCACCAACGAGTGTACGTGCAGAACGGCCGCGCAAGAGCAAGCTGGTTATGTTTGGCCGACAGTGGGATTTGCAGCTTATGGTCCTTCCGGCACTGCTGTTCCTATTCGTATTCAGCTACATCCCGCTGTATGGCTTGTTAACGGCTTTCCAAGATTACGACATGTTCAAGGGGTTCTTCGCGAGTCCTTGGGTCGGCTTCAAGCACTTCCGCATCTTCTTCGAATCGCCTGAGTTCGGCGAGGTGCTCTCGAACACGATCTGGATCAGCGTCCTGAAGCTGCTCGTCTGCTTCCCGGCACCGATCGTACTCGCGCTAATGCTCAACGAAGTGAAGAACATGTACTTCAAGCGAATCGTGCAGACAATCAGCTACCTGCCTCATTTCTTCTCTTGGGTTATCGTGGCGGGCTTCGTCAGCTCCATGCTGGCAGTCGATAACGGAAGCTTGAATATGGCGCTTGAGAAGCTGAACCTCATCGATGAGCCGATCAATTTCCTCTCGCTGCCGGAATACTTCTGGACCATCTTAATCAGCGCGAACGTTTGGAAAGAGATCGGGTTTGCTTCCATCGTCTACTTAGCCGCAATCGCTGGTGTAGATCCAACGCTCTATGAAGCGGCCGCTATGGACGGCGCGAGCCGGTTCAAGCAAGTGTTTCTGGTCACGCTCCCGAGCATTCGACCGATCATTATTATTTTCATGATCCTGGCAGTCGGGAACATCCTTAATGCCGGATTCGAAGATATATTGCTGCTTGCCATCAGCCCTACATTGGCGGAAGTAGCAAACGTTGTAGATACCTATGTGTACCGAGTCGGGTTCAAGAATTCCAGATACTCTTACGCAACGGCGGTCGGCCTGCTCAAGTCCGTCATCAACCTTGGCTTGCTTATCGCAGCCAACGCAATCGCCAGAAGGAAGGGCTCAAGCCTATGGTAATCATTACACTACCGAGAGGAGGCAGCAGGCTATGAAACGCAGTACCGGAGATAAAATCTTTCACACATTCGTCTATACCCTGCTGGTCCTGCTGGCTTTCGTATGCTTCTATCCCTTCTGGAACTCGATTGTCATCTCGTTTAACCTCGGCTCCGACACAGAGCTTGGAGGCATCACCTTCTGGCCGCGCAGCTTCACGCTGCAGAACTACTCCATCGTCTTTCAAGACGGCAGGCTGCTGGACGCCTTCTATATATCCGTACTGCGGACGCTGATTGGTACCTTCGTCGCGATCCTCTGTACAGCGATTTTCTCCTTCGGGATGTCGCGAAAGAATCTCATCGGCCGCAAGGCATACATGCTCTTCTGCGTATTCACGATGTACTTCAGCGGCGGACTGATTCCGACTTACATGCTGATCCGCAACATGCACTTGCTGGATTCCTTCTGGGTGCTCGTTATCCCAGGCATCATAAACGTTTGGAATATGATTGTGTTTATCTCCTTCTTCAAGGATCTGCCCGATGGTTTAGAAGAATCTGCCCGCATCGACGGGTGCAGCAACTTCGGTGTTTTGTTCCGAATCGTGCTTCCATTATCCGGCCCCATCATCGCGACACTCTCTTTGTTTACGGCCGTCTCGCTCTGGAACGACTGGTTCTATGCGGGTCTGTACATTACGAAGACCGAGCTGTTGCCGATTCAGGCACTGCTCCAGCAAATTCTCAACTCCAACATCATGACGACTGAGCTTCTTAACTTGAACTCGGCTGCGCAAGATCGCATTACGGCAATGCAATCCATAACAACGAAGTCGTTATCGATGGCCACGATGATTGTGGCAGTGCTGCCCATTATGTTCACGTATCCGTTCGTTCAGAAGTATTTCGTGAAAGGCGTGCTTGTCGGTTCGCTGAAAGGCTAGCAATCGGCGAGATCGCAACTGCGATGCAAGCAGGTAGGAAAAGTGAGAATTTGTACAGCGGTTTTACGCGAAATAGCTTAATATAACAAGTACATGGAGGGTTATCGATGAAGAGAAAAAGAATCGCCACATCGCTCGGAGTTATGCTGCTTAGTACATCCATGTTAATGGCAGGATGCGCGTCAAAATCAGAAACGAACAACAACAACGATTCTACAGCCGCAACAACAGGCACGAATAACGAGGCAGCAGCAACGACGAATACACCTGAAGCTGCACCTGCATTTGAGTTTGGTGTTACGCCTGTCTCCTTCAGCTTCTATGGCAACTATGACTGGTATACCCAGAATCCATGGGGAGCCGATCCCGGCACGAAGTGGATTCAAGACAATAAGAAAGTAACGGTAACGGCTGTGCAAGCAGGCAGCTCGCCGGAAGTTAAACTCAATGCGATGATTGCATCCGATGAGCTGCCGGACGTCATCTGGGGCGAGCGCGATGCCAATGTCGAGAAGCTCAGAGCGGCAGGCAAGCTGGTTGCATTGGATGAGTACGTGGATAAATACCCGAACCTGAAGAAATGGGCCGGCGATGCTACGCTGAACATGCTCAAGGCAGAAGACGGTCACCTGTATGTATTCCCGAACTGGTATGCGAACTCCGCACGAGGTAACGGTGGATACATCGTCAATACGAAAATCTACACAGAGCTCGGTTCGCCGAAGCTGGAAACGTTCGATGATCTGTATGCTTATTTGAAGCTTGTGAAAGAGAAATATCCGAAGACCATTCCGTTTGAAACGAGTATCGGCGCACAAGGTATCTATGAGTTGTACTCCGGTTTCGCGGAAGATCATCCGGTGCAATTCGTCAGCCAGATGGCCGTGCCAAACGGCGACAAGCTGGAATCGATCTTCACCGATCCGACCTTCAAAGAAACGCTGCAATACGCAAGCAAGCTCTTCCGTGAGAAGCTTGTTACACAGGATGCGTTGACACAGAAAATCGAGCAAGTACGTGAGAAAGTAACGACCGGCAAAGTAGCCGTAGCAGCTGCTTATAACGTAACGGACTTGGGTGCAAGAGGTACGGTTGCCCTGAAGGCTGCAGACCCAACCGCTGGCTATACGATGATTTGGCCGCTGCAGAAAGGCGGATTGGATAAGAATAAGATTTTCGCAACGCAGTATGATTCCCTTGGCTGGAACGTCAACATGATTACAACATCGGCGAAAGATCCGGAAGGCATCTTCGCTTACCTGGACTGGCTGACAGGCGCTGAAGGACAACGCGTCGGCTTCTGGGGTCCTCCCGGTCTGTACTGGGATGGCGCTGACGAGACGGATGCACCGAAATTTACGGATAAATACGCAACAGATAAAGAAGGCTTGAGCAAAATGATGTCCACGATGGATTCCTTCAACTGGGCAGGCAACACAACCTTCATCGATCAAGCGAAATCGAAGCATGAATTGTCGCTGCCGGCTGATCAGCAAGAGTGGGCAACGATCGCACAGAATGCGGTAGCATGGAAAACAGCGTACAACATCACGCAATTTGCCAACATGGATCCGGCACCGACTTCGGAAGAAGGCGTAATTGCACAGCGGATCAGCGATATCTTTACACGAGTATTCGCGAAAGCGATCTTCGCGAAGGATGATGCCGAAGTGGAAGCGATGCTGAATACGGCGAGCGAAGAGGCAAACTCGGCGGGTTATGACAAGCTGCTTACCTTCAAAACAGCGAAGTGGCAGGACAACCTGAAACGTATCAACGCACAATAATTAACCATAGGTATATATGCCAAGAGAAGGTATACTAAGTATACCTTTTCTTGGCATTATTTGGAGGTGATGACGTGTACAGTGTTCTGGTTGTAGATGATGAAACGATGGATTTGATCGGACTGCAGCAGCATATCGACTGGGACAAGCTTGGCATGAACGTCGTCGCCGCAATTAACAACAGCTTTAGTGCGCTTGATTATATGAAGAATAACAAGGTGGATATCCTCGTAACGGACATCAACATGCCCATTATGTCGGGGCTCGAAATGGTTAGACAGATTATGGAGCAAAGACCGCAGCTTCGCGTTGTCTTTGTGAGCGGATATTCCGAATTCCATTATGCGAAGCAGGCGATCTCGCTCAGCGCGGCCGGATACGTGCTGAAGCCGGTTAATGATGATGAATTGTTCGAAGTGCTGCAAGGGGTCAAAGCGGAGCTCGACAGCGAGACGATTCGTTCCGAGTGGCACAAGAGCGAGGCGGTAAATCAACTGCTCAGCGGGCATTATGCGCGTACGGAGCTGACGCCGTCAATCGGCTTGTCCATCGGGATCATTGAGCTCGACGACATACACTGGAAGCTGCGTGCAGCGGGCGTGGAGAAACAAAGCACCGCCTTCGATAAGCAGCTGCAGCAAATTGCGGAGCTGCTCCTAGAGGAGAATCTGCCTTATTTCTGCAAAACCGATGAGAAACGTATGGTTGTCATCTTGGAAGGCACGCAGCCGCAGGAGCAGCTGAAGCTTGTCATGCATGCAGTCAGCTCGAAGCTGGATTGGTCGGTGACGGCAGGCCTCGGTACGCTCGTATATGAGCTCCATCAGCTTCCGGAATCGTATCAATGCGCGAAGGACGCGATCTCGAGCAAAATGTTTGTTGGCAAAGGCAAGGTCATTCCGTTCTCCGACATTAAACCCCAAACCGGCTTAAAGGCGAAACAGCTCAGCGAAGTGCTGGATTCGCTATTCACCGCCCTGATCCAATATCAACTCGTGCGAGTGGACGAATGTGTTGAGGATTTGTGCGCTTTGGTGAAAACATTCGATGATAAGCATGCCGTTTACGTTTATTTGCTTCATGTGATCTCCCAGCTTGATTTTCGCCTGCGCACCGTCAATGAGGACTTGTACCAGATTCTCGGCCTCAGCTTCGATAAGCTCGATATCGTCTTTCAATTCGAGACGGTGGAGGATATCCAGTGGTGGCTCAGAAGTCGGCTGTTCCAGCTCTCGGAGAGTCTCTATCAGCGGAAACAGAAGAAGAACCGGAAGCTGATTGAGGAAGTAGAGAAGTACATTATGGATCATGTCGAGGAAGAGCTGACGCTGAGGGACGTCGCGAACTATTTCTCCTTCTCGCCGAATTATTTGGGTTACATGTTCAAAGAGGAAGCGGGTCTGAACTTCAGCGATTATGTCATTGCCAAGCGCATGGAGCGGGCAAGTGTGCTGCTTCAGGTACCCAGCACGAAGGTGTACGAGGTGGCGAACCGCCTGGGCTACAAGAAGCTGAGCAGCTTTAACCGCCAGTTCAAGGATCAATTCGGCTTGACGCCAAGCGATTATCGAAAACAAGGATGAGTGACTCACATGGGGCCAGCCGCGCAGCATTCGAAATACCGTTCCGTCGGGAATAAGCTGTTTCTCTCTTATTTGATTCTGCTCCTCACACCCGTTCTGGCAATCGGCTACTATGCGTATACGTCTTCCGTTCGATCGGGGGAGGAGCAGACCAGCGCGGCCGTAAGCGGCACGCTGAGCCAGATTCATGACAATATCGCCTATCGAATGGAGGATATTAAACATATCTCCGACGAGCTGTACCTCGACCAAACGATGCAAAATAATTTGAGCAAGTACGAGGAAGGCTACTATAGCTATGAAAATATGTCACGCTACTTGCAACCGAAACTGACGAATATGCTCAGCTCCATGGTCAGTAATGTGTGGCTTGATATTTATACGGATAATCCGACCGTGCCTGAGGTATTCTTCGCTAGAGGAAGCGAGGTTGACCCGCTGTCCGCAGGACGAGACTTTGAAATTATGCATATGGATCGGTTGAGAGAGCTGGAATGGTATAAGCAGCTCGACTTCCCGCAAGAGATCTACGGGCAGACCTTCGTCTGGCGGCAAGTCGATAATGATGCGCGCTTTGGCAATATCTCGCTGATGCGCCGGTTGATCAATTTCGACGATGGCAGCAAGCAATTCGGGTTTATGCGGATTGTCACGAAGATCAGCGATCTGCTCCAGGCTGTCGATTATCGTAAAATCACAGACAAGAGCGTGCTGGTTGTAAGCGACTGGGACGGGAACACGCTGTATACCTCCGCGCCATCCTCGCTTGAAGCGACCTGGGACAGTGGGGCGGCGGGAAGCGATTATCTCGTCATTAAGAAGCCGATTGCGGGGCTGAACTGGCAGCTGTCCGCCTATATTCCCCGCAGCTATCTGAAGGAGAATGCGGTCTCTGTCCGGAATGTGTATATTATGATGTGCATGTTGGTGGTGGCTGTTCTTATCCTCATCAGTGCGCTGTTCTCGCGCTATTTTATCCGCAAAATGACGAAAATTATCGCGGCCATCGACTCCTTCCGCGAAGGGGATTTCTCCAAAAGAATTCATTTCAAGAGCCGCGACGAATTCGCCCAAATCGGTGATGCGTTTAACAATATGGGTCGGAACATGGAAGAGATGATTCAGAATTTGTATGTTGCGAATCTGCAGAAGAAGGAAGCGGAGCTGGAGTTTCTGCAAACGCAAATCAATCCGCATTTCTTATATAACACGCTGTCATCGATCAGCCGTTTGGCCAAGTTCGGGCAGAACGATAAACTGCAGAAGACGGTGTTTGGGCTTGCGAAGTTTTATCGTTTGTCGCTGAACGACGGGCGTATTCTTACTTCAATTACGAATGAGGTCGAGCACTGCAAGGTGTACACCGAGCTGCAGCAGGCCAAATACGAGAATCGACTGCGTGTTTATTACGAGATTGACCCTGAAATATTGGCGTATACGACCGTGAAGCTGATCTTGCAGCCTTTTATCGAGAATACGCTGAAGCATGCTTGGTATGGCGATCAAATCAACATTCGGATTACAGCGCAGAAGGAAGAGCATTATATTGCGTTTCGGATCATTGACGATGGCGTCGGCATTCGGCGCGACCTGCTGGAGCAGATCATGAATTCGCGCGGCGTGCAGGTTGGTTATGGCATCCGCAACGTCGATTCACGCATTAAGCTGCAATTCGGCGATGCGTATGGTGTCTCGTTATACAGCCGTCCGGGGATTGGAACCTCGGTAACGATTCGTATCCCCTTATATCAAGATCCGGCAATCATGCTCGGAGCTTGAGTTTATTACATGAACAGAAGGAGCAGCCGTCATGAAGCCGATCAAAGGAGACCTCCAGACGATGAAGGAGATGAATCGCGCCGCGATTCTTCGCTTATTTCATCGGAAAGGGACGTTAACCCGCGTGGAGATCGCGAAGTTAGCCCATTTGACACCGACAACCGTCTCTTCGCAGGTCGATGAATTGATTAGAGAAGGATTCATTGACGAGCTGGGGAAAACGGATACGACCGCCGTCGGGCGCAAAGCGGTGCAGCTCGAAATTACACGGAGCAAAGGATATGTCATCGTGATCGGCCTTGGCGGTCAAGCCTTTACATGCGCGCTGGTGAATTTCCACGGGGAGATCGTACATGTTGACGTATTGCCAAGCGTTCAAGGCAATGATGCTGTGGGACACTATCTGAGTGAGGCGATCCCTCGCATGATGAAGCAGGCTGGCATTGCCGAGCTGGCGCGGATTAAGGGCATCAGCATCGTGTCGCCCGGGATTATCGACGAGCAGAGCGGAACCATCAAGCTCTCGCGCGGCTTGCAGTTAAGCGGATTTGCGGTGAAAGCCCATCTGGCTGCAGATTATGATTGTGTCATTGAAGTGGTCAATGATATGAACGCATCGGTCTTCGCGGAGTATTATTATGGCCTGAACGCCGCGTATCGCAATGTCATTTACGTGTCCGTGGAGGAAGGGATCGGCGCTGGCATTATCATTAATGAGCAGATTTATGCCGGTTCTAATGGTGCCGCCGGCGAAATCGGTCATACGATCGCGGATTCGGGCGGCATGCTGTGCCAATGCGGCAATAGGGGCTGCATTGAAACGGTACTGACTGTGCCGTATATGCTGCAGCGTGCGCAGATGGCTGCGAGGGAGGCAGCGGATTCGGGCACCAATGTCGCTGTTGTTCCGCAGCATTTCGAGGATGTGCTGGCGTTATATGAGCAAGGCGCAGAGTGGCTGCTGCCGATGATGCAGCAAGCGGCGCAGGTCATGAGCCAGCTGATGGCTTCGATCTATAATTTCATGAGTCCGGAAATGTTAATTGTCGGCGGCTGGCCAAGCCGTTCGGCTGCCTTCATGCAGGAAGTGAAGCTGCGGCTTGATGCCTTTCCGTTCCCGACGGAGACGGGGGGCTCGCGATTTGTATTCAAGAGCGTAGAGCAGCATCAAATCCTCGCCGGTGCGGCGACGTGGCTGCTCCAGGATCTGTTCGGCGGCGTTCAATTCTCGCAGCGGTACAGCTAGTGATAGGTGGGGCGTCGAAACCGGTGCTCCCCGCCACCGACATACTAATTCGCATTTCGCCCCCTCGTTCAAAACGCTAACGAATCGCAGAGGTCTTATTTCAACCAAATGAGCGAGTTTGAAAATCTAACGAATCCTACATTAGCGCGCGTAACAGCGGAAAGAATGCCGAAGGATGTTTCGGGGGGGAGGAAACTAGCTCGCCCCATCGAAAGAAAATGAGCAAACCAATCATGCAATTATGATGGTGACTGGAATAAGAGGGAGCTGACATTGGAGATGAGCATCACTTTGCCCAAAATCACCACATTCTTAATGTTCGAAGGACATGCGGAAGCAGCCATGAACTTGTACACTTCCGTCATTGATGACTCCGAAATTGTCAGCATGCGCAAGTACGGGGCAGGGGAATCGGGCGCGGAGGGCAGCGTCATGCGTGCGGTGTTCAAACTGCAGGGCCAGACGTTTATGTGTATGGATAGCGATGTCAAGCATGCGTTTACCTTTACACCGTCGATATCGTTATTTGTAACATGCGGCTCGGAAGCGGAAATTGACCGCGTGTATGCGGCTCTGTCGGAGGGTGGCTCGGTTCTAATGCCGCTCGCAGCATACCCATTCAGCAAGAAATTCGCCTGGATCTCCGATAAGTTTGGCGTGACGTGGCAACTGACCTTGGCTTAACCGGACCTTGCAGGACCTTGCAGAGCTGGCTTTCAACTCTAACGAACCCCAGAGGCCTTATTTCAGCAAAATAACCGGGTTTGAAATTCTAACGAACCGTACAGGCGTTATATCGTCTCGAGATGCCCTTTTTTTCTTCATTTTCCCGAAATAAGGCCTACACGGTTCGTTAGATTTGATAAGGGGCTAATCTCGAGCAAATAAGACCCTCACGGTTCGTTAGAGCGTAACAGCGGCAACAAGTTGCTACCCCAGGAGTATTTTGCGGAATGACGGTTGGTGTCGCGCCCGCCGCAACACTTCATGCTGCAATAATCAAAAAAATGGCTGAACCGGATCATCCCAGTTCAGCCTCTTTCTAATAAAGTCTAGCGAGTAGCATAGGAGCCAATTGGCGCCGTCAAATAGGCAGCCAGCTTGTCCGCGCTTTGCGTGAGCTCTTCATCGGACAAACGAGGCGCGTGAAACACCATAAACGGCGGTACGTACTTCATCTCGGTCAGCAGAACCGTTGCTTGCAAAGGAAGCAGAAGCTGCTCCATCGTGTATAAGCTTTCGCCATCCGGACGATAGGACTCTTCAGCCCGACCAACGGAAATAGCGAGCACATACTCTTTGCCCTTCAACTGATTGCCTGTCCCGTAGCCGAAGCCATAGGTGTATACTTCATCCTGCCACTTCTTAAGCAGGGACGGCGTGCTGTACCAGTGAAACGGGAATTGAAACACGATGCGGTCATGCTGCAGCAGAAGCTGCTGTTCTTTCTCGACATCGATCATTTCATTCGGATAAGTTTGATATAAGTCATGTACCGTAATACCTGGCTCTCGCTCCAGACGTTCTTTCCACATCCGGTTAACGCGAGACTCCTGCATGTTAGGATGTGCGACAATCACAAGTGTTCTCATGGTGACGTAACTCCTCTAAGTAAGAAAATGATATAGGGATTATAGCATAGATCCGCAGCCGCTTATACCGCTCCGAAATAGATCTCCGTTGTATACTGGAAGCTAACTATACCGCCTTGTTGGTGCTTGGCGAACAACACCGTCAGAGCTTCCATATAAGGCTCGTAACTAGGTGAGCCGGGAAGCGGGACATAAGAGGACGAGAGGGTCCGCCCTTTAAGACCTTCCAGATCAAACCGCTGCTCGTTGGCAAATTCCACTTTCTTATAGCTGCCATCCCGGAAAAAGGAGGCAAAGTCCTCGTGATGAAGACGTCTATGGTTCACATCTTTATAATCCGGTGCGTAGTGTAGGAGAAGTTGGTCATAATCTGCCCCGAAAGGATCGTCGACCAGACGCGTGTTCCAGATCAGCGCTGCGTTGCCGTCAGCGCGCAGAATGCGTCGAAATTCAAGCCTTGTCGATTCCGGCTCAAACCAATGAAAGGCCTGCGCCGATACGATGCAATCAACCGAGCCGTCGTTCAGCGTGGTCGCTTCCGCCGAACCGTCGACGGATCGATAGCGATCGTAGCCGCCCAGCTGATCCTCTGCCGCAAGCCGCATATCTGTATTGGGCTCCACCGCGACGACGGTACTGCCCCGCTCGAGCAGCAGTCGAGTGAAAATCCCCGTACCTGCCCCAATATCGGCAATAACGGAGGTTGGGCTTAGGGCCGCTTCATTATAGAGAAAATCCAACGCCTCGGATGGATAACTTGGTCGATACTTCACGTATTGCTCTACACGATCTGAGAAACGTTTCGTATTATCCTTCATAGACAGAACCTCTCCTCTATACGCATTTATTGCAGTTCAAGTGATCCTCCACCGTCCGATTGAACCGTTGTAGCAGTTCACCGAACAGAGTAGATTCTTCCTCTGTCCATTCTTTCAGCACATCCGTAAAGAAGGTTTGGCGCAGCTGCCTTACTTTGAGCAGCATCTCGCTGCCCGAAGTGGTAACTTGGAGCAGGCTGACCCGGGCATCCTTCGGATCCACGGTTCGTTCCACATACCCCTTCGCTTCCAACGAGGCGGTCTGCCGACTGGCTGTTGAAATATCTAATTGAAAGGTATCGGCAAGTGCCTTAATACCGAGTGGTCCATGGTCAAACAGCCGCCTTAGCAATAAATAGGTAGAGCGATCAAGCCCGGTATTGGTAAAATAAGCAATACGGGCAGCCTCGGCTCTACGCATAAAAATAGCCATTTCGTGCTCAATTCGATGCAGGTTGTCTGGTTCTAAGTTCATGTTGGGTTCACCGCTTCTTTGGTTTGTGAATCGTAGTTATTCCAGCATATCGCTTCAATTTGCGCCGTGCAAGTGGAAGAGATAGACCGATTGACAGCTATTAAATACCTTGTATAATTACGAATAGACATAGTTGCATGATACAACTATACAACAGTACGTAATAAATTTCACATGCAAAAACGTGAAAGGAAAGCTGTGATGATGGAAAATGAAACTCAATCGGAGTTTGTAGCGTTAAACCATATAGTAGGACAATCGTCATCGCCCATGTTTGCCGCAGATGGCCTGTTGTCTATGCAGGATATGAAAGTTGGCGCACTGGTTCGGCTTAAGGTGTTTCCGGTTGCAGGCCGGCACAAGCAGCTGAAACAAGTGAACCATGCCATATCGGCGATGGAACGGGTATGGCAAGACGGAGATGTACAGAGCGGTGCTGTTCTGCGAGGTACTCGGGGGAAACATGTCGTTTCACTTGCGCTTGTCGATGCGCAGGCGGGGGAAGCTTCAGGCCCAAATCGTTATACAGTAGAGTACAGCGATCATACCGCAGCTCAGCCCTCCTCCAATAAGGTGCGAGGGGCAGAACATTTGTATTTCTTAAATATCGTACAGCTTGCACCTGGCAAACGAGAAGTCATGATTCGCAATTTCGAGCGCACGATGCCATATGTACGCAAGCAGCCTGGTTATATCTCGACGAATTTATTGGTTAGCCGGGATAATCGACTGGCAATCCATGTCGGGCAATTCGAGAGCAGGCGTCATTTTCAAGCGATTTTCCGCAAACAAGAGGTGCTTCGCGCCTTTGGTCGAGGGCTTGCGCCCGGCATGATGGCAACGATTTGCGGCGTGCTTCCCAAGCCGCCTAGTTTGCATCTGTTTGAACTCGCTCATGTAGTCGGATGGCCGGAGCACAATTTGCTCAACTAGCAGTTATTCCTATAAGGAACGTCCGGTGCAGGAGCAATGGCTTGCTGCCGGGGAAGGGGTTGTTAAAGGTGTCTCTATTGATGAGACTGCTTAATCGCAGATTTTTTTATTTTACAGTAATTCTATTGGTGAAGGGTATTCTGGCTTGGTCCGTCGTATTTGACGAAGGACCGTCTTGGATGACGCTCGTAACGGAAATTCCGTTCTTCTGGGTGGTGTTCTGTCTAATCGAATGGTTAGCAGGCAAACGGAAGATGCTCTACTATATGATCGTCAATTTATTGCTTACACTGCTCTATTTTACTGTACTCATGTACTACAAATATTATGGCATTATTGTTACGTATCATGCACTTGCCCAGGCCGATAAAGTAACCAAGGTCGGCGAAAGCACCTACTCGCTGCTTGATCCGTACTACTTGTTTATTTTCTTGGACATCGCTGTGCTGGCCTTTATCTTATGGAGACCGAAACATAAGCATATCCAGCAGCGCGTCAGCATGAGACCTGTGAAGAAAACAGGCATCACGATTATGTTCATTGTGTCTTCGCTGCTCTGTTTGCTTAATATTTGGCCAAACCGCGCCAGTATGAATGAGAATAAGCAAGCCGAAGAGATGGGGCTGCTTAATTACGAAATCTATACGATCTTTGCCGACAGCCGCAAAGACGATGCAACCGTCCCGATGGCGGACATTACGCAGAGCGCGATCGATGAGCTGAAAGGCACGGTGCAGCCGCAGCCACAGCCGCAATATTTTGGAGCGAACAAAGGGAAGAACCTCATTATCGTACAAATGGAATCCTTCCAGGATTTCTTGATTGGCTTAACGATCGACGGTCAAGAAGTAACGCCGAACATCAATAAGCTGGCACAGGAGAACATGCATTTTGATCATTTCTACACGATGGTAGGTCAGGGAACCACTTCGGATGCCGAGTACGTGGTGAATACATCCCTTTATGTGCCTCAGCATGATGCGGCGACCGACCACAACGTGGATAAGGCACTGCCGAGCTTGCCGAAGCTGCTGCACGCCAATGGGTACACGACGGCGACGTTCCACACGAACGATGTTTCTTTCTGGAACCGTACGGAGCTGTACAAAGCGGTTGGCTGGGATCATTACTATGACAAATCATTCTTCGGCGACGAAGATCATATTGCATTTGGATCATCGGATGAAGTGCTTTATCAGAAGACGATTGATGAATTGGTGAAGTTGGATGAAGGCGAACAGCCTTTCTATGCGCAGGTTATTTCGATGAGCGCCCACCATCCGTTCAATCTTCCGGAATCCAAGTACAGAATGAAGCTGCCGGAAAAGTTCGACGACACCATCGTCGGTAACTATATTCATGCCCAGAACTATGCCGATTACGCGCTCGGACAGTTCATCGACGATTTGAAGCAGCGCGGGTTATGGGAGGACAGCGTCATTCTGTTCTACGGCGATCATCAAGGATTGTCCCTGTACTCGCTTGATCGCGATGAGAAGAGCTTGGTGGCTGGCATGATTGGCCATGAATACGGCTATACCGACATGTTCCGTATCCCGCTTATTCTTCATGCACCCGGCGTGACGACGCCTTCCGTGCGGGAACAGACCGGCGGTCAGATCGATATTCTGCCAACGGCTGCTAATTTACTGGGTGTATCGTTAAGCGATCAGATTTATTTTGGCCAAGATTTGTTGAATCAGAGCTCCAACATGCTGCCGATGCGTCATTTCCTGCCGTCGGGCTCCGTTATTACGGATGACGATATGTTCCTGCCGGGCATTGAATATAGGGATGGTACGAACTATTCGCTTCGCGATAACAGTGAGACCGAGCATGGTGAAGGGACTACAGAGGATCAATACAATCGTACGCTGAGGTTGCTCACTTTATCAGACAGCTATGTCAGTCAACTGCCGGACAAAGACGAATAATGCACTTATCTATCATAAAAAAGCCGCAAGCATGATGATGCTTGCGGCTTTCTGCATGTTAATAAGGATCGGCCTTGTGTCCGGATTGCTTCGCCTGATCGACAGCCTTCTCCGGCCTCGATTGACCGCTGGCAATGTTGCGGCCGTCGGATTGCTTCAGCCCTTCTGCGACGCGTTGCCCGTAACTGGCATCTGCTTCCGTGAAATAACCAACCATTCGCGACCTTATATCCTCCTTGCACACCGACAGCGCACCGACCAAGTTGTCGATCAGCTCGTCTTGCTCCCAGTTCTCGAAGGCGCGGAACGTATCGCCGGCTTGCTTGAAATCGTTCGTCCGCTCAATCTTCTGCCGGGTCAGCTTCGCATCGTAGTGCGGCTCATGGTCTTTGCCGGTGGGAGCAGCCTCTTGCAATCCCCCCATGGAGGATGGCCCGTAGTTCACATGGGGATTTTGCCCGGCGGAGCGGTCAGGACGATACTGCATTTGTCCGCCGCTTTGATTGGTCGCGACATGCGTCTGAGGTGCGTTGACGGGCAGCTGTAAGTAGTTGGTTCCCACCCGGTGACGCTGCGTATCGGAATAGGAGAACGTTCGTCCCTGCAGCAGCTTGTCGTCGGAGAAATCAAGACCGTCCACAAGTACGCCGGTACCGAATGCTGCTTGCTCCACTTCGGTGAAATAGTCTTCGGGGTTGCGGTTCAGCGTCATTTTGCCAACGGGTAAGAACGGGAACTGCTCCGGCGGCCACAGCTTCGTCGGATCCAGCGGGTCAAAATCCAGCTCCGGATGCTCGTCATCCGTCATTAGCTGCACGCACAGCTCCCATTCCGGATAGTCTCCGGACTCGATAGCCTGGTACAAGTCAAGCGTGGCATGGTTGAAATTCATGCCCTGTATCTCGTTTGCCTCACGCTGCAGCAGGTTCTTAATGCCATGCTTCAGCGGCTCCCAATGATACTTCACGAGCATCGCTTCACCGTCTTGATTGACCCATTTGTATGTATTAACGCCCGAGCCCTGCATCTGCCTGTAGTTGGCGGGAATGCCCCAAGGGGAGAAGAGGAACGTAATCATATGCGTCGCCTCCGGCGTGAGCGAAACAAAATCGAAGAAGCGCTGCATATCCTGCACATTCGTTAACGGATCTGGTTTGAACGCATGTACCATATCCGGAAATTTGAGTGGATCCCGGATGAAGAAAATCTTCAGGTTATTGCCGACCATATCCCAGTTGCCGTCCTCGGTGTAGAACTTGACCGCGAATCCGCGAGGGTCGCGAAGCGTCTCCGGTGAATGATTGCCATGAATGACAGTGGAGAAGCGGACGAATACCGGTGTCTGCTTGCCAGCCTCTTGCAGCAGCTTGGCGCGTGTGTACTTCGAAACCGGTTCATTCCCGGCTTTGCCGTAGGCTTCGAAGATGCCATGAGCGCCGGCGCCGCGGGCATGAACGACACGCTCGGGGATGCGTTCCCGGTCAAAGTGAGTGATTTTCTCGATAAAATGATAGTTCTCCAGCGTGCTCGGTCCACGGCTGCCTACCGTTCGTATATTTTGATTGTCCGTTACAGGATGGCCCTGCCGGGTCGTGAGCGTTTGATCTGAATCCTTTTCCAAGTGCCAAGCTCCTCTCGCAGGTAAATGTGAACTTCAATGGTATTGTTACCCAGCACGCGGTTCCTGATTCAAATTCTCGTACAGGTGAAACGCTAATTTTGGAAGGCGATGTGCGTTGACAGTGAGGATGGAGTTGTCTAGAATACATACCCGTAGGGGTATATGGAAGTAGTTAAGGGGGACATCAATGCAATGGGGTTTCAAGTGGCGAAAGAAATGACACCGCAAGAGGTAGAGAAGCGCCTCGGTTTGGGTGAAAGCCTATATATGCTGGATGTCCGCGAGCCTGCCGAGTGGGCGGCCGGTCATCTAGCAGGTGCTGTTCACATCCCGCTCGGACAGCTGATCGAACGACTGGATGAACTGGATACTGAGCGCGAGATCATCGTGATGTGCAGAGGCGGTGGACGAAGCGGGTTAGCCTGCGAGCTACTTGGTGAAAGAGGTTTCTCGGTCGTGAATATGGCTGGTGGGCTGCTGGGCTGGACAGGCGAGCTGACAGGAGAATAGCGCAGGAGGCAGAGGAAATGGATATCGCGACTTGGCGCGTGGAGCGGGAAGCTCGTCGTTCAATAGTTGGATAAGGCTTGTTTGCAGCAAAGCATTGATGCTGTGAGCGGGCCTTTTTATTTTCGCGATAAGGACAAACTAGGCGTTAGATTCTGCACGATGACAAAATCTAACGTTGACGTTAACGTTATAGGGGGAGTAAGATGAAATCAAATGAACCACTTGAATCGACGAAAGGGAGGAGGAATTGAGATGGGAGAACGTTATAAGATCGATGATGTCGCCAAAGAGAGCGGTCTGACGAAACGTACGATTCGGTATTACGAGGAGATCGGTTTGCTGCCGCCTCCAGAGCGGACAGACGGCGGGACGCGTTTGTATGCGCGCATGCACATCGAGCGGCTAAAGCAGATCGTCAATGCAAGAGATGTGCTCGGCTTCTCCCTGCAGGAAATTATCGATTTTGTCGCTATACGCGAAGAGCTTGTCCAGCACGGCGATGCATACAGGAAAGCCGAGGAAGTGGAGCAGAAGCGGAAGCAGCTTGTAGAAGCAGGGCAGATGGTCGATAAGCAATTGCAAATGATCGATTATAAGCTCGAGAAAATGAAGGATTTTCGCAAAGAAATCGAACTGCTCAAGAAGCGCGTTACCGACGCGCTGGACCAAATGACTACGTAGAAAGAAGGAGTTTAAGTGTCAACACCAAATACAGCCCGTAAAGCTGCACCGCAAGCCCCATTGCAGCCAAACGCACAGAAAAGTAATTCGATGTTTAACCAGCCGATTGCCGTATGGGCGATCGCTTTTGCAAGTATCATCGCCTTTATGGGACTTGGCCTTGTCGATCCGATTCTGCCGATGATGAAGGATCAACTGCATGCCTCTGACAGTCAGCTTACCTTGCTGTTTACGAGCTACAACGCAGTTATGGCCGTCGCCATGCTGATCACGGGCGTTATCTCTGCCCGACTGGGTATTAAGCGAATGCTGCTTGCCGGTATCATCATCATCGCCGTGTTTTCCGCGCTGGCAGGCAGTGCGGGCGATGTAATGGAAATTGTTTGGCTTCGCGCCGGATGGGGGTTGGGTAACGCCTTCTTCGTCGCAACCGCATTGTCAGCAATCGTTTCGTTATCCCGCGTTGGTGTCGGTAAATCGATTATCTTGTTCGAAGTAGCAGTTGGACTCGGCATTTCAGTCGGCCCGCTGCTCGGAGGAGAGCTCGGCGCGATTTCGTGGCGGAGTCCTTTCTACGGCGTTGCCGGCCTGATGGTCATCGCATTCTGCCTCATTCTGTTCATGATGCCGAAGGCGAAGACACCAGCCGTGAAGCCAGTCGTGGTAAAGAAGAAAGCCTCCTTGCTTGATCCTTTCCGTGCACTTAAGCATCGCGCGCTGCTGGTCTTAGGGATCTCAGCTGCACTATACAATTTCGGATTCTTCACATTGCTTGTCTATGCCGCGCTCGTGCTTGGTCACCTTCATCACGTAGATGTACATGGGCTTGGTTATGTCTTCCTCGGATGGGGTCTGCTGCTCGCGTTTACATCCGTTGTAACGGCTCCTAAATTGCAGAAGCGCTATGGTACTGTGAAATCGATGTGCGTACAGCTTCTTCTGTTCGCGGTAACCTTGGTCATCATGGGCTATTGGACAACAGATAAGTCAGTCGTTATCGCGATGGTCATCTTGGCCGGTGCGTTCCTAGGCAATAATAATACGCTCATCACAACAGCGGTTATGAATGCTGCTCCGGTTGAACGTCCGACGGCATCGGCCGCTTACAGCTTCCTGCGTTTCATCGGCGGTGCGCTTGCACCTTACTATGCAGTTAAATTCGCGGAGTGGTTCGATTTCCACGCGCCTTTCTACATCGGCGGCGGGTTCGTCGTTCTGGCGGTTATCGTGATTTGGCTGAACCGCAAACACTTGAAGCATGTGGATGAGGCTGAAACTCATTAATCACAGATGGTACGTCCTTTTTTTTGGCTCTTAATCTAACGTTAACGTTAGTGTTATATTTTGAAGTGAGTAAACCCCGGAATCAACTCTGCTGAGTCGGTGCCGGGGTTTTCGTTTGTTTTGTTCACACAAGGAGTGGGAAGGTCGCTTGCTGATAGCGGATATGCCGCTCTCAGTCCCTTTATTGGATTGTTGGTCGACCTAAGAGAGGTACCAGCTACCGCACATGGAGAGAATTTACCGCAATTCTGCCATAAAGAGGGTTTCCTGGGTGTGATGTCGAATGATGTCTCCACACATTCATCATGGAGGTCGACATGAAGAGACCAGCATCGTCCGGCACGCTCGCCTATACGTTATTTACGTTAGAATCCAACCCATCACAACGCAGATTTGCTTTTATCGTTGGTGCGATCATAGCGCTGGCTTCGCTTGTTTCCATCCCATTCGCGCAAATACGGGTGCCCAATAATAACGCATTCTTGTCCGGATTGTGCGGTGCGGTGATCTGCTTCGAACTCATTACGGTGTTCGTCCTGTACAGCCAGTTCAAGGTCAGCCGTTCCCCTTCCATTCTCATCTTGGCAGGAGGCTACTTCTACTCGGCTTGTATGACGCTTCTCTATCTGTTCTCTTTCCCGGGTATTGTGCCTCCCAATGGTTTCGGTCCCGGCCCTATTGGCCAGAGACCAGGGCCAGGAATGGAGCATGGACCAGACCCCATGTTCTTCATGGGCGGCAATCAGTCGGCTGAATATATCTATGCCCTCTGGCATCTCGGATTTCCCCTCGCGATCCTGCTTCATATGGCCGTGGAGGTCAAGTATAAGCATGTACGTCTTCGCGATCAGACCGCGCGGATTATGACCCGACTTACCGGGGCAGCGATAATTGTAGTGGTAGCCGTGATTGGGTATGTCTCGCTAGCCCTGCACGACAAGCTCCCCATTCTAATGGATCGTGGCCGTATTACGCCGCTCGCCATGTATGGCTTCGGCTTGTCTACCTTGTTGATCAGCTTGCTTGCGCTAGTCCTCTACTATTACATGACGAGAGGGAGCACCGTAACCTCCTCCTGGCTGTGCGTCGCGCTGCTGGCTACCGTACTGGATGTTGGCATTAACATGAGCGGCGGCAATCGATTCAGTGTAGGCTGGTACGTCTCCAAGCTGGACACCTTCATCTGCGCCAATATCGTATTGGCAGGCATGATTTATGAGTTTACGAAAATGTATTACAAAATGACCGAACTCTACACGCAGGTAACTGACAGCGAGAGCCGGTATAAGACACTCTTCGCGAAGAGCCGTCTAGGTGAGCAAAAAATCGCCGAACAAAATAAAATCATCGAACGGATGCTGGAATCCAGCCACGAATCGATTGCGATGTGTGACAGCGACGGGCGCGTCGTATTCGTCAATCGCAGATTCAAAGCCATGTTCGGACGGGAGCTCTCCGTCGGACAGTCGCTGGCGATCTATTGCAAAGAGATGCGGGGGGATTATGGCAGCCTCGGCGATCAGATCAAGCAGTATTTTGAGCAGCGGCTGCAGCCGTTCCGGGAACGTGTTGCCTTCCATAAAGAAGGCGGCGAGATGCGGTATTACGAATGCTACGTCAGCCCGATTATCAGCAAGGACGGCGGTCTGCTGCATGGCCATCTCTTTACGTTCGGCGACCGAACGGATGAAGAACGCAAAGCGCACTACGACGATTTGACCGGACTGCCGAATCGCAGATACATTAATGAGCGATTGCGAATTGCGATGAGAAGAGCAGCAGAGGCAGGGACTTCATTTGCCGTCTTCTTCATGGACCTCGATGGCTTCAAACGGGTTAACGATACACACGGCCACGAGATAGGCGACCGATTGCTGCAGGAGGTGGGGATCATTCTGAAAAGCGGCATGGGAGGCTACGGCACCTGCGCCCGCTGGGCAGGCGATGAGTTCGTCGTACTGGTGGATGAAGCTGTAGGCGACAGCAAGCCGGAGGAGTTGGCCCAGGATCTCATTGGTGCAATCCGCCAGCTTGATATTGTAGACGGCAAACGAATACAAATTTCAGCCAGTATCGGGATCGCGATCTATCCGGATGACAGCGTGGACGGGACGAAGCTTCTCCAATGTGCGGACCAAGCGATGTATGAGGCGAAGACATTGGGCAGAGGCAAGTACTGCTTCTACACCGATTCGGCCCCAGCGGAACAAAGCAAATAAAAATAAATAGAGGACGGCGACTGCCGTTCTTTTTGCATTCATGATCCATCTCGGAATCGTCTAAATTTTATCCCTTTATGCTAAATCAATCGGCACTGGGATTAGCTATGATGATGAGAGGGGTATGGAAGATTCTAGGGGAGCAGAGGTGAGCCGCAAAATGGACACGAATGAGCAGCAAGTCTACGTATGTAAACAAATCAGTCGAGCCGAAGGTATAGATAGCGAATGGATCCTATTACGCGATACGGTAAGCGGGGACGCGCCAACAGAGTGGACGAAGGTTCGCTGCGGGTGGACAACAGATGCGCTGCTGATCCAGTTCCACTGTGAGGATGGGCATATCGTTTCGGATTACAGCGAACATGACGAGCCGTTATATAACCAGGACGTGGTAGAAGTATTTATCGATGAGGATGGCAGCGGTACCCATTACATAGAGCTGGAGGTCAGTCCCCGCAACGTCGTATTCGATGCGCGGATCACCAATGATGGCAGCGGTGCAGTCGGGATTGATACGGACTGGGACATTGAGGGGCTGCATACAGAAGTAAACGAGATTCAACCCGGGCAATGGATGTACGACATTCGTATTCCCGCGAGCACCTTCACACAGCCGCTGGAAGCCGGACTCCGTTGGCGCGTCAACTTCTATCGAATCGACGAACGGCGGGACGGTATTCGGGAGTACCAAGCCTGGCAGCCGACCGGATTGGTTAATTTTCATAAGCCGCAACGATTTGGCACGCTTGTATTCATTTAATTCAATTCCGAGGAGGAAGTATCGATGAACCTTAACCATAACCAGCTGGAGACGCGATGCGTCAGCTCACTCGTCAAAATTTTCGCCCAAGATGGCGAGCTCCAAGAGCCTGTCTATCAGCAGGGCAGCGCCCTCCGGGGTGAAGTTTATTCCTTTCAAGTAGCTTACCGCAGTGCGCAGATGCGCAAGAACATCAACCTAACCGTCACATCTCCGCTGCAAAATAGTACGATCACCGTCCGCTCAGTCGGACTAGTTCCGTCGGAGATGCCGATGTATGCCGATCACGATGGGCGGATATTCCAATCGACGCCGGGACTATTCCCTGATCCGCTGTATCCCATTGCAGAGGGAGCGGGTCTCACGGCGCTGCCGAATGTGTGGAGCTCCGTGTGGGTGACGGTTCAAGTGGATCGCGCCGAGCAAGGTGGCATCTATGACATCGCCATTGCCTTCGAATCGCCTCAAGGGGAAGCGCTCGGTCAGGAGAACTTCGCGCTCACGGTCATTCCGTGCGAGCTTCCCGAGCAGAAGCTGATCCACACCGAGTGGTTTCATACCGATTGTATTGCGACCCAGTACAATGTACCGGTGTTCAGCGAAGAACACTGGCGTTTGCTTGAAGCATTCATTGGTACAGCCGTAAAACATGGCATTAATTTGCTGCTGACACCGCTGTTCACGCCGCCGCTCGATACGGCTGTCGGCGGGGAACGCCCTACCGTACAGCTGGTGGATGTAGAGAAAACAGGCAACAATCAGTACACGTTCGGTTTCGATAAGCTGGATCGATGGGCTGATTTGTGTTTGGCGGTTGGCGTTCGATATTTCGAGTTCTCCCACCTCTACACGCAATGGGGCGCGAAGCACGCGCCTAAGATCATGGCTCATGAGAACGGCGAATACAAACGGATTTTTGGCTGGGAAACGGAAGCGGCCGGCGAGGAATACCGCAGCTTCCTCGGACAGCTTATTCCGAAGCTGCTGCAGTGGGTAGAGCGCCGCGGACTTCAGAAGCAGGTCTACTTCCACATCTCCGATGAGCCGAGCATGAGCGCGCTTGAGGATTACCGCGAAGCGAGCGACTGGCTGAGGCCGATGCTGCAAGGCTATCCGGTTATCGACGCCTTGTCCGATTATGAATTCTATGAATCCGGACTGGTTCCACGGCCGATTCCCGCGACGAATCATATTGAACCGTTCCTTGAGGCAGGCGTTCCGGATTTGTGGACGTACTACTGCTGCGGTCAATACAAGGAAGTTTCCAACCGGTTCTTTACGTTCCCATCCGCAAGAAACCGGATTATCGGCGTGCAGATGCACAAGTTTGGCATTACCGGCTTTCTGCACTGGGGCTTTAATTTCTGGTACAGCCAATATTCAATCAAGCCGATCAATCCCTATATCACAACAGATGCCGGCCACGCGTTCCCATCGGGGGATGCCTTCCTCGTCTACCCGGGAGAAGAGGGTCCAATCGAATCGATTCGTATGGAAGTGTTCTATGAGGCGCTGCAAGATATGAGAGCTTTTGCGCTGCTGGAAGAGCTCGGCGGCAAGGATCAACTGCAAGCGCTAATTGGCAATATTACGTTCAGCAGCTACCCTGCAGAGAGTGAATGGCTGCTCGAGCTGCGGGAAACGGTTAACAAGCGGATTGCCGAATTCATAGGCTAGGATGGCAGCCTCCGTGATCCGCCCTTGTGTTCGCCTCGAAATTTTGGGACAATACTAGTCAGAGAGTTCATGGGGACGAAATTCAAGGTGTTGAAAAGAGGATAACGGATATGCATAAACCATCCATATATGGCTTCACTTTCGATCAGCTGACCGGCTGGCTAGGGGAGCATGGACATAAACCGTCGCGCGCGCGGCAAGTATGGGATTGGCTGTATCGGAAAAGGGTTACGACATTTGGGGCGATGACTGACGTGAACGGAGCTTGCCTGGAGCTATTGGCAGAGCACTTCGACATTCAAACGCTCGGCGAGCATACGAAGCAAGAATCGGCTGACGGCACGATTAAGTTCCTGCTCAAGCTGCAGGATGGCAATCTGATCGAAACCGTGCTCATGCGGCATAAATTCGGGCTGTCCGTCTGCGTAACCACGCAGGTCGGCTGCAATATCGGCTGCAGCTTCTGTGCAAGCGGTCTGCTTGCCAAGAGCCGCGATCTGACAGCGGGCGAAATCGTCGGCCAGATTATGAAGGTACAGCTGCATCTGGATGCCGCGCAGCAAGGCGAATCGGTAAGCCATATCGTCGTAATGGGCATCGGGGAGCCGTTCGATAACTTCGAGAATATGGTCGACTTCATCGATACCGTCAAGGATCATAAGGGTCTTGCCATCGGGGCGAGACATATTACGGTTTCCACAAGCGGGCTGGCTGACAAAATCGTAGAATTTACCGATCGCAACCTAGGCGTTAACCTAGCGGTTTCGCTGCATGCGCCGAACAATGAGCTGCGCACACGCATTATGAAGATCAATCGCGCCATTCCGATTGAGCCGCTGATGAAGGCCATCGATTATTACCTGAGTAAGAATAAGCGCCGCGTGACGCTGGAATATATTTTGCTCAAAGATGTGAACGATCAGAAGGAGCATGCCTTGCAGCTGGCAGAGCTTGTCGGCGACCGCCGTCAGCTGGTGAACGTGAACCTGATTCCATACAATCCGGTCGACGAACACAGTCAATATCAGCGCAGCGAGCAGGAGTCGATTCGCATCTTCTACGATACGCTGAAGAAGCAGTCCGTCAGCGTCAGCGTTCGTCTCGAGCACGGGACTGATATCGACGCGGCTTGCGGCCAGCTCCGGAGTAAGCAAATTAAGGCTACTGTGTAATCAGCCGATCATGAACAACCAGATTAGGCGTATCCCGTGTCATACTCGGCGATGCGCCTTTTTTATGTATCATCGCAAGAAAAGTCAGGTGCACCAAGCAACGATGACCTAACATTGACGGTAAGGAGGTGATCCGAATGGAAGAGGAGGAGCGCTATGCCGGAATATGGCGGGCTGCCGCACATGTAGAACAGCATTTGCAGGAGGACCTTCGATTGGAGGAGCTTGCTAAGCTGGCCGGATATTCACCGTTTCACTTTCACAGGCTGTTCTGCGCTTGCACAGGAGAAACGCTGTCGCACTATATTCGAGAGCGTCGCTTAGCGTATGCGGCAAGAAGGCTGCGGGACTCGGAGCAGTCCGGAACGGGAATCGGCTTTGATATCGGATATGGCAGCCATGAATCCTTCATCCGCTCGTTTATGAAACGGTTCGGAGAGCCTCCGCAATCCCTGCGAAGGAGAGCGTGTACGATGAGAGAGCCGGTGTTGAAGGACTGCGAGACGATGCATGTCGCGGGCGTACTTTGCATGACGGATACGACGAAGGATCGCAACATTGCACAGGCCTGGAAATCGCTTAGCCGTATCTGGGCGAGCATACCGGGCAAGGTAAACGAACGGATTTGCTTCGGGCTCGAGATTTACAATCCGCAAACAAGCGGAGACCGGGAGAGGCAGTTTGCTTATTTGGCAGGCACTGAGGTGGCAGACCCTTCGTCGACGATGCCGGCAGGGGCTCAGGTGTATACAATCCCTGGGGGAAGATATGCGGTCTTCACGCATGTTGGTTCGACCGAGCTGCTCGGTGAGACATTCCGCTATATCTATGGCGAATGGCTTCCGGCATCCGGGGAGGCGCTGTGCAGCTTGGGCGATCGCGGCTTTGATTTCGAATACTACGATGAGCGTTGCCAAGAAGGCCGAGCCGACTCGGAGCTCGATATCTATGTGCCATTATGTCCAATCGTCTCTTCATCCTCTGAATAGGATAGCGTAGTATTGACTACGTGATGAAGGATGGATGCGAGTGATGGCCAAAGCTAAAGGACATCAAGCCAAGGTGGTCAAACGCGAGAACCAGGTCTATTCCAGCCGAGTGGTCCGCTCAGAGTTTGGCAACTATTGGCGAACCTCTCTAACCAGAAGCGGATATGTCGTGTATACGGCCACCCGAAATGATGCGAAGGTAACGGTGCTGCTAAGTACCGGCGCTTCCAAATTGCTTGTTTTCCCTAGTGGGGGCAAGGTTTTGGTAGGCGGCGGGGGCGTAAGTCATTATAGTAAACCGCATGTGGCGATCGATCTTTAGGAAAAAAATGGATTAACAATTATTGCAAGGGCTCCCCTCTTATAGGGAGCCTTTTTTTTGTCAACAATTATTGGGTGGGTTATCGAGGCGACATTCGCCCCCAAATCGAGTAGAATAGAGGAATCACATGGAACGGGAGCTGTAACGATGTCTAAGGAAGAAATGATTTTGACCAAAGAGGGCTACGCTAAATTGCAGGAGGAGCTTGACGACCTCAAGTATGTCAAACGCAAAGAGCTGGCCGAACGGATTAAGCTTGCCATTAGCTACGGGGATTTGAAAGAGAACAGCGAATATCATTCCGCGAAGAATGATCAATCATTCTTGGAAACACGCGTCATCATCTTAGAGAAAATGCTTAATACGGCGCGCATCGTGGAGGCCGATCCGAACAATACGAGCTCGGTTCAAATTGGCTCGAGCGTCATCTTAAATGATGTGGAGTTCAATGAACGGATTGAATATCAAATTGTAGCTCCGGCGGAAGCGGATGTACAGGCCAATAAAATTTCTTACGAAAGCCCGCTTGGCAAAGAACTGCTCGGGAAGACAGTGGGCAGCAAGATTAATGTGAATGCGCCGATGGGCGTAATCGTGTATGAGCTGCTTGAGGTCAAGACGCTCTAATTTTATACAATAAGTAAAGCTGCCGCAGCGATGCCGGCAGCTTTTTTCGTTAGGATCAGGATATCCCCGGCATCTCTCCCGATCGGAAGACCGCGAAAACAGGGCAGGCCATCGCCTTCCATGGCAAGCGTACAGGCCGCCTTGCTCGTCTGTGAATACAATGTGATGTATTCCAAAACAAGGAAGGAGAGAATACCTTGAAACGTAATTATCCACACATGGGCCAAGTTGCCGGTGCTAACATGGGCCCAAACATGGGACCCAATATGGGACCGAATATGGGACCGAACATGGTGGCAGGCGCGAACGACGAGTTTTGTCCGGACTGCCCTACACAAACCATCTATGATCCTCCAGTTACGCAATACGAGAATGTCTACCATCCGCAGCTTGTAAATGTTGTTCACGCCGTTGAAGTCGTAAAACAGCATCACTGCTGCCCAGTATATCAACACTGCTACACGTATTCCGAGAAAGATGTCATGGTTTCGAGCGTAAAACGCGGCAAACGCACTAGAACTTCCTCCAAAAAACGCACTAAAAAATAGTTCCTTTCTCAAAACGATGACCCGCACAGGGACACTTTACAACGAAGTGTCCTTGCTGCGGGTCATTTGTTTGGGAAGCGCAGCTAGAGGATATCATGATCCTCAATGAGATAATGCCCCATTCGAATGGCTGCTTCCGCATTTCCTGTCTTCGCGTAATAATGAAACAATTGCTGCTCTGACCGTCTGATGAGGTACGCATAGCCGAACTTACGAAAGACCGGCAGCGCCTCGTCGTTCAGATACTGATAGTACTCCGCCTCTTTGCCATTGATCAGAAGGAGCAGCATCGTGAAGAGCAGAATGAAGACTTGATCCTTCATTGCCTTCGAGCTTGTCAGGCCGGCCTGTGCCAGCCGCTGCAACTCTTCCTTCTGCAGCAGATCGCCCTTGTAGCAGCTGCGAAGATAGCCTTCCAATGACAGCAAATAAGGAAGCGTCTGGGGATTCTTAAGCTCCATGGATTGTTTGTAGAAGATGCTCGCTTTCTTATAATCCTTACGACGCAAATACTCATAGGCTAGATTATGTATGACCTTGGCTTTGCGGTCAGGCGCGTTGCACATATCGCAGCTCTGAATCAAATTCTCGAACCGCGCGATCACTTCTTTAAAATCATGCTGCGGATCATCCTGCACTTGAATGAGCATCAGCATCTCTGCATCGATGACACGGAGGAAGGAGTTAATATCCTTAAAGAAATTCCGTGCCTTCTCTGCGTAGAAGTAGGCCATGACCTCAGACTTCATCGTATGATAAGCCATAGCCAAATGGTGAAAGTACTCCGGATTATTATATTCCTTATCGTTAATGGTCTTGAGCGTTGCGATGGCTTCTACATAATTCTGTTTGGATATATGGTAGAGGCCTTCTACATGCTTCAGCAGGTTGCTTTCGAAGTCAGGCAGCCGCTCCGCTGTTTTGCGAATGCGATTGATGATGCGCAGCGCTTTCTCTTCCTCGCTCTTTAGGAGGAGGTACTTCGCTTGAAGCAGCAAATAAAGCGTTTCATACTCGGAGATTTGCAGAAGCGCTTCCTGCTCGATCTCTTCCTTAATCGTTTCCATGTCCATGGATAACTGCTTCACGATGGCATCGTGCCAATCGTACAGCCTTTTCTTGATATTGCTGAACTTCGCCAACTCATGCTCCATGCTGATGCCAAGTCGCTCGCACAGCAGGTCCAGTACTTCCTGCGAGTAATCGGTTATGCCCCGTTCGATTTTACTGATATGGGTGTCCGAGCAGATGCCGAGTCCCAATTGATCTTGTGTAAATTCTGCTTTTTCACGGTAAAATTTAATGATTTTTCCCTCATGCATTGGGATGAACCCCCTTTTGAGTAAGAACGCTAAATTCCCCTCAGTTGTTGCATATATTAGAAGTAAGTGAATACGGCAAAAAAGTGGATACACGCCTAATGAAGGTCACATACAAGGTAAATAAGTAGAAGTTTGTCACATTTCATGGTAAGACTATTGTACCAAAACAACGGCATCGAGGTAAAATTAGGCTATACTAATAGCATCCCAATGATTCGGCGAAGGAGCAACTATGCAAGTAAACCCTTTTCATACGTATCCATTAAGCGAGGAAATCGTTCGTGCACTAGATCATCTTGGTTATACGGAGCCGACACCGGTCCAGAGCAAAGTCATCCCGGAGGTGCTCGCACAGCGTGACCTTACCGTCCGCTCTCAAACCGGAAGCGGCAAGACGGCCGCCTTCGGCATTCCGATCTGCGAGCTCGTGGAATGGGAGGAGAACAGACCGCAGGCACTCGTTCTGACGCCAACGCGAGAGCTGGCGGGGCAGATCAAAGAGGATCTGATCAATATCGGCAGATTCAAACGCATTAAGGCGGTTGCGATCTACGGCAAGCAGCCGTTCGCCCAGCAGAAGCTGGAGCTGCAGCAGAAGGTCCATATCGTAGCGGGTACGCCCGGACGTGTGCTGGATCATATCAAACGCGGGACGCTGGATGTTGAGCGGCTGCGCTACCTGGTCATCGATGAGGCCGATGAGATGCTAAACCGCGGATTTATAGAGCAAGTGGAGTCTATAATCAAGGAGCTGCCTAAGGACCGGGTAACGCTGCTGTTCTCCGCAACGCTGCCGCCGGATGTAGAGCAGCTGTGCCATCGACATATGAAGAACCCCATGGATATTGAGATCGAAACCGCAGGCATTACGACCGATCGGATTGCTCATACCCTCTACATCGTGAAAGATGAGCGAAAGCCGGAGCTGCTGAAGGCAGTCACCACGATCCAAAATCCGGACAGCTGCATGATTTTCTGCCGCACGCAGGAAGCGGTTGACCAGGTAAGTCGTATGCTGCGGCAAAGCGGCTACCCTTGCGACAAAATCCACGGCGGTATGGAGCAAAATGATCGTTTCAGCGTCATGCATGCCTTCCGGCGGCGGGAGTTCCGCTACTTAGTGGCAACCGATCTGGCTGCCCGCGGGATCGATATCGAGAATATTACGCATGTCATCAATTACGACCTGCCGATGGATAAGGAAAACTTCGTGCACCGTACAGGCCGGACAGGTCGGGCGGGACAGAGCGGTATCGCGATTACGTTCGCTACGCCGAGTGAGGGCAGATACCTGGACGATATCCAAGGCTATATCGGCTTTGAGCTGCCGCGCGCAGAGCCGCCAAGTGCCGCACAGGTTGCGGAAGCCAAAGAAGCCTTCGAAGAGAAGCTGGGCGCCGTGGATGCGCCGCGCCTCGACAAACGAGAGCTGCTGAGTCAGGATATTACGAAGCTGTATTTTGGCGGCGGGAAGAAGAAGAAGCTGCGTACGGTGGATTTTGTCGGGACGATCGCAAAGCTTGAGGGCATGACCGCAGCAGACATCGGCATCATTACGATTGAGGATAGCGCGACCTTCGTGGAGATTCTGAATGGCAAAGGTTCACTTGTCCTGCGGGCGATGAAGAATACGACCGTAAAAGGGAAAGTGCTCAAAGTACATATTGCGAACAAGTGAGGCTCGCAGAAGAATTGGAGCTTCGCTGATCAGGATATGTGGCGTGACAGCTTGCTAGTTCGAGTAGGTGCAAAGAGAACTTGCTCGACCTAGGTGGTCACGCTTCAGTTGCGGCTATTGTTGCTGCGGCTGCTTCATGTTCAGCAGTGTCTTATGAATCCAGATAGCGGCTTGCGCACCTTCGCCCATCGCGATGGACACCTGCTCCGAATGCACGGCAACGTCACCGGCTGCCCAAACACCGAAGACACTGGTCATCTTGCTGCGTGGATCGGTCCAAATATGGCTGTTCTCATGCAGTTTGGCGCCAAGTTGACGGGCGAGCGAAGATCTCACTTCATTGCCGCCGTATGCGAGAAAAGCGCGATCCGCCTCGATGAGGGTGCCATCCTGCAAGGTGACACTCTGCAGATAACCGTCGCAATCGGCGTTGACATGAAGATGCTCGGCTCTCCGATATGCGATCGAAGCGGCTGCCAGCTGTTCTTGTACAAGGGCGTTTATTGACAGCGGTTCCGGCGCTTGGTCGATGTACAGCAGCTTGTCTGTCCATGTCCGCAGCGTGAGCGCCATGTGGGCACCCACATCGCCTGCGCCGAGAACGATGGTGCTGCGATCCCGTACTTCGTAGCCGTCACAATCCGGGCAGACGAATACGGTGAGTCCCAGACATGGCCGCAGCTCCGGATAATCCGGCAGTCGGTCCATGACGCCTGTGGCGATTAGCAGCGTGCGCGATTGGTAGAGTTCGCTGCCGGGCTTGCTGCCGCGGAGCTCAAACAAGCCGGAGGCGCTGCTGTGGGCTTCGAGGATGGTATCGGTGATGAAGTCGATGCCGTAGTCAGCAGCCTGTGCAACGCCTGCCTGCCGTAACGTCTCGCCGGACACACCTCCAGGATATCCCAGCAGATTTCGGTAGCTGCGGCAGATTTTGGATCGACCGTCTCCCGAATCGATGACGAGCACGTTGTGCATCGCATAGCGTCCAAGTTGAATAGCCGCCTGAAGTCCGGCAATACCGCCGCCGACGATGATGCAGTCATGAACCATGATGGCACCTCCTAAAAATCGCAAGAATTAATGGAACGACTTGTGCCTATCTTTCGTACTACCGTTATTGATACAATAGAAGATGAGAAAAGCAGCGTGGAGAGAGGACTAAACAACTGAATGATAGAAGCTGAGCAAGGCCAGTGGCGTAAAGAAATTGCAGCATACGAACGACCGAAACTTAGGAATAGTATTTGGCAAATCATTAACACGATCGGACCTGTAGTGCTGCTATGGCTCGCGGCTTATCTCTGCTTATCGATTTCAGCATGGTTAACAGTTGGCGTTTCAATCGTTGCAGGCGGTTTTCTCGTTCGGACTTTTATTATTTTCCATGATTGCTGTCACAAGTCATTTTTCAAAAATCGCAAAGCCAATGATATCGTTGGCACCATTACCGGTATCATGACTTATGTACCTTATATGCAATGGAAACACAGCCACACTGTCCATCATGCGACATGCGGCAACCTCGATCGTCGGGGAACAGGCGATATTTGGACGCTGACGGTAGACGAATATTTGAGCGCTTCACCGCTGCGCCGACTTGTGTATCGGTTGTATCGCAATCCACTTATTATGTTTACAATTGGGCCGATCTACATCTTCTTGATCGACTATCGCTTCAATCGCAAACGTGCGAACACGAAAGAACGGATTAACACGTATATTACGAATGCCGGAATTGTAACAGTAGCTACCCTGCTATGTTGGGCTGTTGGCTGGCAGGCATTTCTTCTGATTCAGGGAACCATCTTCTTTATCTCAAGTATTGCGGGGATTTGGCTGTTTTATGTGCAGCATCAATTCGAGGAGTCGTATTATGAGGCGGATGCGGAGTGGGATTTCGTGAAAGCTGCGATGCACGGCAGCTCTTATTATAAATTGCCGCGGATTCTGCACTGGATCACAGGCAACATCGGCTTCCATCATATTCACCATTTAAGCCCGCGTATTCCGAACTACAACTTGGAAGCGGTTCATGAGACGAACCCGCGCATGCAGGAAGTTAGGACGATTACGATCCTTACGAGCCTGAGCTCGCTTAATTTCCGGTTGTGGCATGAGCCAAGCAAGCGATTGATCGGGTTCCGCGATATGAAGCGGCTGATGCAAGTTGCGAAAACGACGGCTGCTGCTGCGGAATTATAAGAGATGAACGCTAAGATGAAACTATAAGCAATGAATCGCTCTTCAAGCTAAGCTTGGAGGGCGATTGTTTATTTTATTGCCTACATAATGTAGCTGGGAGGCTGAATGTTGTCATGATTAAATTGAAGGATGGGGCGCTGACGCTGTTCGAAAGCGCGCTGTATAAAACGATGTCGGCGGTCATTGAGACCGAGGATGCGATTATTATTGTTGATCCATGCTGGCTGCCTCATGAGGTCGAAGAGATTCGGCAGTATGCTGAAGAGGTGGCGGGCGGAAGGCCAAAGTATGTGTTATTCACGCATTCGGATTACGATCATATTATCGGATACGGGGCTTTCCCGGATGCGGAAGTGATTGCATCTGCTGCATTGGCAGATAAGAACGAATCAGATAAAGAAGCGATTCTCGAGCAAATTCGGGGTTTTGAAGACAGCTACTATTTGGAACGCGATTATGAGATTGCCTATCCAATTGTGCAGCACCGGGCGGAGTACGACGGGCAGGTACTGCAGCTTGGCAGTGGGACGAAACTGACCTTCTATCTTTCACCGGGGCATAATGACGATGGCATGTACACCGTGGTGGAGCCGCTTGGTTTGCTGTTTGCGGGTGATTATTGGTCGGATATTGAATTCCCGTATATTTATTTCAGCAGCACGTTGTACGAGGCGAGTATCAGCAAGCTGGATACGATCTTGGCCGCATATTCAATTGCGCGGTTGATTCCGGGTCACGGCAATTCGACTGTGGATCCCGATGAGATGAAACGCCGCCAAACGGTGGATTTCGCCTACATTGCGGCGATGCGGAAAGCCGTCGCAGCTGGGGATCAATCGGCTGTTGATGCGCTGATTGAGGGTTGTCCGTTCCCTCGCAATTTGCGCAAGTTCCACTTGGGAAATCAGCAGTTGTTTGAGCGGGAGCTGAAGGAGTCGAGGCGTTCGGTTGAAGAGTGAAGTGTGGAGCAGTGTGGAGTATGAAGCCATTCAACGAAGGTTAACTTTGCTGGGTAGAATCAGAATCGACGACGAGTAACTGCTTTTGTTCTAACGAACCCTGAGGGCGTTATTAGGGGCAAATGGAGCGAAAAACAGCATCAGAACACGGAATAGCGCCTGTAGGGTTCGTTAGATTTTCAAATCTCGTCATTTGGCTGAAATAAGGGCCCTAGGGTTCGTTAGAATATTGTTCTGCAATATCAAGTCACTTAAAAGCCAAGCAAACAAACAAGAGCTGCCTCAAAAGTCGTACACTTTTGGGGCAGCTCTTGTGTTTGTGAGGAAGCTAGTTTAGAGGCGAAGCTTGGCTAGGTCGAATGCAGGAACTAGGCCTTCTTGCGCAGCTCGTCCGAGCAGCGCTTCAACGGCAGCATAGCCGCTGTCGCCGAGGTTAGCGGAGTAGTCGTTGACGTACAGCGCGATGTGCTGCTTAGCAACGTCTGGCGACATTTCCTGTGCATGCTGCATGACATAAGCAGCAGACTCTTCGGGATGCGCCCATGCGTATTCGACAGAGGCACGAATCCACGACGTAAGCGATGCTGCATCGAGAGAACGGCGGGCAATAATGGCGCCGAGCGGAATTGGCAGACCGGTATCGGATTCCCACCAGCTGCCAAGGTCAGCTATCATGTTGAGGCCGTAGTTCTGGTACGTGAAGCGGGCTTCATGGATGACGAGACCTGCGTCGACGGAGCCATCTCTGACAGCAGGCATGATTTCATGGAATGGCATGACGATGATTTCCATGTTGCCGTCCGGGACAAGCTGCGCGGCCCATAGACGGAAGAGCAAGTAAGCGGTAGAGCGATCGCTTGGCACGGCAATTCGCTTGCCTGCTAGCGAGGCGGGATTGTTTGCGTCTCCGCTCGTCAGTACGAGCGGACCGCATCCGCGTCCCAGTGCACCGCCGCAAGGCAGCAAGGCGTATTCATCCAGCACCCAAGGCAGGGCGGCGTAGGAGATTTTGAGTACTTCGGGGCCGGCACCTTTCGCGGCCCATTTGTTTGTTATATCGATATCCGCATAAGTCACGTCAAATTCGGGTGCGCCCGGAATTAACCCGTGAACCAAAGCATGATAGATAAAGGTATCATTCGGACATGGCGAGAACGCTATATTCATTTTCATGCGAGCACCTCCTTTAGAATTGCGCAGCCGCGCTCAAGCGCCAGCAGCGCATCGCCGATGCGCCACGCTTCGCGGTCACGCGGGCCAACCGCGTTCGAGATCGCGCGCAGCTCCAGCACGGGCACGCCGAAGTGCTGAGCTGCGCTTGCCACGCCGAAGCCTTCCATCGCTTCGGCTGCGGCTTCCGGCACACGCCGCACATGCTCCGCTGCTGTGGCGGCTGTGCCTGTTGCCGTTGTCACGGTGAGCACCGGCCCCGTGACAACCGGCAGACCGGCCGCGCTAAGCGCCGCGGCCAAAGCGCCCGCGCTGCGCGCGCAGACCCCGATGCGGGATGAGCCGAAACCGAGCTCATCTACGCTGGCGAAGCCGCCCGGGGTCTCGACGCCTAGGTCGGCGGCGATGATCTCGCTCGCGACCACAAGCGAGCCGAGCGCGGCCCGCTCGGCAAAGCCGCCGGCAATGCCTGCGCTGATGACCAGGCGGTACCCGCCCGCGGTCGCGGCGGCGTCAGCGCAAGCCGCTAGGTCGCCCGCCTCAGCGGAGCCCGCCGCATAACCTGCGGCCAGGCTCGCCTTCGCCTCAATCCCGGCTCCGCCACCCAGCGCCAATGTCGCCGCTGTTACGGCCGCGGCTGCGGCCGGGCCAACTCCGGCGGCGATGACATGAAACTGCGCCGCCTCCGGGCCTAGCCCGCGCAGCACCGCGTCACGCTCGGCGTCAACAGCCGTCACAATCAAAATGCGACGAGCATCTTTCTTTCCCCCATCGATTCCATTTCCCCGATTTATTCCATTGACCCCATTACTCCCATTGCTTGGCATCACCATGAACATCTCCCTTACTCACGCTGAAACGGTATGGACCGATCGTTACTGTAGAGGTATTGTAACATTTTTTGAGTGGATATCCTAAGCGGGGGGCTTCTACTCGGCCTGGCCGACTTGAGACGAATGCATGTTAAGAGTAAGCTAGATGGTGAATCCATGGTGAGGTGACAGACGACAAAATGAAAGCTTTAGTTTTCCATACATTTGGCGGTCCGGAGGTGCTGGCGCTTCAAGATATCCCGGAACCGGAGCTTCAGGCAGGCACGGTAAAAGTTCGCATGCGGGCGATCGGTCTCAATTACGCGGATATCTATCGGCGGCGCGGCAATTACCATTTGGTCGGTGAGCCTCCTTATATACTGGGTTATGAAGGTGCTGGCGTGGTCGAGGAGGTAGCGTCTGACGTTGAAGGCATCGAGGTCGGTGACCGCATCGGGTTCGCGGATGTACCACGCGCAAATGCTGAGCTTGTCCTTGTGCCTGCTGACCGAGTTATCAAGCTTCCGGAGGGTATTAGTTACGAGGCAGCCGCAGCTGTCCTGCTGCAAGGGCTAACGGCACAATATCTTGTTAACGACAGTTACGCCGTAAAACAAGACGATAAGGTACTCGTTCACGCAGCCGCGGGCGGGGTTGGCCAACTGCTCATTCAATTATGTAAGGCTAGAGGCGCCGTAGTCATCGGCCTTACTTCCAGCCCTGCCAAACGTGATGCGGCGCTCGCGGCAGGGGCCGACGAAGTATTTCTGTACAACACGGACTGGGTGAGTGATGTGCTGAAGTGGTCTGCGGGGTATGATAACTCTGCTGAAAAAGGTCTCGATGTGGCTTACGACTCCGTAGGTTCTACGTTGATGGACAGCTTCAAAGCGGTTCGTACCAAAGGAACGGTCGTTTTCTTCGGGATGGCCGGTGGCGATCCGGCGCCGGTTGATCCGCGGATGCTGATGGATACGAGCAAAACACTCACCGGCGGTGACCTATGGAACCACATTACATCTGCCGAGGAACGCAGCAAGCGCGGAAACGCACTGTTTGCGGATATGCTGGAGGGCAGGATTCGCCTATCGCAGCCCAGAACATTCACGTTGGCCGATGGCGCTGAAGCGCATCGCTACTTAGAGAGCCGTGCGAGTACGGGCAAAATTTTGCTGATCCCCTAACTGGGATGATACAATGGTTTTACCACAATTAACCGACTAGGAGTTGACCCCACATGAGTGAAGAAATCAACATGCAAGAGCTGGTTCAGTTCATCGCCGGCAAAACAAAAGCAGCACCGAGCAGCATCGAACAGGTTCTGCAGCATGAGCAGACGTTCATCAACAACACGCAAGAAGACAAGAATGGCGAAGTGAACATCGACAGCGATGAGCTTGTGGATTATATTTTGAGCCGGCCTGGGCTGAAGCTGGACGAGCTGACGGTGGAAACGATTTTGGACGTTGAGATGGAATATTTGATGGATAAAGGTATTGCCGGCTACGTCGACTAAACGAACCTAAACGAGGCCAAGGCCCATGACTCTTGATGAAGAGTTGTGGGCCTTTTTGTTGTGCGCGGAAAATCATAGAGCGCCGTTTCCACTTCCTTACAGTCTGCACATACATAGTACTAGATTGATAGATAATGGACAGTCCATGAAGGAGGATCGTATGCCTCATACCGCGCTGGCTCGTTTATTGAAAGACATGTATGTCGTTCTCGAAGAGGCTAACCAGAGAAAAATCCCTTTTGAACAAGTCGTCTACGAATGGAAAAGAAAAGCCGCTCATCCGCTTGCGCTGCCTCACGCCGAGCCGATTACTTCCCCTTTTCATCCTCCGGTGAAAGCTTCGCAATCTGTACCCGTATCCCGAATCGCCATTATTGGAGGTGGTCTTGCCGGACTTACTTGTGCGTATCGGCTTGAGGAGGCAGGCTTCGCACCTGTTGTGTTCGAAGCTGATCATAAAAAGATTCCCGGCCGCGTAGATACCCGCCGAGGCGCTTTTGACGAGGGGCAGTCAATTGAGCGTGGCGGTATGCTGATTGATACTGGCCATGTTGCTTTGCGCAGGTTGATCGAGGAGCTCGGCCTTACGCTGAATGATTTGTTAGCTGCAGAGGTGGAGGGTACAGAGCCTTGTTATTATTTTGACGGAGTGCCTTATACACTGGCCGATGCGACGCGAGACTTTCAGGCGGTAGTGCCGAAGTTGAATGCGGATTTGAAGGCTGCAGGATTTCCAACGTTGTATAACCAATATACGCCGCGGGGCCTTGAGCTCGACCGAATGTCGGTCGTGGATTGGATTGAAGAGAGCGTACCCGGCGGCAAGCTTTCGAAGTTCGGGAAGCTGATTGATATTGCCTGCAACATTGAGTATGGGGCGGAGTCTTCGCAGCAAAGTGCCTTGAATTTCCTGTATCTACACGACTATATCCCGGATGGGGAGAAGTTTAGCGTGTTTGGCGTGTCGGATGAGCGCTACCATGTGCGTGGGGGGAACGATCAAATCATGCATCGGCTGATGGACAGGCTCGCGCCTGGCACACTGCAGCGTGGCTGCCGGTTAATCGCAATTACGGAGTCGGCAGATGGCAGCTATCGGCTGACTATGCAGGATCGGAATGGTACGCATGATGTGGTGGCGGAGCATGTGGTGCTTACGATCCCGTTCTCGATTCTGCGTAGTTCTGTGGATTACAGCAATGCGGGTTTTCGGCCGCTCAAAATGTACGCGATCGAGGAGCTCGGCATGGGGGCAAACAGCAAGCTTCATGTGCAGTTCACCGACCGCCACTGGAATTCGACCGGCTGCAACGGGGATACAATCACCGACGGCGGTTATCAAAATACATTCGATGTCACCCGCGGCCAATCGGGGAAATCGGGTATTCTGGTCGCGTATACGGGAGGCAACGTGGCTGAAGGGATGAACATCGGCTCGCTGCCGGAGCGAGCGCAGCAGTTTCTGCATCAGTTGGAGCCGGTGGTACCCGGTATTACGCAGCGCTGGAATGGCAAGGTGACGCGCGACTATTGGCCGGGCAATCCGTTCACGCTCGGCTCGTACGCCTACCGTAGGGTGGGACAGTATACCAAGTTCACTGGTATTGAAGCAGAGCGTGAAGGCAGTAAAGGCGCCTGCCATTTTGCCGGTGAGCACACCTCCGTCATCTTCCAAGGCTACATGAACGGCGCCGTCGAAAGTGGCGAGCGCGCCGCGGAGGAGATCATGGAGGCGCTGCGGGCGGAGGGGCAGCAGCAGCAGGGCTGAAGCTGTCGAGTGAAGAGTAGCTCCCAGAGCAACACATCTATCTAACCTCAGCTTACTTCAGCGTAAGAAGCACACCCAGATCTACATGAGCACCAATCAGCGAATTTCAGCGCAAGAAGCACACTCAGAGATCTACATGGTAGCTAATCAGCAAAATTCGGCGCAAGAAGCACACCCAGAGATCTACATGGTAGCTAATCGGCAAGCGACAATAAAAAGGCGGAGAGGGATATGCCTCTCCGCCTTTTTACCTCTCCGCCGCGCGCAAAGCTATTTGTTCGTCGCGTGCTGTTTGTTGCCCAGCTGCTTAGCTGGGGCGCCTTTGCCTGAGCGCTGTTTATTGCCTTCGGCTTTGGCCTGCGTGTCGTGCAGCTTGTTCACGAAATCGCTCGTTTGGTCCATGTGATTACCTCCTTCGGAATTCGCCTCTGTTAGTCTGACCAGACCCGGTTGCAAACATGCAAGAAACGCCTATTTTACACAGGTTTTGCGCCTTTTCGTCACAATCTATGAATATCGGAAAATAAAGTTTGCAACTGCTATTTTCCGACATTTTACACTCTTGTAACCTTCTATGAAAGCGCTACAATAATAGTAACAACAACCCAGGAGGTGATTACTATGAGCCATGAGGAAGAGGTAATTTCAGAAGAAATTTCTAGTGAGCTGGAGGCAGCTGAGGAAGTAGCTGCAGCAAGCGAAGAAGCTGCAGAAGAAGCAGCGGCTGAAGCATCCGAGGAAGCCGAAGAAGCAGCTGAAGAAGCTGAGGAAGCGGCAGAAGAATCCGAGGAAGAAGCATCTGAAGAAGAAGCATCATCCGAAGAAGAAGCAGCTGTAGAAGCTGAAGAATCGGAGGAAGTTGCGGAAGAAGCTGCTGCCGAAGAAGAAGCAGCAGAAGGTGAAACGGACTAATGATATCCATCATTTCTTATAAACAATAAGGGCTTTCCCGAGTGTCTGCTACTGGACGCGGGGGAGCCCTTATTTTTGTATAATAGGAGGCAGAAGCTTACACACGGAAATGAGGGTACATACGCGCAATGGCTCTGGCTCTAGATAGGTTCATGTGGGACTTGCCCACCCTGCTCATTCTGTTCGCACTTGGATTAGTCGCTTCGACCTTCGGTGCCATCGTCGGTCTCGGGGGCGGCGTCATTATCATACCTGCGCTGCTGCTGCTCGGTCCTTCTATGCTGGGCATGGACATCGATACAACCATGGCGGTCGGCGTTTCACTAGGCGTGCTCGTATTTACTTCGCTGACGTCGACGATCACTTTCTATAGAGAGGGCAAAACCGATCTTCGCTGCGCGCTTTTCTTCTCCATCTCGAGCGGTCCCATGTCGGTGGTCGGTGCCAGTTTAACCTCGCTGTTTGAGCCGGATGTTTTTCGACGGGCGTTCGGATACTTCATGCTGTTCATGGTCGTATTACTGCTGCTTCGCAGCCGCATCAAACCATTCCGAGGAGCATGGCGATATACGAAGTCGTACGTGGACGGAAGCGGGGCTCAGCATGACTATGGCTACAGCATGCTCCCGGCACTTCTCATCGGAGGGGCAGTCGGCCTGATCTCCGGATTGCTTGGCATCGGAGGCGGCGTGCTGCTTATCCCTGCTATGGTGCTGCTCTTTCGGTTTCCGCCACATATCGCGACAGCGACGTCGATGTCCGTCATCTTGGTTTCGGCACTCTTCGGCAGCGGCATGCATCTGTATCGCGGGGAGTGGGACTGGCAGCTGGTGCTGCCGCTTGCGCCGGGGGCGCTGATTGGCGGCTACTTAGGGGCGATTATCTCGCGAAAAATTGGCAGCAAGCTGCTCATTCGCATCATGTGCGCGGCACTCGCGCTATTCGCCGTGCGAATGATTCTAACGTAGCCTATAATAAAATCATCCTATTGTACCGGGAGGCATTACGGCCATGTCGCTACCTATACCGATCGGCCTGCTGCAGCTGGCCCCCTATGTGCGGTACGTTCACTACAATGAAGGCGACGAGCACTACCGCGTGCCGCGCAGAATAATTTACGACTATGAGTTTATTTATGTGACGCGAGGCAGCGCATGTTACACGCTGGGTGACGTTGAATATGTGCTGCGGGCAGGCGACCTGCATATTATTCCACCGCTCACGACTAATGCGTGCAGGGTGACGGGAGGCGGCGCTTTCGCTTATTATGCCTGCCACTTCGATCCGATCTATCTGGGGCAGGAGCAGGATTTCTCCGATGACGTGTATGTCAAAGTGGACTATGCCAATTTACCCGAGGTGCCGGTGCAAGAGGAACTGCTGGAGCGACAAACGCTGCAGTTTACAGACTTCGAGCTGCCGGCTGTCCATCATTCCGCAGCACAATCGCATCGATTCGGGGAACGGTTCGCGGAGCTGCTGGACCTGTTCGCGCGTAAGCCCTTCGGTTACCAGGTGCGGATGCGAGCGTGTCTGCTCGATGTGATCGGGATGCTGCTTGCAGACACGCACACTTCGGAGGGCATTAAACAGGACAGCCCGCACAAGGCGATGATTGCGGAAATGATTGAGCTCATGCGCAAGGGCTATCGCACGGAACTCGACTTAGATAGCATCGTCCGCAGCTACGGCATGACGGCTAAATACGCCCGAACCCTGTTCAAGCAAGCGACCGGGCTCTCGTGGACGCGCTACTTGGCGCGGTTTCGCATGGAGCGGGCCAAAGAGCTGCTGCGGCAAGGAGAGTTGTCCGTTGGCGAAATTGCTGTGTTGTGCGGCTACGAGGACTTGCATTATTTTAGCCGCCTCTTCAAGAAGCTTGAAGGGATGCCGCCGCGGTCGTATGGCGACTCCCTGCTTGGTACTCCTTAAGCTGTGGCTAGCAATTCCTCTGTCATTCGCTTTTTGTGCAAAAAATAACGCCTGCGCTCCAAATACAGGATCATCGCAGCTGGGGTAGGATGGACCTAGCAGATGATCCTTTTATTCGTTTGGAGGCCGATCAATTCGATGAGCAAACCTGAAGTAGCCGTCTATTATTTTCCGAACTATCATGTGGATAAGCGCAATGAAGCCTGGCATGGCAAAGGGTGGACAGAGTGGGAGCTGACGAAGCGGGCTGAGCCGCGTTTTGCAGGGCATGATCAACCGAAAGTGCCGCTGTGGGGCTATGAGGATGAAGCAGACCCTGCCGTTATGTCGCGCAAAATCGACGCCGCTGCCGACCATGGCGTGGATACGTTTATTTTCGACTGGTACTGGTACGAGGATGGGCCGTATTTGGATCGAGCGCTGGAGGAAGGTTTTCTGGGTGCGGACAACAACAGTCGGTTGAAATTTGCCTTGATGTGGGCGAACCATGATTGGATGGATATCCATCCGGCTCAGCGAAGCACGCCTTATAATATTTTGGCGCAAGGCACGGTTAGCCGTGAAGCCTTTACGCAGGCAACCGACCACATGATCAAGACCTATTTCACAAGGCCGAACTATTGGCGCGTGGACGAGAAGCTGTATTTCTCGGTGTACGAACTGATGAGTTTGGTCAAAGGGCTTGGCAGCATTGAGGCAACGAGAGAGGCACTCGAGGATTTCCGTGCGCGTGTCCGCGCGGCAGGGCTCGGCGAGCTGCATCTGAATGCGGTCGTATGGGGCGTGCAGATTCTTCCCGGCGAGCAGAAAATCACCAATGGCAACGAGCTGCTGGCTGCCCTTGGCATCGACAGCGTTTCCTCGTATGTATGGATTCACCATCAGGAGCTTCCGACGTTTCCGGAGACGCCGTATGCCGAGATCAGCGTGAAATCGGCTGAGGATTGGTCAAAATTTTCCGCGATGTACAGCCTCCCCTATCTGCCGAATGTGACGATGGGCTGGGACTCTTCGCCGCGAACCGTGCAGTCGGATGGGTATGAGAATCTCGGTTATCCGTACATGGGCATGCTGTCCGGCAACACACCGGAGCTGTTCGAGGAGTCACTGCAGTGCATGAAGCTTTTTCTGGCGAGCGGGGAGAACAGTTTTCCGGCGTTCACGGTCAACGCATGGAATGAATGGACGGAAGGCAGCTACTTGGAGCCGGATACGAAGAACGGGATGGCATATTTGGAGGCCATTAAGCGCGTGTTTGGCTAAACGATTATTCCACCGAAAAAATCCCCTTCACCGGGGGATGCAGCGCAATCTAGCGCTGCGGCCCGGATGAAGGGGATTTTTGTGCTGTTGCTGCTGCAGCTGTCATTGCGGATTTGCCGACTAACAGCAGGAAGATTACCAGAGCTAACACATCGAGAGCGGCAATGATGATCCCCATCGGAATCGCCGTATTGCTGCCGGCGATTCCGACAAACGGTGCAACGATGGAGCCAAACAGGAACGACATGAGTCCTTGCAGCGCCGAAGCACTTCCAGCCGCATGTCCCTGACTGCGCATCGACAGCGAGAAGCCCATTGTAGTGACCATCCCGACGCTTGCGACTACGAAGAACAGCGGAATCAGAACGAGCAGCAGCGGCGCATGGATAAGCAGCATGAGCAGCAGTGTGACGCCGCCGAGTGCAGCCAGACAAAGTCCGGTGAGGAGCAGCTTTACCTCGTTCACGCGGCCTGCCAACCGACCGGCGGTTTGGCTTGCTACGATAATGCCGAGACCGTTAATAGCGAAGCAGAGACTGAATATCTGCGGGGATACGCCATACACATCCTGCAGCACGAACGGTGAACCGGAGATATAGGCAAACATCGCGGCCATGACGAAGCCTTGTGCCAGTGCATACCCCATGAACGAACGGTTCGTCAGCAGACCGCGAAACGTCGAGAGAGTATTCAAGATGCCGCCTTTCGCACGTCGGTTGATCGGGAGTGTCTCAGGAAGACCTAGCAGAACGGCAATGAACATAATAAGACCAATCGCGCCAAGCACGACAAACACGCCATGCCAAGTCGTAAAGTGAAGCAGCTGTCCTCCGAATATAGGAGCGGCAATCGGCGCAATACCGTTGACGAGCATGAGCAGGGAGAAGAACTTGGTCAGCTCCGGCCCCGTATACAAGTCACGCACAATCGCGCGCGCGATGACGATGCCGGCCGCACCGGCCAGTCCCTGCACGAACCGCAGTACGATGAACGTTCCAATCGATGGTGCTATTGCACATAGCAGCGATGATACGGTGTACAGCAGCAAACCAATTAGGAGAGGCTGGCGGCGGCCGCGCACATCACTGATGGGGCCTGCGAACAGCTGGCCGAGCGCGAGTCCGATCAGGCAAGCGGTTAGGCTTAGCTGAGCTAGCGAGGTACTGGTGTTCAAATCGTCGGCCAGCTTCGGCAGCGCGGGCAAATACATATCGAGCGACAGCGGTCCGAATGCGCTAAGCGAGCCGAGCACGGCTGCAGTCCAGAGTCGTCTGGAGCGCGGCATGCCGGCGGTTTCGCCTGTCAGTTGATTCATAAGGTGACTTCCTTTCTGGTAAACGTGTAAGTAGCTCTATTTATTATAGTACACCCCTTTGGACTGTCAACGAACGAAAGCCCCTCTAATTTATCGCAGACTGTACAATCATGGGGGTAAGAGGAGGAATGAACCAAGGAAGAAGTTAGCATACTATCCCCAAAATAATAAGGGGGGATCACGTTGAAGACAGGATCAAACCGTTTATATATGACGCTTGCGGCTGCTGCACTGCTGACCTTTACTATGCCCGCTTGCGGCAAGCAAGAATCAAGCAATCATGCCGATGCGCCGGGCACCAATTTGCTGGAAACCATCAAATCGAACGGCGAGATTACGATTGGTACGGAGGGCACCTATGCCCCATTTACCTTTCATGATAAAGATGGGAAGCTTACGGGCTTTGATGTGCAGATCGCGGAAGAAGTGGCCAAGCGGCTTGGCGTAAAAGCGAAGTTCATCGAAACGAAGTGGGATGGCATGCTGGCAGGTCTTGATGCGAAACGCTTCGAAATGGTGGCGAACGAGGTTACGATTCGGGATGATCGGAAGGAGAAGTATGACTTCTCCGATCCTTATATTGTTTCAAAGGCTGTGCTCATCGTGCAGGAGAGCAACACCGACATTAAGAAACTGGCTGATCTCAAAGGCAAGAAGTCCGGGCAGTCGCTGACTAGCGACCTAGGCGATATTGCAAAGGCGAACGGCGCGGAGCTTGTCCAGATTGACGGTTTTAACCAAGCAATCGACCTGCTCACCTCCGGCCGAATCGATGCAACCATTAATGATAAGCTCAGTTTTCTGGATTTGAAAAAGCAGCGTCCTGATGTCCCGATCAAAGTAGTCGACGAGACGAATAATGCTTCCCAAAGCGGCTTGCTGCTCCATAAAGGCAATGCTGAACTGGTCACTGCTATTAATAAGGCACTTGCTGATATGAAAGCGGACGGCACCTATTTGACTATTTCCAAAACCTATTTCGGCGAGGATGTATCGCAGTAAAAGAGGCGGTTAATCATCATGAGCGATCGTACAGAGCGGCTGCTGCACATATTTTTCGAGTCTTTCATGCCCTTGCTGAAGGCAGGGTTAGCTTTCACAGTACCCTTAACGCTTATTTCGTTTGTGCTTGGGCTGCTGCTGGCAGTCGTGACCGCACTTGTACGGCTGTCGGATTTGCGCGCACTGGCTCAGTTGGCACGCTTCTATGTTTGGATCATCCGCGGAACGCCGCTGATTGTTCAGCTTTTTATTATTTTCTACGGGCTGCCGAGTGTCGGAATTACAATGGGTGTATTCCCAGCGGCGGTAATCGGGTTCTCGCTCAGCGTAGGTGCATATGGCTCGGAAATCATACGTGCCGCAATCATCTCCATTCCACGAGGGCAGTGGGAAGCTGCTTATTCACTTGGACAGACGCGCTTAACGGCGCTGCGCCGAATTATCCTGCCCCAGGCTGCGCGCGTATCCGTGCCGCCGTTATCGAATTCGTTTATCAGCCTGGTGAAGGATACTTCGCTGGCGGCGACGTTGACATTAACCGAATTGTTCCAGAAAGGTCAGCAAATTGTGGCAAGGGTCTATGAACCGCTGCTCATCTATTGTGAAGTGGCACTGATCTATTTGCTGCTATGCACGGTGCTATCCACGCTCCAGCGGCGATTGGAACGATATTACGAACGGTATGATGCCGGGTAGAGGAGTGTGATGAAAGAGCGATGATCCAGGTTCAAAATCTAACCAAATCGTTCGGCACCTCTGCCGTGCTTAGAGGCATCGATATGCGAATTGAGCAGGGCAGCGTGCTTGTCGTTATTGGACCGTCCGGCTCAGGCAAATCAACGCTGCTGCGCTGTCTGAATGTGCTGGAGGTACCGACCTCGGGCTCGGTTGCGATTGGCAAGGCGAGCATCGACTTTCAGCCCGGCGTGAAGCCGAAGATAGCGGACGTGCTGTCACTGCGGCGGCAAACGGGGATGGTGTTTCAGGCGTATCATTTGTTCCCTCATTTGACGGCTCTTCAGAACGTTATGGAGGGGCAGATTACGGCACTGCGCCGAACGAAAGCGCAGGCAAGAGCGCGGGCGCTGGAGCTGCTCGATAAAGTAGGACTCGCGGATAAAGCGGATGCTTACCCGCATCAGCTATCAGGCGGTCAGCAGCAGCGGATCGGTATAGCGCGCGCCATGTCCATCGATCCCAAGCTGCTGCTCTTCGACGAACCGACCTCCGCGCTCGATCCTGAATTGGTGCAGGAGGTATTGAAAGTCATCCGCGAGCTTGCCAAAGAAGGACGGACGATGATGATCGTCACGCATGAGATGAAGTTTGCTCGTGAAGTGGCCGACCGCATTATCATGATCGACGAGGGCGTAATCGTCGAAGAAGGCCCACCTGAGCAAATATTTGGAAGTCCTCGGCAGGAGCGAACTAAGCAATTTTTATCGATTTTGCTGGAGAAATGACAGTTAAACTGGAAAAAATGGAAACATAATTACAATTGAAAGCCCCGTCCTATCTAAGGATGGGGCTTTTTTATGCCGAAATTCCCCCCATTGTGGCTTGGTAGGATTGCAAGTAGATTTACATAATAGAGTTGTTCTATTCTATTATTTTTTCTACTTGAAGGAGAGTCGGTATGCACAAAAGCAGCAGAAACAAGCTAGTTTCGAAAGTTATCGTCGGCAGTATGCTATTATCGCTTGCCCTTCCCTATAATGTGTTTGCAGCGAATCCGATTCAGGACGCTAGTCCTTCCAACTACAAGCTCTCACCCGCGCAAAAGAACGCACTGAAACAGCTGGACTTCAAGCGTCCTGTTATTTCGCCTGAGCTTGACCTTACTAGCTCGGCTTCCGTCTCCGTCATCGTGGAATTTAAGCAGGCACCTGCACAGGTGGAAGTGCTCAAACAATCGTCCAAAGGTGTGAACATTTCCCCTAACAAAGCGTTAGAGGAAGCTGAAGACGACCATGCGACGTTCAAAAGCTATGTGCAGCAGTTGGTAGAGAAGAAAGCGGCCCAGCAAGGCCCGACTACCTATGAAGCTGAAGAAGTAGCAATTACCAGAGAATATCACCATGCTTTTAACGGCGTTGCCATGACTTTGCCGGGCAAAGATATCGAAAGCCTGCTTCGTTCAGGCGTCGTTAAAACGATTTATAAGGACAATGTCGTACAGCTGGATCCGAAAGAGATGGAGCTGCTGACCGGTACAGAAGCCGTCCAGCAATCCGATGCGCCGTCCACCGATAACTCGATTCCGCTGGACGGCATTAATGACTTGCATGCGCAGGGCATTAAAGGCCAAGGGATTAAAGTTGGCGTTCTCGACACGGGGATCGACTATAACCATCCGGATTTGACGCACGCCTACAAAGGCTATCGCGCGCAAGAGGGCGTGGATCCAAAGACGATCGATCCGTCTACAATTAAAGGCTGGGACGCCATCGATAACGATGCAGACCCGATGGAAACCACGTATAAGGATTGGCAAGCATCCGGTCAACCGGAGGATCAGGGAAGCGGAACCTACTACACGTCTCACGGTACGCACGTATCGGGAACAATCGTTGGCCGCGCCGAGAACACCGCAACCGACGCTCCGACACTGGGCGTAGCGCCTGAGGCGGACTTGTACGTATACCGCGTATTGGGCCCTTACGGCAGCGGCACGGAGAGTCAAATTATGGCGGGGATAGATAAAGCCGTTCAAGACGGCATGGATGTCATCAATCTTTCTCTTGGGGTTATGGTTAATGACCCGCTCATGGCTGAGGCCGTCTCAATCAATAACGCTACGCTGCTTGGGGTAGCATGCGCGGTAGCGGCAGGGAATGCGGGGCCGGATGAGAAGACGGTAACTTCACCAGGTACATCGCCGCTAGGCATCACAGTTGGTGCAAGCGATTTTGCGATTGCGCTGAAGACCATGTCGGGCAGTGTGTCGGATGCTTCGGGTTCGATTTCTCTGGAAGAGATGCATGTTATTGCATACAACTATTCCTCAATGGAAGGTTTGCTGAACACAGAACAACCTTTCGAAATTGTTGATGTAGGATTAGCGGATACGGCTGACTTCGAAGGCAAGGACCTTGCGGGTAAAGTTGCTTTCATTCAGCGCGGAACGCTTCCTCTTCAAACCAAAGTCGAGAATGCAGCGAAAGCTGGCGCTATTGCTGCGATCATGTCTAATAACGTAGATGGCGATATTCCTTTTGTTGGCGATGGTTCCGGTTTAATCCCAACCTTCGGAACCACCCTAGCAAATGGTGAAGCTTTGAAAGGAATGGCAGCTCCGAAAGTATCGTTCAGCGCCATGGGAAGCACCGTTACAGAAGGCGGCCATTTAGCTGGTTTCAGCGGAGTAGGCCCGGTTAATGGCAGCTATGATATCAAACCGGATGTCGTTGGACCAGGCGTGAATGTCTATTCCACTTACCCGGAGTATATTCACAGCAAGGAAGAAGGCATTGACTATTCGCATGCTTATTCGCGAATCTCCGGCACATCGATGGCAACGCCTCATGTAGCGGGTATTATCGCTCTGATTTTGCAGCAGCATCCCGAGTATACACCTTTCGATGTCCGAGCAGCGCTGATGAATACGGCGGATGACCTGAACGGCGACTACTCCGTCTATCAAGTCGGTGCAGGCGAAGTCGATGTGAAGGAAGCCGTGAATGCGGATGTGTCCATCACGGTACTGAACAAAGTCCAGACGCTTGATCAGAATGGAATGCCGGTGACAATCGACAACCCTACGGGTTCGATTTCCTACGGCAATCACGCGAAGTTCACGGACATTGGCGAAAGCAGAAATATGACCATCGCGAATCATAGCGCAATCGATAAAACATTTACGTTTGCTGCTGAGTTCTTCGCAGGTGGCAGCGTGAGCGCGGCCGACAACAACGTTACGGTTGATGTGGGTGGCGTCGATTCCGTTAAAGTTCCGGCAGGCGCATCCGTAACGTTGCCGGTAACGGTTGTCGTTCCGCAGACTGCGGCAAACGGCAGATACGAAGGCTATGTCCACCTCACCAACGCAGATAATGGGAATGAGAAGTATCAGGTTCCTTTTGCGATTCGTGTTGTGGAGCCAGGCATCGACGAAATGTATCTGTACAACCCGGCGTTCATGTCGGAGTATCCGTCGGTAAGTCACCCGTTCCAAGATGGTACTAAATTTATGATGTTCAAGCTGAATAGCGCCATGGTCTCTATCGAAAGCGTTGTGACGGACAAGGATGGAAATCCAATTGGCAGTTTCAATCCGGAACCTCTTGATGCAACTGATGCTCCAATTGATGAATTGATCTGGTTACAAGTGGGTGAATGGTATTTACCATATATCGGGGATCCTGCCGACAATCATATTTCGACGCAGTATGAACTTCTGAAAGAAGGCGAATATACGCTGCGCATGATTGCGAAAGATGCGAAAGGAACCAGCTATACGAAGGAAACCATGTTTATTATCGACAATAAGCGCCCTACGCTCACGTTCGAAGATTATGCACCGGGCGTGTATGAGGTCGAAGATTCTATGTTTACGACTGAGGAGTTGCAAGGCACCAGCCACAATGCCATTTGGATTCATGCCAATCTGTTCGACGAAGGGACGGCAAAGCTGGCGCCGCTTGGCATCACGCAAGCCGCTAACCGTCTGTTCTATTACCAGAATCAGAACGTCTACCCGGACGGCGAGTTCAAAGTCGAGGACAACGGCGATGTGAAGTTTGGCGTCACGCGCGAAGATCTGATTGATCCGGAAACGAAAAAGGACAAGCCGCTTACGCTGACCTTATTCCCAATCGATTTGGCGACGAACGGTTATTTGGTTGCTGATTTCCAGCATTACGGATTTATTAAAGCAGGCTCTCCGTATGTCGTGCCAGAGTATGATTTGGATCGCGTTGTTTTGGGTGACGAGGTCACGATGACGCTCAACCTGAACAATGTTGAAGACTTGATTGCTGGCAACTACGATGTAAGCTTCTACAAGTTCTTTGAATTTGTAGACGTGAAAGCAAACCCTGCATTCCAGGCAAAAGCGGATGAAGCAGGCGTAACTGTCAAGCTGGATGATGCGGTTGTTCGTCCTGACGAGGTTTACGGATCCAAGAGCAGGGTTAGAGTCGGCGCTTCTTTAGTCGGCGATCATGTTACCGGATTTGATGGCGATATGCCATTCCTGGATGTGACCTTCAAACTGGTCAATGACAAGAACTATACCGGCCTCGATAAGATGAATATTGAACAAAATATCGAAACATTCAATTACACGAAAGCAGGAGAAGAAGCTGCTGCCGAAATGCCTGTTTTTAATCAAATTGACGGGTTTAAAGTAATTGCTAAACACTCAGAGCTGGAAGGCTCAATATTCCCAGAAACGTTCATGACCTTCTACGAGGGCATGGGCGGCAGCTTAAATTATCCGAAGGACTACAGTAAGATCGGAGCTCAAGTATCCGCGAGTCTTGATGGCTCAACGTATGAAGGATTGATTGAACCGAATGGCAGAGCTTACTTTGATGAGATTCCGCTCAGTGAGAACGCGATTGAATTCACAGTCAAGATCCCTGGACACTTGATTAGCACATCAACTATGAAACTCGGGAAAACGATGTTTGATGAAGCCGTGGGCGAAAATGCAATCATGCCTCAAATGCTTAGTCTTGCAGGTGATGTGAACGGTGACCATATGATCGATATCTTGGATGCGCAGCTGGTAGCCGCACAAGCCTACAAGCGATCCGATACGAATTTCCCGGCGGAAGATTTGAACCAGGATGGACTCGTTGACGGAGAGGATCTGGCGTTTATCGACAAGAACTTCCTGGAAGTGGATTCGGAAGCGACGGGAACGCCGCAAGAGACAATCGATGGCAAAGGCTTGCAGGACTTCGTCGATGAGCTGGCAGCTACTGAAGCGATCAGCGACCTCACGAATAAATCGTTTAACGAGCATGAGGCCGAATTCGAATGGACAGCTGTGGCTGGAGCGAAAGCGATTTCGATCGACCAGTCGAGTGACGATGGAGTAACTTGGAAAGCAGCGAAGACGACTGCACCGCTTGCTCTAAACGCTTCGAATGCGAAGGTACAGGGCCTGAAGGCAGGTACCGCCTACAAATTCAGAATCGTTGTCACGGGCGGTCCGAATGCCGGCGTGTCCAACATCGTGGATGTGACGACCATAGCGACACCGATCACCGATTTCACGAATAAAGCCGTTACCGAAACAGAAGCTCAGTTCGAATGGACCGCTGTATCGGAAGCTTGGGAGCTGGCTATCGAACAATCGACCGATAACGGGGCAACATGGACCAAATCCGAAACGACAGAATGGCTTGCATCAGATGCTGCAACGGCGACGGTAAAAGGCCTAAAGGCGGGCAAGGCTTATAAATTCAGGATTGTTGTATCCGGAGGACCGAGCGCGGGTGAATCCAATATCGTATCGGTGACAACGGCATCGACGTTTGTTCCGGGAGGCCCTAGCGTACCGACACTGCCGGATAACCCTGTAACCGATGGGGATAATGGTGTTGTTCTTACTCCGGATGCTAATGACGTGAAAACAGGCACAACGCCGGACGGTAAAACCGTTATAACGGTTACGCCGAATACCGAGGATCTTACGAAGGCGTTCGAATCGCTGAAAGGCAAGGACGCATCGAAACAAACGATCGTGATCCATCTCGATCAAGCGGCAGATAACATCGATTTCAATTTGCCGGCAAGTGTGCTTGCTGATGCAGCAGCATCGACTCCGAATGCGGTCATCGTTGTAGAGACCGATAACGGAAGCTTCAATTTACCGATTAGCACAGTGGACTATAAAGGTCTTGCGAAATCGCTTGGTTCCGATTTAAGCGGCATGACGGTTTCCATCGAGATGACGGCTCCGACGAAGGAGCAAGAGCAGCAAATCGCAGACAGCGCGAAAGCGAACAACATGAACGTTGTCGGTGTCGTTAACTTTACCGTGACTGCAAGCGCAGGCGGTAAATCCGAAGAGATCACAAACTTCGGCAGCACCTATGTAACCAGAACAATCGTTGTAGAAGGTCAAGGTGCAGACAAGCAGTTTATGGCTGTTCTCGTTGATCCTGCAACAGGCGAAATGTCCTTCATCCCGGCAACGGTGACGAATGACAAAGGTACAGTAGAAGCCGTTATTAAGGCTCCTCATGCAAGCCTCTACGGTATCGTCCAAGTCGCTCCAAAAACATTTGCCGATGTGACCACGCATTGGGCGAAGAAAGAAATCGAGTTGCTCGCTTCGGCGCTGCTTGTGAAGGGCACTTCAACAAGCACATTCTCGCCAAGCAGCACTGTAACACGTGCGGAGTTTGCCGCTATGTTGGCAAGAGCGCTTGGTCTTGAGATGGTGGAAACCGATACAGCCTTTACTGATGTTCCGGCTGACAAATGGTACGCAAGTGCCGTTCATGCCGTAGTAGAAGCAGGCATCGTTTCCGGACGCAGCAAGGACAGCTTTGCGCCGAACGCAACGATTACGCGTGAAGAAATGGCTGTCATGCTGGCTGGAGCGCTTAAGTTCGCGGGTAAATCATCCGCTGCAACGTCGCTTTCCTTCACAGACAAAGGCAGCATTGCAGGCTGGGCACAGGCTGCTGTAGCACAAGCTGCAGGCGCAGACATTCTGCAAGGCAATCAAGCAGGCGCATTTGCACCTAAAGCGAATGCAACGCGCGCGGAAGCAGCGGTTGTATTGAAGCGTTGGCTGCAATTCGTGGGCTTCATGAACTAAACAACAAAAAGGGACGGAGCAGGTTCAAGCTGCACCGTCCTTTTTGTTGTACGCGCATATACGGTGCGCGACATTATGCCGCAGTTCCGTTGACGATCCGATTCACGGATGCGACCGTAATGCCGTAGTACACCGTGTAAATGATCACATAAGCGATCATGGCCAATGCAATGCTCCAGCTGCCGGCAATCAGGTTCACATTGTCCAGCACCTTCAGAATCATGGCGCAATGGGCGATGCCGACAAGAAGCGGCAGCGCGAAGATGAACTGCGTTTGCTTCGCGATCGCCCGGCGGATCTCTTGCCGGCTGACGCCGATCTTGCGCAGCACCGCATAGCGTTCGCGGTCAGCATGTGCCTCGGCCAGCTGCTTAAAGTAGATGATGCTCCCGGTCGCCGCAAGGAACACCAGCCCGAGGAAGCCGAGGATGAACAAATTCAGACCGCCATTCTCCAGTCCTTCGCGGTAAGGGGTGTAGAACGGCGACATTTCATCATCATCTTCCGCCATCGCAAGCAGTGTCTTGGCCGTCGCGCCTGTCTTACGTTCATTCTCGACGTTGTATGCCATATACGTAATCGGAAGCGCAGTCTTCGACATCGCGGCAAACGTCTCGTCGCTTACGACCAGCGCAAGGTCGGGATAACCCCATCGCAGCACGTGCTCCTCCAAGAGCTGCGTCAAGCGAACCTCCGTCCGCGGAGCGACAGCAGCTGCATCCTTGCCGCGCCAATCAATCGTGCGGCCGACGAAATCGGCAGACGAGAGATCGGACGTATAACGCGGCCGAATGATAGCGGCCTCATCGCGCTGCAGCTCACCCAGCTGGCTGCGTTCTCCGAGCGCTCGGACGGCGTCTGCGTATGCGCTGGCCGACATCACTTTCATCGGCATTTCGGCAGCGGGAAAGGCGGACGGAATATAGACAAGCTTCGATACGTCACCTACCGCGCGCAGGACAGGAATTTGCGCCTGCGCCGTAACCGGGTGCGATTTGTCCGCCTCGATAAGAGCAATAGCCTTCGCGTCAAGCTCGCCGCGGCTGACCCAGCTGTAGCTGAACGGCGCAGACTCCTCAGCTGCCCGTCCGTTGTCGGTATACATAATATACCCCGTGCTGACTGCGCTTAGCGCCATCGCACTCAGCAGCGCGATCATGGTCAGCGTGCGGGTATTGCCCTTCATGCGGTACGCGAGCTGAGAGACGGCAACGAGGTTCATCCCTGAATAGTAGCGGGATTTGTTCCGCTGCGCCAGCTGCAGCAGCTTCATAATGCCGGAGCGAAACAGGAGATACGTCCCCGCAATCAGCCCGATCAAGAACAGCAAGCCGTTCCGGCCCATCTGCTCACTGGTCGTCATCGGTTGAAACACGATCCAATAGCTGCCTGCAAGCAGCGCTGCGGCCGCAAGGGCAGCGACCAGTGAAGTGCGCGGAGCATGCTCGCCTTCTTTGTCCGCTTGAAAGAGCTGCGCGAGCTGGAACCGGTAGACCAGGCGGTAAGCCCGTACCGACACCAGCAAGATGAGCGCCATGAACACGATGACCGTATTGACGATGGCAGCGCCGGAGAAACGGAAGCTGACCTCTACCGCGGAATCCAGCAGCTTCAAGAAGATCATCGCGAACATTTTGGAAAGTAGCGTGCCGAGCAGCACCCCTGCTCCAAGCGCCGCTGCACCCATCAGCAGATTCTCATAGAAGAGAAGCAGGCCGATGGTTCTTTTGCGAATGCCAAGCAGCGCATAGAGTCCGACTTCCTTTTTTCTCCGCCTCGTGAAGAAGCCGTTCGAGAACCAGATAAACACGGCAACGAATAGAATGAGCACGATAGAAGCGCCGAAGAACACGTTGCGAATGCTGTCCGCAAGCTCCATGGTGGCCTTGATTTCACGGCTGTACATTAACGAAACGAAGGTGAAGTAGATCATGACACTCAGCACGAGCGAGACGAAATAGAGCAGATAGCTGCGCGCGTTGCCGATCAGATTCTTCTTAACCAAACTAAACAAGGTCACCAGCGCCACCTCCAAGCACGGCCAGCACATCGAGCACCTTCTTGAAGAATTGGCTGCGCGGCATCGATCCTCGCACCAATTCGGTAAACAACGTCCCATCCTTTATAAAAATAACCCGTTTGCAGTAGCTCGCGGCAAACGCATCATGCGTGACCATGAGAATGGTGGCACGGTCTTGCTCATTCAATCCCCTCAAGCTGTCCAGCAGGTCGGCGGCTGCTTTGGAGTCAAGCGAGCCGGTCGGCTCGTCCGCGAGCAGCAAACTCGGTCGTGCGATCATCGCGCGGGCGGCAGCCGTCCGCTGCTTCTGACCGCCGGAGATGTGATAGGGGTACTTATCGAGGATAGCCCCTATTCCGAAGGTGGCGGCGACCTCCTCGGCACGTCGCTCCATATCAGAAGCTTTCACCTTCGAGAGCGCAAGCGGCAATATAATATTCTCCTTCACCGTCAGCGTATCGAGCAAATTGAAATCTTGAAAAATAAAGCCGAGCTTGCTGCGCCTAAACGCCGATAGCTGCTCCTCGTTCATGCGCAGCATGCTCTGGCCGTCAATGATAATATCGCCGGCCGTCGGCTGATCAATCGTCGCCAGCAGGTTCAGCAATGTCGTCTTGCCTGACCCGGACGGGCCCATGATACCGACGAACTCACCTTCCTGCACAGTGAGGTCGATGTCCTGCAGTGCGGTATATAGATTGCCCTTAGCGCCGTATACTTTGCGCACGGCGGTTGCTTCCAATATGGTCTTCATCGTCAGTTGTCCTCTCCATTAGGTGCTCATCGCACCGGTTATAGCTTCATTGTACAGGAATCAACCCTAGCTCAAGCTTACAGCTTCCGCCGGGAACCTTACAGATTTGTCAGGTTGGTTGCTTCCGATTCGGGCCGAAGGTAACATGAAGGAAGAAACCATTGCAGGGAGCGAAGGCTACGTTGAAAATCATGATTGTCGAGGATGACGCGACTATACGGGAGATGATCTGCGAGTCACTGAACAAGTGGGGGTTTGAGACAGCGGCTATCGTTGATTTCCAAGACGTCATGGGCCGCTTTGCCCGCGAGGAGCCGCATCTTGTGCTGCTCGATATCAATTTGCCGGTCTTCGACGGCTTCTACTGGTGCAGCGAAATCCGCGCAGTGTCGAAGGTGCCCATTCTATTCATTTCCTCGCGCAATACCCCTATGGATATGATTATGTCCATGAATATGGGCGGGGATGATTTTATTCAGAAGCCGTTTCACCCCGATGTGCTCATTGCGAAGATCAATGCGCTGCTGCGCCGAACCTATACCTACATGGACGCGCAAACCAGCGCCATCGAGCATGATGGCATACTCCTGAATTTGAAGGACGGAGCCTTATATCTAGGCGAGCGGAAGGCGGAGCTGACGAAGACGGAATTCGTCATTATGAGCCTGCTCATGCGGCAGAAAGGATCCATTGTCAGCCGGACGAAACTGATGCGAAGTCTGTGGGAGGACGAAAGCTTCGTTGACGACAATACGCTGACCGTCAATATCGTAAGACTGCGCAAGAAGCTGGCTGAACTCGGCCGTGAAGAATTCATATCGACGCGGAAAGGGCAGGGGTATATGATCGAATGACCTTTCTCTCTTATCTGAAGGACAAGCGTTATTATGTCAGCTGGTTCGCGGTCGTGCTGCTGTTCGTGACCGTCATGCTGATTGTCAGCGGCAACGGCTGGAGTGACGTGGTCTACATCGATGGAAGCTGCCTCGTGTTCGCCATCATCTATATAGTGGCAGGCTATTACTATCGGCGTTCCTTCTACAAGGAACTGGCGGAGCTGCTTCATAGCGGCGAACTGGAACGGTTCGAAGCGCTGCCGGATCCGCAGAACGAAACCCAATCTCTTTATTTTGCGCTTCTTCGCAGCCAGCAGGAAACCTACGTCAAGCGACTTCAGCAGGTGCAGCTGGAGATAAAGGATCATCAGGACTTCGTGATGTCCTGGATTCACGAGGTGAAGCTGCCCATAACGGCAAGCAAGCTGCTGCTGTCGGGCAGTGATGATAAGCCAGTCGATGAGTTGGTCGACAAGCTGGAGGATGAGATCAACAAAATTGACAGCTACGTCGAACAAGCGCTGTACTATTCGCGGATTGACTCGTTCTCCAAGGATTATTTTATAAACGAAATCGGCATTTCGGCGGTCGTAAAAGGAAGCGTGAAGAAATACGCGAAGCTCTTCATTACGAAGCGCATCCGGATTCTGCTCGCGCCAAGCGATGACATGTTCGTCGCCAGCGACAGCAAGTGGCTGACGTTCATGATTGATCAAATGATGGCCAATGCGCTGCAATATACGGCAGAAGGCGGGGAAGTCGCGACTTTCTATGAGGAAGACAGCAGAGAGAGACGGCTTGTCATTCGTGATACCGGTATCGGCATTCGGCCGGAGGAAGTACACCGCGTGTTCGATAAAGGGTTCACCGGCTCTAATGGGCGCGCGCATACAAAGTCGACAGGGATGGGGCTTTATCTGGTCAAGCAGTTGGCTGCTAAACTCGGGCATGAGGTGTCAATCGCTTCGGAGGAAGGCGTGTTTACCGCAGTTACGATACATTTTCCAAAGTTTCGAAGATTGGAATAGCCAAGCTTATCAGCGAAGAAATAAGAACCATCGCCATTTCATATGGCGGTGGTTTTTTGTCATTTTTTCCACCAAACCGCGATAGGCGATAGGCAATTATCTACTCCCGGCATTTGCCACTCAGAGATATCTATCAAGTGTTGATAGGAGATGGTTTTCATAGATTCGGGGGTATTGTCCAGTACGAGCCATCTGCCTTGTACATATATATACAGTACATAGCTGCAGTTAGGGGCATGCAGAGGAGGAATCTATGAAAACAGCAGGGCGAAGAATGAGTTCCTATTCGGCTTGAAAGGAGAATGAAAGACTAGAGAAACGATTCTTTGAAGAGAGGTAAAAAAACATGCACGACATAATGGCAATCATTACAGTTTGTACGTTCTTCCTAACCGTCGGCTTTATGTTTTGGCGTCCGAATGTGAATGAAGCGATACCAGCCACAGTCGGAGCGGTAATTGTTATGCTTACCGGTACGGTGTCGCTTGGAGATTTAGGGAGCATCACAGAAACGATCTATGGCGCCGCTATTACCATCATAGCGACGATCGTCATGGCGATTGTGCTCGAGAGCTTCGGTTTCTTCAATTGGGCCGCTGAAATCTTAACCCGCAAGGCACGGGGCTCGGGAATCCGTCTATTCTGGCTCACCAACCTGTTTTGTTTTCTCATGACGCTCTTCGTCAACAATGACGGCAGTATTCTGATTACAACACCGATTCTGCTTATGCTGCTTAAGAGCATGGGGCTCAAAAACCATCAGAAAATACCGTATCTCCTCTCCGGCGCTCTGATCGCAACGGCCTCCAGCGCTCCCATCGGTGTAAGCAACATCGTCAATCTGATCGCACTCAAGATCGTTCACATGGACCTCTACATGCAAACGGCGATGATGTTCGTGCCGTCATTCATTGGACTTGTGTTCATGGCGTTTCTCTTGTTTGCGATCTTCTACCGTACGCTTCCGAAGAAGCTGCCTGAAATTCAGCCGTGGAAAATGACGCCGGGCGGCCATCCGCTCAAAGGGGAAGCACCTAAGGAGAACCCTAACCGCAGCAGCAAGTTTATGCGCAATGTGCTTATCTTTGTCTTCTGCGTGCGGATCAGCCTGTTCGTTGCTTCGTATTTCCATTTTCCCGTCGCTTTAATGGCCGTCATCGGATCTGCTTTTCTACTCACTTGGCGCTGGATCTATCTCAAAGTACCGCCTGTCGATATGTTGAAGAAAACGCCGTGGTATATCTTGATCTTTGCCTTTGGGATGTATGTCATCATCTATGGACTGCGCAATATCGGATTAACGGAGTGGTTAATTGATTATTTACAGCCGCTGGTCTCCGGCAGCTTATTGCACGCAAGCGTGTTGATGGGCGTGCTGCTGAGCATAATGTCCAACTTGTTTAACAACCATCCGGCATTAATGGTCGGGACGCTCACTTTAACGAATATGGGTCTGGACCCGCTTACGCTCAAAGTTTCTTATCTGGCAAGTGTTATTGGCAGTGACATCGGTTCGCTTCTGCTGCCGATTGGTACACTGGCGACCATTATGTGGATGCATATCATCAGGAAAGGCGGTGTGAAACTCAAGTGGACCGAGTATATGAAGATAACGGTCCTCGTTATTCCGATAACAGTGCTGTTCACGCTTGTCCTGTTAACGTACTGGGTAAGCTGGATTTTCTGACCAGACAAGCCAAGTGAAATATGAATGTAAAGGAGGGACTGGCTTGAATCAATTGATTCCTTTTCTTGCGGAGAAAATAATGGTGGAGGTGACGGGTAAACAGCAGTTAGCGGGTAAATTAGTCGATGTCGGTCCGGATGTTATGGTCCTCTACCATCAAGAACGGTATATGTATATTCCGACCATCCACGTGCACAATCTGAATCCGGACACTTCAACCGGTAACGTTGATGATCAAATAGGAGATCCGAGTGCGATGCTGCAGACGGCTTCCATTTCTCTACTGGCTGTGCTTCAGGAAGCGAAAGGCATGTTCGTCGAAATTAGTGTCAGCGGCAGTAAGCCGATGCATGGCTTCTTGCAAGGCATTATGAACGACTATCTCGTGATCTGTTCACCCATCTATAACGCGGTTTATGTTTCCCTGCATCACTTGAAATGGCTCATTCCTTATCCGACTTCTCATCTCCCATACGCCCGAAGTGCGGATACACCTTCGATGAAGCCGCTGCCGCCCGCTCTATCCAGAAGCTTCGAGGAACGGTGCAAAGAAGAAGAAGGTAACATGGTCGTGATCAATCTTGGCGGACAATCCGCAAAATTAGGCGTCATCAAGAAGGTGAGCGGCGGCATCATTGAATTCATCACTGCAAGCGGAAGCAGCACATTTTTGAATATGCAGCACATCAAATCCATCTATGCGCCAAAGTAATCCTTTCGAAGATTGCAGGGCGTTATCGTGGCACTTAGGGATTATCGCACAAAAAAAAGAGACCTCCGGGAGAAGGCCGCAAAGAAATTCATGCACAACTTAGTTTATGTACGATTGCATTTGCGTGCGTGGGTGTTTGAAAGGCTTGAACAATAATTGTTCAAGCCTTTTCTGCGTACAGGCATTTTCTAGGGCTGTCTCTTATATATTTTAGTATTTAGACGAGAGGTGCTGAAGGGATGCTGCATATTGTCGCCTGCATTAAGCAAGTGCCGGATACGAAAATCATCAAGATGAACCCCAAAACCAATACGATGGATCGTGCCAGCGCGCCGGCGATTCTGAATCCCTATGACGCGCATGCGGTTGAGGAAGCGGTTCGGCTGAAGCAGCGCTACGGGGGAACGGTTTCGGTGCTCACCATGGGTCCGCCGCCGGCTGTCAAAGCGATTCGCAAATGCATCGAGATTGGCGCAGATGAGGGGTATATGATTTCCGACCGCGCCTTCGCCGGAGCGGATACGCTGGCAACGAGCTACGCATTAACGAAAGCGCTTAACAAAATCGCCAAGGAAAAGCCGATCGACCTCATTATCTGCGGCAAAATGACGATCGACGGCGATACCGGCCAAGTGGGACCGGGCATCGCGCGGCGGCTCGACATTCCGCCGCTGACTTCGGTGAAGAAGATCGTCGAGATCGACAAGGAGAAGGGGATTGCGATTCTCCACCGGAAGCTGGAGGACGGCTATGAGGTGGTCTCCTCGACGCTGCCTTGTCTGTTCTCCGTCGAGAAGGACATCAACGAGGTCCCTTACTCGACCATGCCAAACATGCTCCGAGCGGCAAGATATAATCCGTATATTTGGTCGGTTAATGAGCTCGAGGATGTGGATAAGGCGCAGCTTGGTCTTAAAGGCTCGCCGACGATCGTATCGTCGGTTTGGGCACCGCAGAAGCCGCAAGGCGGACAGATGCTGGATGGCGCGGCAAGAGAGCAGGTCAGCCAGCTGCTAACTGTCCTGATGGAGAAGAAGGAACTGTTCCAAGCGAAGGGGGAATCGTCATGAACTTCGAGGATTACCGCGGGATCTGGGTGTTCATGGAGGTCAAGGACGGTGCAATCGTACCCGTAGCGCGGGAGCTGCTGGGCGCGGGCAGGCAGTTGGCGGACAAACGCAGAACCGAGCTGGCCGGCGTTATTATTGGCGATGGGGTGAGCGCGCTTGCACAGGAAGCCATCTATTACGGCGCGGATCGCGTTTATGTCTACGACGCGCCGATTTTCAAGCATTACCGTACCGAAACGTACATGCAGGCGCTCCTCGCCTGTACGGAGAAATACAAGCCCGAGATTATCCTCTACGGCGCAACGTCGACGGGTAAGGATTTGGCAAGCGCTGTCGCCACAGACCTCCCGACAGGTCTTACCGCCGATACAACGCAGCTGGACGTGGAAGAGGACACAGGTCTTCTGCTCGCAAGCCGCCCCGCCTTCGGCGGCAACATCATGGCGACGATTCTATGCAAGAAATACCGGCCGCAAATGGCCACGGTAAGACCGAAAGTGGTTCGGGCGCTCCCTCGTGACACGACCCGAGAGGGCACGGTTATTGAGGAAGCCATCGAGCTGCACGAGGATGATGTACGGACGAAGGTACTCGAGATCGTACGCAATACGGTACAGACCGTACGGATCGACGAGGCTGATATTATCGTCGCCGGCGGCAAGGGGCTTGGCAGCCCGGCCGGGTTCCAGCTCATCCACGAGTTTGCGGACGTCATCGGAGCTGCGGTCGGTGCAAGCCGGGATGTAGTCGAAGCCGGCTGGGTGGGTCATCACCATCAGGTCGGGCAGACCGGCGTGACGGTGACGCCTAAGATTTATTTTGCCATCGGAATCTCCGGGGCGATCCAGCATATTGTGGGCATGCAGAATTCCGGTCTCATTATTGCGATTAACAAAGATCCCGGCGCGCTAATCTTCCAATCCTGCCACTATGGCATCGTAGGCGATGCCTTCGAAGTTGTGCCGCTGCTGATCGAGCAGTTCAAGCTTGCGCTTGGGAAGGAGAGTAACTATGCCTGAGAAGTTTGATTGTATCGTCGTAGGCGCAGGGCCTGCCGGCATTGCCTGCGCCTACGAGCTGGCGAAGGCGGGCGTGAAGGTGCTGCTGATCGAGAGGGGGGAGTATCCCGGCTCGAAGAACGTCATGGGCGGCGTGCTGTATCGGCAGATGATGGAGGATATCATACCGGAGTTTTATAAGGAAGCGCCGGTAGAACGGCCCATCGTGGAGCAGCGCTTCATGATGATGGATAAAGAATCGGCAACGACGTTCGGTTACAAAGGGCTGGAGTGGGCACGCGAGCCCTATAACAATTTCACCGTGCTGCGGGCCAAATTCGATCAGTGGTTCGCGAGCAAAGCGGTAGAGCAAGGGGCGCTGCTCATCAATGAGACGGTTGTCCTCTCCTGCATCGTCGAGAACGGCAAAGTCGTAGGCGTTCAGACCGATCGCCCGGACGGTCAGCTCTATGCTGACGTTGTCGTGCTCGCCGATGGCGTGAACTCGCTGCTCGCCAAGTCGCTCGGCTTCCACAAAGAGTTTAGACCGGATGAAGTGGCGCTTGCGACGATGGAGATTTTGAAGCTGGATAAGAAGGTCATCGAGGACCGCTTCAACTTGGAGGAAGGACAGGGCTGCACGATTGAACTGTTCGGAGATGCGACGAAAGGCATTCTCGGCACGGGGTTCCTCTACACGAATAAGGATACACTCAGCCTTGGCGTGGGCACGTTACTTTCGGGCATGATCAAGCATAAGCTAAAGCCTCACCATTTACTCGACTATGTCAAGAATCACCCGATGATTCGTCCGTTTGTGCAAGGCGCGGAGCCGCAGGAATATTTGGCCCATCTCATTCCCGAGGGTGGCTACCACTCCATGCCGAAGGTGGTCGGCAACGGCGTGCTTGTCGTTGGCGACGCGGCGCAGCTCGTCAACGCCATTCACCGCGAGGGCTCCAATATGGCGATGACGTCAGGACGATTAGCCGCGGAGACGGTCGTGCTGGCGAAGCAAGCCGGAGATTTCTCGGAAGCCTTTCTCGAACACTACAAGGCAGCGCTGATGGGCAGCTTTGTCGGGAAGGATTTGAAGAAGTACAAAGACTCCACGCATCATTTTGACAAGTTCCCGCAATTCTTCGAGCAGTACATTCCGATGATGAACCGTGCGGCCAGCCAAATGTTCACCGTAGACGGCACTTCGAAGCGGGATAAGCAGAAGAAGATATGGCGGGATATCGGCACGACGAAAGAGAAGGTGAAAATCGCGCGGGATATGTACCGGGCCTGGAAGGTGATGAAGTGAAATGAGCGATCTGGCGAAAGGGCAGTCCATCGAGGAGAAGCAGTACCTCTTACGGTTCAATGCCGATACGAAGTCGCATTTGACCGTACTCGATGCCGAGGTGTGCATGTCGAGCTGTCCGGACAAAATTTGTACGATTTTCTGTCCGGCGGAGGTGTACAAATGGGAGGAGATCCGCATGCATGTCGGCTATGAAGGCTGTCATGAATGCGGGAGCTGCCGCATCGGCTGTCCGCATCAGAACATCAAGTGGGAATATCCGAAAGGTGGTCACGGAATCGTTTTCAGACTGGGGTGATAACGATGTTCGAGGTCGGAGATTGCGTTGTGTTCTTGCTGGATGGCACGAGAGGTACCGTAATGGAAGCCGGAGAAGGCTTATACCACGTAGCTTGGGAAGATCAGTTCGTAAGCTGGGAGCGGGAAGAGCTGCTGGAGAAGATTCAGCTTCAGAGTTGAAAACGCATACGTTAGATGAATGCCGCTCTCCTGCCTTGCAGGGAGCGGTTTTTTATCGTTTGGGTGTGGGGGATGCAGGAACATTGACGGTTTTTGTCGAATATTCTCTCATCAGCTTGAAAGGGGGCATGTGCATGCTCCGAGCTAAGGGATTCTCGATACGAACGATGGTTAGCGTACTTGTCGTTGCATCCGTACTGATTACACTGGGTATCAGCCTGTTGATCAGCTACCGCAATGAGAAGAACTCGCTGATGACCATGAATTTTCAGCTTAACCACATGTATACGACGAAGATCAGCGACACGGTCAACGAGCTGTTCGCTTCGATGAAGCAGAACTTGAAGTACAACGCCGAGCATCTTGCAAAAGGGGATCTGAACCGTCCTGACCTGGACGAGCAGGTGAAACTTATTCAACAAACGAACCCGATGTACAAAGCGGTCGTCGTGGTCGATAAGACCGGTAGAGTGATCAGCATTGCATCGGAAACCGAAACGGGGCTTAAAGGTAAAACCATTGAAACGGATGGTGCCAAGCAGGCGCTTACGGAACGGAAGCCGCTCATTTCCGAGCCTTATATTAGTGCGGCTGCTCAATTGATTATTATGGTGAGCCATCCGCTGTGGGGGGCCGACGGCGAATATTTGGGCTATATCGGCGGTACGATCCGTCTGCATGAGACGAATCTGTTGAATACGATTCTAGGTGATGCTGCGCAATCCGGCAACGGCACATACGCTTATGTGGTCAGTGCTTCCGGCGCGATGCTGTATCATCCGGATAAGAGTCGCATCGGGGAGCGCGATATTGTGAATCCGATCTTCGCAGAAATGCTCTCTGGGCACAGCGGCGTGAAACGCATTGTCAATTCGCGTGGGGTTGATATGCTAGCCAGTTACACCTATATGAAGGAGACCGGGTGGGGCGTGGTCACGCAGACCCCGACAGCTGTCATCTTAACGGCGTCCAAGCGTCCGATTCTCAAGGTTGCGCTGTATATGACTCCGATTCTGGTACTCCTGCTGCTGGTCATTTATTGGCTAATTGGTAAAATGTCCGAGCCGCTGACGAAGCTCTCTAATTTCGCTTCTGTGCTGCTGACCAGCAAATCCGTGCGTGATGAGGTTCCTCGTATTCACTCTTGGAATAGTGAAGCCAATGCAATGCACCGGGCGTTCGTGCTGGCTGTCGGCCATATTCGCAGCAGATTCGATCATTTATCGCAGGAGGCGCAAACCGATCCGCTCACGGGGCTGTACAATCGGCGGACAATGGATCTCTATATTCGCAGATGGATCGCCGAGGAGCTGCCTTTTGTCATTATGGTGCTGGATCTGGACCACTTTAAGCTGGTCAATGACACCTACGGCCATGAAAGGGGCGACGAAGTGTTGCGGTTCCTGGCTGCCAACATGCAAGCGCAATTCGAGAACACCCATATTTGCTGCAGATATGGCGGGGAAGAATTTGTCGTGCTTCTGCCGGAAACGGATCTGGACACGGCGATGGTCTATGCGCAGAACCTGCGCACCATCATGGAAGAAACGGACAGTCCCGTTGGCAGACCTGTTACGCTATCGATGGGCATTGCGCGGTATCCGGACACCGCGCAGGATGCGGCCGTATTGTTCCGGGATGCGGACGAGGCACTCTACCGCGCCAAGCATCTGGGCCGCAACCGCGTGGAAACGGCGAGTACCGCTGCTCCGGAGCTTGTGCTCTAACAGCCATCGCAGCAGCACATCAGCGGAAAGCTGGCGAAATGAACGAAAGTGTAGCGCGTAGAGCCAAACACCAGGGGAAAGTTGGCGAAATGATCGCGAGAGTAGTCCGTAGAGCCACACACCAGCGAATAGATGGCGAAATGAGCACGAGAGTAGTCCGTAGAGCCACACACACCAGCCAACAACAGCCGAATACAAAGCAAAAGAGCAGCTCTCAGCCGAGAGCTGCTCTTTTAGGCTGTCGATAAAGTCTCGACGGCCATTTTTCGATATAAATAAACACATCACAGCGATAATATAGTAAAAATCTCAACTTGCGCTCCTCATCTTGCATGCCGCGAAAATCTAACGAACCGTAGAGGCCTTATTGGGCCGGATTTCGGGCCTTTGAGAATCTAACGAACCGTAGAGGCGTTAATCGGGGATAATCGGCTCCCAAAACCTCCAAAACCGTCAAATAGAGTCCCTACGGTTCGTTAGAATGTTTTCGCTGCCAATAATGGGCAAATAAGCGCCGTACGGTTCGTTAGAACATTCCGCTCTTCCATATTCCCCAAAAGGCTTAGATGCCTTCAGCCTGCTGAGAAACCTCTATACAAAAAATCGTCAATCACCTGTTCAATCAGGCAGGTGGTTGACGATCTTTTTGTTAGATGGCAAGCGAATTGATAAAGCTTCTACCGCTTCTCGGCAGCCAGTATGTGCTCCGGCGAATGACTGTTTAGGATGCGAAGAATGGTATCTGCTTGCTGCGGCGGATAGTACAGGAACCCTTGAATGTCATGGCAGTGGTTCTGCTGCAGGAAGAACAGCTGGTCCGTCGTTTCGACGCCTTCGGCGATGATGGTTAGGCCCAGATGGCTTGCCATCAGCATGATGGCCAGAATGATGGCTTCATCCTTAGGTTCCTTGGAGATGCCGTTTACGAAAGAGCGGTCGATCTTGATTTTGTCGATCGGCAGACGCTTCAGGTAGCTAAGAGACGAGTAATGCGTCCCGAAATCATCGATGGAAATCGTAATATTTAGATTGCGCAGCTCTTGCAAGGCTGTCGCGTTCTCGTCCTGCATAGCCAGGTTTTCCGTAATTTCAAGCTCCAGATAGGCGGGGTTGAGTCCGGTCTCGGCCAGAATCGATTTAATGAGCTCCGTCAGCTTGTTCCGCTGGTTGAATTGGCGGGCGGACAAATTGACAGCGACCCGAATAGGCTCGGCGCCGGAATCCTGCCATACCTTACTCTGCGCGCATACGGTACGCAGCACCCACTCTCCGATCGGTTCGATCAAGCCGCATTCTTCCGCAATGGGAATAAAGGTGGACGGCGGAATATGACCTCGCTTCGGATGATTCCACCGGATAAGCGCTTCAAGTCCGATGATTTTTCTCGTCTTAATCTCCAACTGCGGTTGGTAGTAAATTTCGAACTCGTTATTCTCAAGCGCGCGACGAAGGCTGTTCTTGATGTAAATTTTCTCCTGCACATCGGCATTTAGCGTATCGTCATAAATTCGGTAGTTGTTCTTGCCCTCTTCCTTCGCGCGGTACATAGCGGCATCGGCATACTTCATGAGCAGCTCCGCATCGTCACTATGTTCCGGGAAGACCGAAATACCGATACTTGCAGTCACATAATATTCGATCCCTTGAAGGACAAATGGCTGCTGGAACAAGTTCACGACCTGCTGCGCCATATGGTGCAAATGCGCCAAATCCTTCAGATAGGGCAAAATAATGGTGAATTCGTCGCCGCCGATCCGCGAGAACGATTCCCCTCTGGTCAGGAGCATCGTCATCCGTTCGCCGACCTCTTTAAGCAGCAAGTCGCCATACGAATGGCCGAGTGTATCGTTAATGAGCTTGAATTGATCCAGATCGATGAAGAGCAGCGCGAAGCGGCGATTCTTGCTGCTGGACATGACGATAATTTCTTCGAGTCGTTCTTGGAAGAAAATCCGGTTGTTGAGCCCGGTTACCGTATCGCGGTAAGCCATCTGCCGGAGTGTCCGTTCGGTGCCTTCCAGCAGCCGATATTGCGTACGCAGCTCATCTTCGGTAGCAATGAGCTCCTCGTACGTTGCTTCCAGCTGTTGATTGGCGCGCGTCAGGTTGTTCGTTCGCTCGTTCACCATCACTTGCAGCTTATGTTTCTGGGTCAATTGAATATAAATTAAATAGATGAGCAGAATCAGAGCCAAGAGGAAGATCAGCTGGATAATTTGTACCTTCGTATCAATCGCGTTCAGCTTCGCTTTATTAGGAAGTGCGGCAATCTCCCAGTTTCCCTCAACCAGATAGACCTTCTCCAACAGCGGAGACCGATTGTAGAGTCCGGCATCACCGTAGATGACGTGCTTGTCCGCTTTTACAGCCAGATCAATGCCCTTATTCACTTTCGTCAGCCCAGCCTCTTCGAGAATAGGCGGCACATCAAGAACGATGGAGACGAAGCCCCAGAATTCGCGCTCTACGAAGATGGACTGTCTGGACAATAACCCGAGCCCGCCTTGTGTGAGCTCGAATGGACCGAAGATCGTCTTGGCGTTCAGATGCCGGGTTCGCAGCGCATTCGCACGGATGTCAGGATTGGGATGTTCAAAGAGATTGATCCCAATGACATTCTCATTTCCTTTCAGGGGATAGACAAATTCAGCGATGCCGCCAGGGTAGACAGATAAATTACGAATGCCCTGAATCGGACCGATGAAACTTTTAGCGAAACTGTTAAAATGATTAGGATCGAGTGTATGATTCGAGTTCATCAGCGAGGTATCCACAAAGGCTTTAAGCCCGTCTGAGAGCAGCAGCCTGCGCTCCAGAGCCAGCGTCAGCGAAGAGGCATTGGCCGACAGCTCCACGGATGCATCGTGATAGACTTCTTTATGCAGCCACCGGCTGTAGGCGCTTGTAATCCACCAGAAACAGCTGCCTAGAACAAGCGTACTGATGAGCAGTATAAACCATGTTCTGCGGGGAGTCGCGTACCGCAATTGCGTGTCGTCATTTAAGTTATACAAGGGTGCAGAACTCCTCTCAAGCAGTAAGGGGAAATAATAACCAGTCGTTATCAATTCGTCATGAATCGACAAATTCCTCCATTCTTCGGTATAATATGCTGTCTTCTTATCAAATCACTGCCACAGGGTCAAACTAGCAGCAACAACAAGACAGTGAATTGCGTTACCTATGATGATTACTACATACAGAGGGGATGAACAATAGAATGAATAGATGGCATCAATTGCCCAAAGTAGATCTTCATGTTCATCTGGACGGTAGTCTCTTGCCGGCTACCGTCCTTGAGATTGCTGCAGCAGAAGGCATCGAGCTGCCTGCAGGAGATGCGGCAGGATTGATTCCTTACATGCAGGTTGACGATGAGTGCCGCAGCTTGCCGGAGTATTTAAGCAAGTTTGATTTTACGACGCGGTTCATGCAAACAGGGGCTGCGCTGGAACGTGTGGCTTACGAGACGTTGGCACAAGCCGCTTCTCATAATTGCCGCTATATCGAAGTCAGATTTGCGCCGCAGCTTCACAGACTTCGCGGCCTTCGGCCGGAGGAAGCGATCCATCATGTTATTGAGGGATTGAACCGGGCTGAGCAGCAGTTTGATATTAAAGGTCGTGCGATAGCGATTTGCATGCGTCACCATGGCCGTGAGGATAATCTTGAAGTCATCGAAGCGGCGGCCAAATTTGCCGGACGCGGTCTAGTCGCCGTTGATTTGGCGGGGGACGAGGCTTCTTTCCCGCCTGAGCTGTTCCGCGAAGTGTTCGCGCTTGCCCACAAGCGGTCGTTGCCTGTTACGATTCACGCCGGCGAAGCGGCAGGGGCGGAGAATGTATATGAAGCCGTGAAGAATCTGGGAGCGTCTCGGATCGGTCACGGTGTCCGCCTGCGAGAGAATCCGGCGATTCTCCAGATGATGCTGGAGCAGCGCATTCCGCTTGAAATGTGCCCGGTCAGCAACATTCAGACGAAGGCAGTAGCGGACTGGGATGTCTATCCGATCCGTGATTATTTTGAGCAAGGACTGATCGTCACGTTGAACACGGATAACCCAAGCGTCTCGGGCACGGATATTACACGCGAATATCGCATTGTATCGGAGAAGTTTGATTTTACGGATGCGGAGCTCGCGTCGATCATTCGTAACGGCGTGAATGCGGCTTTCCTGGAGGACTCGGAGAAGAAGGCGCTGAAGCAGCGTATCGAACAGGAGCTGCAGGTACTCGGGATAAAATAATGCGATCACTCGTTCGGATTTTGGCAGGATTTCATTCCAACTTCATCGAAGAATAGGGAGAAGGATTCAGCCAAAATGCCAAGGAGGAATTCGCTACAATGGGACAACGGGTTGTTTTGTTAATTGGGACGAATAAAGGGGTATTTCAATACACCTCGGATCTGGAACGGAAAGATTGGAAGCTGAGCGGTCCTTTTCTTCCGGGCTGGGAAGTGTACAGCGTGCTTGGAGACAGCCGGCATGGCAATCGGATTTATGCCGGTACTTCGCATGCTGCTTATGGTGCTTCAATTCGAGTATCGGATGATTTCGGCGAAAGCTGGACGCAAATTGAGAATGGCCCGTCGTACACCCAAGAGAGCGGATTCTCTTTGAATCGAATATGGCAGCTCGTTCCCGGGGCAGAACCGGATACGCTATATGCCGGGGCCGAGGAAGCGGGTCTGTTCGTCAGCTATGACCGTGGCATCAATTGGCGCGAGCTGAAGGGATTGACCGAGCACCCAACCAGGCCGAACTGGTTCCCAGGCGCTGGAGGCATGTGCTTGCATACGATTATTATCGATCCGTCGAATAAGCATCGGATGTGGGTTGCGATGTCGGCGGTCGGCGTCTTCCGTTCAGAGGATGGCGGCGAGACATGGAAGGCGTGCAATAATGGACTTGCACGCGTACCTACGGGACAGCCTTATGATGAAGTAGGCTACTGCATCCACAAGATGGTCATCGATCCGAAGGAGTCGAACACGCTCTATATGCAGGAACATAGCGGGGTGTTCAAATCGACGGATGGCGGCGACAGCTGGTTTGCCATCGAAGAGGGTTTGACCTTGAAAGGCGACGATGCGCCATTCGGTTTCCCGATCAGCGTCTCGCCGACAGGCGATCTGTTCCTTGTCCCGCTTGAGAGCAGCGAGCAGCGCTCGATGAAGGGCGGCAAGCTGCTCGTTTACGGCATGGCCCCAGGAGAGAGCCGCTGGGAGCCGATCGGCGATGTGATGCCTGATGAAGAGCGCCATGTCAGCGTGCTGCGTGACGCAATGGCTGTAGATTCGCTCGATCCGTACGGCCTGTATTTTGGCACGACATCCGGTGAAATCTTCTGCTCCATTGATCGAGGCGTAACGTGGGACAGGCTGCCGGGACAGTTTTCCCGGATTCTGACGGTCAAACCTTGGATCATAGAGGAGTAATGCGCGTGCGTATTCAAGTATCTGTGCCGCTTCTGCTGAGCGACTGCACGAAGGGCAGATCAACTTTCGAGCTTGAAGCGGAGACGCTTAAAGAAGCGCTGCAGCTGCTTATTGAGGAATATCCACTGTTGAAGGTACATCTGTATACGGAGCAGGGCGAGGTGCGGAAACATGTGCTGCTCTACTACAATGCCGATAACATTGCTTGGCTGGAGCGGCTTGATATTCCGCTTGCGTCAGGCGATAAGCTGCGCGTGCTGCAGGCCGTTTCCGGCGGGTAACGCAGGAGCTGCGATAACCCATAGATCGTTATATAGAGCCGTCCTGTCCTGCTGCATGCCAGCGTGAAGGGCGGCTTGATTTGCACAGAGAGGGCGTGATGCAGCTTGAGTCTAGAAGAACAATCCCCATCACCGCTTGAGGATCAAGCTTCTATTAACAGGGAGCGCTATTCTCGGCAAATGCTGTTCCCTCCAATCGGGGTGAGCGGGCAGCGGAAGATTGAAGCGGCAACCGTTGTTGTCGTTGGAATGGGTGCGCTTGGTACCGTCATCGCGAATCATATGGCAAGAGCCGGGGTAGGCACCTTGCGTATTATTGATCGCGACTATGTGGAACGGAGCAATCTACAGCGGCAAATGCTGTATGACGAGGACGATGTGCAGCAGGTCAGGCCGAAAGTGGTTGCCGCAGAGCGGAAGCTTGGACTCATTAACGCTGACGTCGCAGTGGAGGCAGTCGTCTCGCATGTGACAGCCGAGAATGCGGAGCAGCTGCTTGCCGGTGCGGATCTCGTGCTGGATGGCACGGATAACTTTCAAACCCGGCTGCTGCTCAATGATGTGTGCTTCAAGCGGGGAATCCCGTTCATCTACGGAGGGGCCGTCAGTTCGCATGGCATGACTGCGGTATTTGTTCCCGGTAAGACATCTTGCCTGCGCTGCCTGCTCGGTGCCGGAGACAGCGGCGGAGACACGTGCGATACCATTGGCGTCATCTCGCCGATCGTCGATATTATCGCTTCCCTTCAAGCGGTGGAGGCGCTCAAGATTATCGTCGGTGCGACAAGCGCGCAGCGGCAGGGTTTGCTGTCGCTGGAAATTTGGCAGCATCAGATGATGGATTTGAAGCTCCCGCCGGCAAGAGAGGATTGTCCTACTTGCGGTTTGCGGCAATTTCCGTCCTTGCAGGCGAGGGATGGCGCCGGGGCGGTAACGCTGTGCGGCAGGGAGACCGTTCAAATAAGCGGCTCGCGTCCGCTTGACTTGGAACGTATGGCGGAGAAGCTTGCTCGCTCCTGTGAGCTGCAGCGAAATCCGTATTTGCTCAAGGCCTCGCTGCCGGAAGGGGAGCGGCTTATCTTGTTCGCAGATGGGCGTGTGCTCGTGCAGGGAACGGAAGATCTCCACCGGGCGCAGTCGCTTTACGACCGTTATATTGGATCGTGATTTTTTTGTAAATGGGTGTATGGGAGAGGCATGTGACGGTCATAATAGCAGAGGGCAAGCGTAATAGCTTGCACTTTGCAGATGGCTGGGTGAAGAATAACCTAAAGAAACAGTTAAGAAATGGAATCACGTTGCTTTTCACTTATAGATATGCTAATATGATCTTAGTAAGAAAAGACCTGAATTCACATATTGAAAAGGGTTGTCATAAATCGAGATGGTACCTTTTTCAATGTGTGATTTTTTTATTTGCTAAACGAATAAAAAGTACATGTTAATTAAATTTTGGAGGTTTTCCTAATGCAAACAGGAACAGTTAAATGGTTTAACGCAGAGAAAGGTTTCGGCTTCATCGAAGTTGAAGGCGGCAACGACGTATTCGTACACTTCTCCGCAATCGTAGGCGAAGGCTTCAAGTCCCTTGACGAAGGCCAACGCGTTGAGTTCAACGTTGTTCAAGGCAACCGTGGACCACAAGCAGAAAACGTTGTAAAACTGTAGTTTTATAGCGAACAACAACAAACTGCCCTTAACGAAAGTTGAGGGCAGTTTTTTTATAATTCCGGGAGGGATGCGCCTTGTATAATCGCAAGAAAATCGTGGAGGATATCCCTGAAGAGAACACAGCCATTTGGAGCTGTGAGACAGAAGGCTGTAAAAGCTGGATGCGCGATAACTTCGCCTTCGATGTTGCTCCTTCCTGCCATGTGCATCATACACCTATGGTAAAAAGCATGAAGATGCTGCCGGCATTGAACAACAACAATTCGTTAAAAAGCTCAAAAAACTAGTCGTCCCTTGTAGGGACGGCTTTTTTTTGCGCAGATTTGGGGTTGATGGTACAATTGAGGAACAAATGTTCGATGTGGTTAGCTTGAGGGAGATGCCATGGGAGATCAAATACAGCTGTCTGTTCGCGCTTTGGTGGAATATGCATACCGGAGCGGCGATATCGAATCGGGATTTCATGTGATGAGTTCGATGACGGAAGGCACGAAGGCACATCAACGCATCCAGAAGCAATATGGCGAACTCGATCAGAAGGAAGTATATGTAAGCGCGGAGATCGTCATGGATGATCTTCTCTTTGTCATTGATGGACGCTGTGATGGACTGCTCGTTGCCGAGGGGGACGGCGGTCTTATTGTCGATGAAATTAAGTCGACCGCCGGGCGGCTGCCGGAGGAGATCGATCATACATACCCGGTTCACTGGGCACAGGCCAAGTGCTACGCCTATATGATTGCCAAGGATCGCGGGCTTCAGGAGCTGACTGTGCAGCTGACGTATGTGCAGGTGGAGAGCGAGGAAGAGCGGCGCTTCCTGCAGCATTTTACTTATGAGGAGCTCGCGCAGTTTGTTCAAGAGATGGTAAACCGTTATTATGCATGCGCTGCGCAGCAGGTGCGGCATAGGGACCTTCGGAATCGCAGTATCCAAGAGCTCGCTTTTCCCTTTGCGGCTTATCGGGAAGGGCAGCGGAAGCTGGCAGGTGCTGTTTATCAGACTATCGCCGAAGGCCATAAATTATTTGCTAAGGCGCCGACGGGCATCGGCAAAACGATCTCCACGATTTTCCCTTCGGTTAAAGCGATTGGGGCAGGGCTGCTGCAACGCTTCGTTTATTTAACGGCGAAGACGATTACGCGAACAGCGGCGGAAGAAGCGTTCGCACTGCTGCAGACGAACGGTCTGCATATGCAGGTGGTCACCATGACGGCGAAAGAGAAGATTTGTTTTCAGGAAGAAGTCCGGTGCTCGAAGGAGCATTGTCCGTATGCGGACGGCTACTACGACCGAATCAATGAGGCGCTGCTTGATTTGCGAACGAACGAAACGCTCATTACACGTGAAGTAGTGGAGGGCTATGCGCGTAAGCACAGGGTCTGTCCGTTCGAATTCGCGCTGGATGCGGCGTATGGGGCGGATGCGATGATCTGCGACTATAACTATGTCTTTGATCCGCGCGTCAGCTTGAAGCGCATGTTCGAGGAGCAGAAACGGCAGACGGCGCTGTTGATTGACGAGGCGCATAACCTTGTAGATCGGGCGCGGGAAATGTACTCGAGTGACCTTAATAAAGCGGACTTTCTGGAGATGCAGCGAGCGTTTAAAGGCGTGAACAGCGAGGTTCACGGCGCGGCAAAAGCGATCAATCAATATTACATCACGCAGCGTAAAGCGCTTGGAGAACAGCGGCAGGAAGTGACGGAGTCGCTGCCGGAGCCGCTTGTGAGCTTGGTGGAGCGGTTTGCCGCGGCGGCAGAGAAGGAACTGCTGGCACCTGCTGGAGGAAGCGTGAACCCGGAGCTGCTTGACTTGTACTTTCAGAGTCAAAGCTTCGTGCGCATTGCGGAGCTGTATGATGAGCGATTCGTTGCGTATACAGAGTGCATACGGGGTGATATGCATACCAAACTATTCTGTTTAGATCCTTCGCATCTGCTTGGGGTGATGAGCAAGGGATACCGCGCGATGGTATTCTTCTCGGCTACGCTTACGCCGCTGAATTACTTCATGGATATGCTTGGTGCCGGTGAGAGCGAGGGGAGCTACAGCATTGTCATTCCATCCCCATTCTCGGCGGACCAGCTGGAAGTGACGATTGCTCCGTTATCTACCCGCTATCAGGACCGGGAACGGACGAAATACTCGATTGCGGCTCTCATCGCAAGGGTGACACAGGAGAAGCAGGGTAATTATTTGGTTTTCTTCCCGTCCTATGCCTACATGAATGATGCGTATGAGCAGTATCACGTGCTTGTTGGTGAAAGTTCGGATTCGATGAGGACCATGGTGCAAGGGCCGGGAATGACGGAAGAGGAGCGGGAAGGTTTTCTGGCTGCTTTTCAGGAAGGATCCGGGGAAACGTTGGTTGGCTTTGCTGTTATGGGCGGCATTTTCTCGGAAGGAATCGATCTTGTCGGGGATCGGCTTACAGGGGTTGTAGTAGTAGGTGTAGGACTGCCTCAAGTCGGGCTTGAGCGCGACATTATGAAGGCATACTTCGACCGGACTGACCGCAATGGATTTGATTACGCGTTCCTATATCCCGGAATGAATAAGGTGCTGCAGGCAGGCGGGCGTCTCATCCGCTCAGAGCGTGATCGCGGAAGTTTGCTGTTGATCGACGACCGCTACCTGCAGCCTCATTATAACCGGCTTCTGCCACCGGAGTGGCTTAACTATCGTGTACTGCGTGCTAATGAAGATCAAATGGATCCGAACACCTTCGTGCCGCGCGGTTGACTACCCTGATCATCGGGCTCAATGGTAATGCCGATGCTGTCGTAATCGAGCTTCGCCGAAGCGATAGGCATCGCGAGCAGGCCGATTCCGCGATCCGCTTGGCCGACACGGAATGTACCGGCGCTCGTACGGGTGCCGTCCTTAATTAGCCAGACCTGATAGGCTTCCTCGCCATGAGTTGCAGCGGCGCCGAACAAATACACGACGAACTGCCGGCTTTGCCCATTGTCTACAATACAGGCGACCCCGGAGGATTTGCCGGCGAGCGGTCCTTGCGCCTTTAGTGAAACGAGCTCACTAATCTGGGCGGCAGATACTTGGAGTGCCTGCTCCACCGGAAGGGGAGCGATTCGCTGCTCATGCCGCAGCTGGATGTTCCAAATGGACAGCAGCACTATCCCTGCAATTGAGGCGGCGAGCAGTCCGGGGAGCAGCTTGCCGAAGCGAGCTCTGGAATTCCTTGGTCGTTTCGCAATACGGCTAACAGCCGCATCGTGGAGAATCTCTTCTTCCGGACGAGCTGCAAGCGCGGCATCCATCACTTGCTGCTTCAGGTCTTGAGGCGGCTCGATCCATTCAATGTCGACAGGGAGTGCATCCCAGGCAGTTCGCAATTCCAGCAGCTCCTTCTGACAGGCATCGCAGTGAGGGAGATGAAGCTCGAAGGCGAGCGATTCTTCTTCTGTGCATGCGCCTGAAACGTATTCCAGACAGAGCTCGCACGGGAATGAAGACAGTATATCTTGCTTCTCCATCACAATCCCTCCTCTTCTGCCGGCAAATGTCTGCGTAATATTTTGAGTGTTTGATGCAATCGATTCTTCACGGTGCCAAGGGGCTGATTATAAGCTGCAGCGAGCTCGCTTAAGCTGTACCCCTGCCAATAGAAGTGCTCCAGCAGCATAATTTGTTGTGAGGACAGATGGCGGTAAGCGCTGCGAATTTGCGCTTTGAGCGATTCGCGCTCTGCACTCTCCTCAGGGGAATGGACGGCAGCATCCGGAATGCGCTCAAGCTCCTCCGGCACATAGGGGAGCAATGGGGCGTTGATACGCCGCTGCTTGCGCAGCCAGTCTGTTGTCATATTTCTCGTTACGGTTAGCAGCCAACTGGTGAAACGGCCTTTGTCCGGGTTATAGTCCGACTCGGTCGTCCACAGCCGCATGAAGACGGACTGCGTAATGTCCCTTGCAGACTGTTCGTCCTTCAACGACTTCAGCGCGAACGAATACACGAGTGCCGCGTAACGGTCGTATAGAACAGACAGCGCCATCTGCTGCTTGGCTTTGATGAGCAGCATCAATTCATGATCAGCAAGATTGTGCATACCGGCAAGCCTCCAGAACAGACGTCAATAATTAAGACAAGTGTACCAAAATAACGCAGAGAGGGTAACCGCCTGAGCTGCGGCTACCCTAAACGTTGCAAGGCAGGCATGTTATTTAGCTGAAACGATAATGGTTGCCTGCATAGCGGGATGCGGCGAGCAGTAGTAAGAAAACTCGCCCTCGGTGTCGAAGGTGACGGATTTCTCTTCATCGAGACCGAAGAGGCCTGTATCGAAACTGCCATCGTCCGCCGTGGCGCTGTGCTTGACCTTATCCCGATTGATGAATTTTACGGTATCGCCCGGGCGGATGGTTAGACTGCTTACGGTGAATGCGAACTCCTTAATCTCGACCACATAGGTTTTACTCTTCACTTCGGCTTTCGAATCGCCCGCAACCGGTTTGTCGGGCTTGGTCGTCGTGCTTTGATCAGGCTTCGTCTCGGGTTTCGCAGCCGGTTTTGTTGCTGGCTTTGGAGCAGGTGTCGTTGACTTTGAATCATCTTTTTGCGTATCATCTTTGGAATCGTTCTTTGTGCCGCCTTTATCATCAGCTGCCGGTTTAGGCTCGGCTTTGTCATCCTCGGGCATCGTCACAGTCTTAGAATCGTCAGCCTTCGGCTCTGTTTCCGCAGCAGTTCCGCCATCTGTTGAAGAGTTGCTGCCCTTGTCGTCCGCCTGAGTGTCGTCAGTCGTTGGGGCAGGCTGCACTGCCGAGTTGTTGGCTGCTGAGGCGTTAACAGAGCTGTTCTCTCCGGAGTCAGACAAGTTTGCTGCATCATTCATCGCCATATCACCATGATTGCCGTGATTCTCCATAGCGGCGTTATTATTGCTGCTGCAAGCAGACACCAACAGACATAGCAATAAGCACATGGCAGCGAATAGATAGCCTTTGTTCCACATCGCTCCTACGCGGTTACTCCTCGTTTTCCTCTGCATAAGCTGTCACTCATTTCACAATAATTTGGCCCGTCATGAACTTCTTGTGGGGCTCGCAGAAATAATCGTACGTACCAGGTTTGCTGATTGTAATGGTAAATGTTTCGCCCTTTGCTAATAACGGAGTGCTGAAGCTGCCGTCTACCGCAATGGCATTGTGTTTCATGTCGTCAAAGTTGGTGAAAATGATCTTGGAGCCGGCTTCCACAGTCAGCGGGCCGGTGCCGAAGGAATATTCTTTGATGTCTACCTGATACGTTTTGACTTCTGCGCTGGCAGTTGTACCTTTGAAAGCAACAGGGTCAATGACATACCACACCTTATTCAAGCCTTGTCCGTTAACGTCGCCATGTGCCAAGTCTTTGACAAAGTAATAGAGCGGGTAGCCCTTATACGTGGACTGTTTGCTGCCATCCGTGCGTGTAATGACGCCGAAATCAGAGCTTGCAACGCCGGTAGGCGCTTTTGCACCCGCAGCGAGATAAGCCGGCCAGTTGGCCAAACAAGTGCCTTCGCAAACGCTGCTGCCAGAAGTATCTTTGTCAAAATAGTACAAGGTGCGTCCATTCGCATCTGTTAAGTAGTTTCCGAGGGTGGCAGACGTGCCTAACATAGCGGCATAATCCGATTTGGCTGCGAACCATACGCCTCCGACTGCTTCGCCATTTACATCACCGGGAGCCATGTCTTTGGCAAAATAGTAAAGCGGCCATCCTTTATACGTTGTTTGTATCGTACCGTCAGCACGAGTATACATCCCAAAGTCAGCCGCGTTCAGAGATGTTGGAATTTGCAGCTGATCCGCATGGAAAATCGGCCATGCTTGCAGGCAGCCGCCTTGGCAGGACTCCAGATTGGCAGCGTCCTTCGTGAAGTAGTAGAGTGTGCGTCCTTTACTGTCGGTTAAGTAGGAGCCGAGCTTATCTGTAGCAGCAAGGCCTATGTGCTCGCCTGTTGGCAGTACGGCAGAAGCGGCGATTACGTTCGCCTGCTGCAGCTGGGCGAACAGCGTGGCACCTTTTGCGTTCGGCGCATTCAGCGCTTCAACAAGTGCTGTTGCGATATCGGCATTGGTCAGCTCGGCTGAGGCCGCGATGTTCTTCAGCCCTTTTCCTTTAGCGAAGGTGAATGTATCGCTATATTGGAAAGCGGTGCCGGACTTGTAGCCGAGCGCTTCAAGCAGCACTTTATAAAACTGCTGTGCTGTGATGGAGGCAAGGGGATTGAAATTGCCGTTGCCCGTACCGTTCCAGCCCAGTTCTGCGTGAACGTTCAAATAAGCCAGGATAGCCTGATTGCTTGTGCTTACGAGGGAGGCATCTTTAAAGCTGCTGCTGCCTGTAAAGGCTTGTGCATCAGTTAATTTACCTTGAAGACGTAACGAAATAATGGCAGCTTGGAGGCGGGTGGACGTCTTGCTGAGATAGGCGGTTGAAACGCCGGTCCCGTCACCTAACAGCAGGCCAAGGTTGGCGGCCGTCTCCGCATCTGTTGTGACCCCCTTGGAGCTTTCTTCCGCCGAGGCGCTGAGAACAGGTAGAAGCATGGCCAGACATACGGTTAGGGTCAGCAAAAACAGCCCAAACCTTCTTGGTTTATTCATCGATCTTCCTCCTCATAATAGTCGTTCTATTAGGAGGTAACGATGAGATAAGCCTAGCGGTTTGAGCTTTTTTTAAAAACCCAATTTTATTTTGCCTCTGTGAGCGATTTCTCGTAGACATTGATCCAGAAGCCGTCAATAACGGAAGCGCCTCGATGCGCGTAGCCATTACTAAGAAACAGCCTTTTGGCGCCGAGTTGGTTCGTTAGGGCGTCGAGATAAATATGGCGAAAGCCGAGCTCCTTAGCCCGGAGCTCCAATTTCGTCAGCATCATCTGGCCATAGCCGCGCTGCTGGAAGCTTGGGTGGACGCGCAGCCGTTTGATTTCAGCGGTCTCGTCGTCGAGCTTTTTCAGTCCGCCCATTGCCACAACGACGCCGTTCTGACCGGTTCCGACAAGAAAATCGCCGCCGCTCTCCAAATATTGCTCGTCAATATGAAAAATATCATGATAATGCTGATGAGTCGGTTCTACGCCTGCTGCGGAAATAACAAGAAGATGAAGCCGCCAGATGTCGTCGTGGTCTGCGGTAGAATAACGCCTAATGTTGAACATAGCATTCTCTCCTTTTCCTAACCGGACTGTGAGCGATCAATTGCTTTATATGTAATATAATCTAACACGAAACAAGGTGTGAATGACAGTTTTTTGTGCAAATCGATGGGTTTATGAACGAAAAATTTAATTAGCGATAAGTCTGTGTTAGATTACAAGAATAAAATGGTTTCATGTTGAATACAGGGTGCTTTTGCACAATAATGAAGGTAATAGGATATAGGTGGAAGATTAGCGGCGTTGTGGTTACACCATGCCAGAGTGAAGGGGCGAGTGGAGGCATGAAAGTAGTCGTTGTATCGGATACGCACATGACAAGGATGGCAAAGAAGCTGCCGGACCGGCTGATTCAGGAGCTTAAGGACGCGGATGCGATCTTGCATGCGGGGGATTGGATGACGTTATCGGTATGGGAAATGCTGCGTGCTTATGCGCCGACTGAAGGTGTGGCAGGCAATAATGACGGGGATGAAATTATAGCTAAATTCGGCCACCGCAAAGTGCTCGATATAGGCGGGCTTCGCGTCGGCCTGGTGCATGGTCACCTAGGTGCGGGTAAGCGTGAGGATACGGAGACGAATGCGTATCGGTCTTTCGAGCAGGGCAGTGTGGATGTTATTGTGTTTGGGCATTCCCATGTTCCCCTTATTCGGGAGCGAAACGGTGTGCTGCTGTTTAATCCGGGCTCACCGACAGATAAACGTAGACAGAAGCAGTATTCGTTTGGGATTTTTACAATGGAAGGCGGCGCTATAGCGGCGGCCGATCATGTTTATTACGACGATAAGGGCTAAAACCGGAGGAGATCAGGAGCTATGAGCGCGCAGATGCGTAATGTTGGCATATTTGCTCATGTCGATGCAGGCAAAACGACCACGACCGAGCAGATGCTCTATCAGAGCGGGCATATTCGCGCGCTGGGCAGCGTGGATTCAGGAACAACGCAGACGGATTGGCTGGATGTGGAGCGGGAGCGGGGCATCTCGGTGCGAGCTGCCGTGACACGGTTCGCATGGAAGGATACGCCTATTAATCTGGTGGACACGCCGGGGCATGTCGATTTTTTGTCTGAGGTGGAGCGGTCGCTTCGAGTGATGGACGGTGCGGTTCTGATCGTATCAGCCGTTGAAGGCGTGCAGGCGCAGACGGAAGTGATCTGGCAGGCGCTGCGCGATCTGTCGATTCCAACGCTTATTTATATCAATAAAATGGATCGCGTAGGCGCTGATGCATTGGTTGTGCTAGGGCAGCTGCAGCGATTGCTGTCGCGGCAGGTGGTGCCTGTCGCGGCACCAGTTGGGGCAGAAGCAGCGTTTACGGGTTCTGTGCCGGTGTTGGACGAGCGAGAATTGGTACAGCATCCGTGGGCGGAACCTTATCGGCGCATGCTGGTGGAAGCGGCTGCCGAGCAGGACGAGTCGCTGCTGGAAGCGTATCTGGAAGGGCAGGCGGTGGATGACGCGCTGCTTGGGCAGGTGGTGGTTCGCGGTGTGCACCAAAGCACGTTGTTTCCTGTCCTGTTCGGTGCATCGAACCGCGGGATTGGCGTAAAGGAATTAATGGATGCCGTTCTGACGTATCTGCCGGCTCCGAGTGGGTCGGAGGATGCTCCGGTTTCGGGCGTTATTTTCAAGATGGAACGGGACCCTGTTATGGGCAAAATCGCGTATGTCCGCCTCTTCGAAGGGACTATCCGCAACCGAGATACGGTGCTCAATTACAGCCGGGATATGCAGGATAAAGTGACGCAAATTCGGCGCGTAACAGGTCAGAAGACGGAAGATATCGGCGTCTTGCGGGCCGGAGATATTGCGGCTGTATATGGCTGGAGCCGCGCACGAATCGGTGATGTCATCGGCGCGCCTGAGGGTGTGCCGGGAGAGAAACGGCTCGCGGTGCCGCTGCTCACCGTGCAGGTGCAGTGGAAGAACGAGGCGGAGTATCCGGCTGTTGTCGCCGCCTTTCAGGAGCTGGCGGACGAGGACCCGCTGCTCGACTTGCAGTGGCTGCAGGATGAGCGTGAGCTGCACTTGAAGGTGATGGGGCCGATACAGATGGAGGTACTGACCTCCATCTTGCTCAGCCGATTTAAGCTCGAAGTCAGCTTCGGCGCGCCGTCGGTCATTTATAAAGAAACGCCTGCTTCGGTTGGCGAAGGCTATGTCGCTTACTTAATGCCGAAGCCTTGCTGGGCCATATTGCGGTTTACGATTGAGCCGGGTGAGCGAGGCAGCGGACTCGTCTATAAGTCGCTTGTTCGCAACGAACGGCTGCTGGAGAGTTATCAGAATGAGGTCGCGAGGCGAGTGCCGGAGGCGCTGCAGCAGGGACTGCGCGGCTGGGAAGTAACGGACCTGCGCGTCACGCTAATCGAAGGTGAGCATCATGTGTGGCATACGCACCCGCTGGACTTTGTCATCGCGACGCCGATGGGCATAATGAACGGCCTTGCGAATACGGGAACGAAGCTGCTGGAACCGCTGCTTCGTTTTCGGCTCTCCGTGCCGGAGGAGTATGGCGGCAAGCTAATGAACGAGCTTGTCCTGATGCGCGGCGAATTCGATGCGCCTATCGTGCGCCAAGAGCGAATGGAGCTTGAGGGAACGCTGCCTGTCGCGACTACGCTCGACTTCCCGGCGCGCCTCGGCTCCATGACAAAAGGCCGCGGCACGCTCACGACCTTCTTCGCGGGCTACCGCGAATGCCCGCCGGACGTTGACGTGTCGCGCCAACGGCGCGGTGTGAATCCGCTCGATCAGGCGAAGTATATTCTCGCGGTACGGAATGCGCTTAGCGGGTAGTGCGATTGAACGCTGAAACTGCGGGAAAATGCTGGTGAGAGTAGGGAAAGCCGTCTCTCAGCAAATAAACTAACCACTTTCCATTGCGGCGGATGATGAGAGTTCGGGAATTGGACTCTCAACGTCAAAAACACGTCGAAATGCAGCTGAGAGTACGAAAGTCGAACTCTCAGTAAACAAACTAACCCGATTCCTCCTAAGTCGGATGGTGAGAGTGCGAAAAACGAACTCTCAAAGTCAAAACCACGCCGAAATGCAGATGAGAGTACGAAAATCGGACTCTCAGCACAGAGGCGAGAGCGTTTGGTGCGCTGAAAGCGAATATGACGCTCTCGTATGCTGCTTTTGGGTCGAAACGAGCTCAACATGCGGATTTCTCATACTTTAAGCGGATATACCGCTTATAGCGCAGAGATTAGCTAGTTTGGAGCATCGATAGCGGAAATACCGCTAATCGAGCCGGTTCCCGGGCCGAAACGAGCTATTATGCGGATTTCTCAGACTTTAAGCGGATATGCCACTATCGGTGCAGAAATTAGCTAGTTTGCAGCCCTGATAGCGGATATACCGCTTATCGAGCTGGTTCTCACTAGTTTGGCGCGCGATGCCCCGCCGCCTCAACCCACCAAAAACACAAAAAGCTGAGAAGGCCAACGTGCCTTCTCAGCTTTTTCACAACCATTTATACCGTTACGCGGTCACCGCGCGTAGTCGGGGACGAAATAACGAGGAATTCCACCGGTTCGATGGTGGAGCCCAGCATCTGGTGAGGGGTGAGCGGCGGCACCTCGACACCTTCGTGCGGCCCAATAATAACAGGCACGCCGTCGATTTCAAGCGTCGCCGTCCCGGACAGCATGAAGAAAAACTGCCGCGACTGCTCATGATAGTGCCGCAACTCACTGGCACCGGCGGGCATCCGCTCGTGGATGATGCTGAGCTGGTCATTTTTGACCAAATGCCAGCCGTCGCATACGTCGCCCCAGATGTAATGCTCCGCACTCTGCTTGCTCACATTTACCTTCATACGAGCCCGCCTTAATAGCCGCGTTGGTATTGCCGCGGAAGAAACGCCGCAGCTTCGCCAGAGCCCTTCTCGGCTACCGCTTGGATCGCATGCAGCGCCCAATACGGGTCGCGCAGCATACCGCGGGCAACGGCTACGAGATCGGCATTGCCTTGCGCAATCGTCGCGTTCGCCAGCTTCGGCTCATCGAGCAAGCCGACGGCGATGACAGGCACGCTCAGCGCATCCCTCACTGCGCGAGCAAGCGGCACCTGATAACCGGCATAAATCGCCGGGCGATTGGCACCGGTAACCGGCGCTTCGCCACCGCTCGAGACGTGAAACATGTCGATGCCGGCTTCTTGATAGCGTCGGAAAATCTCAATTCCCTGCTCAAGCGTATAGCCGCCTTCTGAGAACTCGGCTGCGGAAACCCGAATGATAAGCGGCATATCGGCAGGCATCACGCTTTTTACAGCTTGAATGACTTCCACACCGAACAGTGCACGGTCCTGACCGTATTCATCCTCGCGTCGGTTCGTGACCGGTGATTGGAACTGGTGGATCAGATACCCGTGGGCGCCGTGGAGCTCGATCGTATCGACACCGGCTTCAACCGCGCGGCGAGCTGCTTCCCGGAACTTCACCACCATGGCTTTCACTTCTTCAGTCGTCAATGCACGAGGTGTACGGTAGGCTTCACTGAATGCGATAGCGGAAGGAGCAACAGGGTCTACCGCTTCTTCGGCCTTACGTCCGGCATGGGCAATTTGGATGCCGATCTTCGCGCCGTGACGGTGCACTTCCGAAATAATGCGGCGATAAGCCGGGATCTGCTCATCTGACCACAGGCCAAGACAACGCTCCGTGATACGTCCATCCGGCTCGACATCGGTCATTTCCATAATGATCAGGCCCGTGCCGCCAACCGCGCGAGTCACATAGTGAATATAATGCCATTCGTTCGGCGTACCGTCCTTTGCATCTACGGAATATTGGCACATCGGCGCCATAACGATGCGGTTCTTAAGTGACAGGCTTTTCAGCGCAAAAGGTTCTGCTAATCGGTTCAACATGCTCCACTCCTTCTTATTTGAATACCTATAAAGCAGCAATTCAACAGTAAGCTCAGCCTCAGTATACCCCTGTCACTTACATTTTGAAAGTGAAATTCCTTCCACAAGCTGGGAAACGGGAATTCGTCAAGCAAATCCGTTATAATAAAGATAACTAATCATCGGGCAGGCAAGGAGAAGTTATGCAGAATCAACAGACGATCATCAACAATGTAGGGCTGCTTCAGGAGGCGGAGACGTTTATCAGACAATTCGGCAGCGAGCTCTTTATTGCCGAACAGGAGACAGCGGCACGAATAGCGGAGATCACAGCGGAGATCGCTGCCACCGGAACGTATACGCATACTTTGGAGGAGCTTGCCTACGGGGCTAAGCTGGCATGGCGCAACAGCAATCGGTGCATCGGCCGATTGTTCTGGGATTCGTTAACCGTGCAGGATGCGAGAGAAGCGACTGCCGCGGCTGATATCGCCAAAGCGGTTTTTCGTCATATTGAACATGCCACAGGTGGAGGTAAAATATTACCTTCTATCACCGTTTTTGCCCCGTGCGTAGACGCAGAATCGCCTCGTATCCGAATCTGGAACGATCAGTTGATCCGATACGCGGGTTACCAGAAGGAAGATGGTACCGTTCTTGGCGATCCGATATCGGTGACCCTTACGCAAACGTGCATGGAGATGGGCTGGCGGGGGACCGGAACTGCGTTCGACGTGCTGCCGTTAGTAATCCAAATCGGCTCGCAGCCGCCGGAGTGGTTCGATATTCCGACGGATATCGTCCTCGAGGTGCCGCTATCTCACCCCGACTATCCTGCTTTCGACGACTTGCAGCTAAAATGGTACGCGGTTCCGTTCGTCTCGAACATGCGTCTTGAGATCGGCGGTCTTCATTATACGGCGGCTCCGTTTAATGGCTGGTATATGGGCACCGAAATCGGGGCGCGCAATCTCGCTGATCCATTTCGATACAACATGCTGCCGGCAGTAGGCACGTTGATGGGGCTGGATACAACCAGAGAGATCACTTTATGGCGTGATCGGGCGCTCGTAGAGCTGAATGTAGCGGTGCTGCACTCCTATAAGGCGCAAGGCGTTACGATCGTCGATCACCATACCGCGAGCAAGCAGTTCGCTCTGTTTACAGAGAAGGAACGGCGAAACGGCCGAATGCCGACCGGACGATGGTCCTGGTTGATTCCACCGCTGTCCCCGGCGACAACGGCTATTTTTCACAACCGATATGAGGATACGGAGCTAAAACCGAACTATTTTGCTCAAAAGGCTCCTTACGAGTCGTAAAGGATAGGTTGGCGGGCGTGCGATACGGACAAAATAAGGATAAACAGTGGAGAAAAATGGTCGGTAAGCGACATTTTTACTGGGAATTGGGAAGAATCGGTACATGAGCAGGTCCGTAATGTGGTACGATAGAAATGCCGGTTTTCGAACGGGAAGGTTTTTATAACTAAAAGAGGTGGATGTATTGGCAGGTTTTGAACAATTAGGTATTGCCAAGGAACGGTCGCAGTCGCTGCGCAATGAAGGAATTCATGAAGCGACACCGATTCAAGAAGGCGCAATACCCGTTATTATGCAGGGCAGCGACGTAATCTGTCAGGCACAGACAGGTACGGGCAAAACGCTCGCGTTCCTGCTTCCGATGCTGGAGAAAATCAGACCGGAGCGCGATGATTTGCAGGGTCTCATCCTTACGCCGACGCGTGAGCTTGCGCTGCAAATTACGACAGAACTGAAGAAACGGCTTGCAACGAAGGACGAATTCAGCGTGCTGGCTGTTTATGGCGGACAAGATGTGGAATCGCAGCTGCGGAAGCTTCAGCGTGCGGTTCATATTGTTGTTGCTACACCAGGCAGGCTGCTTGATCATATCCGCAGAGGCACAGTGAAGCTTGGTTCGGTCAAAATGCTCGTGCTCGACGAGGCCGATCAAATGCTGCACATGGGCTTCCTGACAGAAGTTGAGGAAATTTTGAGCCAAATGCCTTACCGCAAGCAAACGATGCTGTTCTCGGCTACAATGCCGGGCGGTGTACGCTCGCTGGCGCAGCGGTTCATGATCGAACCGAAGGACATCACGGTGCGCGCACCGCAAGTGACGTTGAAGGCCATTCGCCAACTGACGGTTGAAGTCGGCGCGAAAGATAAGATGGAGCAGCTGCAGCGTCTTCTGGGTGAGTACAACCCTTATTTGGGTGTTATTTTCGTCCGTACGAAGAAGCGGGCTAGCGCGCTTAACGAATTCCTGCAAGAGAATGGCTTTAACAGCGACGAGCTGCATGGCGATCTCACGCAATCGAAACGCGAGCAGGTTATGAAACGGTTCCGCGATGCGAAGATTCATTTGTTGGTTGCGACTGACGTTGCAGCACGTGGCCTTGATGTTGAAGGCATCACACATGTATTCAACTTCGACATCCCGGAAAATGCAGAGAGCTACATTCACCGGATCGGCCGTACTGGTCGCGCAGGTGAAGATGGTCTTGCGATTACGCTCGTATCTCCGCATGATCGTCTGGAGCTTGCTGCTATCGAGAAAGGCATTAATCAGCCGATTCCGCGTGAGAAGAATCGCGGCGGCGCACCGATTCGCACATCGGTGATGGACGATATGCCGGACCGTCAAGGCGGCGAACGCAAATCCGGCGGCTCCGGCCGCAGAGGCGGAACGTCAGGTCAGTCGGCTTCCGGCAAGTGGGCACCAAAGGGCGGACGTTCCGGCCAAGAGGGCCGCAAGAGCAGATCCGGCTTTGGCGGCAACATTGATACCCGGAAAGCCAGCACAGGCGGCGGTGCTTACGGTGGAGCAGCGAAGCGCGGTGAATCGCGCGGAGCAGGTGTACGCGGCGGCGGAGCTGAAGAGGCGCCGCAGTGGGGCGCGGCAAGAGCGGAAGCACCGCGCGGACGCGGCGGAGCAGGCTCGCGCGAAGGCGCAGCAGCGTCTGGCGGACGCGGGCGCTACAGCACGCCGTCCCGCGAAGAAGGCGGACGCGGCGAATTCGGCGGTGCTGGCGCAGCTGAGCGAAGCGGCGGGCGCGAGGGCGCAGGCCGTGGACGCGGCGGCGACTCGTCACGCGGACGCGGCGCATCAGCCGGGCGCAGCGAGTTTGGCGGCGCAGGCGCAGCTGAGCGCAGCGGCGGACGCGAAGGCGCTGGCCGTGGACGCGGCGGCGACTCGTCACGTGGACGCGGCGCATCGGCTGGCCGCAGCGAGTTCGGCGGCGGAGGCCGTGGAGCATCGGCGTCACGCGGTGAGTTCGGCGGCAGCCGCGGCGGTTCTACGCAGCGCGGCGAATCACGCGGAGCATCATCGGCACCGCGCAGCGAGTTTGGCGGCGGCGCAGCAGCTTCGCGCGGGGATTCCCCGCAGCGCGGTGGAACCGGCCGTGGCGGCGAATTCGGCAGCCGCGGTGCAGGCGCACCGCAATTCCCGAACGGGGGCGGCGATAAGAATCGCGCACGCACTAGCGGCAGACCGTCTTCGGGCGGCAGACCATCCTCAGGCGGCTTCAAGGGCGGCCGAAGCAGCGGTGGAAAGCAAGGCGCGGGCGGACGTCCGCCACGTAAAGGGTCACGTTAATATCCATTGATGAGCTAAGAATGAAGCAAGGCACAAGACGATATTCTGTCGATGCCTTGCTTCTTTTTCTATACATAAAGGAGTAGGGGAAAATGGTGCGTTTAGTTAAGCCGTCAGTTGCTTTGCAAGAAGCTTATTTGGCATTCTATCGGGAGTGGATCGAGAGCGGGGAAGATATCGTTCCGTGGGTGGTTAGTAAGGACCCGAGTGATTTTGAAGCATACATAAATGAATTGAACGAGGCCTGTAAGGAGGAGAATACGCCTGACGGCTGGGTGCCTCACTCCACATACTGGCTGTTGGACGATGACGGGCATGTCGTTGGTGCGGCGAATATTCGCCATAGGTTGAATCAGAAGCTGCTTGAGAGCGGCGGTCATATCGGCTACGGCATTATTCCGTCTGAGCGGCGCAAAGGCTATGCAGCGCAGCTTCTTGCCCTGTCGCTCCAGGAGACGGATGCTCTGGGCATACGCGAAGTCCTCGTCATATGCGACCAGGACAATATCGGCTCGGAACGCACGATTCTGCGAAACGGCGGGCAATTCGAATCGATCTTCACGGAAGCACACGGTAATGTCGTCAAGCGTTTCTGGATTCATCGTTCATAACGTAAAAAAGGGATGCCGCATTCAAGTGGTATCACTCTGAAATGCTCTAACGAATCGTACGGCGCTTATTAGCCCATTCTTGGCTCCTAAAACATGCTAACGAATCGTAGGGACTCTATTTGACGGTTTTTGAGTAGTTTGGAGCCGATTATCCCCATATAAGTCCTCTACGATTCGTTAGATTCTCGAAGCCCCAAAATTCGGCCCAATAAGACCTCTACGGTTCGTTAGATTTTCGCGGAGTGTAAAATGAGGAGTGCGAATTGAGATTTTTACGATGTTAACGCTGTGATGTGTTTATTATTGTTGTAATCATTCGATTATGTCGAATGTGCAACCTGATTTACGAATGCAGGCTTGTTTTGTTACACTTTATGGTAACAATGAAAGCGACAGCTATCGAAAAACGGAGGAGGAATTGACCCATGACCAAGCTTCGACCGTATCTCTATTGCGACGATGCGAAAGTGCAGGCGAACTTCTATGTAGAGGCGCTTGGCGGTGAAATTATTAGCCTGCAAACGTACGGCGATATGCCGGGCGCGGCAGAGGAAACAAAGGATAATGTCATGCATTTGGTGCTGCAGGCGGCAGGTTTGCTGTTCTATATGGCAGATGCCGGACCGATTAATCGCGGCAATGGGATTGACCTCACATTGGAGTTCGAGACCGAGGAAGAAGCGGAGGATGCCTTCAACAATCTGTCGGGAAATGGCGGCAAAATCATCATGCCGTTCGAGCGGATGTTCTGGGGCAGCATGTTCGGCCGATTGGAAGATAAGTTCGGCGTCCGCTGGCAAATTGCTACGCAGCCGGGCCATTAATGTCTCTTTGCGCACAAAAAAGCCGATCCGCTCTTCGCGAATCGGCTGCAATAGTCCTACTCAAGCTTAACTAACGCATCTTCGAATTGATAAGCCAAGTGCAGCTGATGAATGGGCAAACCGTCCTTGGCGCTCGATTCATAGATCGTAAGCACACCGGTCGGGCTGGTCGGCGATGCTGTAAGTCTAACTGTAAATTCGTAATTACCCCATTCCGGCGCTCCTTTGTCAGCCATGACATGTCCCTCCGCGAGCACGTTATGCCCGTCTTCCAACGTATAGCTGAAAGCGGCCTCGCGCGCCTGTCCTTTCACCGTAAAGGATTGGCCGATGACACTTTTCTCAGCAGGCCAATAAACGTTGAACGCCTCGTTGCCGGCGACGATCTTGGGAACTTCAAGGACTGCAGCTGAGGCGGGAGATGGTTCTGACCCTTTGCCAACAGTGGTGGTGCTGTGCTTGGCGCAGGCCACCAACAAAATCATGGGCAGTAATAGAGCCGCTGCAGCCACTACTGGCATTTTATTTATTTTCATACGAATCAACCTGCCTTCTTGTGAGCAAAAGCTCTCGCATCATTCTTGAAAATATTATACGCTTGAAGAAGCGGCCTTAATCAGCCGAAGTTGGTTCGTCGGCCCAATATTAGCGAAGAGCGAGGAGAGTGCGCATTCATGTTTGAATGGCGTCGTTTGCTTCGATTCAACAGATATATAAGAGGCAATGGGCAAGAAGAGATCGACTACCAGTGGCCCACTGCAAAGTTTCCCTTCATCAGCATTCGAACAAGCGTAGGCAAAGGAAAGCCTAAGGTCGCCATCGGAATCATCGCACTTGGCGATGTGGCGATCGGGCTGGTAGCCGGAGGGGCTGTCTCGGTCGGCATCATTTCGGTCGGAGCCGTGACGGTAGGCTGGTTGCTCGCGCTTGGCGCTGTGGCCATGTCAGGCGGGTTGTCCGCCGGGGCGGTTGCCATCGGGGAACTGGCGCTCGGAGCGGTTGCCATCGGCCAGTCTGCTGTCGGTGCGGTAGCGATCGGTCAAAACGCGCTTGGAGCCGTGGCCATTGGGGAGCATGTTCTTGGCGCGGTTGCGATTGGCGAACGCGTTTACGGAATTGTAGCCATCGGTGAGCACGGATTTGGCCTGGTACCGATTGTGGGCGATTTTATCAGATGGGTAGCAGGGCTGTTCCGCTAGGTTTCAACCGATTTCGGCTTTGTGCTACAATAAAAGACAGCATGAGTGTATAGAGGAAGGTGTAGTATGAATACAGTCAATATATTAGGCGTTCCGTTCTCGAAGCGGACGCTTTCGGATACGGTGGCGCTCGTACAAGCGCAGATTGCAGCGAAGGATAAGCCGCTATTTCATCTTATTACAGCTAATCCGGAGATCGTTATGGCTGCACGTTCGGAGAAGCAGCTTCAAACGATCGTGGACGAAGCGGATATTATTACGCCGGACGGCATCGGTGTGGTGCTTGCCGCGAAGTGGCAGGGCGAGCATATCCCTGAGCGTGTGACAGGCTATGATTTGCTGATTCGTCTGTTCGAGGAAGCGAAGCAGCACAACTTCACTCTATATGTCGTCGGAGCGGACGAGCAAACCAATGCGACAGCAGCTGAAATCATCGCAAGCAAATACGCAGGCGTCACCATAGTCGGCAGACATAACGGCTTCTTTAAGGACGGGCAGGAAGAAGCGCTTGTCGCGGATATCGGGCAGAAGCGCCCGGATGTGCTGATCGTAGCGCTAGGCGCACCTAACGCGGAGCGGTGGATCTTCAAGCACAAGAGCCGCTTGCATGCGAAGGTTGCTTTCGGTGTCGGCGGCAGCTTGGATGTCATCGCGGGCAAGGTGAAACGCGCCCCGGTAATATGGCAGAAGCTGAACGTCGAGTGGCTGTACCGCCTGCTCAAGCAGCCGTCCCGCTGGCGCCGCCAGCTCGTACTGCCGAGGTTTGCAGTGACGATACTGACTAGCCGTCGTCGTTAGAAACAATAAAGAGCCGTCTCAAAAGTGTGCATCGCGACTTTTGAGGCGGCTCTCTCTATGCAGTGCGGCTATCTCGTTCGCATAGCACTGGAATATGCTAAAGTCGCTGCCGTGGTTTCGCGCTAACGAACCGTACAGGTCTTATTTGCTCGAAAATAGCCCCTTTTCAAATCTAACGAACCGTAGAAGCCTTATTTAGGAAAAATGGGACGGCAAAGGGCATTTTTTGGCCAAATAAGGCCTGTAGGATTCGTTAGAATTTCGAATCGAGCTATTTTGCAGAAATAAGACCTGTAGGATTTGTTAGAATTTCCAGTGTTCGTGATAGTTAGAATCTGCAGCGTTTGCCGCGTGGTCGGTGGCAGGGAACGGATAGTAGGAGGTTGGTCAGAGCGGATAGTGGGTTGGTGGGTAACGGAGGGCGGATAGTAGGCAGTTGGTCAGCGGATAGCGGGTGGCGAGCAGCGGTCAGCGGATAGCGGGTGGCCGGTGGTTGTGGTTGTTCAGCAGGCAGTGAATGGTCGATGGTTGGTGGTTGGTCAGCGACTAGGTAGCGGGTGGTCGATGGTTGGGAATCGGCTCCTTCATGCGGCGTCTAGCGCACATAAAAAAGTGGCTGAGCGGGAATCCCCTGTTCAGCCACTTTTCGTCACAACACTTAAGCCGTAGTCGGTGGAACGAATGTCCGCTGCGCAAACTCGTTATCGAGCATGAAGAAGGCATTGCTGTCGGTGTCGATTCGTTTCAGCTTGTTAATGATGCTGTCGAACATCGACTCTTCCTCGACTTGCTCATCGATAAACCATTTGAGAAACTGGATCGTCGCATGCTCGCGATCATTCATTGCAAGGTCGGACAAGTGGTAGATCCGCTTGGTGACTTCCTGCTCATGCTGGTAAGCATGCTGGAATGCATCGAGGATTGAGCTATAGTCATTGTTAGGTGTGCTCATGCCGATCAGTGTGACGCGTTTTCCGCGATCGTTCAAATACTTGTACATTTTCATCGCGTGGAAGCGTTCTTCTTCGGCTTGAACAATAAAGAAATTCGCAAAACCATCGAGGCTTTCTCCGGAACAGTAAGCGGCAATTGCCAAATACACGTGCGCGGAATACAACTCGAAATTCAATTGATCGTTCAAAGCTTGGCTGAGTGTATCGTTCATCATCGGCCGCACCTCCCTTTCCAAATGTATTATAAAATAAAAAGAGACGAAGCACCAAACTCCACTAAGGAGTATGGACTACCTCGTCTCCTATATTACCATACTATGCCATATCAGCCTATCCGGTGTTTGAGCTTGGCGTACAACACTTCTGCTGTCGGAGCTACAACGACTTCCGTTTTGCCGATCATTACGATACATTGCTTGGAACACAGCTTGCAGTTGCCGAGACAGTCCTTCTTCTTCTGCTTCAAGTCGGGAAATTCTTGCTTTAAGGTTTTGAAAACAGACTTAGAGCCGTGCTTGAAGTTTCTGCAGCAGTATTTGATCTTTTTCATCCGCCTTGTTCCCGACCTCTCTGGATGGTGTTGTTGTCGTGCTCTACAACAATGATAGTAATTCTCATTCTCACTGTCAATCGTTTCTTTCGCTGCCTGTCCAAATTCTTTACTTCACGAGTAAGCTGGCATATGATGGGAGCATTAAAACCTAATTTTGAAGGAGTATGTAACAAACCATGAGTACAAACGGACAACAACGCTCGGCGATCCGCCCAGGGCTTACTGTAGATATCGTTTTGAAGAAGGATCAAGCAACTGGCAAAACAACAAGGGGCATAGTAAAGGATATTTTGACGAATTCGCCCAACCATCCGCATGGTATAAAGGTGCGGCTGCAATCCGGTGACGTCGGCCGTGTGAAATCGATCGTAGAGGGGCCGTAACGCTTATGATATTCAGCGATTTAACGAATTGGGAGCGGGAGCGGCATACGTTCCCTGCGCCTGTGCGCCGGGCGATTGAACGGCTGCAGCAGACGGATCTAGACGAACTTCCTGCCGGTCGGCATGAGTTTGGCGAACCAGGCATGTTTCTGCTCATTAACGAGCCCGTTACGAGAGATTGGCGTGAAGTGAAGCCGGAGACACATAGGCAGCACACGGATATTCAGCTGCTGCTGAGCGGCCGCGAGCGGATGCGAGTAGCCAAGGTTTCGGAGGAGCAGGTCATTACAGACGACCGCTATGAGACGCAGGATATTGCTTTCTATAATGAGGTTCATAACGAGAATACGATTGATATGGTGCCCGGCGATTTCATCGTCTTGTTTCCGACAGATATTCACAGGCCGAACTGCTCGGTGGAACAAGATATTCCGATTCGCAAAGCGGTTGTTAAGGTACATCGGGATCTATTTGCAACACAGCAGCAAAATGAGTAGGATTAGAGAAAACAAGCGCTTTAGCCGGAAATAAAGGAGCTGCGTCCACATGAGCTTTCTCCCTCAATCAATCTCTCTCCCTCACGTGGCGTCCATCTTGCTCACGCTGCTATCAGGCATAGCGGTCATGTTCTTGCGACTGCGAGCAAGCAATCGGCCTACGACAATGCGCAAAATCATTATTCCGCCGATCGGCATGTCCACCGGCTTTCTGATGTTTGTTGTTCCGATCACGCATGTGCCGTGGTTATGGGCCATTGCTGCTTTCGCTGTCGGCGCGGTATTGTTCGCTTATCCGCTCATCCGTACCTCGAAGCTGGAGAGGGTTGGGGAAACAATCGTATTGAAACGTTCCAAAATGTTTATATTCATTCTGCTCGGTCTTCTCATCGTGCGTTTGCTCGTTCATAACTTAGTGGAGCAGGCTGTCAGTATCCCGCAAACGGGAGCGCTGTTCTTCGTGCTTGCATTCGGAATGATCGTGGTCTGGAGAATCGCAATGCTTCAATCGTATCTTAAACTAATGCGGCGGAGGTAAATGGACTGATGAAGATGCCTGAATCTATAAGACGAATGTTTGATCTGTGTGCAGCAGGAGAAAACGCGATGGTGGAAGAGCTGCTTCAGCAAGATCCGAGTCTGGCAACATGCAACTGGGGGTATTTCTCACCGCTGCATGTTGCCGTCAGGGAAGGCCATCTGGATATCGCAGCACTTCTGCTTCGTAACGGCGCAGACGCTGCGGATAAGCCTGTTCTGAGCTGGCAGGATTCCCTGCTGCAGAAGGCGCAGGATCGCGGGTATGGAGATATCGCCGAGCTGCTTCGCGAGCATCTTCAGTGCACGCTGAAGGTGCAGCCTATAGGCGATGTGACGGCGGGGCTTATTCGCGCGTACAACCGCGATGAACTGTTGGCATGGTTCGAGCAGCACCCGGAGACGATCCACGCAGGTGATGAGCGAGGCAACACGCCGCTGCACTGGGCCGTTATGACACGGCAGCTGGAGCTGATCGACCTGCTTCTGGAGCGCGGCGCAGACATTCATGCACGTAGAGCCGACGGGAGTCAGGCCATCCATTTGGCGATGGAAGGCGATTATTTCTACAGGGGCAATCGCGACCTGCCTTCGAATACGTTACGTGACCAACGCTTCTTGCTAGGGTATCTCATTGGAAAAGGAATCCCTTACGACATCTTCATCGCAGCTGCTGTAGGTGATGCTATACGAGTGAAGGAGCAGCTGGCGCAGGATCCGCTGCTGGCTAATGCCAAAGACTCGTCGGGGCGATCGTCTCTCTATTATGCGGCCAAGCATGGCCATGTAGAGGTTGTGCGCTGCCTGCTGGCTGCAAGCGCCGATCCGAACCTGCCTGAGCGAGATGCATCAGGTGGAGCGGCACTCTATGCGGCGGTAAGAGGAGATCATGCCGATTGCGTGAAGCTGCTGCTTGCGCATGGAGCGAATCCAAACGCAGAGATTGAAGCATCAGGTAATGCCGTGTATGCCGCAATGCAGAAAGGCGCGCAGGAACTGCTGGAGCTGCTCTATGAACATGGCGGGACCGTTACGATGTCCGGTGCATGTGCATTAGGCCGTATCGATCTGGTCGGTGAAATGCTCGCGCTTAATCCGGCTTCTGCAAACGATGGCGATTACGGACCGCTCGCCCAGGCGGCGAGCTGCGGATACACCAACATCGTCAAGCTGCTGCTGCGGTATAATGCGGAGCTGAACGGACCGTGGTACGCCAGCAATTATATGGTGTATGCCTTCAGCTATGCAGACCAAGAGATGGTTGAGCTGCTGCTTCGGCATGAGGCTGATCCGAACGTTCGGAATTGGCTCGGTATCAGCTATCTGCATCTTATCGCGAAGAAAGGCGACATCGACCTTGCAGAACTGCTGCTTCGCTATGGCGCTGATCTTCACGCCGTGGACGAGGAATATAATACGACCCCGCTCGGATGGGCGGCTAAGTATGGTCAAGCCGAGATGGCAGCCTATCTGCTTCGCAAAGGAGCCGCTATAGAGCCGGCAGATGTGCCGGAATGGGCGACGCCGCTGGCGTGGGCGAGGCGTGGTGGTCATAAGGCGATCATGGATTTGCTTCTTTCCCATCAGAAAGGTGCGGTGTAGCAGTTGACAGTACCTGTGGCAACTGTTATTCTAACGACATAAATTGCATGCAATTTAATTGTGTTATTCACTATAGATTGGCTTGCTAGCTTAAGCCGCAGAGAGGAAGACTGCAATGGAACAAGGTGCCCAGCTGGAGCTCGACAATCAGCTCTGCTTCGCCCTCTACGCCTGCGCCCGCGAAGTAACGAAGCTGTATCGGCCGTATTTGGATGAACTCGGCATTACGTATACACAGTATGTAACCTTGCTTGCGTTATGGGAGAAGGACGGCGTACCCGTTAAGGAGCTGGGGAGCCGGCTGTACCTGGATTCCGGCACGCTCACGCCGCTCTTAAAGAAGCTCGAAGGAATGTCACTTATCCGCCGGGAGCGCGATCCTGAGGATGAGCGCAGCGTCATCGTTCGATTGACTGATCAAGGACGCGAGATGAAGTCGAAGGTGATAACGATTCCGGAGCGCGTGTTTTGTCAGACCAATATGCCTCCTGAGGAAATCGGCCAGCTTCGAGATCAACTACGCAAGCTAACCGCAGCTGCTCATGAGCTGTCCTGCGGCGGCCAGTCATAAGCCTTAACTACTATAAAGAAGACCATTTCAGAGCTGCTGTACAAGCAGAAGTCTGAGGGGTCTTCTTTTTTTATTGCTTGAGTACGGCGATTATTTCCCGGGAAACAGACAATAGGCGTTATCCTTCCCACCAAGAAATGTTGGCGAAGGAGGTAAGTGTACCCGCTATGGTGAGCGAGCTGCTGACAGTAATGGAAATGCTTTGATTCTCCGGCACAATTAGCCCGCCCACATAGTCGAAAGCAAACATACCGGGGTTGAGCGGCAAAGTCAGAAAGGCTGTCCCTCCGAAAATGGCACTTGTGGATGATCAGTAGGCGCATGCCCATGGCAGCAGCGCGCCGCTGCGGCGGGGCTTGCCGCAGCGTTTGCCGCGCAGGCGAGGGCGTTTAGCGGCGCGGAGCTGCTGCCCAAGCTGCGCTGCGAGGAGATGCCGGAGCTGCTGCTCGGGACTACTGTGCTTGCGAACTAAAGTCGGTTGGCTGTTGCTCGATAGCCCGTCGATAGTCTCTCGATAGTCTCTCGACCAATCACTCTGCAGCAGCCCATCGTCGACCATTCCCGACAACTCTAACGAACCGTGGAGGCCTTATTTTGGGGAAAAGGGCGCCTCCAAAATTCTAACGAACCACAGAGACCTTATATAGCGGAACTAAGCAGAAATGCACGGGTTTTGGAGTAAATAAGGCCTGTAGGGTTCGTTAGAATTTCAAATCCAGCTTTTTGGAGCAAATAAGACCCCTACGGTTCGTTAGATTTATAGGGAACGTGAACTCTCGGCAGTCGCTCAGTAGTCTCTCAATGACAATCGTTCGGCAGTCGCTAGGCAGCCGCTCGATAGTTTCCCGCCCAGTCACTTTGCAGCAGCCCGCCGCCAAGTTTTCCCGGTCACTTCTTCAGCCTTTCCCCAGCTCCTCGCAGCTCTAACGAACCGTGGAGGCCTTATTTTGGGGAAAAGGGCGCCTCCAAAATTCTAACGAACCACAGAGACCTTATATAGCGGAACTAAGCAGAAATGCACGGGTTTTGGAGTAAATAAGGCCTGTAGGGTTTGTTAGAATTTCAAATCCAGCTTTTTGGAGCAAATAAGACCCCTACGGTTCGTTAGACTTACATGGAACGTAATCTCTCAGCAGTCGCTCGATGTCCAGCTGCTGATTGCAAGAATCGCTTAATTTCGGCCAGCCGACTGCCATACGCTGCCGTCCGCGCGTTTCGTCGGCCGGCGGGAATAGAAAGGGAATAAGGTGATGTGGGGAAATCACCGTAAAAACAGCCAATGAGGCCCTGCAGGGGATGATTTGTACCCCTGTAATCCGACAATTCGTACGCTTTCTGACGGAAGTGTACCTATCTCCGCCGTGAACCGTTCTTATATAATCGGTCGTGTGGAAAGCGCTGTCATACATATTTGAGCCGATCGTTATCCACTGCTGGAAGCCTGGCAGTGTTTTTTTTATCGAGGGATAAAAGCGCTTTCAGATCGGCTGTACGGTTGTCGTCGTTCATGCAAGGTGTCATATCGGAAGAAAGGGGGAATGGGCAGCGTCCGCTCGCCGTACATAACCGCGGATGAATGCCGTCGGTGCATCAAGAGGCTATTTTCTAATGACAAAGGGGACTGAATGGAATGAAAAACAAATCGCAGCGCCGAAGAAAAATCTGGCTGAGCTTTCTCTTAGCCATTATCGCCGTCGCGCAGATCGGCTATGTGCCTCCGCACGCCAACGTGGCGGAAGCGGCCGACAACGGATTAGCGCTGAAGCCGTATATGGGCTGGAGCAGCTACAGCATGCAGGTATATGACGGTCCGACGGGAAATTGGATTTCCGAGGCGAAAATCAAGCAAATGTCCGATGCGATGCACGAGAAGCTGCAGGCGCACGGTTATAACTATATTAATATTGATGCCGGCTGGAACGGCAGCATGGACGAATATGGACGTCCGGTTCCGAGCACGACGCTCTATCCGGGCGGATTCGAGAATCTCGTCAAGTACGTCCATGCCAACGGACAGAAAATCGGGATTTATATGATTCCGGGCATCTCTCCGGATGCCATCAATTCGCCGACGCCGATTCCGGTATACGGCACGACAGATTGTTTCGTTAACGATATTGCCGTAACGCCTCACACGACGGCGGACTACTGGGGCATCGGCTACAAGATCGATTTCAGCAATCCGTGCGCGCAGAAATACGTCGATTCCGTCGCGGACCAGCTGGTTGCATGGGGCGTGGACTTCGTTAAGTTCGACAGCGTTACGCCGGGCTCCGGTCATAACGACACGTCAATTGACGCTCGGGACGATGTCAAAGCGTGGTCCGAGGCGCTAAGCAAACGTCATATTTGGTTCGAGCTTTCATGGGCGCTTGATCATAACTACGTTGATTTCTGGAAGAAATACGCGAACGGCTGGCGCGTAGACTGGGATGTTGAATCCTACGACCCCGAAATCGGCATGACGCAGTGGGCCAACATTGCCCGCTTGTTCCCGGATGCCGCTCTGTGGTGGCGGGATGCAGGTCCGGGCGGCTGGAACGACTTCGACTCCCTCAACATTGGCAATGGGATGACATCGGGGCTGACGAAGGATGAACGGCAGACGGCGATGACGCTGTGGTCTTCATCGTCGGCACAGCTCTATACCGGTGACGATCTCAGCCATTTGGATGATTACGGACTTGAGCTGCTGACGAACGACGAGGTTATCGCCGTTAATCAGGCGGGCCGTCCGGCGCATCGGGTGTCGATGTCTACCAATCAGCAGGTATGGTACGCAAATAACGGCGACGGCACGTATACGGTCGCATTGTACAATCTCGGCAACAAGGCGGCCGCGGTGAATGTGAACTGGAAGGATATCGGCCTCACCGGCGCCGCATCCGTCCGTGATCTGTGGGCGCATAAGGAGTTGGGCAATTTCGCGACGGGCTTCGGTCCGGTTACGCTGGAACCGCATGCTTCGCGATTGCTTAAGGTAACGGCGCAAGCCGGAACGTCGCTCGTTAACAATGACGACACGGGCATGCGTTATACGGGCGCATGGACCCGCAATGGCGGCAAAGAGCTGGCAGGCGATGCGCAGGATATGTCCATTGCGGTGACGGATTCGTCCGCCTCTCCGATACTGAACGTTACGCAAAGTGCGGATAACGGCGACAACGCACAAACATCCGGTTCGGACCTTGGCCTCGCGGCAGTATCGCATACGGTCATAATCAACGACAATGATGCAGCGATTTCCTACTCCAACAAGTGGGGCTACAGCAGCGGCAGGAACGGACTTTCCGATTATATGAACGACGTCCATTACGGCGAGCCCGATAACGGGACGGAGCCGGAATTCACGTATACCTTCAACGGCACCGGCATTGAGCTGTGGTCTGAGAAGGGCGGCAGCAACGGCAAACTGGACGTGTATGTCGACAACGATGCAGCCGTAACGGTGGATACCGAAGGAACACCGCAGGCCGGTCAATACGCCGTCTTCAGTAAGACCGACCTGGCACCGGGCGCACATACGATTCGTGTCGTGCGCAACAACAGCGGCCAATATTACTTTATCCTCGATGCGCTGAAGGTCACGACGGACTCACTCCTTGACCAGCCTTCCGCGTCCAGCTTCAGCAAGGACGTTCCTGCTGATATTACGGTCCATCTGCCGTATGGAGCAAGCTCGCTGACGGGTATCAAGAACGGAGCGGCATCGCTTGCAGCCAATACCGATTATTCGATTAACGGCAATGACGTGACGATCAAGCAAAGCTATCTCATGCAGCAGCCTTCCGGCCAATCGGCCGTGCTGAATTTCGGCTTTGCCGGCGGCGATTCGCAGTCGATATCGATCGCGGTTACAGGTACATCGCTTAGCACATTATCGGCGACCTTTGATTTGAAAACATCGGCCCAAGCCGACGTCACGACGACGCTGACGCTTGGCGGCGGCAACAGTCTGACCGCGATCAAGAACGGAGCGGCAGCACTAACGGAAGGTACCGATTACACGATCGCAAGCGGTCTTGTGACCATTAACAAGTCGTATTTGAAGCAGCAGTCGGTCGGCGTGACGAGCCTGACCTTCGAATTCAGCGCGAGCAGTCCGCAGACGCTGGCCATCAACGTTATCAATTCATCTTCGCCGGGACGCTATGCGATGATCAACGATGACAACCCGGATATTAAATTTACGGGCTCTTGGAACCGCAGCACCGGTCGTCCGTTGGACGATTACAACAAAGACGTTCACTATCTCGAGGCGAACGGCGGCTTCTTTACCTACACGTTTAACGGTACGGGAATTTCATACATTACCGAAATCGATCAAGGCCAAGGCGATGTAGATATTTACATCGACGGTGCGTTCGACAAAACGGTCAGTACCTATGAAGCGAATGCCCACAACAAGACGCAGCAGGTTGTCTATTCAATCTCGGATTTGACACCGGGTATCCATACCCTGAAAGCGGTCAAGAAATCCGGCCAATTCATGCTTCTTGATGCACTGAAAGTGCGTTTAACCGATTTGCTCGATGTTTCCGCAGCTGATTTTGACAAGAACGTCTCCGCGCAAGCCGACGTGAGTGTGAACGTTCTTGGCAGTATCGGCAGCCTCAAGGAAATCTCAAACGGCGCGTACACGCTCATTAACGGCACGGATTATAGCATTACGGAAAATGAAGTCACGATTAAGAAGGCGTACTTGGCGGCTCAGCCGGTCGGTACGACGAAGCTGACGTTCGCATTCAACGGAGACTATGCCAATGATGTACACGTGACAGCTGCAGACAACGATTACTTCCACTATCAGTTCAAAGGCACAGGGGTCGAGCTGTTGTCCCCGACAGGACCGGAGCAAGGCGATATGGACATCTATATCGACGGCGAACTGAAGGAAACGGTGAGCGCGAAAGCGGCAACCCGGAACGCGATGATCAGCTTGTTCAGCATCTCGTCACTGACAGACGGCACACACACGCTTAAAGTCGTCAAGAAGTCAGGCGCGCTCATGCTTGTCGATGCGCTCAAATTCAATGTCTCCGCGATTTCCAGTTCCTCTGATCCGGTCAATATCGGGGGCGGCGGATACACAGATCCGGGCGCAATCAACGTCGTGCATACGACACTGCCTGACGGTACAGTCAAGGATGAAGTGAAATTATCCGGCGACAACGCAAAAGCGTTAATCGACAAAGCCAAAGCCGCGGGCGACAAATCGGTCATTATCTCGGTTCCGGTATCGAAGGATGAAGTATCCTTAACGAGCATCACACTGCCGAAAGAAACGATCGGCCAGCTCGCGGAGAGCGCACTCGACGTGAAGCTTGCGGCGAATGGCGTAACGGTTGAAATTCCAAACGCTTCGCTGAAGGACTTCAAAGACGATGCTTACTTTAACCTCGTTCCTGTGAAAGCAGCGGATAAAGGGAAGGAGCTCGAGAAACGCGCGAATAGTGCGAAGATCGTGATTGCGGCAGCAGGCGGCAGTCAAGTGACGCTGCTTGGTCATCCTGTTGAAATCGAGACGAATTTGCAAAATCGCGAGGTAACGCTTGTCCTTCCGATCGAGGATGCAACCATCAGCGAAGCGAATCTGACGCGGCTTGGTGTGTACATTGAACACAGCGACGGCACTACAGAGTTCAAGCAAGGTAAGCTGACGACGATTAACGGCGTACGCAGCATTCAATTCACGACGAACAAGTTCAGTACGTTCGCGCTGATGAAGATCGCAGGCGATTCACCTGTCTTCTCACATGCGCCTTACGTGAAGGGCTACGACGGCGGTTTGTTCAAGCCGAACGGCAGTATCACCCGTGCGGAGTTGGCGACAATTCTGTCCCGCGTCGCGACACAATCCGATACAGAGAGCAGCCTTACGTACACGGACGTTAAGTCCGGATATTGGGCAGCCGACGCGATTGCGAAGGTGACGCGTATGGGATTGATGCATGGTTATGCGAATGGCAGCTTCAAGCCGGAGCAGCCGGTAACCCGTGCCGAGATGGCTGCGCTCACGGCGAGCTTCGCTCCGAAGGACCAGGTTGCAGGAGCGGGTTATTCCGATACGGTCGGCCACTGGGCTGAAGCGGCCATCAAGACCGCTCAAAGCGCAGGCTATCTAAAAGGCTATGCAGACGGAACGTTCCGTCCGGGCAGCACGCTCACGCGCGCCGAAGCGGTAACGGTCATAAACCGCGTGCTTGGCAGAGGCCCGCTTTACGGAATTGCGCATTCCCCATGGAAGGACGTTCCGGATAATCATTGGGCTGCCGGCGATATCGAGGAAGCCTCGGTCAGCCATCAATACCAGCCAAGAACAGGCAGCGGCGAGCAGGTCGCGAAGTAATTTGCTGCTTGGCATAGGCTGAAGTTGATGCGAAGCGCATTTCGAGGGTAAATTCCTGAACCGCCGAATGCCAATATATGCATGAAAAGAAAGGAAGCAGTCCGGATCATCCATCCGGGCTGCTTCCTTATTGTCTATATCGAGGGACTTTTCGCTCCGTATTGTTCCTCCAACAGGCTTGCATGATGTGGAACAATTGTCTTCAGATCTGGGAGTCCCGTCGCTCAAACTGTTCCTCCAACAACGCAACCCACCGCTGCTGCCATCTGCCGATATCGAAAGCGAATGCGGTGCGCCGCGCATCGGCTCCATACCGCCGTCTCAATTCTTCATTCAGAAGAAGTTCACGCACAGCGGTGTTATGCCCAGTCTGCAGAGGTCCACTGCCCAATTGATTACGTATAGCGCTTTCAAAGATTATCGATTATATTCAAATTCTAGTCATTCCTTCGTTCATGAATCACATCGACTGATCTCGCGATCAGCGTTTAAGACGGCGACAGCCGTCGCTTATTGGAGGGTTACCTATGAAGCGATTAAAGCCGATTTCACTACAGAAGAAGCTGCTTATCATTATGATCTTTCTCTATTTTCCCCTGCCGATTCTCGGCTGGATTTGGTATGAACGGACTTACCAGGTCATTGAGAACAACGCGGTCGATTCCAGCATCCAGATGGTGAACCAGGTCAATTTACATTTGGAAACCTATTTCACGGAAGTGCAGCGGACGATGCTGCCGATGCTGGCAAGCGATCTGACGGGGGCATTCCTCAACAATCAGGATGACGATCCCATTAAACGTTATGAGCTTTCTTATCGAATCGAGAAAGAGCTGTTTGCCAAGATCGTTATGAATCGGCAGGATATTCAGGGTATCTCGCTTATCTCAGACAGAGTTAAAGCGACCTCAAGCTCAAGCTTTATGCTTGCAGAGCAGCGTTATTCGCTCTATCTCAAACGGCTGGAGTCTCCGGGTCGATTTCGAATTATGGGCTTTGAAGGGACGCCAAGTACCCGAGTCGTGGCAATGGCGATGAAGTTTAATCCGCCGCAAAGCACGATGAAGCAGGGGATGCTCATCGTGGACCTCAAGCGTGACGAGATGGTGCATATCATTCAGCAGGTACAGCTTGGGCGGACAGGCTTTGTATGGGTGGCGGATTCCGCCAATCAAGTCATCTATCATCCGCAGGATGAGCAGTTGTCGCAGGTTGTCCCGGCTAACTATTTGAAGCAGATGGGCACGAAGCAGAGCGGCACCTTCACGATGAATACGGATCAAGGCAAGAAGTTAGTTGTGTTTATCCGTTCGGACCGCACCGATCTGACCTTGATCTCGGAGGTACTGCTGTCGGAGCTTAATCAATCGATCGTGACCGTAAGTCGGATTTCGATTGTAGTGCTGGTATTGCTCTTCCTGCTGTCGATGTTGGCTGCCAGCGGGGTGGTGTACTCGATTACCAAGTCCCTAGTGAAGCTGCTGCAGCTCATGAAGAGTGCGGAAATGGGCGATTTCACCGCTAAGGCTCCGAATGAAGGCGGGCATGAGATTGGGAGCTTGTATCGCGGCTTTAATAAAATGGTCGAGGAAATCAAACGGCTCATTGAAATTGTGCATGTGACGGAGCTTCGGGAGAAAGAGCTGGAAGTGAAGCAGAAGGAGTCGCTGCTGCATGCGATGCAGGCACAGATTAATCCTCATTTTCTATATAACACCCTTGAGTTTATTAACTCCAATGCCATCGTGGAAGGGAACGAGAAGATTAGCAATATGATTGTCTCCTTGGGAGACATGTTCCGCTACAATGTGCAAAATCCGAACGGCGGCGTGTATTTGGCAGATGAATTACAGCATATTGAGGCTTATCTGGCGATTCAATCCGAGCGTTATCCAACGTTTACGTACCGCATTGATGTCGATCGTGCAGCGGCGGCTTCGATTCCGGCCGTGCGTTCGTCGCTCCAGCCGATTGTGGAGAACTGCTTCAAGCATGGCTATGAGCGGCATAAACTCCGTCCCGGCGCGATACGGATTGCGGGCAGTATCGTCGATGATAATCGATTCGTGCTGGAAGTAACGGATACCGGTAATGGGATGCCGCGCGATATGATGGAACGCTACAATTCAGCCTTCTTGCAAAGTGATATCGATCCATCGAACCGCTTCAGTCCACAAGAAGGCTCGCTGTCTATCGGTTTGCATAATGTACATTCACGTCTGCGGATGATCTTCGGAGAACCGTTTGGCTTGTATATTGCCGCTTCGGATGAGAGCGGAACGACGATTCAATTGGTGCTGCCGCTTCAGGCGAAATCGAAGGAGGAGAAGTCCGATGAGCTACCGCATCTTGCTGGTTGATGATGAACCGATGATCAAGCTGAGCATGCGCAAAATATTAACCGATACGCATCCTGATTTCGTCATCGTGGGGGATGCGATGGACGGTCAAGAAGCGCTGGAATTGGCTGAGCGAGAACAGCCGCATGTCATTATTACCGATATCAGCATGCCCGTCATGGGCGGGCTGGAGCTGATTCGCGCTATACACGAGAAGGGCTGGAAGCCGGAGATCGTCATTTTGTCCGGGTACGGTGAGTTTGATTATGCGCGGGAAGCGCTGCGATATGGCGTAGCCGATTATATACTGAAGCCGATTCGCGTCTCCGCCGTTAAGGAGCTTATGATCGGTCTCTACGAGAAGCATCGGGAGAAAATAGAGTGCTGCCGAACCAAGAGCGACCTGATGTTCCAATGCCTGCAAGCATCCGGAGGGCTGTTCGAGCTGATTTGGAAGGTGGACGAGCCCGGCGTGAAAGCAGCGGCCCAAGAGGTCGTGCGGATGATTCTGAGCTATGAGCTGCCCGATGAGCAGAAGAAAGAAAGCTTGCTCGACACCGCTGCCGCCATTCGGCATCAATCGGAAGAGCGGGGAACGCCGCTTGCCTTTGAGCTTATTTGGAGAGAGCAGCTCTCTGAGATGATTCAGGATTTTCATGACATGCTCTTTCATGAGCTGGGTCAAGTAAGAGGCAGCCGAAATTGGGGGAAACACTCCGCCATTCACGAGGCAATTGCCGTTATTCAGGCTCGTTATGCCGATCCGCAGTTTAAGCTCGATGAGCTGCTCGCGGTACTCAATATATCCGTCACGCATTTCTACAATATGTTCAAGCAGGAGACAGGCAAGTCGTTCATCACTTATTTGATTGAATACCGGATTGAGCAAGCTAAGGGGCTGCTGGGTCAGCAGAAACAGCTCAAAACCTATGAGGTCGGCGAGCGGGTGGGCTATCCGGATTATCCGCATTTCACCAAGCTGTTCAAGAAGGTCGTTGGCGTCACGCCAAGCGAATATCGGAAGCTCGTGTAAACGCTATCATTACAGTGATGAATAACACATACTCGTGAAGATATGTACATCCTCAATTCGATTCATGTCCCCTAGTATAAGTCATGTAAGCATCACGGCTCCAGTGAAACACTATTTTGTTAGGGGGATGAAAGGATGAAGTTTAGAAAGAGTACGGCTTTGGTATTAGGCTCGGTGCTTCTAACGGGAGGGCTGCTGGCTGGCTGTTCGGACAACGCTAAAGATGCGAACACGAGTGAAGACTCGAATGGCGCAGCAACAAACGCGCAGCAGAATACAGAGACAGATACAGGAGCTGCACCGAAGGTTAATTCGTTCGGCTGGACGGTTCCGGAGAAGACGATTACCATCGATTACTATTCTGCTGATAAAGACAACCCCGATAAAGCAGCTAAGAAATTAGTTGCGATACATGATTACATCCTAGAGAACTTCAACGTAGACGTAAAGAAAACATCCTATGATGTGGATGGCAAAGAGAAGCTGAACCTAATGCTGGCCTCCAGCGATTACCCCGGTGTGATGTCTTCCATTGACAGCGAATCGCTGGACAAATGGCGCTCGCAAGGCAAGCTGATTGACTTAGCTCCTCTGGTAGACAAGTACGGCCCGAACATCAAGAAGGAGCTCGGCGACAAATACAACTCCTACCTGGACAAGGACGGCAAGCTCTGGGGACTGCCGAGAGGCTGGGGTTACCTGCCGATACCGGACTTTAGCGCTCACATTCGCTGGGATTGGTATCAAGCGATGGGTTCGCCGAAGATCGAGACTCCGGATGATTACTACAATGTGCTGAAGCAAATGGTGGCCGAGCATCCGAAGAATGCGCAGGGTGAGAAAACGTATGCGATTTCCTGGAACGATCAGGTCGGTATCAACAACGTAATGGGCATCTGGGGCCTGAAGGACGGCTATAAGGATGATGCGAGCCATAACCTGACACACTGGCTGAATACGTCGGAAGGTCTTGAGGCGGTGAAATATTATAATCGCTTCTTCCGCGAAGGGCTGATGGACCCGGACAGCTTCCTGAACAAATTCGATGATTGGAAGCTGAAGTTCTCGAACGAACGTATTCTCGGTCATATCGGGACTTGGTGGCAGTCGTGGAATGCCGGCCATGAGGTATGGAAGACGACCATGCAGGGCTGGACGGATGAGCAGCGCTACGTGCAGATCGGCTTGAAAGCACCTGAGGCTGAAGCTGCATACTTGTCCCCTAAAGATACAACGGGCTGGAACTATACCGTTATTACGGATAAAGAAGAGCATCCCGAAGACATTATTAAATTCTTGGATTTTGAAATGACGCCAATCGGCACCCGTCTATTGGGCTGGGGCATTCCGAATTTACCGGAATCGGTTTGGAACTATGAAGAAGGCGGCAAATGGTCCTTTAACGATACGCACAAGCAGGAACTGTTTGCGGGTACGCTTGATTTTGAGAAGGAAGATGAGCTGACGGGCTGGAATCAAATTTGGTTGTCTCATCCGCAAGGACTCATGAGCGACGACAATAAGAGCACCGCTTGGTACGATCAGAACTTCAACATGGAAGACAAATGGAAAGCACTGATGAACACGAACCTGAAGGATACGATTTATGACAATACCGCAAGACGCGTCGTCTTCTCGGTCGATAATCCGCTCACCATCGTCAATCAGCAGATTGAAGATTTAATCAAAACCGGCTTCGCGAAGGCGGTTATGAGCAAAACCGAGCAGGACGCGGTTAACGCCTTCAACGATATGCGGGACAAAGCTGAGAAGCTTGGCCTGAAAGATATCGAAGCCTTCCGTACGAAGGAATATCAGGACAATCTAGCTAAAATGCAGTAACGAAGCGGAAAGCGGGGAACCGTTCCTGTTCGGAACGGTTCCCTTTTTCATAGGAAATGGAGGCACACGTATGACACAGCTGTGGAAAAGAGTGAGGCGTGAACGGCAGATTTGGCTGCTCTGCATTCCGATGATCGCATGGGTGCTTACGTTCTCGTATTACCCCATGTATGGACTGCTCATCTCCTTTCAAAATTATGTTCCCGGACATTCCATGTTCTCCAATTGGATCGGGCTGGACAATTTCGTTCGCTTCTTCAATGAACCGGACTTCCTGCAAATCATGCGCAACACGCTCGTCATTAGCTTCTTAAACTTAATCGTTGGTTTTCCTGCCCCGATTATTCTCGCCCTGTTGCTGAACGAATTGAGAGGCCGTTATTTTAAAAAGACCATTCAATCGCTGTCGTACATTCCTTACTTTATCTCGTGGGTGGTGGTTGCCAACATCCTCATTACGCTGCTGGGAAGCGACGGGATTCTGAACGATATATTGCTCAGGCTTGGCTTCATTGACGGACCGATCGGATTTCTGACCGAGGGCAAATACTTCTGGACGATCCTTGTAAGCAGCAACGTGTGGAAGGACATGGGCTTCTCCGCCATTATTTATTTGTCCGCCATCGCCGGGATTGATAAGGAGCAGTATGAAGCAGGCCGGGTAGACGGACTGGGACGCTTCGGTCTTATTCGCCATATTACAATTCCGGGCATCCGCTCTACAGCAGTGCTTCTGCTCATCCTCGCGATCGGCGGCATTCTGAATGCCGGCTTCGAGCAGCAGCTCTTGATCGGCAATCCGCTCACGCAGGATCATTACGAGGTTATTGATACGTATGTGTATCGCTTTGGCGTACAGCTCGGGAATTACTCCTACGGAACAGCTGTCGGATTGATGAAGAGTGGAATCGGTCTTATTCTCGTTATCGTGGCGAACCGTCTGTCCAAGCGCTACATGCAATCATCTATTTTCTAGGAAGGAGGACTGCCCGCGATGGAAACCTCTTATATAAAGACCTCTTTTGCAAGCCGAGTGGCGGATGTGCTCATCGTTGCTGCTCTGCTGCTGCTAGCTTTCATCGTTATCTATCCGTTCATCAATCTGCTGGCTCTGTCCTTTAACGACGGCAAAGATGCGGCGCGCGGCGGCATTTATTTCTTCCCGCGCAAGGTTTCGTTCTCTGCTTATAGCATGCTCTTCGAGAATGAGAAGCTGCTCAAGGGACTCGGCTGGTCCATTCTTCGTGTTGTGATCGGCACGGGCACCTGCTTGTTCGTCACGGGGCTCTTATCTTACATCATCAGCATTCGAACGTTCTCTGGCCGCAAGTTTATGCGCATTCTGTTCTTCATGACGATGTACTTCAGCGGCGGCATCATTCCGACTTATATTCTAATGAACCAGCTGCATTTGACGAATACGTTCCAGGTGTATTGGATTCCGGGGCTTATTAATGCGTATTTCATGCTGCTCATGGCTTCCTATATCTCCGACCTGCCGGAAGCGCTGTTCGAATCGGCACGAATTGACGGAGCAGGGGAGCTCCGCATCTATTGGCGAATTGTCATTCCGGTAGCGATGCCGGTGTTCGCCGCCGTGTCCATCTATGGGGCGGTAGGCCACTGGAACTCTTGGTTCGATGTTATTCTGTACAACTTTAACGGGAAGTTCGATACGCTCCAGGTGTACTTGAGGCGTCTGCTTCTGGAGGTCGAGGCTACGCAGCAAATTCGCGATCAGCAGCTGCTGATGCATAAGTTTCAGGGCTTATCTCCGCAGACGCTGCGTGCGGCGACAACCGTCCTCGTGACGGTGCCGATTCTGTGCGTGTATCCGTTTCTGCAGAAATATTTTATCGGCGGGATTACGTTAGGTTCTGTCAAATGATAACGATTCTGGTGCTTTGAGATAAGGGAGGTTATGGAGTGAGTTCGATGTCCGTATTAAGTCCGTTTAAGCTGACTTCTTCATCCGAAGCGCTTCAGGCTGCTGCGCGCTGGGCGAAGGAGCAAGCGCTAGCTTATGCGTCGGTAGGTGATCCGGTTGGTCCGTGGTATGAAGCCGCATTGCCGGGGCGTCAGGCATTCTGCATGCGAGATGTGGCGCATATGAGCGCGGGTGCTGCTGTACTGGGGCTAGGTGCGCATACGAAGAATATGCTGCTTAAGTTTGCCGAGAACATTAGCGCGTCCAAGGATTGGTGCACGTACTGGGAAATAACGAAGGATGGGCTTCCGTGCCCGGATGATTATACGAATGATGATGATTTCTGGTATAACCTGCCCGCGAACTTCGATGTGATTGACTGCTGTTATCGGCAGTATCTGTGGAGCGGGGATCGGGACTATTTGAATGATAAACGGTTCGTGGCCTTCTATGAACAGAGCTTGAATGAGTATGTGCAGCGCTGGGATCGCGATGGCGACGGCATTCCCGACCATGTGAAGGGTGAGGGTCGGCGCGGCATTGCATCTTACGTGGAGGATTCGCTGACACCTCGAGTGGGAGGCGATCTGGTAGCGGCGCAATATGGCGCGTATGCCGCCTATAGTGCGATGGCTTCGCTGCGCGGGGAGAGTGAGAAAGCGGCGCATTATATGGCTTTGGCGGAGCGGCTGCAGCGTAGGTTTGATGCCGAGTGGTGGAATGAGGCAAAGCAGCGGTTTAGTGCAGCGATTTTGCAGGATGGTCAGTTTCATAACAGCTATTATTTGTCGGCACAATACATGCCAGTCTATTTCGGGTTGATTGCATCGGCTGAGAAGCGGCAGCTGGCGGTGCAAGACATCATTCGCAATGGGGTCTCCAATGTGGAGGAAATGTCGCATTTAGCTGATATCTACTATGCCACGGGGGAGAAAGAAGAGGCTTATCGGGCTATTCTCGAGCTGTGTGACGAAGGGATGAAGCGCAGGGAGTACCCGGAGGTGTCGTATTCCGTAATCGGGAATTTGGTCACCGGACTGCTGGGCGTCCGCCCATTCGCCGACCAGCAGCTCATCGAGATTGCGCCGCAGCTGCCGGATGGGGTGGACTGGGTACGGGCAGAAGGGATTTCGATGCTGAGCAATACGCTTCTTGTTGAAGTTCGCGATGGCCGCATTACGGTGGCTAATCAACAGGGACCGGTTATCCACGTGCGCATTGGCGATAAGCGGGTCTCTTTAGAGGAGCAAGAGGAATTCAGCGTATGATGATGAGGAAGATGCAGGTCGGCATTGGTCGTCCAGCAGCATGAAAAAAGACCCGCCGCAGCGGGTCTTTTTTCATGCTATCGATAAACTCGCACACCGCACAACTCGCACACCGCACAACTCGCACACCGCACAACTCGCACACCGCACAACTCGCACACCGCACAACTCGCACACCGCACAACTCGCACACCGCA
>NZ_JBXENT010000014.1:0-97235 GCF_059383735.1 Paenibacillus sp. N22P23
AGCGGATATATCGCTCTCGAAGTCACTCAATCGCCGAAATACAAGTAAACTCGCCCTTTCTGGGTGCTGTTAGCGGATATACCGCTATCAGCAGCAAATCGTGGTCGATTAACCGCACTTAAGCGGATATATCGCTCTCGAAGTCACTCAATCGCCGAAATACAAGTAAACTCGCCCTTTCTGGGTGCTGTTAGCGGATATACCGCTATCAGCAGCAAATCGTGGTCGATTAACCGCACTTAAGCGGATATATCGCTCTCGAAGTCACTCAATCGCCGAAATACAAGTAAACTCGCCCTTTCTGGGTGCTGTTAGCGGATATACCGCTATCAGCAGCAAATCGTGGTCGATTAGCCGCACTTTAGCGGATATATCGCTCTCGAAGTCGCTCAATCGCCGACGCGGGAGGAACGGGTCGTTTGATTGCTGAGAGTCGTTTTTCGGAACTCTCAGCTTCTTTTCGGCGTGGTTTTGGCGCTGAGAGTTCAGTTCTCGCACTCTCAGCATCCGACGCGAGGGGATTTGGGTTAGTTTGATTGCTGAGAGTCGTTATTTGGAACTCTCAGCTTCTTTTCGGCGTGGTTTTGGCGCTGAGAGTTCAGTTCTCGCACTCTCAGCATCCGACGCGGGGGGATTGGGGTTAGTTTGATTGCTGAGAGTTGTTTTTTGGAACTCTCAGCTTCTTTTCGGCGTGGTTTTGGCGCTGAGAGTTCAGTTTCCGCACTCTCTCAGCATCCGACGTGAGGGGAATATACTCGTCATCTCTAAAAACAAAAAAGCCAAGAAAGTCCTCCCGGGACTTTCTTGGCTTTTTCAACCTATACCGTAAACCGCGCCGCCGACTGGGACAATTGCTGCGACAGCCCGGAGAGGCTTTGCGAGCTGCTTGCCGTTTGCTCGGAGCTGGCCGAAGCTTCCTCGCTGACTGCCGCGATGTTCTCGATGGCCTCCAGCACTTCTCTTGTTTGCCGAGACTGCTCCTCGCTGGCAGCAGCTATATCGGTAACTTGCGCCGTAACCTCGCTCACCTTCTGCGTAATATGGACCAGTGACTCACCGGTTTGTTTGGCAAACAGGACCGAATCGAGCGCCGCTTGCGAGCTTTCCGCCGTGAAGGTTTGCATTTCCCCTATAATGCCGGTAATCTGTTTCGCCGCCTCGCTGCTTCGCTCGGCCAGCTTACGTACCTCTTCGGCTACAACGGAGAAGCCTTTACCGTTCTCCCCTGCTCTAGCTGCTTCAATTGCGGCATTCAAGGCGAGCAGGTTGGTTTGCTGCGCAATCTCATCGATCACACCGATAATCTCACCGATCTTCGACGACGCTGCCTGCAGCGTGTCCATCTTGTCGCTGAGCACATCCATGCTCTGGATCGAGCGCTGCACGATCCGATCGCTCTCCTCCGCTACATTTCGCGTATCGCCGCACAGCGTAGCTGCACCTTCCGCACTGATAGCAACCGTATCGATCGCTACGGAAAGCTCCTGCATCAACTCGTTAATCGATTGTGCTGATTTGGCCTGCTCATTGCTGCCTCGGGCGATCTCATCCGTGCTTTTCGTAATATCGACGGAAGCAATGGACACGGAATTCGCTGATTCCTTCATATGAGCAATGACACTGCGCAGGCTTGATACCATATCATTAAACGAGCGAGAGAACTGGCCAACCTCATCCCTCGACGTAAATTCGCTGTTCACGGTCAAATCGCCCCGTGCCACCTTCTCAGAAATATCCGCCAATTGCCGAAGCGAGCTTCTCGTGGAAATACAGAATCCGATGGTTAGATACGTCGCAAGCAGCAAGAGCAACGAAATAAAGAGTGTGCTTTGCAGACGTTCCGAGGTGAATCCATCCACCCGCTTATGCAGCAAGTCTTCCAGAACACTCGATGATGTCTCATACAAGGAGAATGCTGCCGATATCGCTGAAGCGCTGAGGTCGTCCTTACTGCCGGCACCTGCCGGTACCTGTTCCGCCTCCATAAACCGTTCATTCATCAGCTCCACGAATTTATTGAAAGAGGCTGCCGATTCCGTTGCAACGCGGCTCATTGCCTCCCTTAAGCTTGGATTGTATGCGTAAATCGTCTGCAGGTTTTTCTCGATCTCCGCCAGATTGCTCTCGATCTGAGTCAAATTGCGATCCAACCGCCGCTTCGTAGTTGGCGATATCTCACCGTCATGAATCGCTCGGTTCGCAATGACAGCGGATGAGCTGATCAAATCGGTCATATACGGAAGCTTTACTAAGCTAATGTCCATGATATAGTACGAATCCAAATCCGGATCCAAAACCAAATTCGAATTATCCCCTACGAGTGTAATTAAATCCAAATGATCCTGTACCAGCACATCATATTTCTTATACTTATCATCCACTACACCTGCTTTAGGCAAGGTGCTCTTGAAATCCTGCCAGTCCGACTGAAGCTTCTTCCAACCAGCCTCCGTACCAAGCTTAGTCCCATATTTGTCTTCGAGGGTTTGCTGTTGCTTCATGGCCATAGTCATCAAATTCTGACTCTCCGCAATCGCAGCCTCACTGCCGATTTCACCCAATTGAAGTGAAGTCGTCTGCTCTCGCAAATCGAGTGCAATCCGCAGCATATTCTTCATCCCTGCATTATACTGATTTCCGATTAATTCCTTCTTGCCGAATTCAATGCCGACTTTCTTCTCCGAAATGTAGAAGTACATCAATAACGCGACAGGGATGATGAGAACGACGCCAATAATGATAAACTTCTGGGCGTAGTTCAAACGATTCATCAGTTTAATAGCAGGATTAAAGATAGTAGTAATCATGGTGTTCCTCCTTATTAATCGTAGTCATCCAAGCAAGCACTTCAAGATTACGATACATTTTCGACAAAATCTAGCAATTCCCTCTTTAATTCGACGCTATATTACGTAAATTTTCCATAAAAAAAAAGAGCCGTCGATTGCTTTCCCAATTCGGAAAGAACCGCCGACCCCATCTTATGTCCACCTATTATTTCGTTGCTTTCCAGGCATCGATCTGTGATTGCATTTCCGCGATAATTTTATCGAGACCTGCCTTCTTCAACTTCTCATTCATCTTCGTAAGCGTCGTATCCGGATCAGCGATTCCTGTTACAAGTCCGGCATAGAACTCATCCACGACAGAAGCGGTCTGCGCAAGCTCACTCTTCACATTGCTCGGGTCGAAGGAGAAACCAAGCAGCTTGGAAGGAATCGCCGCCGCATTCTTGTCTGGACCTGCAGGGAACCACTTCGGCTGTGTCGGGCTTGTGCGGAAGGAGTTGAACATATTGCCATACTCCCAGCCGGAATCCATCCAGTAGCCGGTGTTGTCGATCTTCTGAATCAGATCGTCCCCGACCTTCGTGTAATGTGTGCCTTCGATACCGAAGCTCATCAGATTGAACAGCTGCGGATCGGAGTAGAGCAGGTTGTAGAACATCATCGCTCTGGCCGGATCTTTGGACGTACGGGAGATCGCTGTCATTGTCGCAATGATGGAACCGGTGCTCATATAAGGCTTGGAGAATTCTACTGCTGCCACGTTCGCTGCATCCCCGCCGCCGAATTTTGCAGCTTGGTTAGCTGCTGTATCCGGATTGATAACGGTAAAGGTCGAGGTCACATATTTGCCTGCCAATTCATCGGAGTTCGTATCTTTGAGTGTGGACGCATCCTTGCGGATAATGCCTTTCTCAAACCATTCATGCATGAGCTTCAAGAAGCTTGTGAATTCAGGTGTTTCATAGAGATTAACAACCTTTGTGCTGTCATCGTTGATATAGACGACACCTGGATTTTTCTGCGAGAAATATTCAATGCCAAGCGCACTGCCGTAGTTGCCCATGACATCGGTATCGCCTTTCAAACTGAATGGGAATTTGTCCGGCTCGCCGGCTTTGACCTTCTCGAAGAACGGTGTCAAATCCTGAAGCGTCTTGAATTGATCTGCTGCGAAGCCATACTTATCCAGGAACGTCTTGTTAATCAGAACGCCTGGTGTTCTTGCCAGTACTTGAGTATTAATAATGGCATAAAGCTTGCCCTTCACTTTTGCCGCATCCCACGCTGCTTCCGGCACCTGTTTCAGAATGTCCGGTCCGTACTGCGGGAGCAGATCCGTGATATCGAGGAACGCGCCTTTATTCACATTTTGCAAATAATCGTTTGTCCAGTTGGAGGTGAAGATCAGATCCGCTTTCTCACCGGAAGCGGCAATCGCCTGCATCTTCTGATCGTAGGTGCCCCAGTCGACGAGCTGAATGTTCAACGTCGCATTGATTTTCTCCTTCGTAATCTTGCTCATCTCATCCTGCACGAGCTTGGCATCCGGGAAAACGCTTTGAGGCAAATACCATGTAATTTCGTAGGGATCGAGCTTGGAAACATCCGTTGCAGCTGTGTTTGCTGCCGAATTGTTTGCCGCAGCCGTGTTATCTGCCTTGGTATTACCGGTATTCGACGACGAGTTGGCATTATTCTCTGTGTTACTTTTGCCGCAGCCGCTAAGCAGCATGCTAATGGAAAGAACCGCTGTCAGTGTAGCCGTAACGAACTTGAACCCTCTTCTTCTCATTGAAATAACCCTCCTGTGATTACTATTTATTATCATCCGAGAACGGACCGATAATCCAGTACAACTTTTCAAGCCGAGCCTCATTCATTAGCCTTAACCCTTGACCGCACCAACCGTTAATCCTTTGACCAAATATTTCTGGAAGAACGGGAAGGCGAACAGCATCGGCCCCGCAGCCAGAATTGCAATCGCCATACGGGATGACTCCGTCGGAATCGCGCTCAGATCAACGCTGATGCCGGCCTGCACATTCTTAGTCAGAAACTCGATATTGGTCATGATGCGGTTCAGGAAGAACTGCAGCGGTATCAGCTTCTCGTTCTGAATGTAGAGCATGGCCAGCCACCAATCATTCCAGAACGCCAGTGCATAGAACAACCCGATCGTGGCCAAAGCCGGCTTCGAAAGCGGCAGTATGATTCGCACGAAAATACCGAATTCCGTAGCGCCATCGATCTTCGCAGATTCGATAATTTCAAACGGCAGCCCCTGCATAAAGCCCTTCATCAGCATTGCGAACCATGCGCTGACGCCATACGGCAGGATCAAGGCCCAAATCGTATCCTGCAGATGAAGCACATTCGTCATAATCATGTAGGACGGCACAAGTCCCGCATTAAAGAGAAGCGTGAAAAATACGAAGAATGTGGTTGCCTTGCTGTATCTGTAATCCTTACGCGTCATGACATAAGCAATCGAAGACGTAAGGAGCAGAGCGATCGCGGTTCCAACCACCGTGACGACAATCGTAATGAAATACGATTGCAGCAGCAGCTTCGGATTCTGAAGCAAATAAGAGTAGGCGGTAAACGTGAACCGCTTCGGAATGAGCTGGTAACCGTACCTGGCGATGTCGGCGTCATAGGAGAGCGATACCGATACCACGTACAGCAATGGAAAAATAATCAGAATCGACAGCAGGGTCAGAACCAGAATGATCAGTACATTGTTGCCGCCCAGCCTGCCCGCTCTAGCTGCGTGCATTTGCGCTCACCTCCATTAGAACAACGCGTTGTCCTTGCTGTATTTTCGAACGAGCAGATTCGTTGTCAGCACTAAGATGAGTCCGACAACAGCTTGGTACAAGCTTGCTGCTGAGGCCATTCCGAGATCCCCGACGACGCGCAGCGACCGATACACGTACGTGTCCATCACGTCGGTAGTCGAGTAGAGCATTCCTGCATCTCTCGGTATGAAGTAGAACAAGCCGAAGTCAGAGTAGAAAATACGTCCGATGTTCAACATGGTCAGCATCGTGATAAGCGGCGTGATAAGTGGAATCGAGATGTTGCGAATCTGTTGAAAACGGGAAGCCCCGTCAATAGAAGCGGCTTCATAATAACTCGAATCAATCGCGATCAGGCCGGTGAAGAAAATAATGGCGGTGTAACCGACGTTCTTCCACAAATAAGTCAGCGTCAGAATGAGCGGCCAATAGGACGGATTGCCATACCAATCGACCGCAGATCCGTGAAATTGCTCCAGTACTTTATTGATGACGCCGTAGGTCGGATTCAGCAGAATATAGGTGACAAACCCGACGACAACCCACGAGAGAAAGTAAGGGAAGAACAGGATCGTTTGAAAAATCTTCACGAGCCTTCTGCTCATTTCCGCCATCAGCAGCCCTACAATAATAGAGCAGAACGTTCCGACGATGATGAATACCCCATTCAACAGGAGCGTGTTTCGCGTGATCCGCATCGCATCCTGGGAGTTGAAGAAGAACTTAAAGTTGTTCAAGCCCGACCAGGCGCTGCCCCAAATGCCGTCGGCATAATTGATGTCTTTAAACGCGATCACGATGCCAAAGAGCGGCAGGTAATAGAAAATAAAGACGACGATGATCGCAGGCAGGCTAATCAGTAATAAGCTTCTGCCTTTCGCGAAATGCTTCCATTCCTTCTTAATTGCCGAAGTGATTCCTCTGCTCATGTGCTCCTCCTTTGTGCGGTTTTGCGATTTCGTTGTTTACGATTCTGAGCATACGGCGCTTTGGGTCCTCGGCGAAACTGCTCATTTTTGCAGCGTTAGAAAAGCACTGTACGATACTAAAATGAACCGGAAATCCACTGTACAAAATCAAAAAAAGGCCGCCGATACAGGGATCGGCGGCACTTTTTGCATCTCAACATTCCACAACGGAGGTACATTGGTTGGGTTGATCGCTGAGAGTCGGATTTCCCTACTCTCGGCAGCATTTCAGCGTGGTGTGGGGACTGAGAGACGGATTTTCCGACTCTCAGCATCCCCAGACGGGGTAAAATGGTTGGGTTGGTTACTGAGAGTTGGATTTCCCTACTCTCAGCGACATTTCAATGTGGATTTGGAATTGAGAGACGGATTTTCCGACTCTCAGCATCCCACAAGGGGTATTGGTTGGATGATTCGCGGCCGGCTTTGTTATGGTGTGAGGATTCTCGAGCTATCCTTTCCCTCGCCCGGCGATATACTCCCGTGGCGTCATGCCGAACTTCGTTTTGAACAATTTATAGAAGTAGCTTTCATTCTCGATGCCGACTCTGCGCATAATTTCTTGAATGCTCAGCTTCGAGTTCTCCATCCACTCCACCGCTTTCGTCAGCCGAATCTGATTGATGTACTCCGGTATCGACATGCCGAAATGCTCCTTGGATATTTTACTTAGCTTATAAGCCGAGAGCCGCATCATGCCCGATATATCAGTCGCAGACAGCGAAGAGTCAAAATAATTCGAATCGATAAATGCCTTAATCGTATCTGCCGCCACCTGATTGCCCTCCTCGGCAGCCGATTTCCGCTCGCTCGTCATCGTCTGAACCGCTTCGAGCAGCTGCTCCTCGAATTGCTCCGCCGTCTCCTCCTCATACAGCTCCCTATTCAGCAGCTTCGCATGAATATGGATTGGTTCCTTGAGCGTCCTGTTCATCTCATATACAGCTTTCTTCAAGTGGTGCACCACCTGCATGCTGACCAGCATAATGTCGCTGTACTCCAGCTTGCGGATCTGACGGAACAGCTCGCGGAATTTCTCTTCCGTTCGCACAGGATCGCCCTTCTTGACGACCTCGATGAACTTGCCCGTAAGCTCCATCACCTGCTCCATGTCGATACTGCCCGACTGTTCATCAATTTCCGCCTGCGTAATGACCGCCATATGACCCTGCACATACCGATAGGAGCTGTTCGTCAAGGTGTGGCTGTATGCTGCCGCGATGGCCATATAGTCTTCGATCGGCTCACTGATGGCAACAGAGAAGGAGAGCTTGTAATGCTCTTTAATGTAATGCTGGGCTTCTTCGAGCAGCACCTTGACCTCTGCCGCCTGCGCAATGGAATCGATATTGAGAAGAATCGTGAACGAATCATCCTTCATATCCACCGTTTGATGAGCAAATGACCGGCTGATCACCTCCGTCGTAATATTCGCAATCGCAAATCGCAGAAGCTCCCGTTCGACCAAACTTTTCGTCATAAACAGCTTGTAGTTGTCAATGCGCAGCACGCAGATTAGAAACGGCTTCTCCTGTGACAGTGCAGGATGGAGCGAGTGCAGCGCCTCCCCGAATGCCGTGCCGCTCATACTGAAGCTGTCGACAAGCAATCGCTTGAGAAAATAGAGCTTCATAATGCCGGTGTTGTTGTTTTTCTCCAGATGATACTCGTATAACTGCTCCCTCGACTTCTGATACACCTCGGTTAAGTATGAGAATTCATCCTTAGCCCCCGGAGTGACGGATCCGCCCCGGGACGTCTGTTCCATCAATCTTCTGACCGGCTTGTAGATCCCTCTTGAAACAGACAGGGTCAGCAGCAGCGCACCGGCAAAGATCGCCAATGTAATAAGCAGAATGGTATCCAGCAGCTGCTTCAAGTTCGCGTATGCCTCTTTGTAAGGCTTCGCATCTAGCAGTGTCCAGCCGGTCTTCTCAAGTCGTATATAGGAAATGATATATTTCTCGCCGCCAATGCTCTGATTAAAGAAGCCTGACGGCTGCTCAGACTGTGCTTCCAAACTGCCCGCCTTATCCTTATATGCCTGTCTAATCGTATTGGCGAATCCCGAGCTCTGAACCGGAACCGGATTCGCCGGATCGGTCTCAATCAGCGCGTTGTCACTGTCTAAGATATACAGTTCGCTCCGCGCGCCGGCTTCTATCCGGTTAATAGCACGAATGTTATCGACGAGCCAGTCCAGCTTAATGTTTAAAATAATTGCGCCATCCATCCGGTTATCGCGATCCGTTGTCTCATACATCACATAGCTTAATACCGTATTCGCCGCTCCACCTATGCCGCGCTCAGCGACTTCCGCACTGCTGCGCACGATTGCCCGAAGCACCGGAATGTTCGTGTAGCTTTGCAGCACCTTATCGAGCTCTGCATCCTTATGATACAAGTCACCGTACGTCGAGTAATACAATTTCTTATGATTGTTATAGATGTAGATGGATTGAATGAACGGATTGTTTGCCACAATCGTCGCGTTTAGTTTATTGATCACATTCAAATGCTCATACGTTTCCTCATCGTTCAAATACATAAGCGCCTTCACGTCATTGCTGCCATACGTAGAGAGCGTAATATTGCGAATCATCGTATCGAGATAATCGATATTGTATTTCATCTGCGAGAGTACCTTCTGGCTGTTCTCGTATTCGCTCTTGAATACTTTCTTCTCTACATTCACATAGACAAGCGTGGAGAACGATACGACGATAAGCAGAATAATACTAGTAATCCATAAGAATATGCGCAGCAAATATTTCTTCTCTTGAAACAGACGAATGAGGCTCATAAGCAAGTACCACCCTTGTTATTCAATCTTCGCATCCGAAACCGAGCTGCCGTAATGAATGTCCGCTTTGCATAGATGTCCGGCAACCGCGATCGGCTGCTTGCCTTCTGCCGCATGCAATAACTGCAGGGCAGCATTTCGTCCCATATCATAGAACGGCTGATTCGCACCTGTGATATCCAGTCGGAGCCTCCCGTTTAGTCCCCGCGCATCATACGTAACAAGGGACATGTCGTCCGGGACGCGCCTTCCGAGCCGTTCCAGCGCGGTGAGCACAGCCTCGGCAATTTGGTCATTCGCTGCAAAAACAGCCGTATATCTCACCTTATCCAGCGCGTTCGCAAGCCGAGAAACAAAGGATTCGAACTCGCTCTCAAAGTTCTCGAACCGGGTCGGGATGCACAAATCATATTCAGGCTCGAAAGGAATGCCCGCTTCAATATACGCTTGTCTCATGCCTAGCAGTCGTTCATAGAACGTGCTGAGATCCGAATTGCGTACGAACGCAATCCGCCGATGTCCCTTGGCAAGCAGCAATTTCGTAAGCGAATAGGCGCCCGAAGCGTTATCGCTCGTCACAAAGGGGATGTCGATGTCCCATATGCGTCTGTCCAAGAATAGGACCGGAATGCCGCTTAAAGCTAACCTTTCATAAAGCTGGCGACTGTGCGGCTCATCCTGCCCGCCGTGAATCGGACTCAGTATTATCCCTTCAACTTGTCTTGCAATCGCGCTCTCAACGAACGACTTCAGCTTATCAAGGCTGCGGTTATCGCTGCTGCTCATCAGCTGATAACCCTTCAGCTGCAGCACATCCTCGATTCCGCGCAGGGCGGCTCCCCAGAGCGGGTTATCGATACCGATAACAGATGCAGCGATTAATCTGCTCCCGCTCCCGCTATTCATCGCCTGCGACACGGAACTCAGCCCGCCGTCCGCGAGATAAGTACCTCGGCGGTTGTCTCTTGTGAGGAGCCCTTCCAAGCACAGCTCCTTTACCGCCTTCTCAATCGTGTTCACGCTGGATTGATAGAATTCAGCCAAGTTGCGGCTGGATGGCAGACGTGAAGTGCCTTGCCACTCGCCTATATGAATGCGCTTACGAATATCTTCTTTAATGCGGTGATACGGGTAGGTAGACAGCCTATTCACCTTCATCTCTACTAGATTAGCTTGACTATATGATATGTGTATCATCTGTGTCAATTCAGAGATTCCAATGGATATAAACTATGTAAAGACGCATCCGAAGTTCGGCGCTGTTTCCCCGGCAGAATTTATTCCGCTTGCAGAAGAAACAGGGCTTATTGTTCCGATTGGCGAGCGGGTGATACGGCAGGTGTGCGATCAAATCCATACATGGAAGCAAGCAGGCTTGTCCCCGCGCAAGGCTATCTGATCAGCTTTCCCATTCCTGCACAAGAAGTGGAGCAGCTGCTTCCTCTAGCCTATGAGCTAAGCAATTCGTAGGGGAGTACAAGCCCGTTCCTATGTTGGCCCGAACTCCCTCCAAGCTGCTTAATCGGTATTAGGTTTGCTGCTCATATGCAAGCTGATGGCCATCCTCGAAGCCTTTGGCAAAGCCGAGATTATAGCCCTGATTATAGGCGTTATCGAAAGCTCGATTATAGCCGGGGCTGCTTAGTCCCCGCTTCCTTCCACGCTTTTGCTTACGTACGGAAGATTTGCCGGTGCCTGGCTTTGTACGCCTGCGCTTCGTTGTAGAGGCTGCCTGCTTCTTCTCGCTTCCTGCTGCCTTACTTGAAGACTTGTTCGGTGTGACTTTAGGTGAAATCGGTAACCTGCTGCTCTTCTTCCCGCTTATCCCCGCTGCAATCACTTTCCGGTTCCTCCTTTACCTTCCCGTATTGGACGCGAACCCACCTGTACGGCTGCACTCAACCATGGCTTGGCAGAGCGGCCGTCTCTGCATCGTCTTTGGCTTTGACTGCTCTCCATGGCGCTTACCATTGTCGTAAGCGTCAGCTGCATCGCCTCGAGCCGCTTCATATTGCGCTGTATGGCTACTGCCAGACCGGATGCCCGCTCGGCTTCATCTGCGACGCTGTTCAAAATCCGAGCGACGGCCTGCTGGCTGCGGGAGAGTGACGCAAGCAGCTCGATTCGTACCTCCCGCTCCTTCAAGCTCCATTTCATTAGCGCTTATCTCCCATATCGAACGGTCCGTTCAGCATATTATCCATGCCGTTCATCGGCCCCGCCCCCATCCCCATTCCCATATCATCCACCTGGCGCAGTGCTGCCTTCAGCACGTTCGTCATCCCATGATTAAGCTTCGCGAGTCCGTCTATAACGTCGACAAGCTGCTCGTGAACCATCATAGCCGACTTCCATTGGTCCTGATGCTCTGTAAATGCATCCGGTGTGATATGATTGCACAGCCAAGAGCGAACCTTCTCCGCTTCGACGGCCTTCGCCTCCAGAATCATCGCCACATTCCACTGCAGCTTAGCGGAGGCATCCAGCATTCTGATATAGGCGGTTTCACGACTCATAACCAGCACGCTTCCTTTCCCCCGCTTATTCTTCGTCCTCGATATCCATCTCTTTCATAACCGTCGAAATCGTCAATGCAAGCGACTCCTGCAGCTCAGCAATGCTGTGTAAATAGGCCACTACACTCTTAGTCATAACCTGAGAATTGTCCATCAGCTCACTGACTCCGCCGAAATTTGGGTGCGTATCCGGCAGTGCATGCACAATTTGTGCCATCCGGACTGCGACATGACGCTTCGCCTCCAAGACGCGCGCCAGCTGCTCATGGGAATGTGACATATGCTCAATCATTTCCGTTACGATATGCTGCAAGGCGCAGTCCCTCCTTTACCTGTCGCAATGTCAGGAATCGGTCTCTTTGTTAACATATGCGCCGCTCTCTCCGCTTGGCACAGCCAAGACCGCCAAGGAACTACAACTGGTCGGCAACCTGAACGGGAGCAATAATCGGCAGTCCTTCCGGCAGCATGCCGAGCTGCTCCTCCGTCACCAATCCTGCCGGCTTCCACTGCAAGCACCATGCCTCCACTGTTTTCGCGCTGGCCACTCTGCGCCGAACGCCATTCTCGACCAGATAGAAGCTGCCGTCCGCTCCTGCGGCAGTAACGCCTTGCATCGTTGGCGTGCCATCGATGCTTCTTCCGAGCCAGCCTGCTTCTACAGCTTCGGCTGCAATACTCTCCCCAATCGGCCAGCGCCGCAAATCCACTTGCGAGAGCCGAACAATGGGCAGGGCAACTTGGCCCACAATTGGACGACGCATCCCGCCTTCCACCCAGTAGAGCGCCCCTGATACGCCGCGAACGACGACATGCTGCGGAAAGAAGGTCGTCTCCCCCTGCGTTCTATCTACCGAAATATTCATCCCTTGAACTTGATGGACAAGATCATGGGGGTTGCCCCACTTCTCTACGTACACCTGCAAATTATGGTCGTTGACCTCAGCAATCTTTTCTCCGAGCGCCTTCATGCTTACGCTGCCGAAATGATGAATGAAGGAATCGCGCGCAATGACGAGCGCATACCCTTGTAAGCGAACGCGGATATTGTAATCATCATCCTCATAGTTTCCAATCCGATAGCCTTCGTCCAGGTACCCGGTTCGATCCCACAGCTCGCGGCGAAACAGCAGGCAAAAGCCCGTTAATCGGTCCGTTCGCTGCCACCTCGCAGGGTTTGAAATATTATATAATCTTGCGAATGGAGCAATGCCTTTCACCGTCTTGTATGGCACCTCAATGCGCTGCTCTCCGCTGATGTAATTCGTCACAGGGCCAACCATGCCGATTGCGGGATCACTGTTTAAGCAAGCCAACATATTGTCGAGCCACCGTTCCGTCACGATCGTGTCGTTGTTGAGCAGCATCAAATAGGAACCCTTCGCCATCATCATGCCGATATTGATTGCGCCGGCGAAGCCGCGATTCGTCTCCAGCACACGAAACCGCACTCGGTTGCCGAGCCCGCGTAAGTAAGCCGCCGTACCGTCCGTAGACGCATTGTCGACGATAATGATTTCATAGGCGCTGCCGGTGTACTGCTCAATGCTGGCAATACATTTCTTCAAGAAATCGACTTTATTGTAGCTTGGAATAATAATGCTGGTGCCTTCAAAATAAGTACCGAAGCCAAAATACCCCGTGCGGACGCCTTCCTGATAACCGGTTGCCATTCCGATTGGAAACCGGCTGGATTGCTTCGTCTTGCGGGCCGCAGGGATACTCGTCGCCGCCTTCTTCCGCTTGCGATGCGCATGCGCTTGCCTTCTCATCCGCTCTGCCCTCTCCTATCCTTAATGCGTAAGCGCAACCTGACCCTTCACAATAGCATCTGCCATATGGCCAAAATCAAGCGCTGTCTTGCCCCGCTCGTGCGCGATCCGGGTGCAAATCATAACGGCCGCAATACCCGCGGAAACGAGCGCCAAATCAAATTCAATATTTCTCATCTCATAGATAACGCGTTCCACATCACGTACTCCCCGTACCGGGCTGATGAGACCCGACACGATAAATCCCCGTTCCGTGAGCATATGAGCCAGTGCCGGAGCTGCATTGCCGATGACAAGCAGCTGCTTGCCGGCGAGCAGGTGAGCGAGCAGACCGGTTTGTGCGAGCCCGTAATTGACCGTCGAGTTGGTCATCCGAAGTGCCGCGGGATCAAGATGATGGGCGCGAAACACAGGATGCAGCAGCGGGTGAAAATGCTTCCTGCGCGCCAGCGGCACACCGACGATATGCGCGTTACGTATCGCGTGCACGAGTTGATCCCGCGCCAGCAGATCAGGCGGATTCACCCCGGCATAAGGAAGAAAGGTGCCTTCTCGCTGAATCGTATCGATGTCGTAGACGACTTCCTGCGCCAGCGTCAGCAGCTCCCCGTCACCAAGTCTGACGACCGCACAAGGCCTGCGCTCATGAATGGCCTGTTCCATCTCGGCAAACACCTCATGAACGTCCATTAGCGGCAGGCATCTCGAACGCAAATGCTCAGCGCCGATAGCAATGACGTCTTGGAGCCTTACCTCCGGGAGCAGCAAATTCATCGGCAGTGCTTGCTCCAGCAGCAGCTCTCCGCCTTCGTACTTGCCAAGCTCATAGCCGGCCGTAAATGCATTGTCGTGGTATGGACCATGTTCCATACCGGGCTGCACCGCCGTACTATCACGCTGTCCCCGGCGACGGCCCCGCTTCTTGACCAAGGACGACTTCCGCCCTCTTGTCCTTTTCTTGGATCCACTCGGCCTTGATTTCGTCGACCGTCCGGCATGTGCAGCTATGCCTCCGCCTCCCGTTGTCGCTCCAGCCACTCGCTTCTTCATGCTCTTCTGCGGCGCACTGCCTCCCGACGTCTTAACCGCAGCCGGAGTGTGAGCCGGCTGTTGCTGCGGCGCAGGTGCCGGCACACTCCGTTTGCCTGCAACCTGCCCCTGCTGGCTGCCGCTTGTCAGCATCACGTTACTGTGGACTCCCGCCACCTTACGTGTCGTCACCTTCATGGCCCATCATCCCCGCTAAACTTTATCGAAGCCTCAAGAAGCGATTGAAACGTACCGGCATCTGTCCACCAACCGGTAATATACCGGTGCGCGAGCTTCCCCATTTTGGCATAAACATTATTCACATCGGTAATTTCCAGTTCCCCTCGCAGCGATGGCGTCTGTGCCGCAATGAATGGAAAGACTGCGCCGTCAAACATATAGATTCCGGTTACGCAGCTGTCGGTTAAGGGCTTCTGCGGCTTCTCATCGATGTGAATGATTCGTCCACTCTCATCGAAGACCGGTACCCCGTAGCGCTGCGGATCAGGCACCTGCTTAAGCAGCACCATCGCACCGTCAGCCTGCTGCATGAACGCTTCCAGATGAGGTGCCAGCGATTCCTCGAACAAATTGTCACCCAGCAGTACGATAAATTTGGCATCCTCGCCAACGAAAGACCTCGCGAGCTCCAATGCCTGCGCAATCCCGCCGGCTTCTTCTTGGATGCGGTAAGTAAGTGACACCCCATACTCTGCTCCGCTTCCGAGGAAAGAAGTAAACATGCCAGCAGAGGCACGGCTTGTAATAAGCAAAATATCTGTAATTCCCGCTTCTTGCAGACTATTAATGCTGTAGCATATCATCGGGAGCTTCCCGACCGGCAGCAAATGTTTGTTCAAGAGCTTCGTCAGCGGCAAAAGGCGCGTTCCCGTACCACCGGCCAAGATAACAGCTTTCAAATAAATAACCTCCTTTGCGCTCAATACATGAACTTCGCAGGGTCTACCTTCCACTTGGAGATAAAATGCTGCCGATTGCGCTCGACGAGCTGCTGCAACTCCTGCGGATTGCTGCGTTTGAAGCTGGCGCTGCCGCGATGATGAACGAAGACATCCCTGCACATGAGCAGATTGTACCCGTGCATGCGAGCCCGGAAGCAATAATCGTCGTCCTCGTAGTGACCTGGTGTGAACCTCTCGTCAAGCTCACCGATCCGTTCATAGAGCGACCGTTTGAACAGCATGCAGAATCCGACCAGCCGCATAATCGGCTCACTGCGCTTCGCTTCCTTCACGAGCGTTTCCGCAGCTTGACCGTGGAACTCATCCATCGAGTTGAAGGGATACTCCACCTGCTGCCTGCCGCTGATGTAATTCGTTACGGGACCAACCATGCCGATATCTGCGCGGGCTGTCAGCGCCCTAATCAATGCAGGCAGCCAGCCGGCTGAGACGGTCACATCGTTGTTGAGCAGCATCAGATATTCGCCGCGCGATGCGCGCAATCCACGGTTGCAGGCAAAGGGGAACCCGGTATTTCGGGCCAGTGACAGACAGGTAATCCCTTCGCGAATACACCATTTGCATGTGCCGTCAACGGAGCCATTGTCGACGACAATTAATTCATAGGGCGTCTCTGTCGAATCGGTATAACGGCGTATGGCTTCGATGGCATCCTGAAGGAGCGATAGGCCGTTGTAGCTCGGAATAATAATGCTCGTCATGCCTTTCATGTTGCTGTTCCTCCCGCAGCGGCGCGCCGCCGAACCTGATCTGGAAATGCCAGTCTTGGACCTTTCGATTGCATGGCGTACTGAAGTGCTTCAATGTGGTCGCCGACGGAAAGCTCATTGGAGACCACCGTGGCCGGTCCGCTTATGGCGGCCGATTTGTTCTTGCGCCCCTTAGTCAGCGAACAGCTTCGGAATAGGAGCTTGTGCTGGATAGCAGCCATGTGAGCCATTGGCGGGACTGCCAGCGCCGGTACGCCGACGGTTTCCATTCCGTGCCGAGACCAGATATGGGGCAGCAGCTCAATCGAGTTTGCCAGCAGTTCAGAGCGGCCGAGCGACCAATTCATGAACGCTCTAACCCGTGCTGCTTCGTCCCAGCTCTTGAAAATCCCCAGCAGCGGCGTTTGATCCGCCATGACGATATCTGCGCCGGTCTCTGCAATCGAGAGCATAAGTGCCAGCTGCTCTGCTGCGATTATCGATTGTCCGTCGGCAAACAGGACAATATCGGACCTTGTCATTCTCGCTCCGATCGCACGCCCGACATCTGCGCCGAGCGACTCTCCGATTTGCATGATCGTAATCTCCGGGACCGCCCGAAGCTCAGCAAAATCGCCTTCGCTGCCACCCTCCAGCACGACGATTATTTCCTGCAGCGGCAGTCGGAGCAGTTGCTTAATCGCGGACGGATTCATGCCCGGGACGGAGAGTACGACAGCTGCTGCTGATTTACCCATTGCTACCGGCTGCCACATGCCCCGCGGCAAATCCAGGGCAGAGGCGAAACCGTCGGCATACGCTCTGCCTTCAGAGAGCAGCTTGACGCGCAGCGCATCCGTGTGGTTTCTGCCTGTGCAGCGCATCGTCCAGTGCTGATTCATTCGCAGCTTCGTTTCCGTGGTGCCGGCCGGCGTGATGTGCCCATTCTTGCGGAGGAGCGCAGCATCTGTATAGCCGGCATGATAAGCATTTCTCAGCTTGCCGGTATAGCTGCCGGCAGTGCGCCCTTGGCCTGCTCGCGCCGCACGCGAGCGATGCGTGCGGGTAGTAGTAGTCGCTCTTTTGCCTGAGCGGCCTGACTTCCTGGATTGCATACGTTCACCTCGCCAAATAACGTTTTCGCTCCATATCCGTATAACCTCCGCGTGCATCCGTCTGCTTCGCCAGCCAATCAATCGCTTCCAAGTGATCGCCTACGATGAGCAGCTCAAGCGGATTCGTCCGTTCTCTCTGCTTGCGGGGCAAGTTGAGCTTCCCCACATTAATGCGTTTTACTGCTTGCACCATTAGTCCCTGCTGCACCGCTTTGGCATGCGCCAGCGGCGGAATGGCGAGCGCTTCGGCACCGATTCGTGACAAAGCCTCTCGGCTTATGGCATGGGGGATCGCGGTCATCGAAGTACCTTTCAAATCAGGACGCCTGAGGATCGAATTCAGCGCATGTTTCGCGAGGACGACACTGTGAACCGATGATTTGTTCGTTGGGCCGGAATAATCGTTCAGCGCCACATCCACGCCGCCATGCAGTACCGACTGAACGAAGGCTTTCAGTGCCGAAGCCGGGATGATCATATCGCCGTCGAGAAACAACAGCACCTGTCCGCTGGCGGCAGCTGCCCCGACACTTCGTCCGACGTCATGGCCAAGCGGCTCCGCGAACGGGATGACCCTGGCTCCTTTTCGCTTCGCGATGGCTGCCGAACCGTCAGTCGATCCATTGATGACGACGATCACTTCCACGCTGGGATGTACTTTCTTCGCTTGTTGAATCACTTTGCCAATCGTCCGACGTTCATTCATGACCGGGATGATGACCGAAACGACCGGGTTCGCCGGTGCCGCAGATACCGTCAGGATAGGCTGCGGATACGACTGCTGCTGTGGCACTGACACATACACTGGCAGTGGCTGTGTCTGTGGCTGTGGCTCAGCTATCGGGAATGCCTGCTGCTTGACGCCTTCAACTCGCAGTTGCTGCTTCGGCTGGGCGGCTTTGGAGGATGTCTTTCTGGGCTTTGCCGACGCTACTTTAGCTGGCGCTTGGGACGCATGTTGAACGATCGACGGCGGTTTGATCACCGTTTTATTCGGTACGGCTTTCCTCACACTTGCCTTCTTGCTCGCTCGCGGAACAGGTCTTGCTTTGATGGCTGCTTTTCTTGTCCGGGAAGCCGCGGGTTGTCTGGAGGGAGATGTTGCTGCAATTGGAGGTGGGGCGGAGGTCTCGCTCCACACTGTGCGAGTCGCGCTGCCCCCGGCTGCCTTCGATAACCCGGCATAGACTCTATCATTTAGGAGCGGCTGCTTCCGAATCTGCTGGACGACTCTTCCGCTGCTAGGCTTCATGAACTCGTTCACCTCCATATCCGTCTTTTTACCAGTTAGTTTATGGACGATAGAGTGCAAGAGGAACGGCTGTTGTACGTTAAGGCAGGAGCCGCGCTGATTTTAAGCGTATTTCGCGTCACTGAATCTACCTAATTACATATGCTGTTCACATAGAGGAGGTGATGCCAATGGTAGAAAGCTTACAGCTTCGACAAGCACTCCGCGTCTTCCTAAACAAGGCCGAAGCGGCATGGTTTGACGTGTACGGTTCCAGCTTTGATAGAAAAGAGATTAAAGTTGGCGGCACAGAATATATCCAACTGCCCCTGCGCTACAGCACCAGGGCCAAAATTTACGCCTATTTTCGCAAGTATTGGGGGATAGCCTTCAGCCGCGTTCAGCTGCGCAGCTTAAAGTCCATCGTGTACAACGGGAGGGTTTATGTCATTTTGGGCGATCCCGGTCCGATCCCAGACTTCGTCGAATCCGTGCGCATTCTGAGCATTACGAACACCAGAATCCGCGTCCGCGCCGTGTTATCCGGCGACCCGGACGGCAATGTGCCCATTTACTACACCATCGCCCGTACTTCATCCGGGTACAAGATCATCAGCCGCTCCGGCAAAAAGTACGATTACCGGTTCACATTCGACTAGCAGTAATCTGGCGCTGGGTAGCCGCACAACAAAAGGGACTATCCAACAGTCATCGATTGATGACGGGATAGCCCTTTTTGCTGTGAATCATCCGATAGACAGACGTTCATCCGCCTGCTCATGGCGAACCATCTGCTCATGGCGAACCGGACTTCAGGTCCGAGACAGCTTTACTGTTTCCATTTTGTTCTAACGAATCGTGGAGGTCTTATTTATGCGAAAACAGCCGCTTTTCAAATCTAACGAATCGTAGGAGCCTTATTTAGGATAAAACGATCCGGAAATGGCAGTTTTACACGAAATAGGGTCTGTAGGATTCGTTAGATTTTTTTAACCCGTTATTGGGTTCAAATAAGACCTCTACGATTCGTTAGCGTTTGGTTGGCGAGACTCGAGGGCCGGGTTAGTTCGTTAGCGGTTGGCGAGGCGCGTGAGTCGTGATGGTTGGTTGGCGGTTGGCGGTTGGCGAGGTGCGTGAGCCGGATGGTTAGTTAGTGGTTGGCGAGGAACATGGGCTGGTGCGGTTGGTGGTTGTGGTGTCAAAGCGGCGAAAAAGGGCTGAGCATCGGAAACTCCGATTCTCAGCCCTTATTTGCAGCGTTGCCAACGCCTATAGGGAGTTCCAAGCGAGATCAATATCCGCCATCAGATCCTTCGGATCTTCCATCCCCACGTACAGCCTAACTAGCGTAGATGACTGTCCGTCACTTCCCGGCGGAAGCGAATTAACGGTTACGAGGCTTTCGAAACCACCCCAGCTGACCGCGATCTTGAAGTATTGCAGCTTCGTAGCCCAAGCTCTCATCTTCGCAAGCGGCTCGTCCGTCACGAAGGAGAATAAGCTGCTGTAGCCCTTCATCTGGCTTTTGCCCAGCTCATATTGCGGATGCGAAGACAAGCCTGGATGATTGACGCGGCTGACATACGTTTTGCGGCTCATAAACTCCGCCAGCAGCAATCCGCTCTCTTCGTGCCTTTTCATACGCAGCGGAAGTGTGCGCATCCCCTTGGAAACGAGCGCTGCCGTCTGCGGCGTCATGAGGCCGCCAAGCAGCATGTATTCTGCATATCCGACTTGATCAATCAGCTCATGCGAGCCGAGTATGACGCCGCCGACGCAGTCACTATGACCGCTAATATATTTCGTGATGGAATGGACAACCAGATCGACTCCGAGATCTAGCGGACTCTGGAAGCAAGGCGTTGCCCACGTATTATCAATGATTGTCCGTGCACCAATAAGCTTAGCGTAAGCAGCGCATTCCCTCAGGTTTTGCAGCTCGAACAGTCCTGAAGTTGGGCTTTCCAGATAGAGTAGTTTCGTATTCGGACGAACCGCTGCTCTGAAGCTGTCAATGGAGGTCCCATCCACAAACGTCGTTTCCACGCCGAATTTCACCATGTAACTGCCTAGGAACTCTCTAGTCGGGCCGTAAGCTTGATCCACACAAATGACGTGATCACCTTGCTGCACCGATGACAAGATTGCCGATGAAATGGCAGCCATGCCGGATGCGAAACATTTGGCTTTATCCGCGCCTTCGAGTTCCGCAAGCTTTTGCTCAAGATAGGTTACCGTCGGATTGTTGCCACGCGAGTAAATATGATTGTCGAGCAGCGCTTGAAAGGCCGTATCGAATTCTTCGTACGTTTGGAAAGCAAACAAGCTGTTCTGATAAATCGGCATATGGATCGCGCCATGGTGCCTCGAATCGAGCTCATCGTAAGAAACTTGTGTAAATTGTTTTTCCCTCTCAGTAACTACATCGTGCTCAGTTTTACTCATCCTTTTTCTGCTCCTTGTGTCAATCCTTCAACGATGAATCGCTGTGCAAAGGCGAAAATCAAAATCGTTGGAATGATTGACAATACTACTCCTGCTGACATTGAGCCCCAATCGACGTCAAATTTAAGTATAAATGAGTTCATGGCTACCGGAATCGTCTTGAGTGAATCGTTATCGATAAACAAAGCGGCCAGGAACAACTCGTTCCAATTCTGTACAAAGGCGAAAATAAATGTAGATGCAATACCTGGCAGCATAACGGGAATAATAATCCGTATCAATGCCGACCAACGCGAGCAGCCATCAATCATAGCCGCTTCTTCAAGACTTCCGGGAATACGTTGGAAGAAGCCGCGCAGCATAATGGTCGAGAACGGGATTAGCCCGACCGTATACATCAAGACAAGCGCAATCCGGTGGTTGAGCAGGTTCATTTGGCTCATCATGAGATATAGCGGCGCAAGCGCGATAAATCCGGGCAGCATTTGTGTAATGAAGAACGCTAGCATGATTTGACGATGACCTCTGAAGGTAAAACGAGCAAGTACATATGCACTCAAGACCGCAATAACCAATACAACCATTGCAGCCGAGATCGCGATCAGAAAGCTGTTGCCGATGTAGATGTGAAACTTGGATATTTTAAAAATATTAATGAAGTTATCAAGCGTAATTGTAGTCGGCCAATATTTAATCGGATAAGAGAAAATATCCTTCTGCGGTTTCAGTGACGTAATGACGATCCAATAAAGCGGGAAAACCATAGCGATTAAGTACAGAGATAAATAACCAATTCGAAACAGGCTCAGAAGGCGTTGCTTCATTAGAAATCACCTACTTTCTCAGCCTTTGTGACTGCCAGGAAGAAAATTGTGTAAAGCAGGAGAATGATAATCATAATAATACCGATTGCCGATGCGGCACCGTAGTCTCCGCCATACAGGATTTTGTCCAGCATAAGCGAGGACAGAATGTGAGTAGTTCCGGCAGGACCACCGTTAGTCAAGCCGTAAATGATCGTCGGATCATTGAATATCCAAATCGCACGCAGAAGCGTTGTCGCGATAATAGTCGGCATAATGTATGGCAATGTTACGTTCAGGAACTTCCGCATACCGGTCGCGCCGTCCATGTCTGCAGCCTCGTAGAGCTCGCCTGGAACGGATTGCAGGGCAGCTAGCAGCATGATTGCGAAGAAGGCTACTCCGTACCATACGTTGGCGACAATAACGGAAACCATCGCCCATTTTGGATCGGATAGAAAACCAATGCGTTCATGAATAAGGCCTAACTTAAGGAGCAAATCGTTGATAACACCGATTTGAGAATTGAACATCCATTTCCAAATCAACCCGATCAGAAAGCCGGATAATGCCCATGAGTAGAAGGCGAAGCCTTGATAAATTCCTCTACCTCTGAATTGCTTCTTCATCGCCAAAGCTAGAAGGAGTCCAAATGTAAATTGCAAAATCAGGGAACAGAACACCCAGTAGGCGCTGTTCTTCATGGCCATCAGAAATTTAGGATCTTTGAAAGCCGCTTTAAAGTTCGACAGACCGACAAAATGCACATTACGCAAATCAAACAGCTTATAATCCTGGAAAGCCATCAAGATTCCTTTAATAAACGGATAATACGTAAACACTAACACGAGACACAAAGCGGGAAGCAGCCCCGATAGGATAAACATGCGTTGATTTTTCATAAGACACCGCCTTGCTCTTTGAATTTAGTAAGGGCGGCTTGCCGCCGCCCTCCTGATAATCATTATTTTGTCAGTTTTGCCTTTTCGTCTACCCAGTACTTATCCCACTTCTTCAGCGTATCATCTAGATTCGCCTGACCAAGCAGAAGCGCTTGCGTAGTTTCCATTGCAACTTGTCCCCATTGTGCATTACCTGCGTACTGGAATGCTGGTTTGAAGTTTACGAAAGTATCTGGTTGGTTGGACATGTCGAGCAATGTTTTGTAAGGACCTGTTTTGAAGAACTCATCTTCAGAAGCGCTGGAATGAACCGGAATAAGTCCAAAGTCTTTCGAGAATTGCGTGTTCTCAGCCGGGCTCGACAAGAATTCGATCAGCTTCCAAGCTGCTTCTTTATGCTCGGAATTAGCTGCGATACCCCAGCCTGCTCCACCTGCTGCGAACAATGCTTTGCCTGTTGGGCCCGTTTGCAGTGGTGCTGTTGCCCATGTGCCTTCTTCCATTTTCTCAGCAAGCGATTGAATAACGTCCGGATCTTGAAGCAGCATGCCTGTTACGCCGGAAGTAAACGCTTGTACTTGTTCTTGGAAGCCCCAGTTAACGGAATCCGGTGGCGATATTTCCTTGTAAAGCTTCACGTAAAGTTCCATAGCTGCTTTCGCTTCAGGCGTCGAGTAGATCGTTGCGCCGTCCGTTGTAAACATGGAGTCTTCAACATTTACTTTCGCACCGTTAAAAGCTTGAATCATAGCATCCGTTGTACCTGTCGAACCTGAACCACCGCGGAACGAGAAACCGAAACGGTTCTTCGCTGGATCTGTCAGCTTCTTGCCTGTTTCGTAGAGCTCATCCCACGTTTTCGGCGGAGTTAAGCCCATTTCTTTGAACCAATCGGCACGATAGAACAATTGTCTTTCGTACAGACCGTTAGGTATGAAGTACAATTTATCGCCAACGGAACCAACGGATTTGGATACCGCTGTCAAGGTCCCGAAATCGGCCCATTTATCTGTGTATGTGTTTAGCGGCTCAACAAAGCCGTTGTTCACCATTTCAGCAACGTTAAGGTCACGAACCTCAAGGATGTCGATATCTTCTTTAGCACCCAGCATCGTTCTGATCTTGTTGTCTGCTTGGTCGAATGGCGGGGAAATGAATTCGACTTCAATGTTCGGATTCGCAGCTTCAAACTTGTCAATCGAAGCTTGAATCAGTTTCGTTCTGTTCGGACTTGTTAAACTTTCGATCATGCGTAGCTTTACCTTCTCGTCACCTGTGTTTGCACTTGAGTTTGAGTTACTAGCCGTGCCGTCATTCGAATTGTTACCGCATCCTGCCAAAAGGCCAACTGATACAACACCACAAAGCAGTGTAGTTAGAAGCTTGTTGCGACTTGTCATTGATGTCATCCCCCTATTTAATATCATGTATCACACAGGCATACTGTCATCCTGTCTGATAGGTTGATTATAGTGAAAGCGCTTAATCGTTGTCAAGGAAAAAATTGCGCTTACTTGGCGCTTTTTATTTTCTCCTCAATGCAGTCCATCAACTTACCGAACTCTTCCATTGCTGTCTTCGTATCATGCGCTGCAATGCCTCTGAACATTGTAATATGATAGGGATACGTCTCATCAAAGAGCTGTTTGTCTCCTAGCGGATCGTTGAAAAACTTCTCATATAAGCCGGAAATCGAATCTAGCACGGTCTCTAGCACTGGATTTTTGGCAGCTTTAATAATATGACGATGAAAGGCTAAATCGACCTGCGAAGTGTCTTTATTGCCCTCTTTCAAAATGCGGTATTCTTCCAAGCACTCTTCTACTTCGGCAATTTGCTTGCTAGTGATCCGTTTGGATGCCAGCGCAACAGACTGTCCTTCCAGCGCTCTACGCACTTCAAGAATGGAAAGAAGGAAATTCTTCTCCCGTTCAATCTTCACTTTTCCGGTAAAACGGTACGTGTTGACGTCTTTCACAAAAATGCCTTTGCCATTGTGAACCTGAATAAAATCCATCGCTTCCAAATAGCGAAGCGCTTCGCGCAGCGAGGAGCGACCGACACCGAACATTTGCGTCATTTCTTCTACAGAGGGTAGCTTGTCGCCTTCAGAGAGTTCCTTTTCTTCTATGAAGTTCTGAATTTCTTGCGATACTTGTTCATGTACTAGTATTTTTTGTATTTTCTTCATCGCTCGTTGTTCGCCCTTTCACCTAGCTACCTATCTGATAGGTACATCGTACGCGAGAAAAGAGAGCGCTGTCAACTGGAATATACTTTAATGCAAAATAGCCGGAGCTCCCCTAAGGGAAGCTCCGACTATCCGTTCTACTTGTTTATTGGCCGATTCCGATCCAGTTCACCAGACCGATTGGCTCTGGGCTGATTCGTGTACGCACGATCGTCAGTTGCACCGCTGCGGCTGTTTTTGTCTTGATGACAGCATAGCAGGAGGGCTGATCGGTCGTCGCAACAAACACATACGAATTGTTGCTGAAAGGCTGATCGAAACCGATGGTAATGTCGAGCTGCTCGCCTTGGCCTTGGAAGTTATACGGCGCAAGCCCGAACTGCTGGATGACTGCTGATTGCCGTTTGACCGTCGTAACCGGCGTGAAGTCCAGCTTATCGCTGCTTATGCTGCCATCTTGCAGCTGAGTGCCTTCCACCGCTGCAACCACGGATTCCTGTGGTGGAAATGCATCCTCAGCGAAGTGAGCGGCTGTAATGCTGCCGAGGGCGATTTTGACCCCTGTGACAGAGCCATCCTCTAGCTTGCTGGACTGAACGGAACCGTCCGCAAGTTTCTCGGTAGTTACCGATGCTTCCGCAAGTTTGTTGGATTGCACAGAACCATCCGCAAGTTTCTCGGTTGTTACCGATGCTTCCGCAAGTTTGCTGGATTGCACAGAACCATCTGCAAGTTTCTCGGTTGTTACCGATGCTTCCGCAAGTTTGCTGGATTGCACAGAACCATCTGCCAGCTTAGCCGTGTTTACAGCGCCAAGAGCAATGTGGCAATCCTCGATGCAGCCATCGGACAATGTTTGCTGCGTCGGCGCAAACAATCCCGGTGCCAGCTTATCGGCCGTAATTGCCCCGTCAGCGAGCGCTTCTGTGTTTACTGCGCCAACTGCCAGCTTCTCCGTGGTCACCGAACCGTTGCATAAAGCAACATTTTCGATGGAGCCAGGGATGAGATGCGAGGTGGTAATAGAGCGCGCTGCGATCTTGCTCAGCGTAACCGAACCGGCTTGCAGCTGGTTCTCGCCGACTGCGCCGTTTGCCAGCTTCGTGCCGCTGACAGCTCCGTCACTGAGTGCCTCGCTGCCAACCGAACCAGCTGCATAATGCGCAGAACCAATTGCTTTATGCGCAATAATGCTCGATGTCACTGCCCCGGTTTGCAGATGATTCTCACCTACTACGCCTAGCGCAAGCTTCGTGCTCGTTACTGAGCTGTCGCTGAGCACTTCTGTAACGACCGAACCAAGCGCCAGCTTCTCGCTTGTTACCGCATTGTCGCCGAGCGTTTCCGTTACAACTGCTCCGCTTGCCAATTTCTCGCTTGTCACTGCTGCATCAATGAGCGCTTCGGTGCCAACTGATCCGCTTGTTAGCTTTGCACTTGTTACCGAGCTATCGCTGAGCGCTTCCGTGCCGACCGCGCCGTTAGACAGCTTCACACTTGTTACCGCGTGGTCGCTGAGCGCTTCCGAACCGACGGCTCCGCTTGACAGCTTCTCACTCGTAACGGCGTGGTCGCTAAGCGCTTCCGAACCGACGGCTCCGCTCGACAGTTTCTCGCTTGTTACCGCACTGTTGCTGAGTGCTTCCGTGCCGACCGATCCGAGCGCCAGCTTCTCACTTGTTACCGCTTGGTTACCCAGCGCTTCCGAACCGACGGCTCCGCTCGACAGCTTCCCGCTTGTTACGGCACTGTCGCTGAGTGCTTCTGTGCCCACTGCTCCGCTTGCCAGCTTCGCATTTGTCACAGAGCCATCGATCAGCGCTTCCGTGCCGACTGCTCCGCTTGCCAGCTTTGCACGGGTCACCGAGCTATTGCTCAGCGCTTCCGTTCCAACTGCTCCGCCTGCCAGCTTCGCACTGGTCACCGAGCTGTCGATGAGCGCTTCCGTGCTCACAGATTCGCTTGCCAGCTTCACTTTGGTCACAGCACTATCGCCAAGCGCTTCCGTACCGACTGATCCGAGCGCCAGCTTCTCGCTAGTCACGGAGCTATCGATAAGCGCTTCTGTACCGACAGATTCGTTCGCCAGCTTCGCACTGGTTACCGCGTTATCGCCGAGCGCTGCTGTCCCGACTGACCCGTTAGACAGCTTCGCACTTGTTACTGCGCTGTTGCCGAGCGCTTCTGCGCCTACGGCTCCTTTTGCCAGCTTCGCGCCTGTTACCGCGTTATCGCTCAGTGCTTCCGTGCCGACCGCGCCGTTAGACAGCTTCGTGCTCGTTACTGCATTGTCGCCAAGCGCTTCTGCGCCGACCGCTCCGCTTGCCAGCTTCTCACCTGTCACCGAACTGTCACACAGCGCTTCTGTGCCGACTGATCCGTGCGCGAGTTTCGCACTTGTCACCGCTCCGTCACCCAGCGCTTGCGCACCTACCGCACCGTTCGCCAGCTTCTCACTCGTCACCGAGCTGTCAATAAGCGTTTCCGTGCCTACGGCTCCATGCGCCAGCTTCGCGCCTGTTACTGCTCCGTCGCCTAACACTTTCGTCACTACTGCACCATTCGCCAGCTTCGCGCTTGTGACCGAGCTATCGCCGAGTACTTCTGTGCCAACCGCACCGCTAGAGAGCTTCGCACTTGTCACCGCGTTATCGCCGAGTGCATCCGTGCCAACCGCTCCACTCGAAAGCTTCGCGCTTGTTACTACTCCATCGCCGAGCGCTTTCGCTCCTACGGCTCCGAGTGCCAGCTTCTCACTCGTCACAACGCTGTTGCCAAGTGCTCCTGTGCTGACCGCTCCAGACGCGAGCTTAACGCTTGTTACTGCGCCATCACTCAGTGCTTTCGGCCCTACCGCGCCTTTCGCCAGCTTCTCGCTCGTTACCGCGCTGTCGTTTAGCGCTTCCGTACCAACCGCGCCGCTCGCCAGATGCGAGCTTTCGACCGATCCTTTGCTTAGCGCTTCCGAACCTACTGCACCGGCTGCCAGCTTTGAGCTAACGACTGCACCTTCGCTCAGCGCTTCACTTCCTACTGCGCCTGCCGTCAGATGCACACTTGCGATTGATTTTGGCGCAATTTTACTAAGCGTTACCGCGCCTGACTGCAGGTGCCCTTCGCCAACTGCCGCTGTGCCGATCGCCTCGGCTCCAACCGCTCCGCTTGCGATCTTCGTGCCGCTTACGGCTCCGTCGCTAAGTGTATCGCTGCTGATTGTGCCTCGTTTAATTTTAATGCCATGGATGATGCCATCCGGCGCTTTATCAAACGTGTAAAACTCCGATGCCAGATGCGCTTGGGAGATCGACCCTTTGCGGATGTGATATCCCTGTATCGCCTCAGCCTTCAAGTGTTTGCCTGCGATGGTCTCGAGTTGAATGTGATCGCCATGCACCGACAAGGATGACAGCTTTGAGCTGGTTACCGCTTCGTCGCACAGTTGATCCGTGCCAACCGAATCCTCTGACAAATGAAGCTGCAGGACGCTGTCGATCTTCAGATGCGTGCTGCCCACTGAAGATTCCGCGAGATGGTTGGAATCAATCGCCGATGCAGCCACATGCTGGCCATGAATCGCAGAAGGCTCGATGGCGCGGGAGCTGACTGCTTCATTTTGCAAATGATAGCCTGCTACACTGCCTTCACTCAGCTTCGCTGCTGTTACGGAGTCGTTGCTCAGATGAACGTCGCGAACGCTGTCCGGTGCCAGATGCGCACCGTATACGGATTGCTCCGCCAAGTGCTTGCTGCTGACCGACTCGCTGCCCAGATGGCCGCTGGTTACCGCTCCGAGTGCAAGCTTATCGCCCGTTACCGAACCTTGACCGAGTGCATCGCTGCCGACTATCCCTGGCGACAAATGACGTTCGGTGATAATGCCTTTAGCCAGATGCTCCGCATCGATTGCACCCTTAGCCAAATGTTTGCGTGTAACGGAGCCAAAGGCGAGCTGCTCACCAGTAACCGAACCGTTCACAAGCTTAGCCGTCGTGACGCTGCTGTCAGCCAGCTTGCTTGATGTTACCGCGCAATCCGTCAGCTTATCGGTTGAGACGCTTTCCGGTGAGAGCTTGAGGGAATTCACGATATGGTCCGCCAAGTGATGGGAGTGAACCGAGCCCGCTGCCAAATGACGCTCCGAAACAGATCCGGTTGCCAGCTTGATGGATTTCACCGCACCATCTTGAAGCGCGTTTGTTTCAATTGCACCTTCGCTGATGTGATACGCTTCAATCAGACCTGGCTGCAGATGCAGCGAGGAGACCGCTTCCGGTGAAATCGCTTCTTCCGTAACCGTTCCCGGCGAGAGATGGAAGGCACGAACCGCTTCCGGTGCGATTTTGTCAAACGTAATGGACTCATCCGCCAGATGCTTCGTCAGAATAGACAGCTCTGCCAGCTTAGGACTGCTTACGCTGCCATCAATGAGCTTCTGCTCGCTGACCGATGCGTCTTGCAGCTGCACTTGACCAACGGCAGCAGCGGCAATGTGAACCTGCTTTACCGAATGCGCCGCAAGCTTCTTATCCGTTACTGCACCATTAGTCAGATGTGCTGTAGCTATACTGTCATCAATCAACTGTTTGGAGCCGACCGAGTTTTCAGTGAGATGCCGCTCTTCGACGGTGTCGGATAACACTTTGTCGCCGCTGATGCTGAGTCTGCTTAGATGCTTGCCGTGCACCGCATCATCCGTCAACTTGCTTGCCGTAATGCTTTGATCTGCGATCTTAGATGCTGTTACCGCATGATCGACGAGTTTAATTGTTGAAATGGATAGATCTGCTATCTTGGGTGATGTAATCGAATAGTCCTGCACATGCTCCGTGCCGATTTCGGTAGACGCGATATGCTGCGACTTGACCGCGCCATCTTGCAGCTCTTTGGAGCTGACTGCTCCTTGTGCAATGGATTCGGACGTGACGGAACCATTCTTAAGCTCTCTGGTGCCAACTGCGCCTTCGACCAAATGCGCTGCAGTAATTTCACCAAGCGCCAAATGTTTTCCTAGCAGAACGCCTGGGGCAACATGCTCCGCAAGCAGCAAGCCTGGCTGAAGATGGGTGGAATCTATCGCGCCAATGCTGATTTTCTCACCCGTGATCGAGCCGTCGCGCAGCTTCGAACGGGTAATGGAGCCTTCCGCAAGCTTGGAGGTTGAGATCGCTTCGTTTGCAATATTTTCGGTGCGGATCGCCGCACTTTTGATTTTGCTGGATGTGATAGTCTGATCTTCGAGCAGCTCCGATGTAATAATGAGCGGCTTCAAATGCTTTGCTTCTATGGACCCTTCCGCGAGCTTATCTGCGCTGATTGTCCGGTCAGCCAGCTTCTCCGACGTAATGCTGTTGTCACGCAGCTTATCGCCTGTTACGGAGCGGTCGCGAATTTTGGTGCCTGAGATGGCATTCTTCGTCAAATGGTCGCTCGTAATGGACTCCGAGGCGATTTTGGACGAGATGATGGCACCGTTGGCAATCTTGATACTTTCCACCGCGAAATCAGCAATCGTGTTCGTAATGACCGCACTCTGCTTAATCCGGTTAGAGTCAACAGCACCGAACGCCAACTTCTCCGCTGTCACGGCATTGTCAGCAATGTCATCGGTGTGTATGAAAGGAAGCGGGGAATCCGGCATACGCTTCTCGGCCACAAGCGCCTCTTTACGTATGAGCTCTTGCTTCAACAGCTCTTCCATCTGCTCGATATACAGTCTCTCTTCTTCTTCCGTTTCGCGGGCAAGCCTCTCTGCCTCTTCTGTCTCGCGGGCCAGCCGCTCAACCTCTTCTGACAATGCTTGCAGTTTTTCTTTCGTCTGTGTATGTGGAATCAGTGCGACCGGCTCTTCCGAGACAGCCACAATCAGCTCCTGCTGTGGCACTTGAAGTTGAAGCTCCACAGCTTCCGAAACTTCCTGCGCGGTGGTAATGGTAACTTCAACCTCTTGCTTTGGCTGCAGTTCCGGCTCCTGCTGCAGCGTATCCGCTTCTGGGGATTCCAGCACAGGTGCTGCTGCATTCACTTGAACCATTTTCTCTTCCGTTTTCACCGATGTCGGCTTTTTCTTCTTCAATTCCTCGAGCCATTTCAACTCCGACGCGTTCGGATTATCCACATAAAATAACGGCTTCCGCCCTTTGGGGCCTTTTCCTTTGCTGCTCTTCGCCATAGCCCTCTCCTTCTTCCACCTCAAATGTCATAGGTATCATATGCATTCACCCATGGGCTGGTCACATGGTCGAAGGTCAAATTATTTGTAAACCTTGAAGAATCCCTTGAAAACGTTCGGATAATTGTGTTGCTTTGCATGCGAAATAAAACGAAAAAAGCTGCTTCCAGGAAGGAGCAGCTTCGTCCAAAATCATTTATTGCACGCGATGAACACCTATGGTTTGCTGCACATCGCCAGCGATCGTTATCGTCACATTCGTCGTCTTGACTGTTCCATTATTGTAGAAGGCTTTGAATATGAACGTCAGCGGCCCATCATCCAGATCCTCGAAGCTCTCCTCCCACATGTCACCTGTCCACGATGTCTTTGCTGTGTTAGTCGAACTAAGGTCAACCGTGATTCCGTTCATCATAACCTTCACTTGATCGGCAAGCGTCGCGGTTCCGGTCTCGGTTGTTACGGCTGAGAGAATGAATTTCTCCCCTCCCCAATACACCGAATAGGCACGGGGACTATTCTCATCGCCACTGGCTTCGCGATTGCTCGCCTTGCGACGCTCCTCCCACAGCTCTGTATGTTTCACTTGCGCGCTAATCGACAGCGGCAGCACGGTGATGGTTTTACGGACGGCAGCCGAAGCCACTTTTCCATCTGATCCCGTAAGTTCAACAATATAGTTTCCAGCCAATGCGTCCTGAAGGCTCGGACCTACAGTAGAGTAAGGGTAATCGCTTGAGAAATTGTGCACCTGACTTCTTCCGGCAGGATCCGTTATGGAATACTGCAGATCTACATGATCATGATCCGGATCTGTGATCGCATGAGACAGGGAAATCGTGTCGCCTTCATAGACAGGTTTGGGCAACCAGTCAAAATCTGCTGAAGGCGGCTGGTTGGTCTCGATATAAAAATACTTAGGCGCACTATATACGCTCCAGTCATACCCGTCGAATACGCGGACAACCACATACATGTTCACCTTCTCCGGTAAATCTGTATCTGGAGTCCAGTATAGGAGCGCACCGCTCTGAACACCGGAATCTTTCTCTAATAGGCCGCCGTAACGATATATTTTGAGCTGATACTTGGTTTGCGGGTCGTCATCCGGATCGCCATAATTCCACTTCAAGGTTGGACGAAGAACGGTTAGCTTAGTAGGATTGGTTTGATCCGAACTGCTAGGAATGTACATATTCGCAACCGGCATCCGATTCATAACTTGAACTGTTTTACTTATTTGAGCCTCTTGTCCGAGAGAATCTGTGACCACCTGCCGGATATTAAATGTGCCCATGGTGTTAAATGTTTTGGCCCATGTCGTCCTAACCGTACTCTGGAAGCTTTCAACTCCCATGCTTTGACTTAGGATGTAATACTGATGAGGAAGATTCTCACGGGCGCCATCTTCTTTGTCGCTTGCTGTGGAGTTAATTGTGATAGGAACACCGCGATAGGTAGTTACTGGTGTAGTGGTGAAGCCAGGTATCGGCGGGTCATTTGCTCCTGCGAGTTTTGTAATCGTGATCGTGACCACGTAATAGGTACTCCACGCTTGATACTCGTCCCTCACGCTCATACCTACTTCATATTTCCCCAGCTCCTGTGGTGCAACGAGTTTCTGGTTGACCATCGTTCCACTTGGCGTTATGTAGTAAAAACTCTTTTCCAAGACACCTTTGGTCACTTTATAGTCAATACCTGTATCCTCTGTAGAGTAGGTTGTTGCGCTTAAATATCGATCTGGATCGCGGCTGGCATCCGTCCACTTTATTGTCCCATCTGAATTGATGGATAGTGCAAAGTTTGCTATTGGTCTGCGATGGACAACGACTTGGGTGCTGTACGTGTTTGATTCCTCACGATAATCGTCAAATGTCAGATTCGGAAATAAATAAGCAGTATTCGGATCATCAAGCGTTGTATAGCTCACATCATAAAGACCAACTTTATCGAACGGTGATTGAGGTGTAGTATACGTACTTCCTGACAAGTTCGAAAGGCCTGACTTACCGTCACCTGCATCTAAGAACTTCTCAGCTACTTTGTTATACGTCCACTTCGTTTTATCATCGATTAATGGGTCATTCTCCGTATCGAAATTGGTCAGGGAGTAGAATACGTTATCTCCTACCAAGGCCGTATTGAGCATCAATGACTTGTTAATGGTGATTTCCGTAAGCTCCATGTCCTTAAATTCTGTTAATTCAGTGTTACCATATGGACCAAACATACCCTCAGTAAAAGTGCTATCTTCTACATCGATTAGTGGAGTGCCGTTCACATAAACTTTTATGTTATCGGCTAATGCTTTAATTGTAAATGAACTGTATGTCCCCGATCGCATGATGAAGGCAGCTTGCGATAAAACGGTTCTTGTTCCATCTTCGATTTTCACCAAACGCACGGTATCATTAGAAGCTTCAACCCGATACATATTATCTTTATCTACCATCCTGAATGACATACCAGATGATAGATCGGTGTCTTGAAATTTGAAATTGTATTTCATCTTAAATCCTAATGAAAAATCATCCTGTTTTGGCAGCGTATCACTATAGAACTGGCCGTATGAGTCATAGTGTCTATCTAGTATTGTTGGGGATGAGAGTAGGTAATGACTTCTCAACCCTGCTTCAACGTCTAGTTGTCCATCCTTTAGTGTTGTTAAAGAATAGATATACGCTCCCATAGTGGCAAGCAACGTTAACTGACCAGATTCAAAATCAATTTGATACACCTGGTTATCGTAAGTACCATACAAATACCCATTGGGGGTAAATATTAAATGGTACAAACTTGCCGGTGTTGTTGCTGTCCATGCAAGTGAAAGGTCGCTGAATTTATAAGCGCGAATATTGCCTGAATTTTGCACGATTATATAGTCTTTGTATGATCCGATAACGTAGTCGGATGCAGTTAAAGCTTTAGAAAGAAGCAGGCTGCCATCGCTTGCCTTTCTAGTTACTAAATTATGCGTTCCGTTATAGCGGACGATATAGCCAATCTTGCTGCCATCTGAACTATTCGCTAGCTCCCCTCCAGTACTATAACCATATGAACGGGAATGCCCGCCGAACTGAGAATCAGTCATAGAACGATCCTTAATGGTATAGATGACATTACCTGTCTTTCCATCAAGTTTCGTTAGTCCAAGCTCATAGTAGGTTACACTACTCGTGGTATCTGAAGAAGGATATTTCGACCACTTTTCGAAAGACTCGTAGTAAACATTTCCATTTGCGTCATATCCCAATTCAATTATTGGAACGTAATCATGCGATTTTCCCGAAGGGACAGAAAACACCCCAGTTGGAATATCTTGCGTAAAGTTCGTTGTAGATGTTGATTGATAGGAAGACGAAAAAGGGAAATTTTCAGAAGCATCTTGATTGTTATATCCCGCATCAGGGAAATTTCTAGTCGTATATATTTTTTTGTAATCAAGGTTAAATTTAACAGGTTTACGAGCTAACAAATAATGGGTTCCAACAATGAAATAATCTTTCCCCACAGCAGCCCAGCCAACACCAGGAGGGTTACTCTTCTTGATTTCTGACTCCTGTCCTAGAGCTAATTGTGTAAATGTATAAAGGTAATCATACTCATCATCCATAATATAGACTAATTCTGAACTTTGATCGATAGCAGCTACATATAGTCGTTCATAGGTCCTTAGAAGAGTTGAACCCTTATATATCTGAACATCTTGACCCCAATTCCAGCTGTTTTTAACTACAACCATCTTGTAATCATCAAATAAGACTGTGCTATCACTTTGATCGGTCATTAGACTAACCGTTATGCCAGATTTTGCTGGCCCTTTCCAAAGGTTAACCCCATATGAAACAACACTAGACAGTGAGTTCTCTTCACTATCCCAGATCCAGCGCTTCACTGGATTTGTGTTCTTCCACGTTGAAGATACTAGATCGCTTGGCCTCATTTTGTACGTCAACCCGTACATAGGCGGGGAAGAATTTTCTCCCTTCATCTCGAAAGATACAAAAGGTGCATCATTAATAACATCAATGATGATGGATTCACATGCGCTTTTTCCCCAGTCCTCTGTTCCGCAAGCTTCAATTTGACGTTTTCCAACTGTTAAATACTTAAGATCTATCTTCCCAGTTCCCAAGTTTATTGCTAGAGGGGTTTCTTCAACAAAATTACCATCATTGTCTTTATCGTAGCGCTCTTTAATTTGTTTGGACACGATCGTATCGCCGTCGATACTGAAGATATCAATAGCATAATTGCCAGTGACGTTTCGAAGCAGCTTCACAGGGCCGGTGATCGTCACATCTGGAGGCAAGTCAGGCTTTACTGTCAACGTATGTTGAGCAGCCGTAAGGGATTTTAGTCCAATCGCATCGTACACGTTAAGGGTAATGACTTCAGTGCCGGGCGTATTATAGAGTATCTTTTTATTCGTCCATTCATCTCTTGAGTGGTCGATCGAACGGCCAGCGACGGGACTATAACTATGTGAGGAACCAAATGCACTCGGCAGCGGCCGTCCCTCGACAACCTCGAAAGGTCCGTCGATGATCGGTACTGGATTTGGCGGCACGACTTGTATTGTTGTACACGCTGTCACCGCGGCGCCTTGCGCATCTCGCATCTGAGCGCATACACGGTGCGAGCCACGCGCGTCCATCGTCAAACTGTGCTGACCGTCATTATACTCAATGCTCTTCGAAGGAATCGACTGCACGAATGCATCTCCTGCCGCATAATCAAAGCCCAAGAACGTCATAAGGTCACCATCTGGATCAAATGGGGTAGGTATGGATGGATCATCAATATAAATGAGATCGAGCACCGTTCCCTCTAAAACTTGAGTCAGTGGTTTGGTCGGGGCGTACGGATAAACAAATCCGATTTGAAAAGTTGGCGGATCATTAGGGCCGCTATCCTTCGGTTTTTCATAGAAGAAAGTTACATACGCTTCTGGCAATGCAGTGGTTAAATTCACACTGGCACTTGATCCAGGCGTTACAGTACTCGAATATGCGACATAGGAGAGATTCTTACCTTGAAGGATTCCGTATTGAGCAGAATTGGCTGAGACCACTTGAGAGTGCGGTAAAGCCGGAATAGGAATCAGTTCGTCGCTCTGCTGCACGTAGGGTTCAGACGAACTGTTACGAACCATGTGTCGAACGTGGATCTTACCGGCACTTACAACATCGTAGAAGTAATTGAGATAAATGGTATCACCATCACCAAGGTACGGTTTAATTGAATAGTCTCCACTTGTAAAGGGAGGAGCTGTACCGGGTGTTGATCCGGTCTTTTTCTTATAGCCCACATAATTAAATCCAGTTTCTGTTGGATGCTCGGGTTCGTAATTCTTATTCTTGGTAAGAGTATCTGTATGATCATTGAAAACGGCGCCTAGGTTTTGGCCGTCAGTAGAATAGTGTTTGATGATAACTTCTCCATCGGACTTCGCTTTCTGATCGTAGTAATAGTTCACTCTGTAAGTATCAAATAATCCATTATATGTAATAGATGGCGTACCACTATAAAATATGCCGTCAGCGGGATCAGAAAAATCGGTTGATTTTTTATACTTCCCTGCGTAGACATAATCAGGATGAGTAGAAGGAGCTGGAGGATAGGAAGAGCCGATAACCATTTTCCCACTTTTCTTCGGGATGATGGAATCTAGTGGATGCCCATCAGTGGTCCAACTACGTACTTCATATTGTCCATCGAGTTCAAATTCAAGTAGAACCGGAAAGTAATAACGTCTACCTTCAACGAGGGGGGCGCAACTTCCGCAAGCGCCAGTTTCATTTCTGATGAGGTATAATTCATCTGAATCAAGTATTCCTTTAATAGATAGTTTAAATGAAACAGTGCTTGTTCCTGTTCCTGATGGAGTGGATCTATTAACGGTTGATATGTTTTTGCTAATATATATCTCCTTGTCATTGTATGATTCGAGAGGATCTACCCTTGATTTATCATAATATTGCATATCCGTAGCTGGATTGAATTTATATACCTTCACATCTCGTATAGATCGGTCTTTAAATGTAAATGAATAATCCCAATCCATGTTCGGGCTAGCTCCGGGTGATTCCGTTGTCCAATTCCCAGCGTTGTCTGTCCATATATCATAATACATCATTGCAACTCCGTACCATTTCTTCTTAGCTGCATCATATGTCGGCTGTATACTGGCACTACCGTCCGCAACAGCGGCATTAGCATCTCTAGGTATTAAAGGGAATATAAGGCCGACTAGTAGTGAACATAATAAGGCGTATGAAATAGTTCGAATTATTCTGCTATTCATGCTGAATTATTTCCTCCAAGGGTTTTGTATAAGGATAGTCATATAGTCTTCTGGAATACATATATATTCTACAGAACTAAGATCGTTTTCTATTCTTGGTTCGCTATAAAGGAAGTTTAGGCCGTTAATTTTGTTGGCGGATTTTTCTCTCAGGAATTTGGACTCCGAAATAGTTACTGGCTTGACACCTTTCTTTAAGAAGAGGAACCTCTTTCCAAATGATACAGAGTAAGTACTAGAAAATCTGAAATACTTTTTGGATTGGATATTCGTTTTAGAGAGGTCTGCTCGATAGTATATTGCTCCTTCGATATTTAATGGAAAATCATCTACAGTGATGATTCTTAGCGGGACGTATTTTTCTGTGTAGTCTTTGATTTTATACTCCGCTCCAATAAAGTAGTCCTTGTAATCCTCTGATTTTTCCGCTTCGATAACATCCTCGATCTTCGGAATCTTCTTGTTCCCGATCCACACCATCTGATCAAACCCATCCCAATCAACCAATTCTCCAAAACCCTCGGAAACAACTCTGATAGGTACATAGGTTCTTCCATTTGCCACGTACGATGGTTTAACATTAGTCATTTGTTTGCCATTCACCGTTACGCTAGCAGATCCAATTCGCAGCTTAATAACGGCTCCTTTTCGTGCGATCGTGACATCCTTCCCGGATAGATTAATCGTTGCAGACAATCCATCTGATACAACGCGCAGCGGAACAAATACCGTATTATCCTTGATTTCTGGTTTCGTATTAGCGAGATCGAGTTTGCGAGCATTGTAAAGGATCTGAATGGGAAGAGCCGACTCGACAACATATTCATAAGCGGTACCCGAGGCACTAGCCGTTGTAAGAGAAAGTTGGGATGAGAAGAGAAGACCGACAGATAGACAAGCAAGGCTAATTTTCTTTAATAGGTTCTTCATTTCGTAAACCTCCAAAGTTGTAGTTTATTGGTACATTTCAGCTAATCCAAACTCCACTACTCTTCCCCAACTTTAACTCCCAGTCTTGAACCTCCCGGTACATTCGCGCCAGCACTTTCATTACTAGCCTGGACAATCCCCATCACACCTAAAGAGATCACCATCAACATAATTAGAACCACCAGTGAATAAAACATCTTCATTCCAAACACTCCTCTAAGTTGTATTTGACTACTAGGCTGCTATTTATAGGAACTAACATATTCTACCACTTTTCACTGTATTTCTACGAGCGAAATTTATCATTTTCTTCCATATTAACCAACTAATCCGCACAAAAAAAGCACCTACTCGCAAGCTGAATAATCAGCCGCAAGCAGGTGCTTCCTGCAAGTCGTCCCATAATCTCATACATTATTCTATCGATTAAGTCGTAACTTCGTGAATCATTTCGTACTACCTATAATACTGGGGAGTCCGACAATTTTCAACCTTAATTTTACATTTATTATCTTGTGCACGAATCTTTCAACGTTCTTATCTTCCACTCTAATCTCTCTCCGCACTTACCTCTGCATCAGTTTCCATCTGAGCATCTCGAAACAGCTCCAACCATCGCTCCGCCGAGTGCTGCCATGTAAAATACTGCTCCACCCGCTCCCGGCTCTTCCGCCCCATCCGCATACGCAGCTGATCATCCCGCAGAAGCTCCAGCAAACGTTCCCGCATCTCAACCACCACATCGTCCGGATTGACCAAATAACCGGTTTCGCCGTCCTCGATGATTTCCTTCATTCCGCCGGCCCGTGTCGCGACGACAGGTAATCCGCAGGACATCGCCTCCACATTCACAAGACCGAACGCCTCCCGCTTCCCGGATGGCACCACAGCGACATCGGCTGCTAGGAACCAGTTCGGCACCTCGGAATAAGGTGCATAAGGCACGAATTGCACATGGCCTTTCAGCTTCCGGCCAAGCTGCCGAAGCTGCCGCACATAAGCAGTCGTTCGCTTGGATCCGTAGAACGCGCCGCCTACAATAACCAGAAGTGCATTGGGATGCTGCTGAACAAGCTTCGGCATGAGCATCAGCAGATGGTGAACCCCTTTGATGGCAAGAAGCCTGCCCATAAACAAGATCACACTTCTGCCCGTCCAGCCGCGTTCATTCCGCAGCTGAGCCCTTCGATAAGCACCGGACATCGAATACTGCGACTGAAACCGCTCCGTGTCGACGCCGGGATATACGACATGCAGCTTATCTGCGCACTCCGGCACACGGGCAGCAACGTCCTCTTTCAAGTACTCACTGTTCACGATGATCCGATCAGCAGCTCGAAAACTCCGAGTCAGGAGCGCACTGCTAATGGCCTGTTTGCGGATAAAAGTCGAGGAATGCAGATTCAGCCAAATTTTGCTCTTAGGCCGTAGTTTCCTTAGTTTCAAGGCATAATGAGGCCTATTCTCGATTTGCAGCAAATCCGGCTGGTGGGTCAAGATGGATTGCCCGACTCTTTTTAAATACAGACGTTTATTGTGAGCCGGGTATCGAACCACAGACGCACCGCCAAGCATCGTCCTATTCTCAAGCGACCGGCTTGATCTGCCATAGATATAAGCTTCCACACGAGGAACAAGCAGCGGCACAAGCTTCTCTACTACACGCTCCACGGAGCTGCTGCTCTGAGAAGGCAGCACATACGTACCCGGTGTCACAAATGCGATTTTGGCTCTAGCTCTGGACATGAACGAAGCCCGCCTCTCTTTCAACAGCTTGCTTCTCCTATCATACGTACAAGGTTCGCTCGCTGACTCCGACAGAGGCCCCATTACATCGATTCCGCTGCATCCAACTTAATGGCGCCTGCTCCATACCTGCTGTAGAAGCATACATAAGCCATATGGTCCCAAATAAGCACCGCTAACGAGAAAAACAGGACTCAGCAGCACCTCGTGCACCTGTGTCATAAATACGGTATCGTCAAGCAGCGTTCTCGCCACGCTGTTCGCCGCAATACTGAAGAATCCGAGATAGGCGAGAACCGCCAGCCCATCAATGATTTTGCGAATACCATCGTACTTGATCCGAAGCACAGCTAGCATAAATCCGCCTACAATCGCCCCAATGAGTACTAACCCTGTCAATTGAACCACCTCATATGACAGTATTTGCATACATTATCCGTCCCTAAACGTGCTTCCAGTGAACTCTATTGATAAATGAGTCGCGATATGTCAAACTAGTCGGAGACCACCACGATAAACCCCCGTTTAATCCAGAGAGGACGTGAACTACCGGCATGACCAAATGGCTGCTCCGATCCATGACTGAGCTTAGCTCGCGCAAATGGATTTCGCGAATAACCGGTCGATTTGCCCAGTCGCCTGCTAGCCGGCGCTTTATTCCAAGATTCGCCCGTATGTATGGGATCGCTATAGAGGAAGCCGAGAAACAGCTGCATGACTATACGACGTTGAATGAGTTTTTCACTAGGCGCTTGAAGCCCGGCGCACGCTTGATTGATACAGACCCTTCCGCGCTCGTCAGCCCGGTTGATGCTCTTGTTACAGGCTGCGGTCCGATAGAGCAAGGCACGATTCTGAATGTCAAAGGCCAGGATTACACCATCGAAGAGCTTCTCAACCGCTCTCCTCGTATGGAGAATTACAAGAATGGCTACTATATGGTGCTGTACCTCAGCCCAACCGATTATCACCGCATACATACGCCAATTGCTGGCACCATTGTGGAACGCGAGCATGTGCTCGGCAAAGTATATCCCGTCAATGATTTCGGCCTCCGGCATATGCGCCGCGTGCTGAGCCGCAATGAAAGGCTTATCACCTATATGCGTCATGCCAGCGCAGAGACCGCGATCGTCAAGGTTGGCGCAATGAACGTCAGCAGCATCAAATATGTGCTGCCCCTGCAGGATAGAATGGACAAAGGCGCCGATCTCGCCTACTTCGAGTTCGGTTCCACCGTCGTACTCTTAACCGAGGATGACAGCTTCTCTCCGCGTTCGGATCTGAAGACAGGACTTAAAGTACGCATGGGCGAGAAGCTCGGCACACTTGCCACTTAACAAACAAAGCGCCAGGACCAGGTCCTGGCGCTTTTTATATTCACTGCTCCCCGAACAAGGACATAGCCATCGCTTCAATCCGCTCTGCTCCTGCCGCAATCTGTTCCTCCGGCAAATGCGAGAAGCCGAACAGCGCCGTATTGCATGGCATTTCGCCCTCCCATAACGAATCACCTACAGACCAATGAACGCCAGCCGCTTCACATGCATCCCGCAGACGGACATAGTTGGCCTCATCGCCCTTCCACTCGGCATACACATGAAGTCCCGCATCCGCAGGCACGAACCTGAACCACCTCGTCAGACGCCGCTCGAATTGTTCCCGGAACGCAAGCAGCCGTCGACCGATGACCCGCTTCATCCGCCGTAAGTGACGGGAATAACAGCCGCTCATGATAAAATGGGCAAGCGCGCGCTGCTCCACAAGCGCGGAAGGATGCGGCTCCAGCAGCGCTTTCGCAAGGCGAAACGGCTCTGCCAAGGACGCAGGCAGCACCACATAACCAAGGCGCAAATCCACGAACATCGTCTTCGAGAAGGTCCCCATATAGACGACTCGATCATCACGATCAAGTGCCTTCAGCGGCTCTACCGGCCTGCCTCCCCAGCGCAGCTCACTATCGTAATCATCCTCAATAATAACTGCGCCTTGCCTCCCCGCCCATTTGAGCAGCTCTGCCCTTCGTTTCGCTGACAATACCGCGCCTGTAGGATATTGACGTGTCGGCGTCACGAGAAGCAGCTTGGATGGCCAGTCTTGCGGCACAATGCCATCATCGTCAACAGAAGCTGCAAGAATCGAGCCCCCAGCGGCAGCAACAGCTCTGCGAAAGCCGGTAAAGCTCGGATTTTCCACCACCACGGGCAACTCCGGTCGTACGAGCAGCATGGACAATAGCGCAATCGCATGCATGGAGCCGTTCGTAATCCATATATGCGAAGCATCTGCGCGTATCCCTCGCTCGCGGCGCAGGTCCTTCGCAATGGCTTCCCGCAGCGGAAGGTAACCTTCTACCTCACTGCTGATAGCGGGGAAAGCCCCCATCATCTCGCGAACCTCGGCGTGCAGCGCTGCTTTCCAGTCTTCCACCGGAAATTGCGACGAATCTACCTGCCCCAGCCGAAAGCTGATTTCCCTAGCGCCACCTGCCATTACGGGGTGATTCTCAACGGTCGCAAACAGCTTCCTAGATGTAGTAAGCTGCTCAGCCCAAGCAGACAAAGTAATACGCGCACTTGCCCCTTTCCCCGCCTCTTTATCCTGCTCCACACCAGAAGAAGTCGAGACGAAAGTGCCACTCCCGCCTTCAGCCCACGCATACCCTTCCGCAATCAGCATGTCATAGGCTTGGTTCACGGAGCCTCGCGACACGCCGTACAGTTCGGCAAGCTTCCGACTTGAAGGAAGCCGCGTCCCTCCCGCCAGCGTTCCGCCCACGATCCCTTCCCGCAGTGCATGAAACAACGCCTCTGTCTTGCGTCCAAGTTCCTCGTAGTACCGTTCAAAAGGAATGCGAAAATCCATATCCATAAAGAGTACTTGCCCCCATCTATATCCGCTTCCGTTAATTGGTCTATTAAATTTAGACTAAATTGGATCTTTTTAATTGTCAATAATCGCAGTATGCTCTTACCTATTAAGTCCGACGCGCGGGCAATTTCAAGAACGAATAGGGAGGCCGATTAACGATGCGCAGGAAAGAATTTGCGATGAACGAAGAAGAGAACCACGAGGAAATCGAAAGCTTTCTCCAGGAGATGAGCTTCGGGTTTCTGGGAACCGTCTCCGCTAGCGGGGAGCCAAACATGACTCCGCTGAATTTTGTCTATGTCAACGGGAGCATTTATTTTCACGGAAGCAGAATCGGAGAGAAGATGACGGACTTAAAGGCCAACGAACGTGTCAGCTTCATGGTTGCAAAGGAGTATGCGATTATACCTTCGTATTTCTCCGATCCGCTGATGGCTTGTCCGGCAACGGCCTACTTCAAATCAGTCCGCGTGGATGGCTGCGCAACCGTTGTCGATGATCCGAATGAGAAAGCAGCAGCGCTCGAAGCGTTAATGCGCAAACTCCAGCCGGAGGGCGGCTACAAAACAATCGATGCAAGCGACCCCGACTACATCCCGCGTCTGAAAGGCGTTGCTGTTGTAAGGATCAATGCTGACCGCGTGACAGGGAAGTTCAAATTCGGTCAGAACCTGAAGACAACTGAGAGAACAACGATTACCGACCAGCTGGCTAAGCGCGATCTTCCGATGGATGCGGAGACGATTGCCCTGATGCAACGCTACTGCCCGCATGCGAAAGCCATTGGCGACTGAAATCGCTTTTGCATCTTAATAGAAAAAAAGAGCCTATCGGATTTCCGATGGGCTCTTCCCTGTATACTGCTTGAACTGCCTGCTGAAGAAAAAGATATCGCGGTACCCGAGCGCATCGGCGACTTCCGTCACATTCATGCCCGCATGCATAAGCAAATGCTGCGCACGGTCGATTCGCGTACGGATCATGTAATTCTGTACCGATGAACCGATTAGTTCCTTGAATTTAATTGAAAAATATCTAGGCGACAGCTGCGCCCGCTGCGCCAAATCTTCCACCCGATGCGCAATCCCGGGGTTTTGCCGAATATAGTTGGCCACCTCATGAATGGCTTCAGTCAATTGGTTGCTGACCTTCCGTTCAACAGGACCTTCCAGATCCTCGCGCAGCAAGTAAATCATAAGCTGCTTTAAGATTAGCTGCGCCTCTTCCTCCGCAGCGAATGTTTTCACGAGAAACAGCCGAACGTAACGGGACAGCAGATGCTCGAAATCTACCGTCTCCTGGAGGACCCGATAAGATTGCGGCACGATGCTGACAGTCTCTGAGACGTCAAAATGGATATAAGTCAGCACGAGCGGCTTTTGCGGGTTATGCGTCGCACTCGTAAAGTCCCCTGGCTTAAATAGAAAGCAGCTCCCTTTACTGACGGGGAATGGGACGCCATTTAATTTGACTTCTCCGCTCCCGCTCCATACGTAGAACAAATCGTAATTCGCCAGCGGTTTCTCGCGCTTTTGCCACTTCCACCCCGGCTCGCAGACGATTTTGGCTAATGCGGGTTTTAATTGAAAAGATGTCGGCGCACAGTGCAGCATCTCAGCTTCCTCCGTTTGCAAAAACAATGTCGTTGTCATCATACAATACTGCGATTCCTTTGCCAATATGGACACCTCGCAAGACGGACAGTCCGCTCTAAATATTTGTTACAAAAATGTGGTTGTAACATGGCCTTCCACTCCCAAACAGTGATATAATATCTCCTAAACGGTTTCCAATGGAAACCAAATGAGAATGAAACGCCGGAAGGATGAATGAAGTCGATGAACTCACTTGCGCAAGCATTGAACGCGACGATTGAGCGAGAGAATGGTCATGTATTCGCCATGTTGTCAACACTCGGTAAAGCTATTTATTTCCCGAAGGAAGGCATTTTGAGCCAGTCTGCCGAAGCGAAAGCGAAGGCGAAGAAATACAATGCAACGATTGGTATCGCCATTGAGAACGGCCAGCCCATGCATTTAAAGGTTATTCAAGACACGCTATCCGCCTATAATCCGAAGGATCTCTATGAATATGCACCACCGGCCGGTAAGCCGGAGCTGCGCGCTGCATGGCGCAGCAAGATGCTGAAGGAGAACCCTTCGCTAGCCAATAAAAACTACGGCAATCCTGTCGTTACGAACGCTTTGACGCATGGCCTCAGCATTGTAGCCGATCTCTTCGCAGATGCAGGGGATGCCGTCATTATACCGAACAAGAACTGGGAAAATTACGAGCTGACCTTCGGCATACGCCGCGGTGCCGAGATCGTCCAATATCCGCTTTACAACAACGAGAACCGCTTCAACAGTGACGGACTTCGCGAAGCTATGCTTGCTCAGAAAAGTAAAGGCAAAGCGATCGTCGTTCTCAACTTCCCGAACAATCCGACTGGTTACACGCCAGGCGCGCAAGAAGGCGCTGAAATCGTTGCTGCGATCCACGATGCGGCAGAAGCCGGCATCAACGTTGTAGTCGTTACCGACGATGCGTACTTCGGTCTGTTCTTCGAAGGCTCCATGCACGAATCGCTGTTCGGTCAATTATCTGATCTTCACCCTCGCGTGCTGCCAATCAAGGTCGACGGGGCTACGAAAGAAGAATATGTATGGGGCTTCCGTGTAGGCTTCATCACTTATGCAGGTGCTTCCGACGCCGTATTGGCTGCGCTTGAGCAGAAAACGCTCGGCATCATCCGCGCGACAATCTCGAGCGGTCCGCATCCATCCCAAACCTTCGTGCTTCATGCCTTGCAATCGAAGGACTTCGAACCACAGAAGGAAGAGAAGTACGCCATTATGAAAGGTCGCGCCAACCGCGTGAAGGAGCTGCTCGACAGCGGCCGCTATAGCGATGTATGGTCCTACTATCCGTTCAATTCCGGCTACTTCATGTGTCTGAAGCTGAATAACGTAGAAGCCGAAACTGTCCGCAAGCGTCTGCTCGACGCTTACGAAATCGGTACGATCGCTCTTGGTGAAACTGACCTTCGTGTAGCGTTCTCCTGTATTGAAGAAGAGAATCTAGAAGAACTGTTCGATACGATCTATAAAGCCGTTCAAGATGTCGCGGTTGCCAGCAAATAACTAGAAGCTCCTGCTTAGCTTTCAAGAAAAGGGCAGTGAGAGAAGGTCATGATAACGACCTTTCCTCACTGCCCTTTTTATATATTGCCCCAGCCCTTTAAGCATACCGCTGTGCTGACTTCATACGTACGTCTTTATCCAGAATCACATGATCCACGAATTCTCCCTCGTCAACGATGCTGTTAGACATCACTATGCTGCCCTGGACGACCGCGCCTTTACGCACATGAACCCCTTCAAACAAGATACTGTTCACCACGGTTCCTTCAATAATGCAGCCGTTAGCGATAATGGAATTGCTTGCCCTTGAGCCTTCGATATACCGTGCAGGCGGCTCGTCATTAAGCTTCGTTAAGATGTTCCCCTGCTGGGCAAACAATCCTACACGAATACTGTAACGCAGCAGCTGCATACTGTTCTCATAATAACTGGCTAGCGTATTGACCACACCTACACAACCTTCATGCACGTAGCTCTGAATATGCAGGTGATCGACCCCGCCCATGATGGCATCCTCCACGAGATGATCCTGCCCTTGCGCCAAAGAGGTATCGACCAAATCAAGCAGCAGCTCCTTGCGCATGATATACATTTCCATGGAGATCAGACCATTGTCCGCCTCATCGGCCATCTTCTCGATAGAGGTGACGCGGCCGACTGTATCCGTCATAACCTTACGTGCCTTACCGCCGAGCAGGTCACTCGATTGCTTACATATAATCGTAATATCTGCCCCGCTTGCCTGATGTGCAGCGAATGTGGGCTTAAAGTCCACGTTACAAATCATATAACCGCGTGTAATCACCACATACTCGCAGGAATTATGCATGAAGTAATCTCGATTTTGATAAAAGTGATACAGGTCGCCTCGTTTCGCTTCATGAGCATGATCCATAATGAATGGCGGAATAATGGATAACCCGTTCTCCCGCTGCTGCAGATCCCAGTGTTTACCCGAGTCAAGATGATCCATCAAGGAGCGATATTTCGTATGTGCGAATATGCCAACCTTCGTAATGCCGGAGTTTGCCATACTCGATAATGCAAAATCGATCAGCCGATATTGGCCGCCGAAAGGAACAGACGCTAAGCAACGACTCGCCGTAAGAGACCCCATTTCATCAGGGGCATCGATGAGATTAATTATGCCGAGAATATTTGCTTGCACAGCTGCTCTACCTCCGTTATGGAATGATGATTCACTACCGTAACCTCACTGAATTCCGGGCTGCCAATCGTTGCACCATCCGGGATAATAGTTCCCTCTGCGATGATTGCCTTGTAGATGCTTACTCCCTTGCCAATTCTCACACCAGGCATGATGACCGAATCCTGTATTCGACTGTCAGGTCCAACTTGAACGTCACAGAAGAGTACGGAACCAACTACGGTCCCTTCCACAATGCAGCCTTCCGTAACCAGCGAATTCGATATCCTTGCCCCAGCACCGGCAAAATGTGCCGGTCGATTCGGTTGAACCGAATAAATCGGCCAATGATAATCGTTCAGATTAAGTGAAGGCGTCTTCGCTAGCAAATCCATATTCGCTTCCCATAAGCTCTCGAGTGTGCCGACATCCTTCCAATACCCGTCGAATGTATAGGCATCCAGCTTCATCCCATCATCGAGCATGGCCGGAATAACGTCTTTACCAAAATCATTACCCGAAAGTTCGTTAGCTTCATCACGAATCAAATACTGCTTCAGTGCCGACCACGAGAATATATAAACGCCCATCGATGCAAGGTTACTCGTCGGTACTTTGGGCTTCTCAACGAAGGAAGTAATTTCCCCTGAATCATTGACATGCATAATGCCAAAACGACTTGCTTCTTTCAAGTCTACTTGGAGACAAGCGATGGTCACGTCTGCACCGCGCGCCTCATGCTGCTCAAGCATCCGATTGTAATCCATTTTATAGATATGATCGCCGGAGATGACAAGCACATATTCGGGCTCGAACTGCTCGATAAAACCGATGTTTTGATAGATCGCATTCGCGGTGCCTTTATACCATTTACCGCCTTTTTGTTTCATATAAGGAGGAAGAATAGACATGCCGCCATCACGTCTATCAAGCCCCCAAGGGCTCCCGTTGCCCAAATAACTATTCAGTACCAGAGGCTGATATTGCGTCAGCACACCAACCGTATCAATGCCCGAATGTACACAGTTGCTTAACGTGAAGTCAATGATTCTATACTTCCCTCCGAAATGAACTGCAGGCTTTGCCAACTCCTGTGTAAGTACACCTAATCGTTTTCCTTCGCCTCCAGCAAGAAGCATAGCCACCATTCTTTTTTTGCTCATCAACAACATCTTCTCCTTAATATATCCTTATTTACATATACAATTTCCCAAATATTTCAAAATAGAAAATTGCATTAATATCCGGCTTTAAATAATTAAACTAGGACTAATTGGTTAGTTGCTAGGTTTGAGAATTGCCCTCAATTCGTTATTCAGTATACCTTCACGGCATAAACTTTGAATCCTACTTCCAGCATATTCGTGCCCTACGATTCGACAGTGCCGCTTCGCATGGATGTCGAACAGCTCTCATTGCCATTCTTGTTATGGATAAAATAATCTATGTACGATTGAATTATTTATTCTTTTCTCTCCATTTTTTCACAGAACGTCCATAAAAATTGTTGTTTCTATTTTACCCTGAAAAAAATGGTCATTTTCTATGAAAACCCTCCAGGCATGTACGGTGTCGAAAAGAATTTGCATTCTCTCCCTCCGAATTTGCTTGAACGTCTGGATGAAGCGCTGCCACAAATGCTAGTCTCCTTTTAACGACGCTTTCTCGGCGATTTGTCGTAAATTTTCATAGAAAAAGAAGCAACCTTAGTCCTATTGATAACGGAATAAGATTGCTTCCTCGTTGTAAGCTCGGCTAAAGCAAATATCTAACGTAGATGTACGCACTGGATAAGACGATTGATAAGAGCATTAGGGGGAACGCAACTTTGAAATAGGCGAGAAATCGAATAGGATGGCCTTCCTTGGCAGACAGGCCTGCTGCGATTAGATTGGCACTCGCGCCAATTAAGGTTCCATTTCCCCCCAGGCATGCGCCCAGCGCGAGACTCCACCATAGGGGCTCCAAATTGTCTACCCCCATTGCCCCCATTTCTTGAATCATCGGAATCATCGTAGCCACGAACGGAATGTTGTCCAAGAAAGCAGAGGCAATCGCGCTTAGCCACAAAATAAGCATAGCGCTAGCTGCGACATTGCCGTCCGTTAACGCAATCGCCTTCGCTGCAAGCTCAGCAATGACTCCGGTCTCGACCAAACCTGATACGAGCACGAAGAGACCGACAAAGAAGAAAATCGTGGTCCATTCCACTTTGCGGATCGCCTCCTCCATGCGATGCTCGCCTGTTAGAAGCAGCAGTACAAACGCTCCGGCGAGGGCAACAGTCGCCGACTCCAGATGCAGCACCTGATGCAGGAAGAAGAAAACAATCGTAGCAGCAAGGACGCTTAAGCTTTGCAGCAACAGCTTGCGATTCGCGATGAAGCTCGCTGCTTCAAGCGTCATCAATCGCTGTTTGCGTTCGTCCGTCGTCTGCAGCTGCTTGCGGTACAAGACAATAAATAGCGGCACATAAAGGGCCATAACAAGTGCAGCAATCGGAGCCAGGTTCTCGATAAAGGCGATAAACGTCAGCTCTTTCACAGCGCTCCCGATCATAATGTTCGGCGGGTCGCCAATTAACGTCGCTGTCCCGCCTACATTCGAGGAAATGATCTGCGTCACTATAAACGGCATAGGCGCAACTCGCAGCTGCTTTGTGATGCTAAATGTGACCGGCACCATCAATAGAATGGTGGTCACATTATCCAGAAACGCCGATCCGACCGCCGTAATAAGGGATAGGTAGATCAGAATGCGCACCGGTTCCCCTTTCGCAAATTGAGCTGCCCTCACCGCTAAGAACGTAAATACCCCGGTTTCAGCCGTTACCGACACAATGATCATCATGCCGACCAGCAGCCCCAGTGTGTTGAAGTCAATATGATGCAGCGCGGTAGATTGATTGACAATACCAAACAGGACTACCGCGATCCCACCTAACATGGCTGTAATCGTGCGATGAATTTTCTCTGAAATAATAAGTGCGTACGCCATTAAGAAGATTATAATTGCCCAAATCGCTTGTTGTTCCATATCTTCCTCCTCTGTCCCTTGATGAACTGTAAAATTTTACTAGAAGAAAACAGCAAAAAGGAGCCTGTCAGTGACAGGCTCCTCCGGTAAATCGACGTCTTCAGTTATTGGTTATTATACACTAATCCTCATCCGGATCAAACACCAACTTGCGCTTCACTCTTCCCGGCCGTAACGCCAGGACATAGAGCAGCGATAATACAAGTGAGGCAACCGCCTGAAGCGCGTACCCCTGGGATGGCAGCAGCAGCACTTGCGGCAGCCAGATAATTAAGGCGCATAGAAGAGCAGCTAAACGATCGACGCGCACTACAGCATCATGGCGAGTCTGATCAGGCAGCGGATAGACATGCCGCCAGACCGAATGTCGATGCGCCTGTGTGAGCGCGCTGAGCTGAACCCCGCTCAGCCACACGAACAGGATGCAGACACCTGCTGAACCCCAGCCTGACCACAAGCCCGAATAAGCTGACAAACAGCCTGTTAACACGCCAAGTCCTGTTAAACGCAGCAATATGCCGCCAAGCTCCGTACGAATCAATGTAAATGAATACAGATAAACAAATGCATGTTCCCTGCGGTACTTAATCCGTCTTGCCATCCAAGCCGCATAGGGTCGCGACTTGACGGATGCCGATTCTGTCGGTACATCCGTGAACGCCCCGAAGAAAACATCATATCTGCGCCGAGTGCGCTTCTCTTCCTCAATAAGCAGCAGCCAAGGAATTGGATAACGCGGCATACGCAAGTAAAGAAGTCCGAAGAGACAACCTACGACAGCGATATAAATCGCCATCTTCCATAGCTCGGTATGAAGCAGCGCCGCAATTCCTACCGCAGTTGCGGACCAGCGCAGCAGCCGAATACTGCGCCGGGTTCCTGCGTGGACAAGCTGGCGCTCGCGCCAGGCTGCACCCATATGCAGCAGTTTCAGCAGCAGCGCTGCAACTACGATTACGATAGCGCTTGTCCGGCCGTGTGCCGCAATGTAAAGCGGAATAAAGATGCCGCACATCAACAGAACTGCCGCCATGAGGCCCATCCCATTATAGCGAAAAGATCGTCGCAGATAGGACGGCAGCTGCGCTTCACGCGGCACCAGAAACACAACATCCGCCTCGCGCAGCCATGTCCGCAAGGGACTCCAGCAAATGAACGGGGTCAACGCTGCTACGCCTACAAGCGTAATCGGGAAGGATGCGGGCATATTCCGCAGCAGCATCCCATAGCCGGCTAACCCAGCCAGCACCAGCATGATCGTTACACCCGGCAGTCCACTCTGCACAATATAGCGGAAATAAGGCAGCGCTGATCGCCAGAATGTGCCTGAGCGCGTGCGCCATAACGAATCAACCGATCGCTCCATTAGACCCTCCACCTGCCACGAGCCGGTAGAAGGCTTCTTCCAGCGAACCGGATCTGCTCTCACGCGGCATCCCGGCTGCCTCGCATACATCCTGCAGCGTGCCTTGCGCAACAACAGCGCCTTGATGAAGCACAATAAACCGGCTGCAATACGATTCTACCGTCGATAAAATATGGGAGCTCATAAACACCGATGAGCCCTCCTTCGTTACCTCGACCAGTTTATCAAGCAAGGAACGGATGCCGAGCGGATCAAGGCCAAGGAACGGCTCATCAATGACATACAGCGCAGGTCTTGCAAGAAGCGCATTCATAATCATGACCTTTTGCCGCATGCCTTTGGACAAGTGGGCCGCGAAGGCACTTTTCTTCGGCGTCATATAGAACTCATCCAACAAGCTCTCCGTTCGCTGCTTATACAAAGTTTCATCCACATTGTAGGCCATGCCCGTCAATGCCAAATGCTCCTCAACCGTCAGCTCATCGAAGAGCAGCGGCGATTCCGGCACATAAGCCAGCGAGCTGCGATACGCCTCCGAATTCTCTGCCAGCGTATGACCGCTAATGCGTATCTCCCCGCTGTGCGGCTGCATCAGCCCGAGAATATGCTTGATCGCCGTACTTTTGCCTGCGCCGTTCAGCCCAATGAGTCCAACCATTTCACCTGCTCCGACTTCGAATGACAAATTGTGGAGCACCGGCCGCCGGGGGCTGTATCCGCCTGTTAACCCTTTTACTTCTAAGACTGGCTTCATCGCGATCACCTCTACATTCTCACCCTGATACTACCAAATTTTCGGCTAAATGAAAAATCGTAAGCAAAAAGGCCCCATGCCTGCAGCAATGCAGGACATGAGGCCTTCTAAGTGCTCGTATATTATACGACTTTGATGGAATAAACGAGGTTATTAAGGACAGTTAGTTCAACCGCATGACCGGCTACTAGCAATGCTGCGTTGCCAACAATGGCTACGTCAGGAGCCGTGTTAAACACATACGCTTGTGTAGTACCGTTCTCTGTACGTGTGATCGAAATCGTTGCGATTTTACCTTGTGCATTCAAGGAATAGGAGTTGAACAGGCCAACTTGAGTTGTAACAGCAGGCTGCTCAGCAGCAAGCTTCGTTACTTCGATGAATACAACTTTGTTTTGGTACGTACGAACAAGAACTTCGTCGCCTGCTTTCAATGCCGATACAGCAACCTTCACGTTATTACGGAAGATGAAGACGTTCGGGTCAAGCGCAAGTGCCACTTCGGTGTTGTTCGGTTTCACAACTACGATCGCGTTACCCGATGCATCTGCTTTCAGCTTGCCTGTAATAGCTTGTGCGTCTTGATCCGGAAGCTGCTCATCCGTACGGTCAAGCAGAGCCGCAAGCTCAGCGCGTGTTACTTGTTGGTTCGGACGGAACGAGTTGTCCTCGTAGCCTGTGATTAAGCCTTTCTCAATCGCTACTTGAACATATCCAACCGATCCTGCAGGGATTTTATCCGCATCGCGGAACGTCAGCTCCGAGTTCACTTTCGCTTTTGCTTCCGCTTCCAGGCCCAGTGCTTTCACAAGCAAAGTTGCCGCGAACAACCGAGTTGCCGGCTTGTCCGGTTGAATCGCATCGTCATTCTCGCTGAACAAGTCTTTCTCAAGCGCTACAGCCACGTAACCGACTGCCCATGGGTATTTTTTCGCAAGCACGTCTGCGTCTTTGAAGTTCAGCTTCGTGCTCATTTCAGCTTGAGATTCCGCTTGCTCTTTCAGACCCATCAAACGAACAGCCGCTACGATGGATTCGATGCGCGTAATCTTCTGCTGAGGCTTGAACGTGCCGTCATCATAGCCGTTGAACACGCCTTTAGATGCCAAACGGATAATGTACTCAAGCGCCCATTTCAGCTCTTTCTCATCCTTGAACTGAAGGTTAATGCCGTGTTTATCATTATCTTTCTTATTATCGTTCTTGCCGTTGCTTTGGTGATTGCCTTTATCGTCATGTCCTTTGTCGTTACCGTGAGCAAAAGCGCTGCCTGCGCCACCTGCCAGGGTTAGTAACGCCACTGATGTAATTGCCGCCTTTTTCAAAATGGCTTTTTTCATGATGCTGCCACTCTCCTCGCGAATGCGGTCCGTGCCGCTTTTTTACTTTCGCTCATATCGTTCGGGGAGTGGCAGGACATTTAAGGGGGTCATGGTCAAAATAAAGTTCGTCCGTTCGTCAAAAACTGAGGTTTGACGCGGAAAAAACGATCTTATTTTTCCTCGGAAGCCGAGTACGCAAGCGGGAAATATTGATTGTCGTACAGGTCGCCTTCCTTCGGACGAGGGCCTAGCAGACGAATGTTATCAACGTTTTGGTTCTTCTTATAAGCCGTTCCTTGCGGGATATAATGCGCAACGATGCTAAGGCGCGGGTCATTGGAATAATTTTGGCGCGAACCGTGGATCGTATACGAATGGTGAAAGCTGACTTGGCCTGCTTTCAGAATAAGCGGCTCTTCACGCCATGGCTTCTCATCGACTTCCATTTGTTTCTTCACTGCCTCTAGCTCCGTGTTGAAGAAGCCGTCGGAGTTCAGCAGTCCCCATTTGTGCGAGCCTGGGATGACTTGCATGCAGCCGTTGGAGAGATCCGTATCCTGCAGCGCAATCCACGCCGTTACCAAATTGGTTGTATTCGTACATTGCCAGTACACATAATCCTGATGCCAGCCAACATTGCCTACAGAAGTTTCTTGGCCTTTTCCAGTACCCGGCTTGTAGATCGCTTGGTCATACCAGACGCGAACTTCGTTAGTATTCATCAGGTTTGCTGCCAATTTGCCGAGTTTACGAGCGGTTACCGTTTTGTACACCTCATCGTTGATCCACCAAGCATTGTCGACTTTGCGCAAACGAGTTGGATTGTCGCTTGGGAACCATTCCGTAAGCGGGAAAGCATCTCCGTCGAAATCTTGATTCCAGATACGGTCATGCGCTTTGCGCAGCGCTTCTACCTCTTCGGCATCAAAGACAATCGGACTAATCCAATAGCCGTTTTCTTCATAAAATAGTTGATCTTTCTTAGCTTGCTCTGCCGTGATTGGATTCATAGTTTTCGCCGTCCCCTTAATCGATCAATTTGTATATCCATACCTAGAATATACAGTCAGCAACACGTTATGTATTGTATGTCTACTTCTCCATTTGTATAATTGTAAGATGAATTGGAGGGGGTAGCATGAATGCTGACAACCAGCCTCGCATCGGTGTAGAGGCGCTGATCAAGTTGGTTGATCAGAACTGGAACCGTATTCGTATCCATTCCTGCGGGTTCTGGGAGAACTTAGGCTGGGATGGTCCGGGCAGATGGTTCGAGCTCAATTACTTAGCCGGCGGAAGCCAGCTTGTCATTCAAGACGGTCAGCCCGTCCAGTTGAATCAAAGTGACCTACTTGCTGTACAAGACACACTTCGCAACAGCTCCTGCGCAGGCGGGCAATTTCGGCTTTATTATATCGGCTTCTACTCAGATAAAGCGGAGATCAATACGGCGTTCCGCGAGCTGTTTGCCAGACTCAAGCTGGATACGCGGCCTATGGCGCTTCAAGGCTTACAGCAGGATTATCAGGCGATTATGGCTGATCTGAATGTAGGACGGCAGGATTCGGTCCTTGTGAAGCAGCATTTTCTCCATCTGCTCGTGCGCATTTATCACGGTGTGGTGCAGACGTCGCAGAGCGCACATCACAAGCTCATTCATGCGGTCATGAACGATTTGCATGAACAGTGGCACGCAGGTGAACGGATGCCGCTTAGCGAAATTGCAGCGCGTTATTCGCTGAATGAGCGCTATCTCAATCAGCTGTTCAAGCAAGAGACCGGCGTCACGATCGGCATCTACATGAATGCGATCCGCCTCGAGCAAGCCAAACGGCTCCTCGAAACGACGTCGATGCCGATCACGGCCATCGCTCACGCTGCCGGATTCTACGACGGCGCGCATTTCAGCCGTACGTTCAAGGGCAAGGAAGGCGTTTCGCCGCAAGAATATCGGGCGATGCAGCGGCATGTTTGAATGGGCCGTCCCCGCCCCGAGTCGTGGTGAATAATGGACCTGCGGCGGATTCCCCGCGTCACGTTACGTAATAAGATTAGTGCCAGGAACGCTATTTACCACCGTTCACCGCAACCTAGGAGGCAGCAATTCATGAACCACGTCAAAATTTCTCAATTGAAACAATCGATCACACCTTATGAGAAACCTCATGCTAAATCGAGCCTTATTCAGCTTGCCAATACAATTGGCCCGCTTCTCCTCCTCTGGTACGCCGCCTATGCGAGCCTATCTTTATCCTACTGGGTCGCTCTTCCGCTGACATTCGTCGCTGCCGGATTTTTAGTCCGGACATTTATTATTTTTCACGACTGCTGCCATCAATCTTTCTTTAAAAACCGTAAAGCCAACGATATTCTCGGCACCATCTTAGGCGTAATGACTCTGTTTCCTTATCAGCAATGGAAGCAAAGCCACTCCATTCATCATGCCACGAGCGGAAACTTGGATAAGCGCGGAACCGGCGATATGTGGGTACTTACCGTAAATGAATACAAATCTGCTCCACTACGAAAAAAAATAGCCTACCGCGCTTACAGGCATCCATTCGTAACGTTTGTAATCGGACCGATCTTCATTTTCCTCTTTACATACAGGCTCAACCGCAAAGGCGCCAAACGCAAAGAACGCCTGAACACGTATTTAACTAATGCTGCCGTAATTGCTTTATATGCGCTATTGATGTGGGCGGTTGGTTGGCAAGCATTCGTCATGATTCAAGGTCCCGTATTTTTCGTATCAGGCTTGCTCGGCGTATGGCTGTTCTATGTTCAGCATCAATTCGAGCATTCCTATTACGAGAACGACGAGGAGTGGGACTTCGTCCAGGCTGCCGTCGAAGGAAGCTCCTATTACAAGCTGCCGAAGCTGTTACAATGGATGACGGGCAACATCGGATTCCATCACGTCCACCATCTAAGTCCGAAAGTGCCGAACTATCACCTGGAGAAAGCCCATCAAGCCTCTCCTTCCCTGCAAAAGGCAACAACGATTACGATCGGAACGAGTTTGAAGTCGCTTCGTTTCCACTTGTGGGACGAAAACAGTAAATCGTTTGTTAGCTTCCGCGATCTGCAGCGCATGACCGGCTAAGGGGGTTCCATTACTATAAATTCGTTCTTTAGCTGATATTGCGCACACAACAAAGGCCGCCTCAAAAGCAGCATCATGCTGCTTTCGAGGCGGCCTTTCCTTTAGTGATTACTGCTCGCCGTCTCGCTTCGCTTTCAGCCACTTCGGCGCGCCTTTGTTCTTACGTTCGCGCTCTTGATCGCGCTTCGACTTCGTCGGCTTCACCGGCTGCTTCGCTGCTGTTTTCGCTGCTGCCTGCGGTCGGCCTGCCGGTGCGCCGGAGCCGCTTGGCTCCGAGCTGCCTCGAACGCTCGCCGCAGCCGGCCGCGAATCCGCAGCCGTCGACGGGCGCGCCGGACGGGCGCCGAAGGCTTTGCCCACACCTGCAGCTGCACCAGCGCCTCTTTCTCCACGCTCACCCGCTCCGCCTTGCCCGCCACGAGAAGCATCGCGACCATAAGAATCGCGACTGCCCTGCTCCTCACCGGGATTCCACAGCTTCCCGTGAGACATCGTTTTCTCCTGCAGCTCAATACCAAGCTGCTTACGGAATTTATCCATGATGAACAGCTGATTACGCGTCACGATGGAGATGACCGTGCCCGGCTTGCCCATCCGACCTGTACGGCCGGAGCGATGGACATAATGATCCGCATCCAGAGCAGGATCAAGGTGTACGACCAGCGGCAAATCCACAATATCGAGTCCGCGAGCCGCAACATCCGTCGCTACCAGCAGTTGGAGTCGGCCTTCGCGGAATCGAGCCAGCGTGGAAGCACGCTTCTGTTTATCCGCATCGCCGTACAATGACTCTACGCTAAACCCTTCATAGCTCAGCTTTGCTTCATAATTAGCGATCTCATCGGTCTCGTTGATAAACAGCAGCGCCGCCGCTGGCTTCAGCATCCGAATGAGCTTTCTCGCTGTATCTGCTTTATCGCGCCGTTCGCAGACGACAAAATAATGCTTCACCTGTTTACCGGCATTCTGATCTGCCGTCACATCCACTCGCTGCGGGTCCTGCATCCAGCGTTCTTCCACTTCGACCATCGCCTGCGGCCTTGTCGCCGAGAAGAACGCGATCTGCCGATCACGTACCATCCCTCTGAGTAAAGTCTCGACTTCAGTAGTCGAACCCAGATTAAACACCTGATCCGCTTCGTCGATAATCACGAGCCGGATATGATGCAGCTTCAGCTTGCCGGATTTCACAAGTTCATGAATCCGTCCCGGTGTACCAACGACAACATGCGGATGCTGCCGCAGCTTCTCGACTTGACGCTGCATCGAAGCGCCTCCGATGAGCTGCTGCGTCTTCACGCCGATCACTTCACCGTAGATTTCGGCAACGCGAAAAATTTGCATCGCCAGTTCCTGCGTCGGCGCAAGCACCATGACCTGTACATCCTGTTTGGACACATCCACACGCTCCAGCGCAGGCAGCATGTACGCCAACGTTTTGCCTGTCCCTGTCTGTGATTTGGCAGATACATCATGCCCCGCTAACAGAACGGGGATCGTCGCCGATTGTACCGGGGTCGGTTTCTCAATTTGATTCGAAAGCAGTGTTTCTTTCAGCTGCGGGTGCAGCTCCAATGTTTCCCATGTCACGTTCATCAAACTCCTCATCTGCTTGCTTCCTATTTCCGATTCAACCAGCGCCCTGCGAGCCTGTCTGCCAAACGCGGAAATAATCCATAAATCCGAATGCCAATGGATGCCGAACGCGGCAAATCCACTTCCGGCTTTCTCCGTTTCATCACTTGCACAATCACTTCCGCCACACGCGCCGGCTTCAGCATAAAGCCTTGTACTTTACTGGCATAATGGCCTTGCGGGTCTGCTATATGTAGAAAAGGGGTATCGATTGGCCCCGGATTAATCGCCGATACATAGATATTCATCGAAGCAAATTCCGATCGCATCGCATTGGTAAGCCCTAGTACGGCATGCTTGGTTGCCGCATAGCCCGATGACTTGGATGTGCTAAGCTTCCCGGCCATAGATGCGACATTAATAATATGGCCACTGCCTTGCTTTTGCATAATAGGCAGCACCGCTTTGGTGCACCGAATGATGCCCATATAGTTCGTATCCATCATCTCTTGAAATCGCTCGATCGGAGCATCCTCAAACAGCTCAAATACCCCGTAACCCGCATTATTCAATAAAATATCGATCCGTCCAAAGTCATTCGCGATTTGCTGTACGACGTGCGCAACCTCATCATTGTTGGTCACGTCCATCTTATAGCAGCTATTCGTGCCTCCAATAGCAGCCGCAGCTTCGCGAAGCTTATCCAGCCTGCGTCCGGTAAGGATCGGAATCGCCCCGGCTGCCGCCAGCAATTTGGCCGTTTCCGCGCCAATCCCGCTCGCCGCTCCGGTTATAAGAACAATTTTCCCACGCAACATTGTGATCACCTGACTTTCAGTTTACTGCAACAGGTACAAATAGGCAAAATAGAACCGCTACTATTGACCCTAAACACGAAAAAAAGCTCCACTGGGAGCTCGAATCGTGTTACGATGCAATTAGTACCTGGATGTCCAGCTCTCCGATTCCATCCATAATCAGCGGAATGGTTAACGCTTTCGCAGCTTTAAATTCAGTCGCCTGAGATGAAAGTACCAGTTTCGGAGGAGTAATATCGACGCGTACACCTTGATTGAAGAGCATCGTACTGGCATTTCCGCTAATCATATTGCCCAGCTCCGATATCGCGCTTTTGCCCATCTCATCCATTTCCGAAATGACATATCCACCCATCATAGCCGACACCATTTTCAGGGCTACTTCTTCACTTAATCCAAATACAATATCACCGTTCATCTGACCGTTTATACCAATTTGTATCCAGATATAATCCTGAGTAAACTTGACTTCTTTCACACCGAGCTGACCAGTTGAAGGCCGAATTTGGATGACTTGTTCGATGACTATTTTAGCGGACTCTAAGAAGGGATTAATATATTCAGCCTTCATCCTGAGGTAGCGCCCCTTTTCGACTTGATTCGATGGCATTCTTCTTTACCAATGATTATACAAGAATTGTTAGGTCAAGTATACTACTCAATTCAAGCAATAGTTTAAAGATTTGTAGAAATGCGTCGAACAAGAGTCTATGGGAGGATAACCGTGCCGAATGTATGGACACATTTTCTATTTGGGCAGCAATGCCTGCAAGCTCTTGGCGAACAGCACTTAATCGCTGCGCCGCACAGAAAAAATATGTTTAATATGGGCTGTCAGGGCCCGGATTTTCTATTCTATCATCGCTTTCTGCCTTGGCAGAAAGGAAAAACAATGACCCGGCTCGGGAGCGACATGCATCAATTCCACTGCGGCCCCGTTCTTCTGGATCTATTGGATGCTCTGGATAGTACATCAGACGCACATTCTGCAGCAAAGGACGACGCACTCGTCTATACGCTGGGATTTGTGCTGCATCATGTATTGGACCGTGTTATGCATCCTTACGTATTCAGCCGATCCGGCTCTCGCAAATGGGATCATCAACGGTTTGAAGTCATCATGGATACACTCATTGTTCGCAAACTGCTTGGAACGGAGACGTGGAAAGCTGAAGTATGGCGCGAGATTAACAATAGAGGTGAGTTGCCCGCTTCCGTCGTGGATGCGTTCGAGCAAATTGCCGCTGTCCATTATCCGAAGTTCGCTCCTCTTATTCGTCGTGAGGACTGGACAGGCGCGATGCGCGACATGATTGCGGCACAGCGGTTATTCCATGATCCTACGGGGATCAGACGCCTGCTTACTTTTGGTCAAATCGAACCCTTCGTCTACAAACGCGATCCGCTTAATCTAGATATATTAAACGAATCCCATGCGCCTTGGCTGGATCCGGTCGATGGGCAAACGCTTCATACTGAAAGTGTGTGGGAACTGTGGGATATTGCTATGGCCGATGCGACGACGATCATAAGTGCTGTTCTTGTATGGCTTCGGGAGAAAAACCAGCTGGAGCCGAATCTTGGCAGCAGCGAAATTCCTTCCCCCTCCAAACATCAGCTCCGCGAAGCGGTCGCTCAATTGATTGGCAACCGCTCCTACGAAACAGGACTTTCTTGCGACTGCGGGGCGTCCATTCAATTCGAGGATCCGATCTGGACGTTATGATACTTGATTGATCTTCATCCGGCGGTAACGAAGGCGAATCAGTCTTAACCGATCATAGATCAGATCAAGCGACTTGCCTTTCCCCTGTATCGCTTCTTCACCATACACTCGCTGCAGCACCGGCTTCAGATAGCGGTCGCCAACGGCAAGCAGCGCATCCCATACCAGCTGCTGCTCCGACTCCGGCATCGACTCCAGTTCTCTCTCGATAAGCGGCTCTATATCGTACCCTTCTGTCTCCAGCTTCTCGATACGTTCCATGAGATCTCTGCGAGGCAGATCGGTCTGAGCGAGCAGCCCTTCTATGGAGTTGCCTTCAGCTATTCCACGGAGCAGCTTCTGCTTCTCCTGCTGGCGATCCATCTGCGATTTATACTTATTTTCCTTCTGCTTATAAACCCACTTAATGTAAACCTTAGGATCGATTGCGCTAGATACCCATTCCAGCGGAAAGCTTCTTTCACGCTGATAGGACCGCGTAACAGCAAGCACTTCTTCTGCATAAGCAGCCTGCTTCGTCTCTCCCCATCCCGGAATTTGCAGCAGCTCTTCAGGCTGATGCGGCACAAAGCAGCTAATCATCCAGAGCATCCGATTGGATGCGATAAGATACGCGGATTTCTTCCCCTCCACCGCTTTCGAGCGGCGCCAATCGCGAAGCGCTTCGAACAAAACAGGATCCGTGTTCATCTCTCCATAACACTGGATCATCGAATACAAACTGCCCAGCCCTTCTTGACCACGACGTTCCTCCAGCATGCCATCAATCAGCGGCAAATAACCTTCTCCCATTTGAACAGCAATGCCATGACGGAAAGCCGTCATCATTTCTTCCCAGGAGCTGCCTTCAAACCAAACGATTTGCTGTTGATCCTGCCCATTTACAAGCGATTCTGTCCAAAATACCGACCATACTCCGTTTTGCTCGCAAATGGACAGCTGCGCTTGTTCGGCGCGGTTGTCTTGATCTGCTTTCTCAAATGTGTTCAAAAATACGACCTGCATGCAGGCCCACCTCCACCCGAATGATTAGTTATATCAAACTCCGAAGCATCGAAAAACAAAAAAAAAGCACCTCTTACGCCATAATAATGGCGAAAGAGGTGCTTCCTCACGATGCAACGATTTGATTGCTCACATCATAGCATAGCTGCCTATGCGTGGCAAGAGTCAATTTCCCAATTCATGGCTGTGAGCCGGATTGCCCCGTCGCAGATAGGAATGCTATGATAGATGCAGAATAAAGGAGGAACTCGAAATGCTGCTGCCTGATTATGATTTTATGTCCGATACGACGGAGCAAACGACAACCCGCTTCGTCACTTTTATAACGCCAAACCTTAAGCGGTTTGATCTGGCCATTATGACTACCAACCGTTTCTACGGCAAGAAGCTGATTACAGATCTGATGAGCGGTCGAACCGCAATCGTCGGTCAAGATGATTTGGACGAAGAAGGCTACCTGGAATTCACGTATAAACTGACAGAGGAAGAAGCCGCCGATCTTAAACAGTTTTTAGAATTAGTGGTAGGAGCGGTGCATTTTACCGACTGACGTCGGGTACACTGTAACGGTAATCCAATAGCCGCTGCAGGAGGAATCTGCATGTTCATGAAAGAAAATCGTCAGCCCTATACAGATGTGAAGACGGTCGAATCTCAGCGCAACGATTTCATCGCACAAGAGTTTCCCGATGGACCGTATGGTTCCAGGATAGTGTCCGAATCGCTTAGCAAGAGCAAACCTTGGCGAGTCGATCAGCGGCCGCCGAATCGATTTGATTACGAGAACCGCGAGCTGCATGCAGGCATGTATCGCGATTACCCCGGCGAGGATGTCTATCCGGACGCAATGGATGAGCCTTAATTAGCCTCACATGGAAAACCCGCTAAAGAAGGAAGCACTGTCCTTCTCTAGCGGGTTTTTCACATCCTTACTACCACTTCATTTGCTGACCAAATATTAGCGCATTACTTAGTTCACGGCCCGGCGTCGTAACGGTTTTTCCTTGAAACCAAAGCCCGGAAGATGCTCCGCCGTCCAGATTCATGGCCTGCTGTGCGCCAAGCTTCACCATTACTTGCGCCCACTGCTTCATCGTTGCGCCAGGTACGGTTGCGAGCATAATCGAACCGTCCTTGCGAATGGCGATGCCGCTGCGTGCACCGCCGCCTGAGAAAATCTTCGGATCCTTGAAGCCCTCTGCAGCAGGATTCAACGTCACAGCACCATTCGTGACCAACCTCGGCCCCGCTCCAACCGCCGTATGTACACCGCCCCAATCCAACTGTTTCCCCTGCATATTCGTCAAGTTGATTTCGTAATTGACTCGTGCCCCGGCTTCGAAACGTTCTGCCTGCCCCCGCTCATTGCCTTGGAAAACAAGCACATAACCGTCAGTCGGTATCGAAACATCAATCCCATGCCGGACTTCAGTAACAACATGGTTACGCACGATCACAGCTGCATCGGCTGCGAAGCCCAGCATCTTGCCTCGTTTTGGAGTAAACAAGATTGCGGATGCACTGCCTGTTGGTTTGCGATTCATAAAGTAGGCATACCACGATCCTGTGCGACCGTCATCACGGACAATAGTGCCGCGAATATTCATTCGAAGCGAGTCCATAACAGCGCTGCCGTCCCATTTAAACCCGATGGTCGTTCCTCTGTTGCCGATATGCTCAGCCATCCCGCTGCTAATCAAATTCCCATATGGGTCGGGAACGTCGGTGTACGCATCAAAGAATGTTCCGTTGATTGCAATGTCAGCCCGATAATTGGAGGCGATCCCGGCAAGTGGCTGCGTAGCGCCGACACGACTGTCCGCGAAGCCAACTGCAGCGGTCATTCCTTTGGGAATCGCAACGGTTTGAACCGTGAAAGTCGAATTGCCAAGCCTAATCTTGCGAACTTCCAGCTTCGGATTGAAAGCTAATGCAACCGGCTGCGCTTTGGTCACGGTCACAGGCAGCTTTAATTGCCCTGTGTAAGGCTCGGCTGAAGATACGCGGATCGTAAGCATTGTTGTGCCTGGCGATACCGGTATGAGAACGCCTCTTGCATTCACTTTCGCAATGGAAGCATTACCTGTTGCATAATCAAGCTCCACCGGCTGTGACAGCTGCAGTTTATCGCCGATCGGAAGCTGCGTTCCAATTGGCAACGTAATCGACGATGATCTCCCATAGGTGAGCTTCACTGTCGCCGTCTTCGGATTCTCTTCAACTTTGTTTAGCGAAACGACTGGCTGAGCCATCGCCCACACACTAGTTGTCGAGCCTCCCGTCATCCCTGCCATCCCTGTCACTGTTGTCAATAACACGCCTGCAGTTAATGCTCGTAAAACTTTGCTGTTCATCACCATATACTTTCTCCTCTAACTATTGATCTGGACTTGCTTTTATTTTTTATTCGGTCTTCACGGCTTGATTATGAAGATAAAAAGCCCGAAATCGGAGAAACTCCAATTTCGAGCTGGCCACACGCCTTACAGCTTCAATCCTCTTCCATGAGTGAAGCCTCTGTGATCGTTCCTTCACTTACCGAAACACGGAAGGTTTTCACCTCGAATGGCGCAAGCGTAACCGTGCACGTGATGCCGAGCATCGGAATCTCCACCTCCGTCACCCGCGGCTTTCCGATTGGCTCAAACAGGCGAAGCACGTAATCATCGCTCCGTTCCATTTGCTTGAAGGTTCCTAATAGAACGACTTCATCCTTCAGGATTACAAGCGGCTTCACTTTCTCTCCACGACCGGATGGGAAGAAAGACAACGCGTAAGGCGCTTCATTGCGCTGAACCGCTTCACGGTCGATGGCGCTTAGACGTTCTTCCACTGCACCGCCGTTCAGCCAATAGGTAAACTCGCGTTCTCCTTGATCACTGCGCGGCGAGAAACGGTCCTGCACGATAAGCGGCCGATCCATAATCGGGTGAGTCGTATAACCTGGACTGCGCAGCAGCGTTGGGCGAATTGTGCCATCCTTAAAGTCCGAACCGTAAGTTCCGTTATTAATTAAGGTCAAGGCGGCCTGCTGCCGAGTCGAATGAGCAGCGGTCCACTTCTGCGCCACCGCTTCTTGACCTGTCGTATCCAACGTTTGAACACCATATACCGTTTGCCCAATGTACGAAGCATCCGTAAACGTCGTTGGAATGGACAGCTTCAGCATTTTGTCCTTCTCGTTCCAGAACACCCGCACATGCACTTCGAGCTCACTCCCCTGTTTAGGGAGTTTGTACGTAAGAACCAGCTTCGAATGCTGATAGGCAAGAACCGCTTCGACTACGGTGCGCACGGCTCCGTCTTCGATAACCCGAACTGAAGGCAGCAGCGCATGACGCAAACCGGAGAAGTCAGAACCGGCTCCTTTGTCCATCAGCTGAAACGAACCAATATCCGGTTCAAAACGGTTCGTGTCCATCCGCCATGGATCCTCATTATCGGCCACGACGATTGGCTGGAACGCCTTCTCCTTCACATACGAAACACCGTCCACCAGATACGAATCCAACAATCCTGTGCTTGTATTAATAACGGCTTCCATACGACCGTTTGAGAACCGAATCGCTTGCTGATCAACCTCGATCTGCGGCAGCGGTTTGGCCGGGAGCATCTCAATTCGGCCGTCAAATCGATTCATCGAGGAAGGCGCAAGCTCCGCATAGAAGACAGCGCGTTTACGCCAGTCCAGATTAATATTACTGTGTTCCTTCTCAGGCTGAGATGGAATTCGCTTTCCATCCTGATAGACGACAGGCATCGAGAATTCGTCCTTCCAGTTCTGGTCGGCCAGCATAAACTCACAAGCAAACACACCGGATACCGGGAATGGATGCGGATTATAAATCAGAATCGGATATTCGCCTTCCGCTGCTTTGGGTTGTCCAGACGCTAATGCGAAGAAGGCTCTCGCCTTTAATCGAGAGACGATCTCTAGTCCGTGTCCGAGCAGACGCAGCGACGCATCCTCGGCTGGCTGTACCGACGAGCCCGGCAATATATCATGAAATTGCGCAGTGAGCAGATCAAAAGTGGCCTGCTGCAATTCTTCTTTAGGATAAGTGAGTTTACCGGCAATAGCGGCGGCGGAGAGCATTTTCTCCGTTACGTATAGCTCATTCTCGAGCAGCCGATGCTTCTGCTTGATGCGAATAATGGACGTATAACAGCCGACAAAACGCGGATTCAAATCACCGGAATGCGCCGGAAGTTCAGTCTCCTCAGCAAGCTCTGCAAAATACTGCTCCGGAGATGAATGTACGATTTGAACATCGCTCCGCGCTTCCATCAGCTGGCCGATTTCATCCAAATCCACTCGCGAAGGACCGCCCCCATGATTACCGACTCCCCATAACATAAGGCCAAGCGGCTTGCCTTCGTGGCTGCTAAGCCAATTCTCGATAGACTTACGGGCTTGGCCCATAAGGGTATTATAGAAATAAGTCTGGTGAGCCATCACCTCAGACCCGTCAAATCCGATCCACCGAAACTCGCGCTCCGGGCCAACTGTATGATCATCGGGCCGCATGAACAAATAAGAGTCGTAGCCGGCCTTTCGCATAAGCTGCACTAAACCGCGGGAATGTCCGAACGAGTCAAAATTAATCGCAGTAGTCGGCCTCGCGCCAAACTTCTCCGAGAAGTAAACTCTGCCATGCAGCATCTGCCTGACGATCGATTCCCCTGATGGCATATTGCAGTCCGGCTGCAGGTACCAGCCCCCCATGATGTTCCACTTGCCGAGTCGGACGAGCTCTTGAATCTCCTCGAACAATTCAGGTTCATACTCTTCAATCCATTTGTACAAAATCACTTCATTATGATTGAAAACATACCCATCATACTCCCTGCAAAATTCAGCGGCGGCGCGGAACGTAGAAACTGCAGCGGCAGCCCCTTCTTCCCACTCCCACTGCCATACCGGATCCAAATGCGCATTGCTTAGCAAGTGAAGCTTAGCCATCCGTTCGTCCTCCCAGATCGATCATACCGATGTTTGTTAGGAACAAAATTATGTTCCTTTCAAACTTACGATACCTTACAACGGCGAAGTTGTATATACCAAAAAAAAGCAATTCTATGGCTAATGAAAGCCAAACAGGATTGCTTCTTCTTATTTCTTATATTCGCTAAACCAAGTGAGATCCATAAATACACTTCATGAGCTCAAACGTTGCTTTTGTATCAGCCCATGCACGGTGCGGCTGTTCGTTCTTTATTCCGAATATTTCGCATAGGGTCGATAAATCATAACTCTCTACCGGAAGCTTTAACAGTCGCGCCTGCTTTATCGTACACAGCAGCTTCCCTTTCCACGCTTGCGTTTTGGCTCTATCACAGATCGTCTTCAGAACGCGATAGTCATATTGCACGTTGTGGCCAACGAGCACCGGTGTACCCGACAAGAATTTGTTTAACTGTTTCAACGCCTGAAAGGATGTTGGCATCTCGGCTAGGTCTTCGTCTGTAATGCCTGTAAGTTCTCTTACCTGTTTTGGAAGCTTTACCTTTGGATTAACCAGCGTCTCGAAGCTGTCAATCACTTGACCGTTTCTAAATTTCAATGCGCTGATTTCTATGATCTTAGCATACTCCACGATGGGAGATGTGGTCTCGAAATCCAGTACAACACCTTCATTTGGCATTGTAAGCTCGTTATAGTAGTCATACTTCTTCGGTTTCTCTTTAACAATGACAGGCGGGTTTAACTGTGCCGCAGCGATCGCTTCCAGCGAGTAGCCCTTGAGGTCACCTGGCTTTATCTGATCGACTATACTAATGTCATTGACCAAATCAAGCCGCTCCATGTAGGGGTCGCAAAGGATATGAGCATACGACACAAACTCATCCAGCATTGCAGAAACCTGATCCTTGTTCGCTAAGCCGTGTAACGTAAAGGCCGATTTTGAAACGGCAAGCTGAATCCCATAACTTCGGCGGTATGTGCGATGCAGCAAGCTGACAATTCTATGAAGCCCGCTCCAAAATCCATAATCTGCCCTTCCTTGCCCAACGTTGAGTGCCATATAGCCCTCCTTCACTTCGGGAATATGGCAATAAAACATCAATCGCGTTTCTGAATTATGTTCATAGAGCTTAGCAGCCAGAATAATGTTCCTCTGCATCCAAATCACCTGCCGATCAATCAGGATAAAAAACCGCCAAGAGTTCAACTTTCTCACTCTCAGCGGCTTCCACAGTCCACTTTATACCGAGAATAAATCCAAATTGAAGCTTGGATGACCCTCTAATATTTTAACCAGACCACCAAACTCAAGCTCTTCAAATTTACGTGTAGCAGCTTCCAGTTGGATCTGCCAAGCGCAAGCTGACAGCTCGCAGCTTACCGGCGCATTCAAGCGAATGGTCGCCAAGTCTCGTGACAGGTGAAGCATGTCAAGATCCGCCTCGATTTTACTGCGCACGCCTTTAGGCAGCTTATCGAGGTTTAGCAGTACACCTTCGATCGATTGATATTCGAGAATCAGCTTGAGTGCTGTTTTCTCTCCAATGCCTTTGACGCCAGGGTAATTGTCGCTTGTATCGCCCATGAAGCCTTTGAGGTCAATAACCTGACTCGGCGAGAGCTGTTTCTCTTCCAGAAGCAACGCCAAATCGTAGACCGCGTAGTTCAGCTTGCCCTTCTTCATGATGACCACTTTCACCGTTTCACTCACCAACTGCAGCATATCGTGGTCACCGGTCAGGACATAAACCTCTGCTTCTCCGCTCAGCTGTGTCGCTAACGTGCCGATGCAATCATCCGCTTCAAAACCGACAACCCCAACGTTCTGAATGCCCATTTCTTCTACGACTTCTTTTACCAAGTCAAATTGAGGAATAAGCTCAAGCGGTGCCTCGCCCCGATTTCCCTTATAGTCAGCAAACTGCTCTGTACGGAACGTCTTGCTGCCCATATCCCAACAACAAATAACATGAGTCGGTTTAAACGTATTAATCGCATCAAAAAAATATTGAATAAAGCCGTATACCGCATTTGTCGGCAGCCCTGCGCTCGTTTTACGAATATAGCCCGTGTAAGACGTCGCATAGAACGCTCTAAACAAGATCGCCATTCCGTCAACGAGCAGCACTCTCCGGTTGTTCGTTTCTTGCATCCCCATATCTCTCCCCTATAACGTTTACTCGCCCCTGATGAATCTCCCGATACGCTCAGCAGCCTCAATAAGTCGCTCTTCTTTCTCTACTAAAGCAATTCGGACATAACCTTCCCCTTGTTCGCCGAAGGCATCTCCGGGAATAACAGCAACTCCGGTCCGTTCGAGCATTTCCCGGGAAATGCGACGCGATGTCCAAGGCTCCGACAACTGCCACTGCATAGGCGGCAGCTTCGCCCAAATAAACATCGTAGCTTTGGGTGACGCAATCTCCCAGCCTTGCTCACGAAGTGCCTCTATGAATCGGTCACGCCTCGTCTCATAGAGGGCTCCCACTGATTGTTGATCCCCCAGCATATCCTGCTGCAAAGCAACAATTCCCGCTTCTTGAACAGGTAGAAATACACCATAATCGATATTCGCTTTCAGCTCGCGCAGCGCAGCGATCGCCTTCTGGTTGCCTGCCAGGAACCCGATTCTGCAGCCAGCCATATTGAAGCTCTTAGACAGCGAATGAAACTCTACCGCTACTTCCCGCGCTTCTGTCACTTGCAGTATACTAGGAGGTTTATACCCGTCAAAAGCCATCTCCGAATAAGCCAAATCATGCACGATCAATACACCATGACGTTTGGCATGAGAAACAGCTCGCTCGAAGAAGGGGATATCCGCAACTGCCGAGACAGGATTGCTCGGATAATTGAGCAGCATAAACTTCGCTCTCTTCCATACTTCTTCGGGAATCGCATCGAAGTCAGGCAGAAACTGATTCTCCGCAAGCAGCGGCATTCGATAGGGCTCTACACCTGCAACCGCAAGTCCGGCCATGTAGACCGGATAGCCCGGATCAGGCACAAGCGCAATATCGCCCGGATTGCAAAGCGATAGCGCCAAGTGTCCCAGTCCATCCTGCGACCCCATCAACGAGAGCAGCTCATGCTCCGGATCGACTTCGATGCCGAACCGAAACGCCAGCCAATCGGCTGCCTGACGGAGAAACTTCACGCTCCCCTTGGAGCCGGGATATCCATAGACATCCTCACGCAGCACGGCTTCGCTTAACGCTTGCCGGATCGGCAACGAAGGCGGCAAATCTGGGCTGCCGATGCTAAGATCAATGACATTCATCCCAAGGCGAACTGCCTCTCTCTTCCACTCTGCCACTTCGGCAAATATTGACGAGCCAAGCTCAGACAATCGATCCGCACGCCATTCTTTCGTAGTTGTCACCTGACGAGTACCTCCTCAGCTCTCTGCACTAGATCTTTACGCTAGTTCCCCACACTCGATCATATTCCTCATCCTTAAAACCTACCGTAACCGTACTGCCATTCGTGACGACAGGCCGCTTAATCAATCTGCCGTTTGAGGCGAGTAATTCAATCTTCTCCTGCTCAGTCATGCTCGGCAACTTATCCTTCAGACCCAGCTCCTTGTACACTTCGCCTGAAGTGTTGAAAAACTTCTTCACTTCCAAGCCGCTATTGGCAATAATCGTTTGCAGCGTCTCCACGGAAGGTGCAGTTTCAAACACGTTATGCGACTCGAGTTCATAGCCCATCCCTTTGAGCGTCTTAATTGCACTGCGGCAGGTTCCGCATTTTGGATATTCGTAGATTGTCAGCTTCTTCATGGCGTACCTCTATCTCCAGTTCATGTTTGTTATCGTAGTCGTTACAATTTCCGCAGCTCCGACTCCAACTGCCGCAAATCTTCCGGTAGTGCCGCCTCGAATGTCATACGCTCCTTCGTAATCGGATGCGTAAACGACAAAATCGCAGCATGCAGCGCTTGCCGCTGCAGTAAGGATTCCAGTGAAGCCGACACTTCCGGCGCTTCAGCTTCCTTGCCTTCGCCTGCATATCCATACAGCTTGTCCCCAAGCAGCGGACAGCCGAGATGTTTCATATGCACCCGAATTTGATGCGTGCGGCCTGTTTCCAACTTGATATTCAACTTCGTTGCAGCGCCATTGCCGTATACCGTCTCCACCTCGTAATGCGTAATCGAGGCATAACCATCAGGCGTTACGACACGCAAATGAGGATTGACCGTATCCCGATCAATCGGTTCATTGACCGTTCCCGCTGCCTCTGCCGGACTGCCGTACACATAAGTGCGGTACCTTTTATCCACCTCGCCTGCCTGAAGCTGCTCAGAGAGCTGCTGGTGAATATATGGCGTTTTCGCGATCGCAACAAGTCCTGATGTTTCCTCATCCAAGCGATGAATGGGGCGAAACCGTACGCGCTCCCCGAGCTGCTTCCAATGATAAACGACCCCATTGGCCAGCGTTCCTGTGTAGTGCCCCTGCGTGGGATGTACCACGATTCCGGGCGGCTTATTCACGATAATCAAATCCCGATCCTCATAAACAATATCGAGTTCCATCGGCTGCGGCAAAATATCATTAGACTCTTCCTGCTCCATCCGAAGCTCTAACAAGTCACCACTATTAACGCGGTCATTGGTATAGACACGTTCTCCGTTAACCATGATTCCATGCTCGGTCTGCTTCAGGCGTGACAGCAGCTTACGCGAAACGCCGAGACGGCGCTCCAGCACCTTTCGAACGATCTTGCCATTGTCCTCTTCTGCTATAACTAGGGTGAGTGGTTCATAATAGACGGAATTAGTCATTGCTCTTTGTGCGAAACACGTCCGCGCTCCTAATATATTCGGTATCCGGTACACCAAGCTTCACATTCGCGAAACGCGCAGCAGCGAAGAAATAGTCCGACAACCGGTTCATATACGTCCTTACCGGTGGGTGCACCGGCACCTCTGCCGCCAATGTCACGATGCGCCGTTCCGCTCTTCGGCATACCGTTCTGCACACATGAAGCAGAGCCGATACTTCACTGCCCCCAGGCAAAATAAATCTCTTAATCTCCGGCGACGCGGCCGTATGCGCATCGATCCAGCTCTCCAAGCGAACAGCTGACGCATCGGTCAGTTTCAAATCGCGTCCGCTCGGGTCCGCGAAAGCCAGATCCGAGCCGCAGTCAAACAGCTCCTGCTGAATTTCCGTCAGCTCCGCAGCAAGCTCGCTCAAGCCATCACGAACGGCAATCGCAGCCGCCTGACCGACAAAGCTATTCAGTTCATCGACAGTTCCATAAGCTTCAACCCGGCTGTCATCCTTACGAACTCGGCCGCCTTTGACTGATGTATCTCCGCTATCTCCGGTACGTGTATATAATTTCAAGGTGCTCACCTTCCTGGCAATTAATCAAAAGATTAGCTACAGACACCGCTGCGCGTGCGGATCATTGTTCCGATCGCTGTTGTCCTTCGAACTTCTTTGAATTGATAACTGACTTATCGGTAGAAGTTCGAAGTACAAAGGCGAACGCTGACGCTTCTACACAACGATTCCGCCCGCTCCGCTGCTGTTTACGCTGATTATTAAGATCAACGAATTAACAACACAATAGCTCCACTATAGCACATATGCCCGCACAGCAGACTTCATTCCGCCGAACTGGCGGGGATTCCCTGTCTGCCGCCATGCTCCTTTTTCCCATGGAGAGAAAGAAGAACGAGACTGAACAGCAGCGCGCAGAATGACAGCCCTGCAATGATTAAATAATAGGTATGGCCGGTAACCGACTCATATAACCATCCGCCTGCGTAAGAGGCGACGATGCCGGATACGCCGAAGAACAGAAGTGCCAGCACGGTTTGGCCTGTTGCACGCCACTCCTCGGGAACAATGCGGTACAGATATTGAATGGCTGCGGTATAGAAAATCGGGAACGTAAAGATCTGCAGCACTTGCAAATAAGCCAGCATATGCGGATCAGTAATCCAAGCCGATAGGAAGAAACGCACAAAGTAGAATAGGCTGGCAAATGCGATCAGCGCAAGCTCCCTGCCCTTGCGCATCCACCAGAAGCTAAGGGCAAACACAAGAATTTCAGTCCCGGCAGCGAGGAACCATGCTTGTCCGATCAGTTCTGGGCCACCGCCCAGCGCTCGCAAATAGACACCTAGATACGTATCATTGATTCGCGATGGAACAGCCGCAATAAAGATTAGAATGAGGAACATCAGCGTTTCTCGGTGGGTGAGAAATTGTCCAAGCTTCTTCAGCTTGACCGGTTTGCTGGCAGCAGGTGCATCCGCTAAAGTGAAGCAAACGATGAAACTGATTACGCCGATGACCGCGAAGAGTGGAGCCATGCCTTCCACACCGAAATAGAGCATCACATAACCAACGGCCAGCGACATGACTGCATAACCGAGAGCGCCAAACGTCCGAATAGAACCGTAGCTAACGCCTCTAGCTTCAGCCGTTTGGAAATTCAAGCTTTCCGTTAATGGATCCATCGACAGTAAGAAGAAGTAGAGCAGCATCGTAAAGACGACCAGTAGAATAAAACTGCCTGAGGCATATAGCAGGTAACCGATAATAGTGGAGCAGAAGATGAGCAGCAGCAGCACTTTCCGAATGGTTTTGGTCCGATCGCTAATCATTCCCCAGAGTGGTGAAGCGAAGATCGAAACAAAGCCGCCTGTGCCAATAATAAATCCAATCTTCGTCGCAGCCAGCCCCTGGGCATCCAGATAGACCGGCAGAAACGAAATAAACATCGCCAGTAATGAAAAATACAAAAAATTGAATATTCGTAAATTAGTAGGTGATTTCATGGTATTCCTAAACTCCTCTTCGAGTTGCAAAAAAGAAAAGAAGCCCTGTTAAGGACCCCTTCTCAGGCGAAGAATCAACGGCGCGTGTCTTTACGACTGCTGTGCCCAGCTTCTTCTAAATTGCATATATTCATTTATTTTCTTATCCAGACGGCGGCTTAAGTCAATCACTTTCTCGGAGCCGAATGTTGCTTCTTCGACATAAGATTGTTCCATCTTCATGCGCAGCGCATATATTTCGTCTTCCAATCGGCGTATAGATGATGAGGACAAAAGCTTAAGACCCGTTTTCGCACAAGTCATGGCCATCCCTCCTGTCATCACTCAACAAAACCTAACGACGCTTGTGCATTGCGTTTATAAAGTTTTATTAAATTATAACAAAGTCTTACAAAAATGAGTATCCCTATTTTAATTTCCCTTAAGTTTCCTAACATAGATGCCAATCCGCTCAATCGCTTCCGTAATTTGATTCACGGAAGTCGCATAAGAGCAGCGCAGATGACCTTCTCCGCCAAGTCCGAATACATCGCCAGGTACCGCTGCAACTTTCTGATCGTTCAGCAGTCCCGTGGCAAATTCCTCGGAAGTCAAACCAAGTCCGGCTATGGACGGGAATGCATAGAATGCGCCTTGCGGCTCATGGCATTGCAATCCGATATCACGGAACCCTTGCACAACGAGTCGACGACGCTGGTTGTAAGATTCCACCATACGGTTCTTCTCATCCATGCCATTGCGAAGTGCTTCAAGCGCCGCCACCTGTGACATGTTCGATGCACACATTACAGTGTATTGATGGATCTTCAGCATAGCCGAGATGAGCTCGCTATGGCCGCAAGCGTAACCGATCCGCCAGCCCGTCATCGCAAACGACTTCGAGAAACCACTGACCAGAATGGTACGATCCTTCATGCCAGGCAGCGAAGGGAAGCTGACATGCTTAGAGCCATACGTGAGCTCCGCATAAATTTCGTCGGAAATGACGATAAGATCATTTTCCTCCACGACTTTAGCAATCGGCAGCCAATCTTCATACGTCATGATACCGCCTGTTGGATTGCTCGGATAACAGAGGATAAGCACTTTCGAGCGAGGTGTAATCGCTGCTTTGAGTGATTCCGCCGTCAGCTTGAACTGATCCTTCGCGAAGGTTTCTACACCGACCGGTACACCGCCGCTAAGCGCTGTAATTGGTGAGTAGGAAATGTAACAGGGTTCCGGAACTAAGATTTCATCCCCTGGCGAGATTAAAGCGCGCAGCGCAAGGTCAATCGCTTCGCTTCCGCCTACGGTCACGAGAATCTCATTCGCCGGGTTATAAGCCACATCGAATTCACGGTCCATATAGATCCCGATCTCTTCACGGAGCTCCGGTGTTCCGGCATTCGAAGTGTATTGTGTCTTACCCATTTCAAGCGCATAGACGCATGCTTCACGCACATGCCACGGCGTTACAAAATCAGGCTCACCGACACCAAGTGTAATAATATCTTTACGACCGCTTGCTAAGTCAAAAAACCTACGGATACCGGAAGGTTTAATGGCTCTTACCTGCGGAGACAAATAATCAGCCATCGATGTGCGGCGCGTCAACGTACCGCTTTGCTTCTCTTCATCTTTTATCATAAGCAATTCATCCTTTACGGCGAGACAAGAAGACGGTGGTCGTCTTCATGCTCTTCGAATATAATGCCGTCTTGCTTATATTTTTTAAGAATAAAAAAGGTCTTGGTAGAAAGTACGGCATCGATCGGGGACAGCTTATTGGATACGAAGGAAGCGACGTCTTTAAGCGTTTTCCCTTGTACTTCGACGAGCAAATCGTAGGCGCCCGACATGAGATAAACCGATTTCACTTCCGGATATAAATAAATGCGTTCCGCAATGCCTTCAAAACCGCGGCCGCGCTCAGGCGTAATTTGGACTTCAATAAGTGCAGTTACTTTCTCATCTTCAACCTTGCTCCAGTTGACAACGGTCGCATATTTGACGATGACGTGATCCTGCTCCATCTCCGCAATCGCCTGCTTCACCTCCGCCGCTGGCGCGTCCAGCATAGTCGCGATCAGTTCCGCGCTGCGTCTTGCATCTTCTTTCAGCAGTTCAAGTATTTGCATTTTCCGTTCATTCATCGTCAAACCCTCCTGATTCTTCAAATCGTCCGCGAAGCTTACAAGCCCGCGATGTGAAATAGCTATAAAGACTATATTACAACGAATCCAAGCATCCTGCAAAGTAGAAAAGCGCGGCAGCCCGCCTACTACGGACAACCAAATCATGTAGTCAACCGGAAAATAATGCAAGAGCTGTCGCATTTCGCGGCAGCTCTTGTGTTTGACAGCTATATGGCGGCACGGAGGTTACATGTAATAAGGATTGGCATTTCCCGGCCCTGGACTTTGATTAGGAGGTTGTGGTGGGTGATACTGTCCGTAAACAGGTGCGCTGCGATAACCGCCATACCCAAGATTCAATTGCTGCAGAAACTGCTGTGTCTTCTGTGAGGTTTGTTGATTTTGCTTCAGCTGCTTGTCTAGTTCTTGGCGCAGCGCCGCTGATGATGCGCTGTACATATTGTTTTGCTCCATTATTTTGTAGAGATGTCCCTGCATCTGCAGCGTACTGTTCATTAAATTAGTAAACAGCTGACGAATTTCTTGACAGCTTGATTCAGTGGCTGCTGTTGCATACTCGCGAACAACACGCTTTAGGTCTGCTAAGACCGTGTAGGCCAGGTCTTCATCTGACAATATCGGCTGGGCTTGTCCTTGTTGTTGAAACATGCTGTTCCTCCTTTAATTTTGCGGCTGAGTCGGTGCCAGCTGCTGGTGCTGGCTGAGCGCTTGAAGCAGCATTTGCGTATGCTGCTGGTGGGTTTGAATCATTTGCAAACCTGCTTGCTTTAACGCTGGTGTTGTCGCTGAAGCGGCCATGACCGCATTTTGTTTGATGAGCAAATCTTCGTTTGACAACGAATCCACCACATACTCCATTTCTTTGGCAGTTATCGGCTGAAGCATTGTGTTCCCTCCTGTATTTCCAATTCGTGCAATACTTGAATACCATTCCCGCAAAAATCATTTCCTATGTAGCCGGCTTCTCCGCGTGCAGGGGAAGAAGCCGGTGAGGGTACGTGTTATGGAAGATGGACCGTCTTTACGTGATCGAAGTGCAGATATACCGCATTTCCGCCTGCTGTCGATAATTCGATCATATTTTGGTCGAGCCCTTTGAGGACACCAATTTTGTTCGGATTCTCGCCGAGATCCAAAATAACGAACTCGCCTATCAGCTTTCTAAGCTGCTGATCAAAGGTACGTGCCAGTGTAATTGGAGATGGTTTAAGCGGAAACTGCTCCGGGGTCAGGGTGTAAGGTGTCACGTTAGGATTGTAGGGAATTAAATATTTGAGATGATGCAGTGAAATAATGACGGAATGATACACCGGTGAATAAAAGACGAAAAAATCATTCATCACACTCGTGAGATAGCCATGGATAGACTGGTTGCCGGTAATATACAGCTCAGAGAACATCCCTTTGGCATTCATCAGCACTTTGCGATAGGAAATGGGATCATTTTGTGGTTCGAAAGGCAGTTCCGGTACGTCTATTTCTTGGGCTTCACTTTTGGCAAGACGGAGCTGCTGCAAATGGATTAAAGGAACATAGAGAAATTGCGTACCGTTATGAAGCACGAGAATATCTTGACCTATATCAATCAATTTGCCGCGAATAGGAATTGTTTTTCCCGAAATATCAAGCTCGACATAACGGTCTAATAAAGGGTGACGATGTTTCATGAAAATCGACCTCCTTTCATCCTATTAATTGCGTTCATACAAATAGACAGGGTAGACTGGCAAACAGTCCTGCCGGGATGACAACGTAACAGAAGGCGGATTCTTCCACTGTTCGGGAGTATGATCGCTGTAAGCCGTCCACAACCTATCCATACCGAACGCAAACAAGAGGATATTCCAGGGCGCCATCGCTGCCAAATCTCGCGAACTACGGCCGGACAAAACTGCTGACTCAAGTAGGAGTATGGCTCCGGCTGCAGACATCCATTCGATCGGCACCCCTAGGCCGGATCCGTAGGAAGAACCCAGCCCGGGCTGCGAGGACAACCTTAATGCCAAATCGTTACCAGCTGTCATTCGACAATCGATTCGTGTGACTATGCCATTGCATGCTGCTAGCTTCATCCATAGTAACGTAGATACGATCTCTGCTGCCGACGTGTCTCGTAGACTTAAACAACGCGATAGGTCGAGATACGTCTAGGTATTTGTGTGCGGTAATTAAGATACAGCAGCCCCGATAGAATGTGTTTGAAGATAGCTAGATCAACAGATGAATGGCATACGTGATACTAATGCTGCATGTGAATGAGAGGGATAGCAAGGCTGCTGCCGGGGCTGGCAGACTTCGTTCGCCCCGGCTTGCAATCAGCCTTATTTACCACCATAGTAGCCGGTTTTTTTGTTTCCTTTTTTGCTGGTTTTCTTCGTTGCGTTGTTCCGTCCGGAACGATTGCCGCCGCTTCCGCCGCTTCCGCCGCTGCCGCCACTTCCGCCTGTGCCGCCGCTTCCGCCGCTTCCACCGCTGCCGCCGCTGCTGCCGCTGCTGCCTTTGCTGCCATTACTGCCTTTGCTGCCTCTGCTGCCGCCGCTTGCATATGCACCTGCTGTTTTAACGGTTTTGATGTGGTAGAGCGGGATTTGAACCAATTCAGGTCCAACTACGAGCAACAGTGCTTCATTGCCAACGCCTGCTACGAAACCTTCGATGCGCTCAGGGCCACCCCAGTTGATTTGCACGAATTTACGAGTCAGGTTGCGAAGTACGCCTGGAAAGCTGTCAGCTTCAACAAATTTCGCGTGCGAGAAACGGCTGGTTTGACCTGGAAGATCCGTTACGCTTTTCACGTGCGAAGAGTTAACGTATACGACACCATCTTTAGTTTTTACTACAAGATAACCTGTTTTAACAGCGAGCATTCTTCCTTCGAGCGACTCAGGGCCGCCGCGGTTGATGCGAACCACCATACCTACTTGAGATTCCAAGAAATTATGACCTCCCGAATGATGACTTTTTTGACTCTTGTGGCTTCTGTTGCTTCTGTGGCTTCTGTTGTTGTTGCAGCATGAGTTTGTTCCTGCTTCTTGGCTTGCAAGCGCTCCAAATGGTTTGTAGCTAACTGCACTGTTCATGTTGCTTCTGACATCCATACCAAAATCCCTCCATAATTAATAGATTTTGACCTGTACCACGTAGACCACCGGTGCAAATTACGTTACGATCACGACTACCAAAATACCGGTTCATCCATCTCGCTTCGACATTCATCCCTCCATTACTTGCCCCGGTGAAATCTATCATGGGAGACAATTTATAATGTATTTATATGTATCCCATATGTCAGCGGTACTAGATTGATATCTATTTTCTATAAGATTAAGCATATGACCCAGTTCGATTACTAGATTCGCGACATAGCTTGTATAGAATCTATTAAAAGGAGATGAATTCTCAATTGTCCAACAACAACAATAAATCGACAAAAGGAAGCAACGGCTCTCGTGGTTCCCAAGGCACAGGCGGTACTCAAGGCTCCCGCGGTTCTAACGGTTCGCGCGGCACTGGCGGTTCCCAAGGCTCCCATGGCTCTCATGGGACAGGCGGTACTCAAGGGTCCCGCGGTTCTAACGGTTCGCGCGGCACTGGCGGCTCTCAAGGTTCCCGTGGCTCCAACGGTTCGCGCGGTTCCCAAGGTACTGGCGGTACTCAGGGCTCCCATGGCAATAACTCTTCGCCAGGTACTGGCGGCACTCAAGGATCCAATGGTTCTTGCGGTTGGCCTGCTACACAACCTACTGAAGATACAAACGGTTCCTGGGGCTATTCTTTAGCAAAGCTGTTTGGTCCGGTAGCGACTAGCTCGCGTAACTCTAGCGGTTCCAATGGCTCCCGTGGCTCTGGCGGCTCCCAAGGTTCCCGCGGTTCCCAAGGCTCCCGCGGCTCTGGCGGCTCCCAAGGTTCCCGCGGTTCCCAAGGCTCCCGCGGCTCTGGCGGCTCCCAAGGTTCCCACGGCTCCCACGGCTCCCACGGCTCTGGCGGCTCCCAAGGTTCCCGCGGTTCCCAAGGCTCCCGTGGCTCTGGCGGCTCCCAAGGTTCCCGCGGTTCCAACGGCTCCCGCGGCAGATAATCTGTGACCAATAGACATCTACCCGCATAGTGTAAATAAGCTGAAGCCTATCGAATGCGATAGGCTTTATCTTTTGCCTAAGGAGATGGTCTAATGTCCGGGGAAGGACTGCCTACTCGAAAAATAACGATCAACAACGAGGATTTGAAGAGGCTGGAATCCAATGTATGGAGCAATGAATTTGCTCCCGTCAAGCTGGAGATGAACGGAAAGACGATAGATGCACAGCTGCGATTCCGCGGCGGTCACACCAGAAATTATCCGAAGAAATCCTACGAAATTCATTATGGAAATAATCAAATTTTGCACTGGAATGCGGAAGTCGATGATCCTTCTATGATTCGTAATGCGCTCTCCTTCCATTTCTTCAATATGATCAACGTGCCCTCGCCAAGAACCAGACATATGTGGCTGGAATGGAACGGCTATCCGCACGGCGTTTATTTGGAAATCGAATCGGTTGATGATACGTTTTTCCGTAGAAGAAGCATCGGTTCGCAAGCCCTAATTTACGCGGTTAACGATAAAGCAAACTTCGGCCTTTACGATTCGGAAACCGGCGAGTTGAAAGAATCACTCTTCGACGGCTACCGTGTTATGAAAGGATCGGATGAAACGAAGACGAAGCTGATAAAGTTCGTGAAACGGATTAACAACCCAGTGAATAGTTCCTTGAAGAGCTATATTGCTTATCGACTCGATGTCTATGTGTATTTGAAATGGCTGGCTGGTGCTGTTCTAACGGGCAATTATGACGGGTTTGATCAGAACTACGCTCTTTATGAGCATAGCAAGAGTGGAAAGTACCGCATTATTCCGTGGGATTATGAGGGAACCTGGGGCCGCAACTGCTATGGGAGACTTTGCGGCAGCGATCTGGTGGACGTCAGGGGATATAATACGCTAACTCGGAAAGTGTTGTCCTACAAATCGTACAGACAAATCTATCGTAAAATTTTAACCAATCTACTCGCGAACAAATTCACGGTTAAAACCATTGAACCGATCATAGCCGATTTGTACGAGAATTTGAGGCCTGCCATTCGAGATGATTTCACGCGAAAATGGCCCTTATACGCTTTCGATGATGAGCCGCAATTGTTTATCAGCTATATCGAAGAACGCAGGGCCATTGTACAAGATGAGCTTAATAATTGGGTGGATTAAGCAGAAAGCTTGCTTCGAAGCATAGCTTCGATTGCAGCTTTCTGCAAACAGATTGGTTTGCGTTCGAATGCAGCATGCTGCGATTAAAACAATCCCATACTCAGGTATCGCTCGCCGCTGTCCGGGGCGATGCAAAGTACACGCCCGCCATCTCCAATTCGGCGGGCCTCCGCCATTGCCGTCCAAACGGCAGCTCCCGAGGAAGGACCCAGGAGCAGCCCTTCTTGGCGGGCTAACAGACGCATCGTCTCGATTGCGTCTTCATCGGACACCTGTACGATTTTATCGTAAATCGAGGTGTTGAGAATAGCCGGCACAAATCCCGGGCTCGTGCCGACAAGCTTATGCGGTCCCGGCTTGCCGCCAGATAATACAGGCGACCCAAGGGGTTCCACTACGGCTACATAAAGTCCCGGAATCGCGGCTTTCAGTGCCTCTCCGGTTCCCGTAATTGTGCCGCCGGTTCCTGCCGTTGCAACGAAGACATCGAGACGTCCATCGGTTTGGCGGATGATTTCCTGCGCCGTTGTCGTTCGATGAATGGCCGGATTCGCCGGATTCTCGAACTGATTCGGTATGTAGCTCCCCGGACGTTCTGCCTGCAGCTCGAATGCTCGCTTGATCGCACCCGGCATTCGTTCTGCTGCCGGTGTCAGCTCAACCTCTGCTCCATAAGCCTTCAGCAGTCCGATTCGCTCCTTCGTCATATTATCCGGCATGACAAGTATCAGCTTATAGCCTCTAGCCGCCGCATTCATTGCAAGCCCGATGCCGGTATTCCCGCTGGTCGGCTCAATGATCGTTGAGCCAGGCTTCAGCATCCCCTTCGCTTCTCCTGCCTCGATGAGTGCGAAAGCCGCTCGATCCTTCACGCTTCCACTTGGATTGAACCGCTCCAGCTTCACCAGCACCTCCGCAGCTCCCGGCTGTTGCAGCCTCCGAAGCGCAACGACAGGCGTATCGCCAATTAGCTCGGTTACATTATTTACAATACGGGGCATACACAGCCCTACCTTCCATTGTCAGCCTCGCGATGAGGCTCGTTCATGATTGCCATTCACCCTCCCCAGCACGGAACGCATCAGCCACCAGCCCACAACCGGAAAAGCTCCTACGATCAGCATTAATGATGGAACTACATAAGGGGAACGGTTAATATACGGTAAAATAAGCAAATAAGAAGTCACTCCGATGATCCGGCCAACGGTTAAACCGGCCTCGCGAAGAATGACATACTCCTCCCGCTGCCTCGCGCTGTCCTCATCACTGCCGATGAGGTCAAATACAGCCGAGGTCATCGGAATGATATATAACGGCATGAAGAGCGCCGTACCTAGACCCCATATAAGCAGCGTTTGATAGCTAATCGGCCAGAACAATACGCCAATAATGGCCGTAATCGCGACGGCTCCGATCAGCATCGCCACTCGTCTTCGATTCGGCTTCAACAGACGTCCGATCAGCCAGAAGCTCACTAATGCAACGAGCGAGGTAATCAGCGAGAAATTGCCAAGCTTTCCTTCATTCTTGGTTGCGATATAGACGAGCAGACCAATCAAGAACATAAATACGCCTTCGCGCACCCCTTGCGAAATAATCGAGGGAACCGCATAACGCCAAGGGTTACCTCGCTCTTTGAGCACACGCAGTCCTTGAAACCACTCGTACTTCCCACTGGATTCACGTTTCTTCAGCCAGAAGCTAAGGACAACTGCAACGGCAAAGATAATCGAGGATACGGTGAAAATAATGCTGTAGCCTCGTTCCCCGCTGTTAGCTGTAATCAGCCAGCCCGAGATCCAAGGCGCTATGATGCCCGCGCCTGAGCCAAGCAGACCTGCCCAGCCATTGAATCGGTCCCGATTGCCGGGCTCCGTAATTTCGAAGTAAACAACATTAAAGGCGAGCCAGAAGCAGCCGTTGCCGATCCCAATCAACACGCCAAGCGGGACAATATACGTAATCGCAGATTTTCCCAGCATCAATACGACAAAATAGAAAACTCCGGACAGCGCGACGCCGAGCCGGAGGCTGTTCATTTTGTTATGCTCCTTCACCCATTTGCCAGCCAGCCAGAACGTTAGTCCGCTTACAATAAACTGCGTAAAATTAAACCAGCCGATTAAAGCGAAGGATTGGCTCGCTTTCCATAGATAAACCGGCAGAAACGTGCCGGATAACGCATTCGCTGTGCCGAGCAGTGCCTGGACGGCGAGCAGCAAAATCGCTTGGCTGTCCAAAGCGCGGCTGTCATAATCACGTTTGCTGCCTCCACTTGAAACCGTCCGCAGTTTCTCCTGGGATTTTCCCGCGAACCAGCGTGATTGCACGGCATGTTTGCCTTGCTCCAACATAATCCCTCCCGCCTGCTGCATGATGTAGTTGCAGCTTTCTAGGCGTAAGGTGCCCCCATTAGAGACCTAACATGCCGGAAAAGGCTTAATTACAATAAGTTCCCATTCGGCGCACTACGGTTCGCAGCATTTTCTCAGCGCATTTCAATCCAATGCTAGTCTTCCAGATCGACTGCTTTAGTCAGCAGGTGAACCAACCGCTCTTGATCTTGTACCGACAGACGGTTCTGCGTATGGAAGCAGGACGGACATACATACAGCTGCAGTTGGAACGGTGTCGAAACAATGGTTTCTCCGAGCGCAGCAGGCGTTCTTGGTTTAAACTGCTCTTGCGTGATGATTTGTGTGCCGGCCTCAAGCATGAACTCCCGGCAGGAAGGGCATTCCGGCGCTTCCAACTGTTCATCCAGAATTCGCGCCATCGTTTCTTCAAGCGCAAGCTGATCTCGGTTATAAGGCCTTAGATCAGACAGATCGCGGGTTTCATCTTCCATCCAGCTGCCGTCCTCATCCAGATCCACTTCTTCCATCTCATCGTCCAGTTCTTCGTCTGGCTCTGCGCCGCCTAGCGTCAACGTCCGGTAGCCTGACAATTCATTATCGCAGTGTGGACAATTACGCTCCGGACCGATTTCTTCGTCCCATACGATTTCAGTGTGGCACCATGGACAGATTGGCTGTTCATCATTTTTCTCGCTCATGCCGATACCTTCTTTCTATTTCGCAATTATTGTAGTAAATAAAAGATGCCAAAAATAACAAATAACGCTGCTAATGCAAACAAAGTTCCCCATAAATATTTCATCGGTCGAGCCTCCGAGCAGTTATTGAGTGTCGTGTTCGTTCATGAATTGCGTGTTAGGCAACCGTTGCACCAATGACATAAGAAAGCGAGACCGAAATAATCATGGCAATGAAACCAACCGCACGATTGTCCTTCTCAATTTCTTCATCAATTCGAAAAACAGGTGTCAGAAATTCAAATAATAAATAGGCAGCAATAAGCAGTGCGAAGCCATACGTCGCCCACACCAAGCTATGATACACACCTTCATTCGCTTCGATGGAGAAACGGAACAGGTTGCAAATCCCGAAGATTTTGCCACCTGTCGCCATCGCCACTGCCAGATTGCCGCGTTTAATTTCTTGCCAGCATTTATAACGGGTTACAAATTCAAATAAATACAAGAAAACAAGCAAAGCCAGCACCGTCACCGAAACATATGCAAGCGAGGCTGCAAAATGATTGCTGAGCAATTCGTCGATTTCATGTTCCATATCGAAGTCCCACCCGTCTTACTTAAGTTCCGCTACCGTTACGCCAGAGCCGCCTTCACCATATTTACCGAGGCGATAGCTCTTCACATGCTTATGCCTGCGAAGGAAATCGCTGATGCCCGAACGCAAAATACCTGTTCCGTTGCCGTGGATGATATAAACCTGCCCGAATCCAGCCAAGAACGATTCATCGAGGAATCGGTCTACCTCCAGCATCGCTTCTTCCAAATTCGTACCGCGCAAATCAAGTTCAGAGCGAACATTCTCATCGCGAGTTCGTTTGAGGCTTGCTGCAATCTTGGGTTGCTGCGTCTTGCCGGATTCCGCACGCTTCATCAGCTCCAAGTCGCTTAACGCGACTTTCATCTTAAGTATGCCTAACTGAACAAGCGCATCATTGCCGTTAACCTCTACAACGTGGCCGCGCTGGCCAAGGCTGTACACCGTAACCTCATCGCCGCTTTCAATCCGCTGCGGCTTGCTCGATTTCGTCTGCTGGCCTTTCGCCGACTTGCTCTTCTCAGGAGTTGCTTCATCAAGCTTACGCCGCGCTTCAGTCAGTTTATGATCCTTAACTGCTGCGCCTTCTTCTTGTGCCAATTTGCGCAGGTCCGCAATAATCTGCTCAGCTTCACGTTTCGCCTTCAGCATGACTTCGCGTGCTTCGTCTTGTGCCTTTGCCAGCAGCTTCTCTCTCTGCTCCTCGAACTTCTGCCGTTCACTCTCGTGACGGGTACGCTCCATTTCAAGCTCTTTGCGAAGTGCCTCTGCGGTAGTTCGCTCTGCCTCGGCCCCGATGCGATTCTCTTCTAATGAGGCAATCATCGTTTCAACGCGTACATCTTCTTCACTGACCTCGCCCCGCGCATGATCGATGATGCCCCGCTGCAGGCCAAGACGCTCGGCAATTGCGAAAGCGTTGCTTCGCCCTGGCACCCCGATCAGTAAGCGATAGGTCGGGCTAAGTGTCGCAATATCAAACTCCATACTCGCATTGATGACACCTTTGCGGTTATAGGCGTAAGCTTTCAGTTCACTGTAGTGCGTTGTTGCCACGATACGGCAGCCAAGCTTGTGCATGTGCTCCAGAATTGCGATGGCAAGTGCTGATCCTTCAGCGGGATCCGTACCCGCACCAAGCTCATCAAGCAGAACAAGACTCTTTGGCGTCATATTTTTAAGAATGCGGATGATATTCGTTAGATGACTGGAGAACGTACTTAAATTCTGCTCGATGCTTTGTTCATCGCCGATATCCGCATACAACGCGTCAAATACGCATAACTGACTGCCGTCTTCAGCCGGAACAAACAAACCGGACATCGCCATAAGGCTAAGCAGGCCGATTGTTTTCAATGACACCGTTTTACCGCCTGTATTCGGACCGGTTACGATAATCGTCGTATAATCATTGCCGAGCTCAACATCGATCGGAACGACATGCTCGCGATCGATCAGTGGATGGCGGCCGCGGCGAAGCTTGAAGTAGCCACGATCATTCATGCCAGGCATCGTAGCACCCATCACATGGGCAAGACGAGCTTTGGCAAAGGCAAAATCCAGAAGACCTAACAGGTCCAGATCAAGCAGTAAATCATCGGCGTATTCTGCCGTCAGCGCTGTTAATTTTTGAAGGATTTTCTCAATTTCGCGCTCTTCAGCCAAACGAAGCTCTCGCAGCTTATTGTTGAGCACAACAACCGCTTCGGGCTCAATAAATAACGTTGCCCCGGAACCGGATTGATCGTGAATAATACCGCCGAAGCTGCCGCGGTATTCTTGCTTCACGGGAATAACATAGCGGTCATTTCGGATCGTAATGATGGTTTCCTGCAGCATCTTCTGTACGGACGAAGAGCGAATCATGCTTTCAAGCTTCTCCCTCACACGGCCTTCGCCGCTGCGAAGCTCTCTGCGAATAGATGCAAGTTCCACACTCGCGCTGTCCATTACCTCAGCCTGATCATCAATGCATAGCAAGATTGCATCTTCCAGCGATTTATGTTCCGTTAACTGCTCAACCGTAGCGGCAAGCAGCGGGATTGGATGATCATCGTGCAGGCCCTGTACATGTCGCTTCAGGCGACGAGAACCTCTTACCGTCTCGGCGATTTCGAGCAGTTCGGCCGGATTCAGCGTTCCGCCGATCCGTGAGCGAAGCAGCGAAGGTCTAATGTCGGCAATGCCTCCGAAAGGAGCGCTTCCTTTAAGTCGATCCGCTTTGTAAGCTTCATCCGTCACTTGCAGCGCATGCTTCACATCTTCTAGGTCAGAGCTGGGATGAAGCGCATCCACGACTGATTTACCCAGCGCAGTTGCTGCATGCTGTCCTAATTTATATACAATTTTGGCATAGTCTAGTGTTTGTAATATTTTCTTGTCCAAGCGAGAACACTCCTCTCGTTTCCTATTATAGCCGAACAACGCGGCGTATGCCACGATCCTGAGCTTACATGAATGGCAGATGCAAAAAAGGAAACAATACCTCTACACGAGAAGGTAAGCTTCTCCGAACACTGGCCAATGCTTTTGATCCATGCGCTTATTCGCGCTCAAGTGTGGTCAGGAGGCTTTTGTCAAAAAACTTTGTAGGAGGTTTTTCACTATGCATTTCCTGGGTCACGTGGTCAGATTCATTGTATCAGCGATCGTGTTAATGATTGTCGGCTATATTGTACCTCAATTTAGCGTCGGCGGATTCTGGAGCGCGCTCTTCCTGGCGCTTGTCATCGCGGCTTTAGGCTGGATCGTCGAGGGCATCTTCGGCAAACGTGTCTCGCCATTCGGTCGAGGCATCGTCGGTTTCTTGGCCAGTGCTCTTGTTATCTGGGTCGCGCAGTTCATTGTTGGCGGCGTTTCCGTCACCTGGCTGGGAGCTATCCTGGCCGCGCTGGTGATCGGGATCATCGACTTGTTCATTCCGGTCAGCACGCCGTATGAAGCAGGACGAGAGCACTAAGCAACTGACAAGCATTCAACAGATCGTCACAGTAATTTTATTCCGGTAACGGTATACTAGAGGAGTTCATAACTATCCGATTCATGAAGGAGCGTTCTCTGGTGAAAAAATTACTGCTCATGTCCTTTATGCTTGTTGCAGCCGTACTCGTTTTAGCCGCATGCGGTTCGAAAAATTCCGACACTAACAATGCAGATTCCGGTGTTGAAGAAACCGGTGCAGCTGCTTCTGCAAGCATCGTAATCAAAGCTTCCCGTTTCGAGTTCGATCAGCCGGTCTATAAGATCAAGAAAGGCGAACCGACTCAAATTACGCTGGAATCCGAAGACGGCGTTCACAACATGGAAGTACCCGACCTCAATAACTTGACGGTTAACAGTGGTAAACCGAAAGTCGTCACGATTAATGATGCAGGGGAATACGAATTCCATTGCGACATTATGTGCGGCACCGGCCATTCCAAAATGATTGCCAAAATTGTCGTCGAGTAATCCAGCATGCTTATCATAGCAAGCAATAACCCGTTCAGTATCATCTGGACGGGTTATTTATGTTCTGCGATGTATTCCAATATTTAATACACTCTATCAGGAATACTAATCAAGGTTGTTTTTGAAGCCGCTTTATGGAATATATCCGTTTCACTGTTAGCATCGTATAAGAAAGACTTATAGCTGCGCTATTCCTATAGTCCCATGTTGTTTGCTACGATGTTGACAACGATACGAAGAGGGTGGACTACATGAGAACAGTGGATGGACGAGTGGTACTAATAACAGGTGCGGGCACAGGGCTTGGCCGAGCGACTGCGATCGATTTTGCACGTGAAGGGGCTCAAGTTGTACTCCTCGGCCGGCGCCAAGGGAAACTGGAGGAAACAGCTGCTCTCATCGAGGAGGTTCGTCCAGGCAGCAATGCGCTCGTTATTGCATGTGACATTGCCAGCGGCGAGGCCGTACAATCCGCAGTCAATCAAGCGTTAGCATCATTCGGACGCGTAGATATCCTTATTAATAATGCTGCAGCTTTAGAGCCCGGACGAGTCATTGAACTCACATCTGAAGAGTGGGCTACTCAAATCAGCATTAATCTGACAGGTCCTTTTCTCATGACCAATGCCTTGCTGCCTTCCATGCGTGAAGCGCGATATGGTCGTATCATTAATATCACGTCCGGTTTGGCGTCAAACGGAGCCGGCGGATATGCCGCATACAGTGCATCCAAAGCAGGCTTGGAATCGCTCACGCGGACAACCGCGGACGAGGAGCATGAATACGGCATTCTCGTGAATGCTTTTAATCCCGGAACAATCCGTTCGGAGATGCATGCAACAGGCAAGGATCCGCATCAAGTAACCGGTGATTTGCTTCGTTTGGCCGCATTACCATCTGATGGTGCAACCGGATCGATTGTTGTTTATTAAACGACAAGAGGGCTGTGCTGCTCGCTTGGTTTCCTAAGAAACCGGCGTGCAGCATAGCCCTCTTCTACTTTATTCGACAAACTAACTGTCAGCGAGAAGTTCAATCCATTCATTGTACTCCGTCTGAAGCTTCGAGTATTCAATCTTGAGCTTACCGTGCTCGATCTGAAGCTGATCATGGGTCGCCTGCAGCTGATTGGCTTCGGAAAGCGATGTTTCAAGCTCTTCAAGTCTTGCGCTAACCTGCTTGGCTTGCGCCTTCGCCTTCTCAGCTTCTTCCTCGCTCAGCAGTAGCTGCTCCAGCAAGCCTGCTTCCGCTTCGGCATGGGCAGCAGCTTGCTGCTTGGCCAGCGTAATCTCCGAGTCAGCTGCATGCACTTGATCCATCAGCTTCACACTGGCTTCGTCCGCGATCCGTTCCGCTTCGGCCATTTGCTGGCGAGCTTCGCGCATCAAGTCAGCCGCGCGATCTTCCGCCGCTTGCAGGCGATCTGAAAGCTGCTCGTTACGCTCCTCAAGCTGCTTCGCTTCACGCATAATACGCTCATGCTGTTCTTCCAGCATCAATTGCCCCAGCTGACTATCTTCCACTGCCTGCTGCGCTGCCTTCAGTTCGCTGCGAAGTACATCCAGCTGCTCTTCCTGCTGCTGAAGCGCTGCACTGCGACGGCTGTCCTTCTGCTGCTGCTCGGTAAGCCAATGCTCCGCTTGCTCCGCTCTGCTCTCATGTTCACGAAGTTCCTGCTCAAGACGTGCAGCCTTAGAGCGGAGTGCTTCACCTTCTTCTAACGCTTCCAGCTCAAGCAATTCGGCTTTCTCTTGTTCCAGGGCAAGCTGATCTTGCATGGAACGAAGCTCCTTACGCATCTCATCAAGCTGCGCAGCGAGCAGATCGCGCTCTTGCTGCCACGCGTTCTCGCGGTTCTGCTGTTCCGCTGTCAGTGAGAGATAGCGACTCTCAGCTTCTGCGCGTATAGCTTCAAACTCCCGCTTGTAGGCAGCTGTGATGGAAGATGCTTCCGCTTCGCCTTCTTGAAGCGCCTGATCAAGCAGCAGTTGTGCGGTTGCTCGCTCCTGCTCGAGCAATGCAGCTGCGGCAGCCTGCTCCCGCTCCAAGAGGGCGGCGGCTTGCGCTTGTGCCTGTTCGAGCTCTTCGCGAGCAGCTTGGCTCTGTTGTGCCAGCTTCAACTCGGCTGCGGCGGCTTGCTCCGCAGCTCGCTCGGCCTCGCCGCGCATCCGTTCTAAGCGCTCGCGAGCAACCTGACGAATGCGCTCCACATCGGCCTCTGCTGCAATACGCACCTGCTCGATCCGAGCTTGCATTTCCAACCGTGTCTCTTCCAGTTGTCCTGCCGCCGCTTCTGCGGTTGCTTCCTGCAGTGAGCGTTCTTTCTGCAGCTCTTCTTGATGAATGGCATGCAGCTGTTTAAGTTCGACTGCTGTATATTCTCGCTCCTGGTCAAGCTCTGCTTGCGCGGTTTCACGCACTTGCTCCAGCTGCGCTTCCATGGCGAATTTCGTGCGTTCTAGCTCTTCGCGCGCTTCGATAACAGCCAGCGACTGCGCTTCTATTTCCAGCTCCAGCGTAATCTGCAGTTCTTCAAGCTCTGTGCGATGCGAGTCGCGCAATTGCGCAAGCTTAGCTTCCGCAGCTTCGAGCTCACTTGCCAGCTTCGCTTCCACTGCTTCAAGCTCACTAGCCAGCTTCGCAACCGCAGCTTCCTTCTCAGCAAGCAATTGTGCTTCTGCGGCTTCGTGCTCGCTTACCAGCTTCGCTTCCACTGCTTCAAGTTCACTAGCCAGTGCAGCTGCTGCTGACTCACGTTCAGCTTGCAGATTCGCTTCTGCGGCTGCGCGCTCGCTTGCCAGTTTCGCTTCCACAGCTTCGAGTTCACTAGTCAGCACTGCTTCCATTGCTTCAAGTTCACTTGCCAGCTTTGCTGCTGCTGCCTCGCGTTCAGCTAGCAGATTCGCTTCTGCGGCTGCGCGATCACTTGCCAGTTTCGCTTCCACTGCCTCGAGTTCACTAGTCAGCGCTGCTTCCATTGCTACAAGTTCACTAGACAGCTTAGCCGCTGCTGCCTCGCGCTCAGCTAGCAGATTCGCTTCAGCGGTAGCGCGCTCACTTGCCAATTTCGCTTCTGCGGCATGAATCGTTTGCTCCATCCGGCCTTGCAATGTCGAGCTGACCAGCTCCAGCTCTTCATGCGCCGCTTCCTGCTCACGATCGAATTCTTCCTGCAATTGCTCAAGTGCTTTGCGCGAAGCTTCTCTGACTGCTTCCAGTTCGGCTGCGAGCTCTGTGCTTACGCGCTCCAACTCCGCTTGTGAAGCGGCTTGCTCACTTTCACGCTCAGCGGTGAGTTCCACCCAAACCCGCTCAAGTTCTGCTTGCGATGCATCCAGTTCACGTGAATGCTTCGCTTCCAGCTCTGTTCTCACGTGCGTAAACTCAGCGCGCGCTGCTTCCAGCTCACTTGTTAATTTCGCCGCCCATTCCGCAGTCACACGTGTAAGCTCCTCTTGCGCTGCTTCCTGCTCAAACGAAATCTCTGCCTTAAGTTCCGCTCTAGTACGTTCAAGCTCCTCCAGAGAAGCGACTTGCTCGCTTTCTAGTTTCGCGGTCAATTCCTGTTGAACTCGAGCCAGCTCCGACTGAGCAGCAGCTTGCTCGCTTTCCAGCTTCACTGTCAGTTCCTGTTGAACTCGGGCAAGCTCCGCTTGCGCTGCTGCTTGCTCACTTTCCAGCTTCGCAGACAGCTCCTGTTGGACTCGGGCCAACTCTGCTTGAGCTGCGACTTGCTCGCTTTCATGCTCTTCTTGCATTAAAGTCAGCTCGAAACGCGCTGTCTCTTGTATTTCTTCACGTTCAGCAATTAGCTCCGCTCTTAACCGCTCCAGCTCAGCTCGCGCTTCCGCTTGCTCACGCGCAAGCTCCGCTTTCAATCGCTCGATCTCTGCTCGCGAAACCTCTTGCTCTCTTTCGCGCTCCGCCTGCATGCGCACTTGCTCCGCCAGCGCGGCTTCCTGCTCGCTCGCCAGCTTCGCTTCCGCTGCGCCAATCGCTTGCTCCAAGCGCCCCTGCAGCATCGCGCTTGTCTGCTCCAGCTCCTCGCGCGCCGCCTCGATTGCCGCTTCCGCTTCTTCCTGCTCCGCGACTAGCGCCGCCTCCGCACTCGCTCGCTCCGCAGCCAGCGCCGCTTCCGCACTTGCACGCTCCACCGCCAGCGACGCCTCCGCATTCGCCCGCTCCACCGCTAGCGCCGCCTCCGCACTTGCACGCTCCGCAGCCAGCTCCGCCTCCAGCGTCGCTTCTGCATTCGCCAGCGCCGCAGCCAGCGCCGCCTCCGCACTCGCCCGCTCCGCGACTAGCGCTGCTTCCGCATTCGCCAGCGCCGCCTCCGAGCTCACCCGCTCAGCGTCGAGCTGACCGTGCAGCGTATCCACGATCAGTTTCACCTGCTCCAGTTCCGCTACGGCCGCTTTACGGCGCTCCTCGGTTTCGTGCATCCGTTCATTTTCGACACGCAATCTAAAAACATCTTCAGCCATATGTACTGCAGCAAGCATAGCGATCTTAGGCACATCCAGTCGTGGATAGCCCTTAGCCAGCTTATTCATATTCTCGTCAACAAGCGCTGCAATGCGCTTGATATAGTCAGGGTTATTGTGACCAGCTAATTTGAATTGGTTTCCAAATATATCAACGGTTACACGTGTCCGATCGGCAGCGTTCATGAGGGCATGTCCTCCTATAGGTTCAAGGGTGAAAAATGAGTTCAATGCGACAATCGTTGCCTTCTTCCACTTCTAAAGCATTCCGGGCAAGCCTTGCTGTACAAGCTTTTCCATGCCGATAATCCAGCAAAATAGAATAAAGCCGCACCGAGATTTGTTCGCAAGGAACTAATTCGATGCGGCAAAGGTCAACTCCTGCCTATTTACGCAATTCCGCTGCAAAAGATTGTTCCAATTTTGTTACAACCTCTGCATGACGCTCTGTTACTTCTTCGTCCGTCAAAGTACGCTCCGCATGACGGTACACGAGTGAAAGCGCGACGCTCTTCTTATCAGCGCCCAGCTTCTCTCCGGTAAAGATATCAAAGATACGAACCGACTCCAGCAACGCACCTGCTGTTTCTTGAACAGCATCGATCAGCTTGCCCGCTGCAACGTCGCGGCTGAGCACAACTGCGATATCGCGCTCCATAGCCGGGTAACGAGGCAGAGCCTTATATACGATGTCAAAATCAGCAGCGGCATAAAGCGGCGCCAGCTCGATTTCGAGCACATACGTGTCAGCCAGATCATGATCAATCTGTGTAGTCGGGTGCAATTGGCCTAGGTAGCCGATTGTTTGTGCACCGCGTTCGCCTTGGAATACAACCGCTGCCGTACGGCCCGGGTGCATATGCTCCGGCTGAGCTGCTTCATAACTAATCGAGCCGCTAACGCCAAGCACTTCAACCAACGTTTCAAGAATGCCTTTCAAATCGTAGAAATCGTATGCTTCTGCTTTACGGTTCCACTCTGTCACATTACGATTGCCAGTCAATAGAACGGCAAGACGGTGTTTCTCATGAGGCAAACGAGTAAGTGCCTCTTCATCCGTATGGAAGACGCTGCCGATCTCGAAGATCGCTACATCGTCGTTTTTGCGATTCCGGTTGTACGCGGCTGTTTCCAGCAATTGCGGAAGCAAGCTGGTACGCAATACACTGCGGTCTTCGCTCATTGGAAGCGCCAGTCGAACTGGGAACAAATCCGCTCCAGCTAGAGCCGGGAACAACTTCGTCCGATCTGGATGGGTAAAGGAGTAGCTGATTACCTCGTGAAGGCCGGCATCCGTCAGACGTTTGCGCAGCTCGCGGCGAATCGCCTGCGGCTTTGTCAAAGCACCCGGTGTTGCAGCGCCTTCGATTGCCGTTGTCGGGATATTGTCATAACCGAACAAACGCGCTACCTCTTCAATCAAATCGACATCGCGAGTAATGTCACCGCGTCTGGATGGAACACTTACAGTAAATACCCCATCAGTCGACAATTCAAACGGGAATTGCAGACGGCCAAAAATCGTTTCGATTTCGAGCTTCACGAGCTCTGTTCCGAGGTAACGGTTGATTTTGTCGATGGATACGCTGATTACCGCATCCTTCGGCTGTTCGGTCAGTTCTTCCACGATGCCCTCAGGCACATGGCCGCTTGCATATTTCGCCATTAGCGAAGCCGCGCGATCAAGTGCAGGTATAACACGTGCCGGGTCAACGCCTTTCTCGAAACGAACGCTCGATTCCGAACGCAAGCCAACTTGACGCGAGGTTTTGCGAATTGTACCGCCATCAAAGCGAGCCGATTCCAGCAAAATATTAACCGTCGAAGCGGTTACTTCGGAGTTTGCGCCGCCCATAACGCCTGCAAGTGCCAGAGGTTCTTTACCGTTTGTGATAACCAGCATATGAGGCTCAAGCTTGCGGTCTTGACCGTCAAGCGTAGTCAATACTTCGCCTTCGTTAGCCATACGTACAACGATGCGGCCGCCTTCGACTTTATCCGCGTCGAAAGCGTGCAGCGGTTGGCCGTACTCCAGCATGACGAAATTCGTGATATCAACTACGTTGCTGATCGGACGAATGCCCGCAGCCATCAGACGATTCTGCATCCACTGCGGAGAAGGACCGATTTGTACGCCTTTAATATAACGCGCCGAGTAGTGCGAGCATTGTTCTTTCGCTTCGATGCGAACGGATACATAGGCGGACGTTTGCTCTACCGAGTCGTTTACACGGTTGTCCGGCAGCGTTACGCTGCGGCCTGTCAATGCACCGATTTCATAGGCAACACCCAGCATGCTTAGGCAGTCCGAACGATTTGGCGTCAAATCAAGCTCCAGCACCTCATCATCGATAGCGAGCACATCCAGAATGGAAGCGCCGATCGGCGTACCTTCCGGCAGCACGAGAATGCCTTCTTGCTGATCTTTAGGCAGAAGCTTCTCGTTCAGACCAAGCTCCTTCGCTGAACAGATCATTCCTTGGGATTCTACACCGCGCAGTTTCGCACGTTTAATTGCAAAATCCCCCGGCAATACGGCGCCGATCGTTGCAACCGGAACAAGCTGTCCTGCAGCTACGTTCTTAGCACCGCATACGATTTGCAGCACTTCCGGGCCGCCTACGTCGAGCGTACAAACGCTCAGCTTATCGGCATCGGGATGCTTTTCGCGTGTCAGCACATGACCGACAACTACGCCTGTAACACCTTTGTTGCGGGATTCCACGACATCGATTTCAATGCCTCCGCTTGTCATGAGCTCTGCCAGCTGATCGCCGGTATAGCCGTTTAACTCGATATATTCACTCAACCATTTATAAGATACGTTCATCGTTTTTGCCTCCTTCTCACATTCGGACAAACTGGCTCAGGAAGCGCAGATCGTTCGTATAAAAATGACGGATGTCGTCAATGCCGTATTTCAGCAGCGCAATTCGTTCTACGCCCATACCGAATGCGAAGCCGCTGACTTCATTCGGATCGTAGCCGCCCATCTCAAGCACGCGCGGGTGAACCATGCCGCAGCCCAAAATTTCGAGCCAGCCAGTTTGCTTGCACATCCGGCAGCCATGACCGCCACATTGTACGCAAGTGACATCAACCTCTGCGCTTGGCTCCGTGAATGGGAAGAAGCTCGGACGAAGACGGATTTGTGCTTGCTTGCCGAACATCAGCTGTACGAATTGAAGCAAAGTGCCTTTAAGATCGCTCATACGGATATTGGGTCCGATAACGAGTCCTTCGATTTGATTGAACTGGAACGAATGCGTTGCATCATCATCATCGCGGCGATAAACTTTACCCGGGCAAATGACTTTAACCGGTTTGCCGTTCATGGCTTTCATGGTGCGAACCTGTACCGGCGAAGTGTGCGTACGCATAAGAATGTCGTCCGTGACATAGAACGAATCCTGCATATCGCGAGCAGGGTGATCTTTCGGCAGATTCAGCGCTTCGAAGTTATAGTAGTCGGATTCGACCTCTGGACCTTCAGCGATTGTGTACCCTAGACCGATGAACACATCCTCGATTTCTTGCGCTACTTTATTAAGCGGATGAATCGCGCCAGCGGATTGTTTCTTGCCTGGCAGCGTAACATCAATCGTTTCCGCGCGAAGGCGGTTCGCCGTTTCGGCTTCTTGGAACATCGCTTGCTTTGTTTCAATGACTTCCTCAATAGCGGCGCGTACTTCGTTACCAACTTGACCGATAACCGGACGCTCTTCAGCACTCAGGGAACCCATGCCGCGGAGAATTTCCGTCAGCGCGCCTTTCTTGCCCAGATATTTGACACGCAGATCATTCAATTGCTGCGGACCGTCAACCTGCTGCAGCTCCTGCAGCGCCTCGACCCGCAATGCTTCCAAACGCTCTTTCATTCCATCCAGCCCCTTCTTTAACCAAATCACATTTCTGAAAACAAAAAAACGGCTCCTTCTCCCCGTAAGGGACGAAAGAACCGTGTTACCACCCTAATTCAAACTGCCACAGCCTGCAAATAGGCGGGGCAATTCCTCAAAGTCCGAATATCGGCCGGAACCCGGTACTCCCTACCTTGTGCGGCAATAACAGCCGTACACCTTCAAGAGTCTGCTCGGAAGGGAACTTCGGCAGCCTGATTTCCTAAAGACGCTCTCAATCTGCGGCGTCTTCTCCCTGTCAAGAAAGCACTGCGTACTCTTCTTCCTCATCGCGTTAACGTATATAACGTATATTATACAAAGTTTCAATGGTGTTTCGCAAGGGCGGATTGCCCTCCCGCCGTTCAAGCTTTTTCTCCGCATTCCGAATGCTCCTAAGCCGCCTCTTCGCTCTCGGTTTAACCTGATTTCACTTCCGCTGCAGCTGAGAGTTCGATTTTGCGACTCTCAACTGCAAAACCGCCGGATTTCTCCTCTGAGAGTTCGAAATTCGGACTCTCAGTCAACAAACTAACCCCATTTCAGACTCCTCCGCAGCTG
>NZ_JBXENT010000015.1:0-74765 GCF_059383735.1 Paenibacillus sp. N22P23
ATGTATTAGGCACGCCGCCAGCGTTCGTCCTGAGCCAGGATCAAACTCTCCATAAAAGTGGTCCGAAGACCGTTTATGAATTTGCTTGTTAGCTCATTCAAAAAACTAGCTTGCGAAACGTTAATTTCGCGATTTATGACCATTTGACTGGTCGCTCATTGTTCAGTTTTCAAGGAACAAATACTTCTTGTTTTTGTTGCTCATTCGCCCGTGTCTCAGCGGCGACTTGATTAATATATCATAGCCCACAACATGATTGCAACCCTTTTTTAAATCTTTTTTCATTTTCTTTTTAGAGCGCTGTTTTTCAATATGCAAAGCCATAAAGAAAACCGCCAAGGCTTAGTCCCCCGGCGGCTCCGTATGAATGGATTATTCGCCTGCACGCTCACGCATAAGCGGGAACAACAGTACGTCTCTAATAGATGGTGCATCTGTTAGCAGCATAACGAGACGGTCAATCCCGATACCAAGTCCGCCTGTTGGCGGCATGCCGTATTCAAGCGCACGGATGAAATCCTCATCCATTTCATGCGCCTCGTCATTGCCTTGCTCTTTCTCAACCAGTTGCGACTCGAAGCGTTGACGCTGATCGATTGGATCATTCAGCTCCGTAAAGGCATTCGCATGCTCACGCGCTACGATAAACAGTTCGAAACGATCTGTGAATCGTGGATCGGTAGCGTTCTTCTTGGCAAGCGGTGAGATTGCAACCGGATGACCGGTTACAAACGTCGGCTGAATCAATGTATGCTCGCAGAACTCTTCGAAGAATGCGTTAAGGATATGACCGAAAGTCATATGCGGCTCAACCTTCACATTGTGAGTTTTCGCGTGTGCATGCGCTTCTTCGTCTGTCATTTGCTGGCTGAAGTCGACACCTGTCACTTCTTTGACCAAATCAACCATGGATACACGACGCCAAGCCGGCGTCAGATCCACTTCTGTACCTTGATACATAATCTTCGTAGTACCAAGCACTTCTTGAGCGATATGTGCAATAACCGACTCGGTTAGAGCCATAATATCTTTATAATCGGCATAAGCCTCATACAGCTCGATCATTGTAAATTCAGGGTTATGACGTGTCGAGATGCCTTCGTTCCGATAAACGCGGCCGATTTCGTACACTTTCTCCATGCCGCCGACAATTAGACGCTTCAAATGAAGCTCAATTGCAATACGCATGTAAAGCTGCATGTCGAGTGCATTGTGGTGCGTAATAAACGGACGGGCCGCAGCTCCGCCAGCAATGGAATGCAACGTTGGTGTTTCCACTTCCAGATAGCCTTGCGCATCCAGGTAACGACGCATCGATTGAATAATACGGGAGCGCAAGATAAACGTTTGCTGTACTTCCGGGTTCACGATCAAATCTACATAACGCTGGCGGTAACGCAGCTCAACGTCTTTCAGACCGTGGTATTTCTCCGGTAGCGGCAGAAGCGATTTGGACAACACCGTGATTTCTTTGGCTTTAATAGAGGTTTCGCCTGTGTTTGTTTTGAAGACAACACCACGAACGCCAATAATATCGCCTAGATCCAGAAGATCGAAAGCTTGATATTGCGCTTCCTCCACGGTATCTTTACGTGCGTAAATTTGGATTTTGCCGCTTAAATCTTGAATATGAGCAAAGCTGGCTTTACCCATACCGCGTTTCTGCATGATCCGGCCTGCAACTGTAACCTCTACAGCCTGAGCTCCGAGATCTTCCTTGCTGACTTCTTCATACGTATCAACGATGTTCTTAGCATGATGAGTCCGTTCAAATTTGCCGCCGAAAGGGTCAATACCCAGTCCGCGGAGCTCGTCCAGCTTGTCTCTGCGAATTTGCAGAAGCTCGCTTAATTCTTGTTCTTGCGTTCCTTGCTCCACCACGATTCATCTCCTTGTTGGTCCAGAAAGGCAGGGCGGTACAGCCGCTGCCCTATTCACCTGCCACGCAGAGCAGATTCCTGCTCCACAATGTTGAAAAAAGCTTCCTCAAGGAAGCTTTCTCAAAAGGCATGCCTGGTTTATTTTTTGATATCAACGATTTTATATTGAATGATGCCGGCTGGTACGCTTACTTCCACGATCGTGCCTTTGTTCTTGCCAAGAATAGCTTTGCCAACCGGGCTTTCATTAGAGATTTTATTCTTAAGCGGATCCGACTCTGCCGAACCGACGATCGCATACTCCATCGTATCACCGAATTCCAAATCTTCAACCGTTACAATAGAACCGATGCTCACGGTTTCGATATTGATTTCATCGTTATTGATAATACGGGCATTACGAAGCATTTTCTCAAGTGTGATAACCCGTCCTTCGATAAACGCTTGTTCATTCTTAGCGTCCTCATACTCCGAGTTTTCACTAATATCGCCATAGCCGATAGCCACTTTGATCCGTTCAGCAACTTCACGACGTTTGACGGACTTCAAGTTTTCCAATTCATCTTCCAACTTCTTAAGTCCGTCTTGTGTAAGGATAATCTCTTTATCACTCATGTTACAATTCTCCTGTCGTGTGGCATTTTTTCATACCGTGTATGAATCACTGTTACTTAATATATTACGCATCATGCCCTTGATGACACCGCGCAGGAATGAGAATTACCAGTCCTAAACCAGGCGGACGGTTTGTTATTGGAAGATTATATTTCAACTTCCCCTATATGTCAACGAAAGCCAACCAGCAAATGTAATCGCTTAACTCCACGAAACGCAAAGGCGCTCGCTTGCGAGCTCCTTTGCGCTTTGATTAATGATATACGGCTTCTTCCGCCGAAGTGGAAGGTGTGATCGAGGCTGTTGGCTCTTCGCTCAGCTCGCCCAATGACTCGACATACTGGCCTAAAATCTGCACCATGTTGTCGCGTGTCGTTTCTTCCATGATGACGTCTTTGACGCGTGCCGCCCCTGGAATCCCTTTGAGATACCATGCCAAATGCTTGCGCATCTCGCGAACGGCCGTCGATTCGCCTTTCAACTTAACAAGACGATCCATATGCAAAATAGCGACATCCAGCTTCTCGCGCGGCGTTGGATCCGGGAGCAGCTCTCCCGATGTTAGATAGTGAATCGTACGGTAAAGCATCCACGGATTGCCGAGTGCTCCGCGGCCGATCATGACACCATCACAACCGGTGTGGTCAAGCAGTCTTCGCGCATCCTCTGGAGAGAACACATCGCCATTACCAATTACGGGAATGGATACGGATTGCTTAACATCCTTTATAATATCCCAATTGGCCTTACCGGTATACAATTGCTCCCGCGTACGGCCATGAACACTGACCGCTTTGCCGCCTGCACGCTCTACAGCACGCGCATTCTCAACGGCAAATACATGCTCGCTGTCCCAGCCGATTCGCATCTTGACCGTTACCGGTTTATCGACAGCGTCGACAACAGCCGACACCATTTCATAGATTTTGTTCGGATCGAGCAGCCATCTGGCACCTGCGTCGCATTTTGTGACTTTAGGCACAGGACAACCCATATTGATGTCGATAATATCTGCGTTCGTTTGCTTGTCGACGACTTTGGCAGCCTCCACTAACGATTCACGGTCACCGCCAAAAATTTGCAGGCTAAGCGGCTTCTCTCGCTCATCTACATACAACATTTCCAGCGTGCGTTTATTGCCGTGCAGGATGGCCTTGTCGCTGACCATTTCGGCGCAAACCAAGCCTGTGCCGAATTCTTTGGCTATCAGTCGAAAAGCCGGGTTGCACACACCTGCCATCGGCGCCAGCACGACTTGATTCTTCATCTCGATGTTTCCGATTTTAAGCATGGACGTCCAGACTCCCTTCTGAGTTAAAAATCAATTGTTAAACCAGTGATCAAGCTCATTTATAGTCGGCGGTTAGTTCGCTGTAGCTGATACCGAGTGTTTCCGAAATTCGCTCCAGCAGCTTAGGATCCGGTTTGCGCGTTCCCCGCTCAAGTGATCCCAACACAGCAACAGAAACGCTAAGCTTCGCAGCCAGTTCCTGCTGGGTATAGCCCTTTAACTTTCGGAATGCGCGGACGCGCCCGGCCAATTGATCGTATTCCATAGCGCGATTCCTTCCCCTCTGTCTTGTAGCGCTTGCTTTGCGATTTCTTTCACTTGCTTCTGCAGCGGATGTTCCTCTTCCAGCACATCACTAAGAGGGACCAACACAAACGCACGCTCCATCATCCGTGGATGCGGCAGTGTAAGCTCCTCTTCCGCAAGCGTAACACCTTCATATAAAAGCAAATCCAAATCAATGGTTCGTGGCCCCCAACGGATATCACGCTTTCTTCCAAGCTGCTGTTCCATCGCAAGCATCGCATGCAATAGATCATAGGGTTCAAGCGAGGTCCGTAGTGCGGCGGCCATATTAAGAAAAGCCGGCTGATCGGTATAGCCGACCGGATCGGTTTCGTAAAGTGCCGATGCACGCACAACCGTTATAGCAGGGTGGTTATCGAGCAGTTGAAGTGCGTCCTGGAGCTGCTGCTGGCGATCGCCGACATTTGCGCCAAGTGCAATATAAGCTACTACCCCATCGCCCTGTGCGGTGAGATTCAGATCATTAGTGCCTTGCGGGCCGTTCGGTTCCATTGTCATCCCGCTTTCTGCAAATTTCCACCGTCACGCCTTCGAAAAAGATTTCAAATGGCGGGTTCGGCTTCGTTACGGACACCGTCACTTCATTTACACTAGTATAAGCGTCGAGGACGGCCGATGCAACGTGACCCGCCAGTGCCTCAATGAGTTTAAACGGCGGCCCTTCTACAATAGACTTCACCCGGGCATGAATTTCGGCATAGTTAATCGTATGCTCCAGGTCGTCCGTTCTCGCAGCCTGCGACAAGTCCATCTGAAGCGACAGATCGACATAGAATTGCTGGCCAAGCTTATTTTCCTCTGGAAAAACACCGTGATAACCGAAGAACCGCATCCCTTTAAGGATCATTTTATCCATGATTCATTCCCCATTCTTCGACAAATTTCTTCCAAAATCGACTTCACTTATGCGGATATACAATAGCGTCGCTCATTAATGCGGTCTGCTTATTCTCACGAATGTCGTGTACACGGACGATTTGACAACCTTGCATAATGCCAAGCGCAGTCGTTGCCGCCGTTCCGAACTTGATCTCATTCGAATTTAATTGCAGCGCTTCGCGGATAAACTTCTTACGAGAGGTGCCAAGCAGAACGGGAAAACCTTCTGCCACCAATCGATCAAGCTTGCCCATTAGCGCAAGATTGTCCTCATAGGTCTTGGCAAAACCAATCCCCGGGTCGAGCCATATCGATTCTTCCGTTATGCCGGCATTCCGCGCTATTGTGATGCTTTCGCGTAAATCTGCTACGACGTCTGAGACCAAATCGGAATAGTCTCTTGCCTGCCGATTATGACTGAGAATAACGGGGCAGCGGTGCGCGGCAGCAACTTCGGCCATTCGCGGATCACCTTTAAGTCCCCATATGTCGTTGATGATGTGAGCTCCCGCTTGCAAAGCCTGATCTGCAGTCTCGGCTTTATAGGTATCAATAGAAAGCGCAATGTTCGGCAGCGCTGCTCGAATTGCCCGAATGACGGGGATGACCCGCTTCAGCTCTTCCTCTAAGGGTACCGGTTCGAATCCCGGACGTGTCGATTCCCCACCGATATCGATGATGTCTGCGCCTTCAGCAACCATTTGCTTGGCATGACGAACGGCTGCTTCCACTTCGTTATAGCGTCCACCGTCAGAGAAGGAGTCCGGTGTCATATTCAAAATGCCCATGATGAGCGTACGTGTTCCAAGCGTAAGTTGCACATCACCGGGAAGTACGTAGCTCCGCTCAAAGGGCCATTGTTTCACTTTATCTTCTGTTATGCATGCTTTCATGACTTGGTATCCTCCCGATAGGCAGCCAGCAGCTTTTGTGTAATCGAGCCGATTCCGCCGTTTCCGATCTCAGTGCGGAAGCCTTCTTCATCCCTTAAGACAGATACAGGTACAAGCTCTTGAATCGAGTTGGTTACCCATACCTCTTCCGCCTCCAGCAGCTCCGTCCAGGTGTAAAATCCTTCTTCGGCAGCTATTCCGGCTTCCCCAGCCAGCTCGATTACGCGCTGACGGGTAATGCCAGGCAGTATGCCTGTCTCAATGGCAGGCGTGAATACCTTACCAGCGCGGGCGAAGAAAAGATTGCTGACGATGCCTTCGGATAGCCAGCCTTCTCGTGTCAGCATGAGCCCTTCCGCTCCCGGCGCAGCACCGGCAGTCGCCGCCAATTCCCGCTTTGCAATAATATTATTCATATAATGGAGCGATTTCAAACGCACTTCACCCTCCGGCGTATTCCGCCGGGTTCGCAGCTGCACAAGTTCGCGGCCATCCCGGTAGAGCGCTTCGTTAGGAGCAGGCAGTGCTTTCACGAGCAGCAGCACGTTCGGCTCTTCATAATCGGCCGTCGGAAGTCCGAGCACTCCTTCGCCTGCAGTAACCGTCAGCCGAACATACGCTTCATCCAGAGCATTCGCTGCCATCAGGTCGCGAAGCCAGCTTCGCAGCTCATCCGGATCAAGTCTGCACTTGATGCCAAGTGACTGACATCCAGCCGACAAACGCTCCAAGTGTCGCTCCAGCAAATACGGCTCACCGCCATAAGTGCGAAAAGTCTCGAAGAGACCCATTCCATACAAAAAACCGTGATCGTAAACCGAGATCACGGCCTCTTCCTGTAACTTGATGCTGCCATTCCATCCAATCTTCATCGTACCGCGCCTGCCCGCATGTTCAGGAAATTGCGAAGCAGCTTCAGTCCGTTCTCGGTGATGATCGACTCCGGATGGAATTGAACGCCTTCAATGAGATATTCCTTATGACGAAGACCCATGATCTCGCCTTCTTCCGTCTCCGCGCTGATTTCCAGGCAATCAGGAAGTGTTTCCTTCTTCACAATCAAGGAGTGGTAACGCGTCGCCGTATACGGAGAAGGAATGCCTTCGAATATGGTGCGGCCGTCATGATGAATCTGTGAGGTTTTGCCGTGCATCAGCTTCTCCGCACGAACAACGTCGCCTCCGAAAGCTTGTCCGATCGCTTGATGGCCAAGACATACACCGAATATCGGAATGATTCCTTTGAATCGCTCAATTAGAGCAAGGCTGATACCCGCTTCATTCGGACTGCATGGCCCCGGCGAAATCAGAATATGATCCGGTGCTAGAGCCGCAATATCCTCCAGCCCAATTTCGTCATTTCGTTCAACGACGATCTCCTCGCCCAGCTCTCCCAAGTATTGAACCAAATTGTACGTAAATGAGTCGTAGTTATCGATGACCAATATCATTTGCGTTTCCCCCTTTGGATTACAGCCGCGCCCCGGCTTGCTTCTGCCCATTGCTCGCTGTACTCGATCGCCTTCCACAATGCTTTGGCCTTGCTCAGTGATTCGCGGTATTCACGCTCTGGATCGGAATCGATGACGATTCCCGCTCCGGCTTGAATGTGGACGACTTCATCCTTCACCGACATCGTTCTTATAATAATATTAAATTCCATATCTCCGTTGTAGTCAATCCATCCGAGCGATCCGGTGTAGGGTCCTCGCCGCGTAGGCTCCAGCTCCTCGATGATTTCCATCGTACGAATCTTAGGCGCACCCGTTATGGTCCCGCCAGGGAAAGTCGCTCCGATCACATCATACGCATCCTTGCCGGGAGCAATTCGGCCTTCAACTTGAGATACCAAATGCATGACATGGCTGTAATATTCGATCACCATGAGCTCAGCTACGTGAACCGAGCCATAGGCCGATATACGACCGAGATCATTGCGCTCCAGATCGACGAGCATAATATGCTCTGCCCGTTCTTTCTCGTTGCTCCGAAGCTCCTCGGCCATGTGGCGATCTTCTTCTTCACTGCGTCCACGACGACGAGTACCTGCAATCGGACGTGTCGCCAGCTTTCCATCCGAGAGCTCCACGAGCAGCTCCGGCGAAGCCGATACGAGCTGGAAATCCGGACAATTCAAGAATCCCATATACGGTGACGGGTTAAACAGTCTTAGCCATTCGTAGAGCTCTTCCGGGCTCGACTTAATTGCGCGGCTTTGACGCTGAGAGAGGTTAACCTGAAACACATCGCCTGCCGCGATGTAATCCCGGATTCGCTCCACCGCCGCTTTGAAGGCTTCCTTGGCAAAAGGGGACGTAATACCACTTAATGAGTCCAAGTCGATTTGAAGGGAACCGTCCTCCATAAAGCGAGTACGTGCGCTTCTCAGCGCCTCTGCCTCAGCAGCAACCTCTCCCCCGGCAAAAGCAGACCACTGTTCAGCCATACGATTCACTCGAGTGTCGGCCGCTTCGTATAAGGCTTCGAGCTGTTCCCTCGATTCATGTCCCGTAAGTGTTGTATGTACGGCGCAGTACAGCTGCTCCCCTTGATGATCCACGATCCACAGCTCATCCATCCGCATAAACAAGTAATCAGGCAAACCGAGATCATCTGCCGCCTGTTCGGGAAGCCGTTCAATCGAACGAATGACGTCATAGCTCCAGAAACCTGCGCAGCCGCCCGTCCACTTTGGCGCTCCAGGGACCCGCGGTGCCCTTCGGCCGCCCATCCAGCTGCGTACCGTTTCAAGCGGTTTCTCCCGATAAGCCGTTATTCGACCATCAACATGATCGACGGCCTCTGCTTCCAGCCCTTTTCCCCGTATAACGGATGCAGGGTTGAGACCGAGGTACGTATACCGGCCATCCTTGCCACTCTCCAGTACGAACGCATGCGGCGATGCCGTCTTCCACGCCGCTTCCCATGAGGCCGGACGCCCTTCCCCGCTATTCAGCTGGCGCTTCGTAAGCATTGGCAGCGAAGTATAACCCTCTTCCCGCCAGTTCAACCAATCCTTAAAGGCTGTACGTTCCATTATCGCAGCCCCTCACTTCCTATCCGATCGAAAGAGCCGCAGCAGCCACTGCCCGCTCTCTTTGTTTGCAAGCTAGTATACCGAAATTGTGGGAAAAAGAAAAGGAGGTTCGTAGTCCATTTGGTTCGTGGTGCCGATGCTTATCTGCGTTCCGAATCCAAATTCACCTTCACTGTTGTCTGAACCTTAAGCTGCGGATACATCGCATCCCACGCATCTGCCTTCCAATGCCGATCCTGGGATCTTGCGATTGCCCCTAAGCCGACCGGATCGATATTGCTGCGCTGCAATCGCTCTATCAGCTTACTTATCTGCTGCTCAATAGCTTGTTCGGCCTTCTTTTTTACCTGCTCAATTTCACTCTGTGAAGCCTTTTCCACCGGGGTTGTGAAGATCGGAAGAAGAGTCGCGTGAATCTTGATTCGCACCTTCATTAATTTACGGGATGCCGACCAAACATACTTAACACCTGAATGCTCGATTTGTATGCGAAGCGGCTTATCATGTTCATCCGTATCATAATAGCCATTGACCACCGAATGCTGCAGTATGGAGAACAGCAGCATGTTGCGATATCCTTTCAAGGAAATGACGAACCGATCGTCTTTAAACAAGGCAATCCCGACCAACTGAACACTTTCTCCTCCATCCTTACGTATAAGCGGTAGAAATGGATCTTGACCTTTGCTTGCGTACTGCCTGACGAAGGTCAATAAATTGGTTGTCGGTATGACGCCTTGCTTCTCATTCTTAGCAAGGAGATTGTTTATGCTGGTGCCAGGGTCAACTTCCTTCAATGGCATTTCAAGAAGACTGGAAGGCGAAGTCTCCGTCACAGTAAGCGACATATCTCCGGGCAAATTCAATCTGCTTGCATAGTAGGTTAATAATCGGCCGAAAACCCCTTTCTTCGCCAGTCCTTGATCAATAAGCAGCACCTGTGTCTTCTCATCAACAAACTTGCCTCCGGTTTTGAGGGCAGCCAGATTTCGTGTCTCGATCGTAGAATTTCCTTGCGTACGAACAATCTGGCTTTCCACCCCATCTTTCTTGTACAGCGGTATTAAATAAGTGGCCGAGATTTGATCCTTCTCCTCCTCGTTCGCCTCATAAGCAATACCGTATACAATACTTAATTTCTCGAGCAAATCTCCTTGACACCCGGGAAGCAGCAATATCATCAATAGCGTCATACCGATCAGTCCTTTGCGCGGCATGGCCACTAGCCCCCTTCTTTAACTGACATTGCTTTTCCGGTCGCATTGGCTTTACGGCTGAGCAGCCCATATAGGGGGAAATAGGCCCCCACCATAAACAGCGTTAAGAGCGGCTGCCAATTTTGTAAGAGCTGCGTATACCGCAAATACCAGAGGGTCATCGCCGTTGCAAGAAAAAGCAGCGCGGACAAGCACAGATGAACCATTTCCGGCCATTTGCACAGGACTGTTTTCCGCAGCAAAAATGAAACAATCCAGAGCAGCAGGGATAGAATAGGGAGCAGACGAAACAGCTGAAAGCTTACCCCCGCTTGGTCGATGCTCTCGAAGAACGGGAAGGACATGATTTTATATAGATCAACGGTTGTAATGGTGCCCGCTGAAACAATCTCAATGCCAAACACACCAAGCAACAGCCACAATGCCAGGAGCGTAAAAGCACTATGCACGCCAATGGCCGCCCATAAAGCGTTACGTATCGCGGAAGCCTTGAGACCGCTCGTATAGAGCTTAAGAAACACCAGCAGTTCGATCCCGCTAAACAAAGCTGTCCCGCTTCCGGCTGCCCCTCCCAGCTGCTGCGGTTGCCCGCTCCATAGAGGCAAGATGGATCGCATTTCAAAATAAGGCAGCGACCCCAGTATGATCAGCACATATTCCAGGACACGCACACAAAGAGCAACGAAGAAGAGCCCTGCAAAGACGCGCACACCGCCTTTAGCCGCCACAACCGCACAGATCATGAAGAGCACGATCACCCAATAGGACTGGAAGTTAGGCGTCTGATAGCGGTCAAGAAGCAGAACCATCTGATTAAGCATGATCCCTCCAACCAGAAGCAAAGCCGCAAAAAACAGAATCAACAGCAAAATGCCAGTCGGTTTGCCAAACGCAGCGAGATGGCTCGCAACGAAATCTTTGTTACCGCCCCCCGTCATCGCCTTTCCTAGAGGCATACATAATATGCCGATGGCGATGGCGATCGCAACCATATATATAAAGCTCGACGTGCCTACAAAACCGGAAAGTTTGCTGGTTACGATATAATAATTTGCAGCTCCCTGAAGCCCACAAGCCATATAGAAGAACTGCCATGCCGTTATACGGTCCTGCCCCAATGCCCGTTCACCCCTTCCCCTTTAAATAACGAGATAACGGTTGAACACCGAAAAGTGCCATTGGCTTGTCCAGCGAACGAACGGCAAACAGCCGGGACAGCAGCAGAAACCAGAACATGCAGATGCCCGGAAGCCCCAGCATCACCGCCAGCATCAAGGACGGTACTTTAAGAAAAAACAGCATGCCGCGCAGTTGAACCGTTGCGGAAGCCAGTGTCAGCAAGGATGAAATGGACACCAGGACAAGCATTACATTGCTCACGATGCCCGCTTCCACAGCTGCTGTTCCAAGTACAATACCTGCCACAATCCCAGCGCTTTGCGAGAGCTTGTTTGGAAGACGCGTAACGGCTTCCAGTTGAATAAGGACAAGAATTTCCATAAATAGCGCTTCTACGAATGGGGAAAAAGGCACGCGGTAACGCGAAACTAACAAGGTTTCAATGATCTTACTCGGAAACATCTGAAAGTTATACGTGGATACCGCAACATAGAGCGGCGTCAGCATTAAGGCCAGAATAAAGCATGTCACCCGGATAATTCGAATGAGAACGACGTAATAGCGAGGTGAAAACAAATCGGAAGCGGTCGTAAACGAATCCTCGAATGAGGTCGGCGCAATCAACGCTTTACGCGAGCCTTCCATGAGCATAATGACTTTCCCAGACTCCAACGCATGTGCCGTACGTAAAGGCAGCTCTGCAAAATCATACGGCGGGAAGAAGGTACGCATGCCGTTCGGAAGCAGCATAGCAAAGCAAGATATATCGAGCAGCGCTTTCGGATGATCGATCGATGCTTGTTCTACTTGGTAGGTTAAACGATCTGCTTCCATGACATTGTCAGCCATATATAGGATGGAGACGGGCAGCTTACCGGAACCAAGAATGAGATTGCGTACATGAAGCTGTTCGGACACCAGACGTCTGCGGATCAGGTTCAAATTCACTTCAAGCGATTCTGTAAAGGCTTCCATCGGCCCGGATTCCGCAAACTCCTCCAGAGGTACCTCAATACTCCGATAATTGCTTTTCTTACATGGAAAATAGAGAACATCCGGATGAGCGACACCGGCTGTTTCGATTGTTACGCTGATGTACCCTTGCAGCAAATGATGATGCATATCCGCGCGCGTTCCGATTTCAATATTTTCGATCGGCAGGATTAGTTTCATCTCTTCGCTGGAATGAGGTTTATGCAATTGGAGCATGGGTAAGAAGCGTTCCCGCATGATTTGCTGGTCGGCCATCGATGACAGCCATTCGATTCGGTAGGTACGCTCTTGGAGTGCAAGATGATAGGTATTCCAATCGTCAGTCTTCGGGGTAGTCACTGCTGTAACACCTCTCTTCAGCCAAGGATTTACTTATCTTTTCCTTGAAAGGGGTGTTTTATCAAAAAGAGGGCCCCCTTGGAAGGGGACCCTCTGTACGCGAGCATCATGCTTACGATTAGTTCTCGAAGTTGAATAGTGGTGTAGACAGGTAACGTTCGCCGTTCGAAGGAATAATGGCAACGACACGTTTGCCTTTACCGAGCTCTTTAGCAACCTTCAAAGCTGCGAAGATCGCTGCACCGGAGGAAATACCGCAAAGAATACCTTCTTCTTTGGCTGCGCGGCGAGCGGTTTCGAATGCTTCGTCATTCTCAATCGTGATGACTTGGTCGTAAATCTCACGGTTCAGAATTTCAGGGATGAAGTTTGCGCCGATTCCTTGAATCTTGTGGCCGCCAGGGCTGCCGCCGGAGAGAAGCGGAGAAGCTGCAGGCTCAACAGCTACTACTTTGATGCCTGGGAAGTTCTTCTTCAATACTTCGCCTGCACCAGAAATCGTACCGCCTGTACCGATACCTGCAACGAATGCATCCAGTTTGCCGTCAAGCGAATTGATCGCTTCAACGATTTCCGGACCTGTTGTTTCGCGGTGAACTTTCACGTTCGCTTGGTTCTTGAATTGTTGCGGAATAAAGTAAGAAGGATTCTCGGCTTGCAGCTCTTCAGCACGGCGAACCGCTCCGTTCATGCCTTCCGATCCCGGTGTAAGCACAAGCTCAGCACCATAAGCGCGAAGCAGGTTGCGACGCTCAACACTCATTGTTTCAGGCATAACAAGAATAGCTTTATAGCCTTTAGCGGCAGCTACCATTGCCAGGCCGATCCCCGTGTTACCGCTCGTTGGTTCAACGATTGTATCACCTGGTTTAAGGATACCTTGCTGTTCAGCTACTTCGATCATGCTGATTGCAATACGGTCCTTAACGCTTGCACCCGGATTCTGATACTCCAGTTTCACGTAAATTTCAGCGCTGTCCTCCGGTACCAAACGGTTCAAACGAACAAGCGGTGTATCCCCAATAAGATCGGTCACGCTTTGTACAATTCTAGCCATGAATAGTGCTCCTCCTTATTCCGACTAAATTAGTTGGTTTTACTTACATATTATCAATGAAACCCAGTAGTTGTCAATAGCTAGTTTTCGAACGAAAGGCCTATAGCTCTGCCTTTAGAACGAATTAGGGCAGTACGACCGCGTTATACTTCTGCAGCAGTGAATCCTCAACCTCACGCATTCCGTTCAGCTTGGATAAAGCAAGCTCCCGCTTCACTTGATTGCGTATCCGGCTCTCGCTGAGCACTTCTTCCGTATGCGTTTCGAGCAACTGAATGACGGCTTGCCCCTGCTCTACTTCGATCGGTCCGGTTACCTCACCAACGGACAGCTGATTTGCCGCTTCCAGAATGGCATCATCCGTAAAGGGATCGTCAGCTTCAATAAACCCCAGATCCCCGCCGCTGTCCGCCGTATCGGCATCGAGCGAATAGGTTTTCGCCATCAAAGCAAAATCTTCTCCTGCCTCAAGCTGCTGCAGCAGATCATCGGCTTCCTGCTCCGCTGCAAGCACAATCCAGGCCAGATGCAGCTGCTTTCGGGGGGCGAACTGCTCTTTGTTGTCTGCTATGTAGGCATCAATCTCCGATTCGGTCACTTCTACAGACCGAACGGCGATTTTCTCAAGCAGCAGCCGGTACTTCGTATCTTCCTGAATGCCCTCAGGCGTCAAGCCAAGCTGCTCTTTCATCGATGCGTAATATTGTTCCTTATTCTCATAGCCCATCATCATGGATTCGAGCTCGTCGTTCATTTCGGTGTCCGAGATGCTCAGGCCGTAAGCCTCCGCTTCTTGCCGGGTTGCGGCACGCACCATCAGAGTCCGCAGCAACTGATCACCATACTGCAGGCGCAGCTCGTCACGGAGCTGCTTTACCGTAATCTGCTCATTGCCGACCTTGGCAGCAAGCGGCTCCTCCGCAGATGCGGTGCCTTCTTGGTCCTGTGAGTTGTCGACAGCCGCTTGCGGATCTGCCTTTGGCGGGAGCAGTACCCGGAACACCACCACGAGAGCTAAAATAATCATACAGATAGCCTGAATCAGCACAACGCTCTTCAGCACCCGGTCGTTCTTCATTATCGCTTGCCTCCGATTATTGAATCGGTTTCGGCTTAGCCTGATCGAGCAGCATCTCAAGCTGCTGGCGGTCAAATGCGTAGTTCTCGTTGCAGAAATGGCACACGACTTCAGCTTGTCCGTCTTCATCAATTAACTGTTTCAACTCATGCTCACCCATGCTGATGAGCGTACGTTCTACACGTTCCATGGAGCATTGGCATTTAAAGACGACATCGACATTGTCCATCAACTGGATTTCTTCACCAACGACAAAGCGCAGCAGACTCTCCGGTGTTTCTCCTTGTTCAAACAGAGATGAAATCGGCGGCAGTGCCGCAATGGCCTGCTCCAGCTTCGTAATGTTCTCTTCGGTGATGCCTGGGAGCACTTGTACGATGAACCCTCCGGCATTCATGACCGTGCCATATTCGTCAACAAGCACACTGAGACCTACAACAGACGGTGTTTGCTCAGAAGTAGCGAAGTAGTAAGTAAAGTCTTCTGCGAGCTCGCCTGATACGATCGGAATGCTGCCCCGGTACGGCTCTTTCAGCCCAAGATCCTTAATAATGTGGATGTAACCTGTACGCCCGACTGCACCTGCTACATCAAGCTTCCCAAGCGCATTGCTAGGCAGCTGTATATCCGGATTATCTACGTAACCACGTACTTCGCCATTTGCATTAGCGTCAACGACGATTTGGCCGACTGGTCCATCACCTTTGACTTGGATCGTCAGCTTCTCATTGCCCTTCAACATCGCGCCCATCATCGCGCCTGCTGTTGCCGTGCGTCCAAGCGCTGCCGTCGTAGTCGGCATTGTATGATGCCGCTTGCGCAGCTCTTCTACGAGCCCAGTTGTCTTTACGGCAAATACGCGAAGCTGTCCGTTCCATGTTGTACCGCGTACCAAATAATCTTTTGCTTCAGTCATGTCTATGATTACCTCGTTTATTCTTGATTTCGTTCGTAAATGATGCGTAAGCCCTCAAGGGTCAACAGCGGGTCCACTTCTTCAATCGTTTCCGATTCGGCCGCAATTAAATCCGCCAATCCGCCTGTTGCGATAACACGCGGAGTTACGCTGAATTCTTTGCGAATGCGATTCACGATTCCATCCACTTGGCCGGCATAGCCGAAAATAATACCTGCTTGCATCGACGTAACCGGGTTGCGCCCGATAACACTCTTTGGTTTGACCAGTTCAATACGAGGCAGCTTAGCGGCACGTTGATACAGCGCCTCTGTTGAAATGCCGATACCCGGTACGATCGCACCGCCCAAATAGTTGCTTCCTGCGTCAATATAATCAAATGTCGTAGCGGTGCCGAAATCGACAACGATCAGCGGCGCGCCATATTTCTCGATGCCTGCAATAGAGTTAACGATTCGGTCTGCGCCGACCTCACGCGGATTCTCATACCGAATGTTAAGTCCGGTCTTGATGCCGGGCCCAACAATTAGCGGAGATTGGCGTAAATATTTCTGGCAAAGCTGTTCCAAAGTACGCATCAGCGGCGGAACAACGGAGGATATGATAACACCCTCGATCTGGTCCAATTTCACCCCAGCGATTTGAAACAAATTGTGAATCATAATGCCATATTCATCCACGGTTGCCGATCGATTGGTGCTCAGGCGCCAATGGTATAGCAGCTTACGGGCTTGATAGATACCCAGCACAATGTTCGTATTGCCTACGTCCACAACAACGATCATGCTGCCGGGCCTCCTTTCTTCCCATTCAAATCCAGACTAATGTCGAGGGATTGGAACGAATACGTAAGCCCGCCAACGGAAATGACGTCGACGCCGGTTTCGGCAATGCTGCGAATGGTCGTCAAATTGACACCGCCGGACGCCTCAACAATAACATGAGGCGAGCTCGACTTGATGCGTACCACAGCCTCACGCATGAGGTCATTGGACATATTGTCGAGCATGATAATATCACTGCCGCATGCGAGTGCTTCCTCCACTTGAGCAAGTGACTCCGTCTCAACTTCGATTTTCATCGTATGAGGAATCACATGGCGAGCGGCCCGAACAGCACCTGTTATTCCACCGGAGCCCTTGATGTGATTATCTTTGATCATAACAGCATCGTATAAGCCGAAACGATGGTTGAATCCGCCGCCTACGCGCACGGCATACTTCTCAAGGAGCCGATGACCTGGTGTTGTTTTGCGCGTATCAACCAGACGTGTAGGAAGTCCTTCGATGGCTTGGACAAATGAACGGGTTTTGGTTGCAATGCCGGACAAACGCTGCATGAGATTCAGTGCCAGGCGCTCACCAGTCAGAATACTGTGCGTGCTGCCTTCGACTTCAGCCAATATAGTGCCCTTAGTCACGGCATCACCATCCGCAGCGAGTGGACGAAATTCCAGCGATGGGTCAACTACCTCGAAAACAAGCCCGGCAATCGGCACACCTGCCAGTATTCCATCCTCCTTCACATGAATAACAGCCTTTGAACGGGTTCCCGCAGGAATCGTCGCCCAGCTAGTAATATCGCCTGTTCCAATATCTTCAGCAAGCCACGCCTTTATTTGAGCCCGCAGCATATCAGTCGCACTGCTCCCAAACGACGCTGCAAATTGTACGTCATACATCTTCAATTCGCTCCTCTGTTATCCCGTACTCCCGGTGGAGGACGGTATGCTTGCGCCAGAGCACATCATTTCGCTCCGGAAAATCTTCACGACTATGCGCGCCGCGGCTTTCTTCCCGTGTCAGGGCAGACTCTGCCGTGAGTATCGCGCATGTCAGCAGATTCGCAAACTCGTATTCTTCACGTTTCGTAATGACGGATTGAAAAATGGATCGCAGCCGCTTCAACTCCTCGAGCCCTTTGTTCAGCCCACTGGCATCACGATTCAACCCAACGTAGCGAACCATCGTCTTCTGCAGCTTCAACCGCTTCTCGACTACCGCCTGAATTGGCGATTCGCTCCGCTTCAGCGATGTCATGCGGATATCGGTATGGCCTTCAAGCGGAGGCAGCGCATTAATACGTTCCACGATTCGCCGTCCAAATACGATCGCTTCGGACAATGAATTGCTCGCCAAGCGATTCGCACCGTGAACGCCGGTCGATGAGCATTCGCCGCAGGCAAACAGCCGCCGTAAATTCGTCTCGCCGCTCAAGTCGGTTTTTACGCCGCCCATCATATAATGCGCCGCAGGGGCAACGGGAATCCAATCCGACGTCAAATCAAGTCCGAAATTCAAACAGAACTCATAAATATTCGGAAACCGGTGTCTCACCATATCCGCTGATTCATGTGTCACATCAATATAAACAAAGGTGGACTTGGTCGCTTCCATCTCGCTCACAATCGCTCGGGCAACGACATCGCGCGGAGCCAGCTCAAGCTGCTCATGGTATTTCTCCATAAACCGCTCACCGCGAATGTTCCGAAGCACCGCACCCTCGCCGCGAACCGCTTCCGAAATCAGAAAACGAGGCGCGCCCGGGTAACAGAGCGATGTTGGATGAAATTGAATAAACTCCACATCTTGTATGTATGCACCTGCACGATAAGCCATTGCAATTCCGTCTCCGGTAGCCACTTCAGGATTCGTCGTATAACGATATAGCTGCCCTGCTCCGCCAGAGCAGAGAATGGTTGCTTTGCCGCGCACGAACAATCGCTGTCCATCCGGCTTCTGCACCAGTGCGCCCACGCAAACACCGTCATCCGTAATCAGATCGATGACAAAATGATCATCCCAGACTTCAATGCGCGGATTCGCAATCGCTTTCTCCGACAATGCACGAACGATTTCGAAGCCGGTTGCATCTCCATTGGCATGCAAAATACGGCGCTGACTGTGCGCACCTTCCTTGGTGAGCGCAAACTCGCCGTTCTCTTGGTCAAACTGTGTGCCCATGCGGACCAAATCCTCTACGCCTTTCGTGCCTTCATGCACGAGTACATCGACGGCTTCATGCGAACAAAGTCCGGCACCGGCAATAAGCGTATCCTGACGATGATAGGCCGGGGAGTCATCCTCGGAAATAACGGCCGCAATGCCGCCTTGCGCATAACGCGTATTGCTGTCCATAAGCGACTTCTTCGTAATCATGAGCACATCATTCGTCTCACTGGCTTTAATCGCGGTAAAAAGACCGGCAATGCCGGCCCCGATAACAATGACATCTTTATGAATGACTGGCAGCCCTTCGAGTTCAACATCAACGAGATAACGTGGAATCATAAGTGCAACTTTCCTTTCTCATGGAAAGAGAGTAGCGCATGCTACTTCACTTGTAACATGCGCTCCAGGGATAGACGGGCTTGATTGGCAACCTGCTCTGGCACGTAAATTTGCGGCTGCATTGTTTCCAGACATTTAACGAGCTTCTTTAGGTTGTTTACTTTCATGTTCGGACAAACCAAGTACTTCGTTGCAAAGTGGAAGGTTTTGTTCGGGCTGTCCAGACGAAGCTGATACCCTGTTCCATCTTCTGTTCCGACGATAAATTCTTGGCAATCCGATTCTTTACAATATTTTATAATGGCGGTTGTACTGCCAACGAAATCGCCAAGCTCTACCACTTCAGGACGGCATTCAGGATGAACGACGAACTGTGCGTTTGGATATTTCGCTTTCATTTCTTCAACATCTTTGACGGTCAGCATGTCATGCGTGTTGCAGTAGCCTTCCCAGATGATCATTTTTTTGTCCGTCTTCTGCTGCACATAATGACCAAGGTTCTTGTCCGGCACCCAAATAATTTCGTCTGAATCGACCGAATTCACGACACGCACGGCATTAGCAGAGGTACAGCAAATATCGGTTTCCGCTTTGATTTCGGCGGAAGAGTTGATATAGGTGACGACTTTCGCATTCGGATGCTGTGCTTTCAGCTTCCGCAAGCCATCGACGTTTACCATGTCAGCCATTGGACAGCCGGCACGCTCATCGGGAATGATAACGGTCTTGTTCGGCGCCAGAATTTTAGCGCTTTCGCCCATAAAATGAACACCGCAAAACACGATTACATCTGCATCCGTTTCCGCTGCCTTCTGCGCAAGCAGGAAGGAGTCTCCACGGAAATCGGCCACTTCTTGAATTTCATCACGCTGATAATAATGCGCAAGTATAATGGCGTTACGCTCTTTCTTCAATTGCAACAATCGTTCCCGTAGTTCACGGTTTTGTTCCGCTTTCCTTTCGAGAGCCAATGCTTCCATAGCTAAATTCCCCTCTTTTCACTAACTTTGTGAACTGATGCACAAACTTGGCTGTTCGTTCACCATGATTTATCGAAAATGCTGTTATTCCGCTGTGTATTTCATAATCCTTATCATGCCCACGTCGCAAGCTGCTTGATTCGCAAGAGCCTTTACAAGGGATTAACCTTAAATTTACACAAGGTCGTGTAAGCTGTCAACAGACAAAAGAGGCCGTTTTAACCGATCTACGGAAGGTTTACGCATGTAAGGAAGTTACCAAGCCCGCAGGCTTACTCGTCCTCCCTCTATAGCGCTAAAGCGTCATTTTCGCAAAAAAGGCTGCCCGTGCAGTTGCCTGCGACCGGACAGCCTTTGAGGACTATCAACTTCTATTCATTAGGACTTCGGTGTACCGTCGTCGTCTTCGTTACCGCTGTCTGGATCAATTGGAGGTGTCAATTCGCCTGGCTCCTTCGAACCGATACGAACCTTCACGCCGCCAATCGTATCGATAATCGGCTCTGCTTTTGGCTCGGAGGAAACTACTGTACTGCTTTCGCCCTCGCCATCTACTGCAGATCCGCCTTCGATCAGACGCTTGATTTGCTCAATCTCCAACGTTTCTTCGGTAAGGAGCGTTTGTGCAATGAGATGCATTTCTTTGCTCTTCTCCGTAAGAAGCTGTTTCGCACGAGCATAGCAGTCTTGAATGAAGCTCTGCATCTCTTGGTCAATTTCATAAGCGATGGCATCGGAGTAGTTCTGCTCATGTCCAATGTCACGGCCCAAGAAAACTTGGCTTTGCGAGCTGCTGCCGAATTGCATCGGTCCGAGCTTGTCGCTCATCCCGTATTCCATAATCATCGCACGAACAATGCTCGTCGCTGATTTGAAATCACTGTATGCGCCAGTGCCGATTTCGCCGATGTAGATCTCTTCGGCTACGCGGCCGGCAAGCAATCCCGTTACTTTATCGAGCAATTCCTGCTTCGTTGTCAGCATGCGGTCGCCATCTTTTGGAAGCATGATGACATAGCCGCCTGCGCGTCCGCGCGGGATAATCGTTACTTTGTGAACCTGATCCGCATGCTCGAGGAAATAGCCTGCAATCGTATGGCCCGCTTCATGATAGGCAACGATCCGCTTCTCACGGTCACTGATGACGCGGCTGCGTTTCTCTGTACCGACGATAACGCGGTCAATCGCTTCGTCCACTTCGGACATTGCGATTTCTTTCTTGTTGCGGCGAGCGGCCAGAAGCGCTGCTTCGTTAAGCAGGTTCTCTAGATCCGCACCGGTAAAGCCTGTTGTGCGCTTCGCGATAACATCGAGTTTGACGTCTTTGTTAAGCGGCTTATTGCGCGCATGCACTTTCAGTACTGCTTCACGGCCTTTCACATCCGGACGGTCAACCGTAATTTGACGGTCAAAACGACCTGGACGAAGAAGGGCAGGGTCAAGAATATCCGGACGGTTGGTTGCCGCCACGATAATGATGCCTTCGTTAGCTCCGAAGCCGTCCATTTCAACGAGGAGCTGATTGAGCGTTTGTTCGCGCTCATCATGCCCGCCGCCGAGACCGGCACCGCGCTGACGTCCAACGGCATCGATTTCATCGATAAAGATAATACATGGTGCATTCTTCTTCGCATTCTCGAACAAGTCACGAACACGGGAAGCACCGACACCGACGAACATTTCAACGAAGTCCGAACCGGATATGCTGAAGAACGGTACGCCTGCTTCGCCTGCAACTGCGCGAGCAAGCAACGTTTTACCAGTACCCGGAGGGCCGACGAGCAGTACCCCTTTCGGAATACGAGCGCCTACGGCTGCGAATTTGCGCGGATCCTTCAAGAATTCGACAACCTCGACAAGTTCTTGTTTCTCCTCGTCGGCGCCTGCCACATCCTCGAATGTTACGCGCTTCTTCTCTTCGTTATACAATCTGGCACGGCTCTTGCCAAAGTTCATCACTTTGCCGCCGCCGCCTTGCGCCTGATTGATCAGGAAGAAGAACAAAATAAAGATGATCACGAATGGAATGATGGAGGTCAAGAAGGTGAGCCAAATGCTCTGTCCTTCCATCGGCTTAACTTCCATTGCGAATTTGTTTTTTAGCTGCGCGTCGTTAATTTCTTTAACGACAAACTCCTCAACGCTGGCATGAGTGTAGAATTGGGCTGAATCCGAACTTTCCGGTTTGTTCTTGTACTCACCGGTAATCAAGTAAGAGTAGCCGTCGAACTGAAGCTCAATTTGCTTCACGTTGTCACTGCCCAGCTCCTGCCTAAATTGATCGTAACGGATTTCAGTGGTGGAGTCATTTTGGCTGCTGATAAATTGGAAGATCCCGACGGTCACCAAAAAAATAATCAAATAAAAGCCAGTATTACGGATGATCCGATTCATCCCCTACCTCCTCTCAAGACGCAAAAAATAAGATGACCTTGCACGATAAGCCCCCGTGATCGGGAGCCTTCGATACATGGCTGATTGCATGGACTGTCTCAAACCTTACTTCTCGTAAACTTCAGGCTTCAAAATGCCGATAATCGGCAAGTTGCGGTATTTCTCCGCATAATCAAGCCCATACCCAACGACAAAAGCGTCCGGCAGTACAAATCCTTTATAGTCCGCTTCCAACTCCACCTTGCGGCCTGTCGGCTTATCAAACAGCGTAACAAGCGTGATGGACTTGGCGTTGCGGCGCTCCAGCACATCGATGAGGTAGCTGAGCGTAAGTCCACTGTCGATGATATCTTCAACAATGAGTACGTCTCGGCCTTGCACCGACGTGTCAAGGTCCTTGATAATTTTCACTACACCGCTTGTTTTGGTCGATTGTCCATAGCTGGACACCGCCATAAAGTCGAGTTCGACCGGGATCGTGATGGTCTTAACCAAGTCAGCCATAAAAATAAAAGCGCCTTTAAGTACGCAGATGACGAGCGGATTTCGCCCCTCGAATTCGCGGCTAATGGTATCGCCTAGCTCTTTCACTTTCTGCTGAATTTGGTCTGCGTCGTAAAGTACTTCTTGAATGTCGTTCAGCAACACGGGCCCTCCTAAATGGTTCTTGCCTATACTATGAATGGATCAGTGCATCTTATTCAAGTTGGTTCAGTGCGGAAGCGTCGAGGTTTACCCGCATCATCATGCTGATAACACGGCTCGTCGAATCCATCACCTGAGCATGTCTTGATCTTCGAATGCCCGGGATCCAAAGCACGGTTCCGTTGGCGTCGACAACGATCGGCAGCACCTCACGACGTGAGGGTGCGACACGTTCATCAACGAACATATCTTGTACCTTTTTGGTACCATTTAAACCAAGCACTTGCATTCGGTCACCGGGACGGCGATTTCGAACCGTGAGCGGGAATATGAGCGAGTCGGCATCAAACAGTGCTTCATGTCGATTATTCGGTCTGGGCGCATCAATCTCGGCCCATTCCTTAAGCGACAATTCCGCTTCCGCCTCCGGCAAAGCCAGGCGTGCCGTATCTCGGGCTACAACATAAGCATATCCGCTGCGCCCTTGAGCCATTCTCCCCTTATTCGCACGGGTGAACACTAAATTGTCGTACTCACGCAGAAATCGAACACCGTTGCCAACATCGAAGCTCCACGTTGTAGCTGCGCCGTCAGAGGCCGCAAACCTTATCGTTTCTATGCTTTCAAATGAAGTGGTTTCCGTTTCCAAGCCAATATAACTCAATATTAGTTTAATCAATCTCCTTTGTAAAGCGACATGCAGGCCAAGCAGCGCTTTGCGGGTCAATTGGCATCCTTCGCTGTGAGGCGCGATATGGCGCTCGAAAATTGCCTTAGTTTCTTGCTCCAGCCAATCGTCTTCCGCCGATGCAAGCTCCGCCAATCGGACAAGCGACTGAGAAAACTGCGGGTTAAACGAAGCCAAGTAAGGCAGAACGTCCAAGCGGACCACGTTGCGAAAATAATACTTCTGCCCATTGCTGCTATCTTGGCTGAACGGGATCGCCCACTGTTCACAGTAACGCAGGATGTCTGCCTTGTATGTACGCAAAAGCGGCCGAATAAGTTCCACGTTTTTTTCTTTTCGCCGAATTGCAATTCCTGCGAGCCCTCCGGGTCCTGTTCCGCGAACCACTCGCATCAGCACCGTTTCGGCTTGATCATCGGCATGATGGGCGAGCGCAATGCGCGCAGCACCGTATGTATGGGCGACTTGATGCAGGAATGCATAGCGTTTCTCGCGGGCCGCCGCCTGAGCATTCATTCTAGTTTCTTCTATATAAGCAGGCAAATTAAAAAGCGCCGTTTCGCAAGGGATGCCGAGCAGCGCTGCGTATTGTCTCACGGATTCTGCTTCCCGCGCCGATTCCTCGCCGCGAAAGCCATGGTCCACGTGAGCGGCAACCAAAGTAAGCCGCTCTTGTCCGGACAGCCGGTGAAGCAGATGGAGTAAAGCCATGGAATCCGGTCCGCCCGATACGGCTACGACGACCGTCTCCCCCGGCAGCCACAGCTGCTCTTCCAGGGCCAGTCCGGACAGCTCGCTTAGCCAATCATCCACTTCCCTCATCCTCTCTATGTTGTTCATGCCATTCTTACGATGCGCCGCGCAGCAGCCAATAGATTGTGGTTGCCAGAACAGCCGCAGAAGCGGCGAACAGCCCCTTCATCCAGCGAGGTGCCGGCGCAGACACGGACTTGGCTGCACCTGAGCGGTGCATCCACTGCTGCCAAGCAGCAGCTGCTTCGCGGGCGCTGGCAAACTCGCCGTAGAGCGCCTTGCGCAGCCAGCCGCTGAGCGGCTTCAACACTGCGCTTGTCGCAGCGAGCTTCGCCAGCTCATCCGGTGTTCGCGTTTGTGGCAGCAGTCCGGCAGAAAGCTGCGCAAGCCGGCGACTTTCATGCAGCTGAATGCAAAGCACTGCAAACGAGAACAAGTCATATCGCGCATCCGCCGTACGAGTGCCCGCATTCCAATAGCCCCGGTCATAAATCTCCGTAAACTGCCTGACGCCTTTGCCGAAAGCGGTAGCACCACCATAGTCCACGAGCTCTGGCCGGCCGTAATCGCCGACAAGGATGTTCTCTACCTTCAAGTCCCCAAACGTCCAGCCCGCTTCATTCAGCTCCGCTAATTTGCCAAGCAGGTTGAAGGCAACTACAGGAAACCATTCCTTCCCCTGTTTACCCAAATAATCGGCGAGCGTCATACCTTTAATGTATCGCATGACATAGAACGGATGCTCCTTGCCATCTACTCCGCGGAAATCATCGACATCCACAAGGAAGAGACCTCCCTTGGCGCCGCGCTTCTGTTTCTGCTTCGCGATCGTTTGCAAGACATTAACTTCCGATTGCAAATCTACGGTATTCGAACCGATCTTAAGCGCGAACAGCTCACGCTGTCGCTCGACCAGAAATACTTTGCCATTGGCTCCTTCGCCGAGCAGCCGTTCCACACGATAGTTGCCCTGCTTCCACTTGCCGCGAATGACTGTACCGCGCGGAAGCGTCCATTCAAACGACGTAGTCACTCATCATCCCGTCCGTTTCATCATTCTTCCTATTACCATAATCGGCTTTCTGATAAAAATCAATGACTTGCACGATCGCAGGGCCGGTTGGCGTCGTCCCCCGCATCTGCAGCCGCGGGAATAAAGAATGGACGCCGCTTATATTGCTCGTCCAGTCGAGATCAAGTTTGCAGTCCTCTCCATAAGCGGAGCCTGGAAAATGAAACACTGCAAGCTCGCTGCCTCCCTGTCTGGACTGCAAGCTGATGGCCAGGTCGCGAATCGCTTCTTCCACCGCGTGCAGCTTCGGCTTCATGCTCGCGCTGGCATCAATTAATAGCGCAACGCGCAGCTTGCTCGTCTCGCTCAGCTCGTCAATGACGCGCACAACTTCGCCGCGCTTCTCCGGCGGAAGCTCCTCAATGGACGACGTACCGAGCACCTGCTTCAACTCCCGTTGAACGGCTTGTTGAATCGTCTGCACAACGGTCTTGCGCGTCAGCATTTGAACGGTTTGCGAGAGCTGTCGCGTATGCGACAACCGGCTCAGACCGCCGCCCGCCCGCGCAATTTCTTCAATCTCAGTCGTACCGAATTCAGCGAGATCGCCTTGATCCACAACACCGACAACATTAACTGTAATCCCTACTGCATGCGCCTGCGCAGCCGCAATAACCGGGCTCACACCAACATTGGAGCAGCCATCGGTTACTAATAGAATCTGTCTCATCGTTCATTCCCCCAAAACCTTGGAATCTGAATCTACTGCTAGTACTAGCTCTATCAGCATTGCCAATTATGAGAGGGGATAACCCTGAATGGTTGAGGTGCGGGGTTGAGTGGGCGGTGTGGAGCACGCGAATACAGGGGAGTGCAATTGAGGAGAGTCGGATGGGAGTTTACGAGAGAGCAGGAGACGAGAAGAGGTTGGTGCGGTGGTAAGCAAGGCGGCGTGTATCTAATGTATGAATAGGAATGTTAGAACGCAAAAAAAGCCTGCCGGCCGGACAGGCTTCCAATGCTTCTATTCCTCTATCTATAGCTATGGATCTTTAATAATCGCCGGTGCACGCTTATGCTGCCTCAATGTCTGTACTCGCTCCTGCCGTTGCCGCCCTTGGGTAAACTGTCCGTTTCGTATGCTGCTCATCAAATCGGCTCACCGTCCCTAAGTTGCTCAACCTGGCCATACCAGATTGGCGGAGTGCAGCCCGCTCGGGCTGATTTATGTCTATTCTAGTGATGACAACCTTATAAAGTCTTCCATTCCACTTATTGATCATTCAAAATCGCCGGTGCACGCTTCAATGATGAAGGAAGCCGAATTCGTTTCCGCTGCTTACGCCTTTGGAGTTGGAGTAGTTGCTTGATCCATTTACTGTACATGGTTAGCTCACCGTCCTTGGTCGCTCGACCTTGGTCACCCCAGGCCAGCGGAATGTAGCCCACTCGGGCTGATGTTTGTCTACTCTCGCGACGACAACCGTCATATCATCCACAATGTCGCCTTTGTGGTACCGCACGACTGTTTCCAGCAGTCCATCGGCAATTTCCTGTGGATCGTCGGATCGAATTTCCTGAATGATCCGTTTCATCCACATTTCCTTATTCACGGCATGTCCCGGCGCGTCATAGATGCCGTCGGTCATCATAATGAGCGTATCTCCGGGTTGCAGCTGCACGCGGATAAGATCTATGTCAATGTCCTGCAAAATCCCTACCGGCAAATTGTTGGCCGTAATCGGAATCACTTCGTTCCCGCGCTTTATGAAGCTGGGCGTTGATCCGATTTTCATAAAAGTCGTCTTCGCAGAGTACATGTCGATGAGTGCGACATCGACGGTTGCAAATATCTCATCCGAAGAACGCAGCAGCAGGATGGAGTTAACCGACTTGATCGCAAGCTTCTCATCCATACCGGATTGCAGAAGCTGCTGCAAAATCGTCAAAGCAGTGCTGCTCTCCTGCTTTGCACGCTCCCCGTTACCCATACCATCGCTGATCGCGACAGCAAACTTGCCATTGCTAAGCTCCACCGTACTAAAGCTGTCTCCCGACAGCAGATCGCCTCCCTTGGCCAGTCCGGCGACACCTGTTTCAATCTCATACGCTTTGGCCGTCCCGAAAACAACCTGCGCAGCACTTCCCTTCTTCTCCGGATAAGTCTCCGACATAACGGCAATAGGCTCGCCTAGAATATCGGATAACAGCGGCGCGATAATTTTGCGGCATTCGTCATAACCGCGGCCAAACGTATGGTACACCTCAATTTCAACGTTTCCCTCCTCCAAATTAATAATTTCAATGCCTTGTATCGATAAACCGAGCCCTTCCAGCGCCTCCCGGATTTGTTCTTCCTGTAAGTGCAGCTGCTGCCCTTCCCGCTGGATTTCGCGCGCCAAGTCTTCCATGACTTGAGAAACGCCGGACAGCTGTTCTGCGACAAGCTGCCGAGAATCGTTCAGCTGCTTTCGCCAATGCCGATCATGCTGATAGAGCTCATGCTGCTGCTGCATGACGTTAAGCACTTGATGCGGCTTCACACAATGCACGCTCCATTCTCTCGGCACCTCCTTCGGCCCCAAACGGCGCCCTTCCTCTACGGTCGTCATCATACTTGTCATCATCTTGTACGTATCATAGAATCGCCCCTCCCAGCAAAGATCCCGCTTGTGACAGGAATTGCATGTTTTCTCTGCAGCCGCATTCATGAAATGGCCTGCAGCTTCCTCTCGCCGCTCTTTCTCCGTAACCTCATTGCCGAGCTGCCCAAAGCTGCGGGAAAGCTGGCGAAACACTTCGGAGAACTGGGTTACGCGCTGTGCCGTGACATCTCGGACGCGCTTTGCATATTCATGCTGCGATTTCACATGTTCCTGCGTGCCGGGCACATATTTAGAAATGATTCTTACAATCGATTTTGGTGTAAACATAAGCATGGTAGCTGCGATGACTGACTCCCACGTCGAGGCCATCACATCTGCCTGATTACCGACATAAATGGATAGAATTGAAGAGCCTAGCAGCATCCCGAAGGCTACCGCCATTTTGCCCCCTTCACGAAGCAGTCCGGCAAGCAAACCGGCAAAAGCAAGCAAGCTCATCTGCACAATCGCATTGGTATCTGCCAAACTAAGAATGAGACCGGCGACAACACCCACGGAAGCGCCAAGGGGTGCGCCGCCTACAAGCGCAAAGAGCAGCAGCATAAACCGCGACATGATGTGCTCAACGGACAAGCCGTATATTGTCCAGCCGACAGCCCCAGTCATAATGGATGCAAGCATGATCATCAGACAAATGATTTCCTCGTTCTTCAGTGCCGATGATTTCTTGGTCAGCGTCAGCACCGGTATCGCTTGGACGAATACCAGCGTCAGGACGAAAGCTAAAGATGCTTCCACGCCAACCATCATCAGCTCATACCAGCTCAGCGTGTCCGTCGTCACAACGCCGAACAATCGAACCAGCATCGTAGCGATGAACACTAGCAGCGGTGCGTACGATAGTTCCGCTCGTTCATAAGCCTCTAAGCCCCTCAGCAATAAGTAAACAACTGCCAGCTCCATAGCAATCCACATCGGTTCCGGCGCGATCGCGAGCCAGCTGCCTGCTACAATGGAAGCCGCAACCGGAAGCAGCAGATCTCGACGCAGAAAGAAGATGACTGTAAAGTAAGCAACTGCAAACGGAGTCAGTGACTCCAAGATGACAGCTCGTCCGAGCAGAAACCCGACAGCCATCAGCGCAAACGTCCATTTTCGTGAGGTCAGCATCCCTGCTATGCGAAGCAACCCTGCTCGTTCCATTCCTTTCCTAAGGGTTGATTGGACGAAGCTTGTTTTCTGTACACCTGGGAACATGACAACTTTAGGTTTGTCCACCATGCCTGATGACACCGCCTTATTCCGAATTTGTATCCCCATTATAGGATTACGAATTGAGAAAGTTTGTCAGAAAGCGTTGTCATGGCAAAAGTTTTTTCCGACATTTTCACGCGTGGTGGGCGACCCCTTGTCGGGATTGCGGCATCCTAGCGCTATCAAGGTGTCGACATACATATGCGACTCCCCGTCACCCACCGTTTCAACAAAAAATGTTCCTTCCGCCAAACCTGCGCGTGGCGAATCGCCGTCCGAACCTGTCGGGTTTGCGTGAGAACAAGAGAAAAGTTTTTGAAGTGGGCGGGTATATTTCGTATATTTGCTGCATAACATGCCGTTGACAGCTGCTTCGCACCGAAAAAAGGCAGCAAAAAAGGCAGCGCCTCTAGGGGCACTGCCTTCTTCTCCTACTACTATGCTATTAATCGCGCTTAGCACCACGGCCACCGCGTTTGGATTCCGTGTTTTTCTTCAACGAAGACATACGCTCTTCGCTATCTTTCAGGAAACGAGACATTTTGTCCTCGAAGGACGGTTTGCCGTAAGCAGGTTTGCCGCCGCCAGCTTTATTGAATGGACGTCCGCCACCTCCGCCGCCGCCTTGACGATTAAAACCGCCTCCGCCACCGCTTGGTCCGCGATCTCCACCGCCACCTGGTCCGCCTGTACGATTGAAGCCTCCACCGCCTCCGCCGGCACCTGTCCGGTTGAAGCCGCCGCCTGGTCCGCGATCTCCACTGCGTTCACGCTGAGGAGGTGCTGAGCCTTCTGGCCGGTCGATTGCTTGCTTAATGGATAGCCCGATTTTCCCGTCTTTATCTACATTAATGACCTTCACTGTAACGACATCTTCCAGTTTCAAATGGTCTTTAACATCCTTGACGTAGTTATCGGCAATCTCTGAGATGTGAACTAGCCCTGTGACACCTCCCGACAAATCGACGAATGCTCCGAAATGCGTAATGCCTGTCACCTTGCCCTCTAACTTGGCGCCCACTTCAATTGCCATAGGTAAAAATGTTCCTCCCTAACCGTTATGCGAAGCCTTTAGCTTCGAGTTCTCTCAGCCTGAGGCTGCGAGCATAAAAATAAAATATGACTACGGTAAGCCGTTTAAAAATATGGTTACTAAGCTGATTATACCCCAATGGGAGAAGCAAGGCAACAGGACGGATACCCGTTGTTATGCCCATCTATATGAATGCTGTGGCGACCAGAGGTCGCTCCAAGCCAATCATATTAGATAAATGCTGAGTCAACCATAGGTTGCCTCAAACCAATTATCGTAGATGAATGCTGTAACGACCAGAGGTCGCTCCAAACCAATCATCTAGGGCTGATTAACAACCTCAATCCTCTTCTCACCTTTGCCAACCATGCCTTGGTCCTTCGCTGCCAGCTGTCCGATGTACTCCTTGTCACTCAATCGCGCGACCGCAAGCTTCAGCTCTTCGACCTGCTTGGCTGCTTCATCGATTTTCTGGGAGGCATTGGCCAGTTTGATCTCCGCTTGTCCTTGCCGATCAAGCTGAGAAATCAGCGTATATAGCGCCCAGCCCATGAAAAGAACGATAAATACAAACCAGATCTTCAACCGGCGTTTCGTTCCTGCATACTGCGCCGCAGCGGATGATTGAGAACTTGTTGTAGTTGTCGCCATATCACGGACCTCCTGACGTTAGATTAATCGTCTCTCTTCTCTTGCTTCCGATTCTTCCAGCGCTGCCATAGCTTGTTCAATCCGGTACGAAGTTTAGTCACTCGTTCCGGAATTCGCCACTTGGCTATAATTGGATTTACCCAACGTTTCCAAGAACGAAGCAGCGGCTTCCAAATCGGTTTGGTCATCCATCTAGCCAATAACCAAAATGGACGTACCAATTGTACCACAATTTTGAAAAGGAAAATAGCAAATGCTCTCAAAAACGCGAAGAGCAGCTTCCCAATTCGATAGAGCAGCAGCAGAGGACGAATAATCATGATATCAAAAGCTCGGATGATAAACTTTATAATAGCGCGGACGGTGCGTATCAGAATATGTACAAGCTTCATCGTGATTTTGCTAAACAGCCAGTAATAACAGCCGATGCCCAGCAGCAGCCCGATGAACACATACGCCCGCACTTCGCCTTCATTGCTTGCAGAGAGCACCTGAAAGACAACCAATGTAGCTGCAATCCAGTAGAGTAGGTCAAAGATCGGAATCCATAACCGGCTGATCCGCAGCTCGTCCGATACGACACGATATCCATCGAAAACGATGCCCATCCCGATCCCTGAGAGCAGCATCGTTATCATCGTCCACCACTGAACGGTCAGACTCACTTGAATATCTTCCCGAACAAGCCCTTCGACGACTTGTTGCCCGTATTGCCATCCAGGTAAGTGAGCGAATGAACCAGCCCTTCAATGGCAACCAGCCCCTGCTCCAGACTAAGATGCTTCATATGCAGGTTCTGCCCGCGGATCGCCAGAAAGCCCAGCTCCGTCTCCAGCAGAAACTCTTCACTATCGAAGCTCTCCACATTCATAACGCCGGTAATCTCAAGGATCTTGCGGTTAAGCATTTTGATTTCCTGGCGTTTCTGTCCTTTGGCTTGCTCGATCATTGCCCGTCCCCCTCCTCCAGCATATCTATCACTGAGACTAGCCTATGGGGAAGGGACAGGTTTTAGAACTGCGAGATTGGGACTCTACGATTTTCGCGGGATCATAGATTTGATGACTTGTACGAGCAAGGCAAACGCATAGAAGAATACGGATATCGCGCCGCTCGCGCTAATGATTCGAATAGCCGTTCGGATGAATAGGTAGGAATCGTGAGGGCCTTATTGTGTGAAAATGGAGCGGATATGGACTGTTTAACACGAAATAGCTTCTGTAGGATTCGTTAGCGTTTCAAAGCGGGTCATTTTGCTGAAATAAGCCCTCTACGATTCGTTAGAGCAAAAGAAAAACAGCCGCCACCAGGTATTATCCCGGTTGAGGCTGTTACATAAGCTGCTTATGCTTGCCAGTCGAGCTTGTTCTCTTGCTGGCGCGCTTCTTCTTTCAACAAAGTATACATACCGCTAGCCTCGTCCTTCTTGGTCGTCTCCAAGATCCGCTCGACGCGGACGGTGACGATCTTCTGGCCGTATTGAATTTTGAGCTCGTCGCCGGCTTTGACGGTGCTGCTCGCTTTGGCTTCACGATCGTTAATCCAGACGCGGCCTTGTTCGGACACGTCCTTTGCGACAGTACGCCGCTTGATTAAACGCGATACTTTGAGGAACTTATCCAGACGCATTATTACTTGATCGCGTCTTTCAATTTATTGCCGGCTTTAAACGCTGGAACTTTGGATTCTGCAATCGTGATCGGGTTGCCCGTTTGCGGGTTGCGACCTGTACGGCCGGAACGCTTACGCGTTTCGAATGTACCGAAGCCGATCAATTGTACTTTGTCTCCGCCTGCCAGAGCATCTGTTACCTCGCCCAGAAAGCCGTTCAATACGGATTCTACATCACGCTTAGTCAAACCGCTTTTTGCCGAGATGTTGTTGATCAAATCTGTTTTGTTCATTGTTAATGGCCTCCTAAAAGTTCAAATATACTTGTAGGCAGTGTTTAGACTGCCGCATAGCTTAGTTTCCTCAGCTACTACTTCTGCCTATTAGCAAATAAATCCTGCTGATTGGAAAATTATTTTCACGTTTTGTGAGGAAATAAGCCGAATTTTGACGAATCTACAATCCTTTTTACTAGGGAAGCTTCTTCGCATCCTCCCAGTAACGATCCATCTCTGTTAAATCAGTTTGGTCAAAGGATCGCCCGCTTATACGAAGCTGCTCCTCAATATATGAAAATCGTTTCTTAAATTTATGATTGGTGCGAGAAAGCGCCTCTTCCGGATCCGCATGGATGAAACGAGCTACGTTGACTGCCGCGAACAACAAATCTCCGAGCTCGCCTGCCTGCTCCTCGGCGTCCTTGGATTGAATGGCTTCGCGCAGCTCGCTCAGCTCCTCGCCAACTTTGTCGAGAGCCGGGCCGATATGATCCCAGTCGAAGCCGACTTTGGCCGCTTTCTTCTGAATCTTGTAAGCTTTCATCAGTGCAGGCAAATCAGGCGGAATGCCATCCAATTGCGAGACTGTGGTCGGATCGATGCCTTTGCGGCGCTTCTCCTCGGCTTTCATCTGCTCCCAATTGCGCAGCGCCTCTTCTGAATTACCGGCACTCGTATCGCCGAACACATGCGGATGACGGAACAGCAGCTTCTCGTTAAGCGATTGGATGACATCATAGACGGAGAATGTGCCAACCTCTTCTTCCATCTGACTGTGCAGCATCACTTGCAAAATAACATCACCAAACTCTTCGCGCATGCCATCCGGATCATCGTTATCGAGCGCTTCGATCGCCTCATAGGTTTCTTCGATGAAATTCTTGCGAATCGATTGATGGGTTTGCTCCCGATCCCACGGACAGCCTTCGGGGCTTCGCAATATCGCAACGATTTCATGCAGGCGCTCGAAGGATCGGTTTCGCAGCATATCGTCCGTGGAACGCGGCAGCCAAATCAGCGAGAGGTTGCCGTAGCCCGGTGTCCGATCCAGCTCATAGAGCGGCACGGTGATGATTTGTTCTTCGCCGGGTACGCCGAGCGCATGGCCGATCGTAATCGGATAATCATCGGGCAGCAGCTCCATAAGCGTCAGCTTCACATCAGATGCGGTGAATTCGTCATAGACCTGGCCGATCACGGTATGCAGCTCCGTGCGGACCAGGGACGCCTTCAGTTCCGCTGCATCAAGCAGCTGGAAGCCTTCAATCGGGTCGAATCCGAGCCGTGTAAAAGCTTGATCGAGGAAGCTCTCACCGCCAAGAATGTGCAGTTCCGTGTCGTGCTCCGGGCAGCGCTCGCGCAGCAGCTGCACTGTCCTCTCAGCAACCATCGGATGGCCCGGAACAGCGAATATTAAGCTGCCTTTCGTACGGGCATTTGCGATGAGCTGCTCGGCGATGGCTTCGTATACATCCGGGAATGAGTCCATTTGCTCGTATAGAAAGTCGAAGGACTCGTATGCTAATTGATGATCGCTGAATAACTTCATCATCGGGTGCTTGTCCGTACGCACATAGCGATTGGACGCCTCTTGCAGTCTGCGCCAGACACCTAGTGTAAGCTGATCTTCATCGCCGGAGCCCAGTCCGACTACGGTTATCGTTGGTTTTTGCATGTATGTATGTTCCTCCTTTGGAATGCAATCGTCGGCGAGGTGTTCCGCCGAGGCCGTGATTAGTTGGCGATTAGTTGGCGCTTGGCAGCAGCCGCCAACGCTGTAATCGGGCGGCAAGCGCATCGCCGCCCGGGAGCGCGCGCAGCTCGCGCGCGGTGACGCCGCCGAAGCGCAGCGCGGCGGCTGTGAAGAGCGCTCCGCCGAGGGCGGTTCCCCCGAGCGCGAGCGCGCAAGCTGCCGCCCTCGGCGGCAGCGCAAGGTCGAGCAGCGGGGCACCGCCGCGCTCGACCAGGACGAGCACCGCGGCCATGACCGCGAGTGCGAGTCCGATGCCCGCGGCGCGCCGCGCGGGCATCGCCGCGCCGGCGGCGCGGCGGACGGCGCCCGTGCCGAGCAGGGCGGCCGCCGCGAGCGCAGCGATGCCGGCGCAGGCTGCGCCGGCCGTGCCGTACGCCGGCACAAGGGCGGCGTTGAACGCCGCCTTCAGCGCGGCCGCGGCCAGCATGAACAGCGCCGGGGCACGGACGGCCCCCAGCCCCTGCAGCGTTGCAGCCGCGATTGCGCTAACGGTGCCCGCGAGCGCCGTGCACCCGACAAGGGCAAACGTACGCGATCCGGCATCATCCGCGTACAGCATCACGTTAACGGGCTCAGCTAGCAGCGCGAGCCCTAAAGCCGCGGCTGCGCCGATGCCCCACGCAGCCCGCATTACAAGAGCAGCCTGCTGACGCACGGCAGCTTCATCGCCGCGCACGCGTGCGGCCGCAAGCGCGGGAACTAGCGCGGCTCCCATCGCGCCCGCAACCATAACGACCAGCTGCACAAGCGGCTGGCCCCGGCTGTACAGGCCGAAGAGCGACATCGCATCGGCCGGCGACACGCCTGTTCCGCGAAGCAGCCGCGGAACCGTGAATGCATCTACAACGCCAAGCGCAGGCACGGCAAGCGCCCCGAGCGTGACCGGAATCGCAAGCAGAGCCAGCTTACGCATCAGCGTCACTATTCTTTCTTTACCCAATTCCTGCGAGAAGTTTCGCTCATCCGCACCGCTTCTCTCCCGATTCTCTTCCCGCCCTTGCTCTCGCCCTTGCTCTCGCTCTTGCTCTTGCTCTTGCTCATGCTCCCGCTTCTTCCCCTGCTCCTGCCATTCCCGCTCCCGCAGCCAGAAAGCCGCGATCACCGCAAGCCCCGCCGCTCCGCCAATAGCTGAACCGGCAGTTGCGCCAGCAGCAAGCTTAGCATCAGACCAATTATAGTGCCAACCGATAGCGAGCAGAATCAACATACCCGCCACGCGGACGGTCTGTTCCGACAGCTGGGACACTGCCGAAGGCAGCATTTGTCCCCGTCCTTGATAATAGCCGCGTAGCGCTGCCATTACAGGCGCGAACCATAGTGCGAGTGATGCGGTTCGCACCGCTGGAGCGGTTGCCTCATCGCCCATCCAAACCGCGATTCGCTCGGCGCCAAGCCACAGCCATACAAATCCAACTGCACCGCTCACAAACAATAACCAAGCGCTTGCGCTCAGCACTCGCCTTGCACCGCCTGAATCCCCGCGTGCTTCGCGCTCCGCTACGAGCAGGGATACCGCGACGGGAAATCCCGCCGTTACCATCACAAGCAGCAACTGATACAGGGGATATACCGCGTTATAAATCCCGAATACGCGATCACCGGCTATATTTTGCAGCGGAATTTTCTGCATCGTGCCAAGCGTCTTGCTTATTAACATGGCCACGCCCATCAGAGCCGCGCCGCGAAGCAGTAAAGGCCTTTTCCCTAAGCTTTTGTTATCGCCTTTGTTCCCGCTGTTGTTCCCGCTTCTGTTCTCGCCTTTGTTATCGCTTTTGTTCCCGATATTCCCTACGTTCTTCCCCGCGCCTTGCCCTCGGTCAGTTCCTCGTTCCGCTCGCTGTCCATCGACTTCCGTAGTCACAGCATGCTCTTCTTGCCCTATTTTCAAAACCTGTGCACCTGCCCTGCTCTCTTCTCCTGCTCCCATTATACCCCAAACTTCTGACACGGAATGAACCTCTACAGAAAAAAGCTCCCATGAAGACATGCTCTTCAAGGAAGCTTCTAAGCTGTTATTGCTCCATTTGCTTGGCGAGGAACCCTGCTGCGGTTTCTGCCATTTTGGTCTCCATTTGCGCCATTTTGACGCTCTCTTCTTTACTCAGCAGCACAACGGTACCGATAGGATCGCCGCCGGCTACAATTGGAGCCGCCACGAAAGAACTGAATGCCTCTCCAATATCTTTGACGACCTCGTAAGAGCCGCCGCCGGATTCCAAAAGGGTTTTGCGGTTCTCCATGCAGCTCTCCAGCATAGCTCCGATCTGCTTCTCCAAATAATCTTTCTTGGATGCTCCCGCGACCGCAATAATATTGTCCCTATCCGTGATCAACGTAATATGGCCCGTACTTTCAGCTAAAGACTCCGCATATTCCTTGGCAAAATCGCCAAGCTCACCAATAGGGGAATACTTCTTCAAAATAACTTCGCCGTCGCGATCAACGAATATTTCCAGCGGGTCGCCCTCGCGTATGCGCAGTGTTCGGCGGATTTCCTTAGGGATAACGACCCGGCCGAGATCATCGATACGACGGACAATTCCAGTTGCTTTCATGTTCTAGTTGCCCCACTTTCCTTGAAGGTTTTGAATTGGACTGGACGCAAACTGCAAATTGCAAATTTTCTATCGTTCAAGAGGAGAGGATCCTTGAATAAGGTGATTTTCGATCTGACCATAGTATTCATCTGCTCCCATTTTCTTATGCACGTGGAAAAGGGACAAAAGCCTTGAATCACCGCTGTTGGAGGTATCTTCCACCTTACACCCTGCAACAGAAAAAAAAGCACCCCTCAGCTCTAACGAAGAGCTTCAGGATGCCGAAAGAACATCATTCTAACGATAAAACCAAATGCGGCCAGCAGCCTTCTGTTGAAGCGCTTGGCACCAGCACCGCTTGTACGTTCCACCTTGCCGTTTTCCGCGGGAGGCTCATTCGAATCACGCGTCACCATGCTGGATCACTCCTCGTCCATGATTGCCTTGCTTCTAGTGCTTCAGCAGCTGTCCAAGCTCCCGCTTGAGCGCCAGAAATTCCGGCAGCTCGCGTACCTCAGGTGTCCGTTTATCCGGCAGCCCCACATCGAATGTTTTCAGAATGCGTCCCGGACCGGCACCCATCACAACAAGGCGCTGAGATAGGAAAATCGCCTCGTCGATATCATGGGTGATGAAGAGAACGGTCGTTTTCTCCTTCTCCCATACTTCAAGCAGCATCTCTTGCATCTCCAGCTTGGTCTGTGCATCGAGTGCTCCAAACGGTTCATCCATGAGCAGCACCTTCGGCCGGTTCGCAAGTGCCCTTGCAATTGCTACCCGCTGCTTCATCCCGCCGGAGAGCTGCTTCGGATATGCGCCCGCGAATGCTTCGAGCTTGATGACTTTCAGAAAATGATTGCTGATCGCGCGGCGCTCCAGCGTGGAAATCCCTTTCAACTTCGGGCCGTATTCGATATTCTCACGCACGGTTAGCCACGGAAACAGCGTATAGCCCTGGAAGACCATGCCCCGCTCCGCTCCGGGTCCGATAACTTCTTCCCCGTCCAGCGTGACCGATCCTTCTGTCAGCTCATCGAGCCCAGCAACGATGCGAAGCAGCGTCGATTTACCGCAGCCGGAGGGGCCAACAATCGTGACAAACTCGTTAGTCCCGATACTCAGATCAATATTTTTGAGTGCTTCGAACTGGCTTTTCTTCGTTTCGTAGACCTTCTGCAGGCCGCGGATCACGATCTCACCGCGCGGCGCTACCGCCAAGTCTTTGACACGAGTATTTCCTTTCGCGCTTGCCGATTGCTCTTCATAGTTAGTTTCACGTTTAACGGCTTCCATCGCGATCACTCCCCGTACTGATTTCTTTGCACCTGCTTACTGCGGACCTACCGACCTCATCACGCCCAAGGGAATAACCTGCGGTTCAAGAAAGCGAAGATCCGGTCGCTAATGAGCCCAAGAAGACCGATGACGATAATGCCGACAAAGATTTGATCCGTATTCAGGAACCGCTGTGCCTTCATAATGGCGTAACCCAGACCGCTGTTGACCGCTACGAGCTCGGCAACGACGAGATACGTCCATGCCCAGCCGAGAATAAGACGAAGCGTGTTCATCAATTGCGGCTGAATGGCCGGAATGAGCACCGTCTCAATCGCCTTCCAGCGGCCTGCCCCAAGCGTGAAGGACGCTTGAAGCAGGTCATGGGAGACGCGGCGCGTGTTGTCCGCTACCATTAAGACAAGCTGGAAGAAGCAGCCGAGGAAGATCAGCAGGATTTTGGCCCATTCTCCGATACCGGCCCACACCATGATGAGTGGAATAAAGGCAACTGCCGGCATGTAACGGATGAATTCCATTGGCGGTTCTACGAAAGCTTCGCCGTACTTGAATGTACCTGCGAAGATGCCGAGTGGAATGCCGACGATGCAAGCAAGCAGAAACCCTGCCGATACACGGAACACGCTGATCCCGATATGATGCCAGTACTCTCCTGTACCAAGCATCTTGAACATCTCGACAAATACTTTATCCGGCGTTGGCAGGAAGACCGGATTAACCGATTCCGTGTAACTCAGTGCCGACCAGACGATGAACAAGAGTGCAAAGGAGAATCCTGCGGTGAAGGCAAACGGCCTCCCGCCGATCTCCTTGAAGATTTGAAACCGATTCGGCCGACTCTTACGCCCTGGGTTAAGATCGCTTGCCTTCATAGCCATCACTCCTTAGCTGCTTTTTCTACAAACCGTGAGTCGAAGAGGACATCGAAATCTTTAATTTCATCCACCATATCAAGTTTCTTCAGGAAGTCCGCTGTCTTCTCAGCCGTATAAGGCAATGACGTGTAATCATCGCGTTTTCCGAACGCTTTAACGTTATCTGACGGTGTGAAGAGTTTAATGCTGTCAAGACCTAGCTTAAAGTCCTCCGGCGTCGTTTCCGCCTTCTCGGCCATCAGCGCGATCGCTTCATCTTGGTGGGATTTGAAATAATTCAGTGCATCGAACCAAGCGTCAACGATCTTCTGAATATCATCCGGACGGTTCTTCACAACATCATCGCGGAAGACAAGCAAATCGGGAATGAGGCCAGGTGTATCTTTGGAAGAGAAGAGTATTTTACCCTTGCCTTCTTTAACGGCTTTTGTTTGGAACGGCTCCCACAATACGGAAGCGTCTGTTTTGCCCGAGATGAATGCCGGCCCGGCATCGTTGACTGTCATGTTGACATAATTGACATCCTTCTCGGTCAGTCCGTTCTGATCAAGTGCAGTCAGCAGCAGCAGATGATCGACGGTTCCGAGCTCCGTTGCTACGGTTTTCCCTTTCAGTTCGGCAATGGAGCCAATGTTCGACTTGCTGACGATCGCATCGCCGCCGAAGGAGTTGTCATTGACAAGAACGGCTTTCAAGCCGATCCCTTTGGATGCGGGAGCGAGTGTATCGCTGAGCGTTTGGCTGTTTGCATCCACTTTGCCCGTAGAGAGTGCTTGAAGAGAATCGCTGTAAACCGGGAACCATTTCAGATCGACTTTCACGTCATGTTTCTCGAAGAAGCCCTTCTCGTCGACGAGGTACCAGAAGAACCAGCCCGGCCACGGACTAAGTGCAATCGTAATCGGTGAACCATCTGCACCCGATGATGCTTCCTTGGAACCCCCGCAGCCGGTCAGCGCCGTCAGCATTGCAGCAAGCAGTAACAATGTAATCGTCCGTTTCGTTCTCTTCATTTCTCCCCACTCCCATCAATTCTCTATAAGAATAGAAAAAGCCTCAGGAGAGATCTCCCAGGCTTTTGTCCTTCCGTGTTATACGGAGATCGCGGCCCAAGTCATGTGAGCCATTCTCCATACGCCGCCTCTCGGACCAGCTGGTTGTGACACCACGGAACCCTAGACAGCTTTTTCGTTCCCGTGAATTGCCGAGAACTGATATTCTATTGTTAACCAACCTTACATTTATCTGTATTGTAAGAGGGAAATAGCCTAAGTGTCAATGTCTATGTTAGGTTTTATTACATGAATGCTAAACAGTCAGATAATGGCGGATAACTTCGTCGTTCAAATCGGACAGGCCGCCTTCCCATGCGATCGAGCCTTTCTCGAGGATATAGAAGTAATCTCCGACACTCTTCACAAACTCCAGACTTTGCTCTGCCAGCAGAATAGCGGTCTCGCCTCCTGCCTTGATCGACCGAATCACATCGCGGATATCATCGACAATGGACGGCTGAATGCCTTCACACGGTTCATCGAGCAGCAGCAGCTCCGGCTCGGAGGCAAGCGCCCTGGCGAACGCGAGCTGCTGCTGCTGCCCGCCGCTCAAATCACCGCCTCTACGTCCATACATTGAAGGCAAGACAGGGAATTTGGCAATCGCCGACTCCGGAATGGCGCGTTTTTTCTCTTTACACGCTTCCAATCCGAGCAGGACATTCTCAAATACAGTAAGCTGCGGGAAGATTTCGCGCCCTTGCGGCACGTACCCGATCCCCTTCTTCGCACGCTCGCCCGGTGAACGCTTCGTCAGATCGGTTCCTTTGTAGGTCACCGTACCTTTTCGCGCCTTCAGTACCCCCATAATGCTCTTCATCAGCGTCGTCTTGCCGACTCCATTACGCCCTAGCAGGCAGACGACCTGCCCCGGCCGTACCTGAAGCGTAACCTTCCGCAAAATTACGCTCTCTCCATAACCCGCTTCAAGCTGTTGAACGGCTAGCATCGACATCCCGCCTTTTCCCCAGATACACTTCCGCTACGCGGTCATCGCGCTGCACTTCTTCCATGGAGCCTTCCTTCAGCAGCTTGCCTTCATGCATAACCGTCACCTTGCTCGCGAAGCTGCGCACAAACTCCATATCATGCTCCACGACGACAATCGACTGCGTCTTGCGAATATGCTGCAGCAGCTCACCGGTTTTCTCGGTCTCGCCATCGGTCATCCCGGCAACAGGCTCATCCAGCAACAAAATCTCCGGCTCCTGCAGCAGCATCATCCCGATTTCGAGCCACTGCTTCTCCCCATGTGAGAGGCCGCCTGCTCGCCAATTCGCTTTCCCCGAGAGCCCTACCAGCTCCAGCTGAGCGTTGATCCGCTCCCGATCCTCCGCTCGCATCTTCGCTCTCATCACCGCAAATACACTGCGATTCTGCTTCATCGCAATTTCAAAGTTCTCCATCACCGTCAGGGAAGGAAAAATAGATGGTGTTTGAAACTTACGGCCGATACCGAGCTCTGCGATCTGATGTTCCTTCTTACGCGTAATGTCCACGTTGCCGCTGAACAGCACCTTCCCATCAGCCGGCTTCACTTTGCCGCAGATGACATCAAGCATCGTTGTTTTACCCGCTCCGTTAGGGCCGATCAGAAACCGCAGTTCCCCCCGGGTGAGTGAGAAATTCATCCCCTGTACCGCTTTAAATCCATCAAAGTCGACGGTTACCTCGTCACACTGCAGGATTACGAACTCCTTCTGCTCCTTCATCAGCAGCCTTCCTCCTTCCAAACCGCTTGAATGGCCCAACCAGTCCCGCCGCCCCCTTCGGTAAGAAGACCACGACAACGACGAACAATGCACCCATGAACAAAATCCAAATATCCGGGTAAGATTCACTGAACGCACTCTTAGCGGAATTCAGCAAGATTGCGCCAAGCACCGCACCAGCCAGTGTTCCTCGGCCGCCGATTGCAACCCAGAGCACCATCTCAATAGAAGGTACGATACCCATCATGGAGGGAGATATAATGCCGACATGAAGCACGAACAGCATGCCCGCAAGGCCTGCAAGCCCTGCCGAGATACTAAAGGCAATCATCTGATAGACAGCAGGGTTATAACCGATGAACCGTACCCGGTTCTCGCCATCCCTTATCGCACGCAGCACCTTGCCAAAGCGGCTTTTCACCAGGAAACGGCAGAGCAGATATGCGCCAATAAGCACTACAACCGTTATCCAGTACAGGAAGCGTTTCGTGTCTGGTGATGCCAGCGCGAAGCCGAGCAGCTTGCTATAGCCGGTCACTCCGTTCGTGCCGCCTGTATACGCCTGCTGCCCAATGAACAGCGTGACGGTAATGATGACGAGCGCCTGCGTCAGGATTGTAAAATACACGCCGCGAATTCGATTGCGGAACGTAAAGTATCCGAGTATCAAAGCCAGCAGCGCCGGTATTAATATACCGGCCATTACGGCAAAGGGCAGCGATCCGAACGGTTTCCAGAACCAAGGAAGCGCCGTAAGGCCGCTCCAATCCATAAAGTCGGGAAGCTTCCCGCCATTTGCATCGAGCTTCAGGTACATTGCCATCGCATAACCGCCTAAGCCGAAGAACACGCCGTGTCCTAAGCTGAGAATACCGGTATACCCCCATATCAAATCAAGCCCCAGCGCTACTATGGCATAGGCCAGAAACTTCGCCAGCAAGTTTAGCCGAAAATCACTCAATACAAGCGGTGCACAAAATAACGCAGCAGCGGCAACCGCATATCCCGCCAAAAGCCATATTCGCTCAGGCGTCATCGTTCGAAGCTGCATCAAGACTCCACCTTTCAAGGGCAACTCTATCCCATCTAGTTATCAAGCGAACGCGAACGCATTGCCACAAGCCCCATCGGCTTCCACTGAAGGAAAGCAACGATACATAGGAACACCAGCACTTTGCCAAGCGAAGCCGTCGTCCAATATTCAAAAATTGTATTCGACAGCCCGATGCCAAGCGCACCGAACACCGTGCCGACCAGTTTACCTACACCGCCGAGTACAACAACCATAAAAGCATCCACGATATAGTACGTACCAATCGAAGGTCCAATTGGTCCAATAAGCGTAAGTGCGCAGCCTGCGATACCCGCAATGCCTGAGCCGATCGCGAAGGTCATCGCATCTACTCGGCGTGTAGAAATACCCAGACAGGCGGCCATTTCACGATTTTGCATAACAGCCCGCATCCTGCGCCCGGAATGACTCCGATAGATGTACAGATACATGACGAGCAGACAAACCAGCACTAGACCAATGATAAACAGCCGCTTGTACGGGAATACCACGCCTCCCAGCGCAGTCACACCGCCATTGAGCCACTCGGGGCTTGTGACGCCGACATTCGGGGCACCGAAGATGCTTCGAGCGATCTGCTGCAGCATGAGACCGACACCCCAGGTGGCAAGCAGACTGTCGAGCGGCCGCCCGTAGAGAAATCGGATGAGGGTCATCTCCAGCACCATGCCGAACGCGAAGGCAACGCAGAAGCTTACCGGTATTGCAAGCGCAAAGTACCAGCCGAATGCCGATTCAGGCATATAGGAGGTAAAGAGATTTTGCACGACATATGCGGTGTAGGCGCCGATCATAATGAGCTCACCATGCGCCATATTAATAACTTTCATCAGGCCGAAAGTAATTGCCAGCCCCAGCGCGATAAGCAGCAGAATCGAGCTTACGCTGATCCCGTTAAACAACTGCAGCACGATAACATCCATCGATTGCGTTCACCCCTTATGCAAACTGCGCCGTCCAAAACACAACAACCTCAGCCCGATTGCTCGGCTTGTTGTGTTAGGCGGCGGCGCAGTTCGCGTTAGTACCGACTATTTAGTTGTTATTTACTTTCGCTCAAGCTTGCGGCCCATGTGTAGCCTTTAAGGTAAGGATCAGGCTTAACCGGATCGCCGGAGTTCCACACTTCTTTGAACTGTCCGTCGGTTTGCACCTCGCCGATTCGAACGGTTTTGTACAGATGCTGTGTCTCACCGTCGATTTTCACTTTGCCTTCCGGCGCATCCCACTCCAGCTCTTTGGCCGCCTCTTTTACTTTATCTACGTCTGCTGAGCCTGCTTTCTCAACTGCTGCCGCCCAGAGGTAAACAGCATCATAGCCTGCTTCAATCGGATCGGCCGTAACACGGTCTTCGCCGTATTTTTTCTTATAGTTTTCAACGAAGGTCTTGTTCGCCGGGGTGTCTGTTGTTTGGTAGTAGTTCCAAGCGGCATATGTACCAGACAGCACATCGACGCCGATACCGCGAATTTCTTCTTCAGCTACAGATACGGATAAGGTCGTCAGGTCTTTCGAGGAGATGCCTGCATCCTTCAATTGTTTGAAGAAAGCTACGTTACTGTCGCCGTTAAGTGTATTGAACACCACGTCTGGCTTCGCTTCTTTGATTTTGGAAATTACTGTTGCATAGTCGGTATGTCCAAGAGGGGTGTATTCTTCACCAACGAGCTCGCCGCCTTCAACTTTCAGCTGTTCTTTGATGATTTTATTAGCGGTGCGTGGGAATACGTAGTCAGATCCAAGGAGGAAGAATTTCTTGCCGTGGTTTTCAAGCAGCCAAGTTACGGCCGGCACGATTTGTTGGTTGGTTGTTGCACCGGTGTACATGATGTTCGGGGATTGCTCTAAGCCTTCGTATTGAACCGGATACCAGAGGAGGCCGTTAAGTTCTTCGAACACCGGAAGCATCGCTTTACGACTGGAAGACGTCCATCCTCCGAATACGGTCGCAACCTGATCCTCGGAAATCAGCTTCCGTGCTTTCTCCGCAAATGTCGGCCAATCGGACGCGCCGTCCTCGACGACAGGAACGATTTTCTTCCCTAATACACCACCCTTAGCGTTGATTTCATCGATCGCCATCATTTCCGAATCTTTAACCGAAACTTCGCTGATGGCCATGGTGCCGCTAAGAGAATGAAGAATGCCGACTTTGATTTCACTGTCGCTGCCAGACCCGGCTGCATTCGTCGATGCGGCCTTATTGTCGTTCTTACTGCAACCTGCCAGCACCAAACAACAGGCAAACAGGATGAAAACCCCACTTTTCCAAACGTTCTTCCTCATTCTCCCACTCCCTATCCAATTTTTATCTCTATTCCGAACGTTTAACTGGATTGATCTTCCATCGTTCGTGGTTTCATTATAAGATCAGCCCAAGTTTTGTGTCAACAAAGTTTACATAAATGATGGAAATATTTATATGGCAGCGTATACACTCTGGAAAAGATCGTTTTTGTGTTATATTTACTCACTCTTATGATTGAAAAATGCAATGTAGTCGGTTTTAAGTGCCACATATATTACATATATATAACATATGTGGCCTTCAACCCGCCTTGCCATCTCCTGCGATTTCACGCACGCCCCCCTTCAAGCCGCCTGCCATCTACCGCGAAATTCTAACAAATCGTAGGAGCCTTATTTGACCGAATTTCTCCGTTTAGAAATTCTAACGAATTGTAGGAGTCTTATTTGGGCGAAATGGGCTCTCTAATCCCGCTAATCCATCAAATAAGACCTCCACGATTCGTTAGAATATTTCCAGTGCTATTTTCGTACAAATAAGACCTGTACGATTCGTTAGCGCATTTCGCAACCCGTATCTCGCACGTACGGTTCGTTAGCGCGCCTTCTGCCACTCGTTTCCCTCCACCTCTCCATCAGAGTCATCAAACAACAAAAAAAAGCCGGACAGGCACTAGGCCCATCCGACTTTCCGCCACTACTAATTATGCAAACGAAATACAAACTGGTTTATTCAATTCAATGACGTTGCCCGTAGGCGTCAGCCCGCCTGTTGCTTCATCGATTCGGAAGGTCACGATGTTATCCGAATCTTGGTTAGCCGCCAGCAGGTACTGTCCGTCCGGTGAAATTGCAAAGTTACGCGGTGTACTGCCGCCGCTTGGCGTAATCTCGACAAGCTCCAGCTTCCCTTCGGCAACAATACGGTAAACTGCAATACTATCATGTCCTCTGTTCGAGGCATACAGGAAGCGGCCATCAGCCGTTACATGAATGTCGGCACATGTCGTCGCTCCGTCGTATCCTTCCGGTAGTGTCGATACAATTTGCTTCAGCGTTAACTGAGACTGTTCCGCCTCATAGCTGTACACGCCTACTGTACTGTCGAGCTCATTGATGACATATAGGACATGCGACTGCGGGTGAAATGCCATATGACGCGGACCTGCACCGGCCGGTATCGCTGTTTCATGTTTTCTTACAAGCTTCTGTGCTTCGTGATCAATCGTATAATGTACAATTTGATCAATACCGAGGTCGGCAATCAATACATAACGATTGGCCGGATCGATAATGGAGGAATGCGGATGCGGTGCTTCTTGTCGATCCTTCTGCGGCCCGCTTCCCTCATGTGCAGCGAAATCTGTCAGCACGAGGGCCCCATCCTCACTCTCTATTCCATAGACAGCAAAATTGCCGCCTGTATAGTTCGTCACTACAAGCAGCTTGCCCGCTGCATCAAATTCAATATGGCAAGGCGAACCGCCTTGAGTCGTTACTTCATTGATTGCCTTCAATTCACCGTTATCGGCATGGATTGCAAAGCTGTGAACGCTGCCTGGTTCTGCCCCTGTCTCACTTACCACATAGAGTCTTGTGCCTGCTTCATTGCTTCTTAGAAAGGATGGATTAAGAATGCCCGCTTGCCCTGAAAGCTTAGTAATTGCGCCGTCCTCCGTATGTAAGACCATAGCAGAGATGCCTTCTTGCTCTTTCGCTGAATATGATCCCACAAAAAATAGCTGCTGTCCCATTGAAACGCCTCCCATTTTTCGCTGATATGTTCAAAACAAGCCCAGCCATGGGGCTGAGCTTGTTGTGTTGCCTCTTACTTCTTGTCGGTTGTCGTATCGTTTGTAGCTTTGTCGTCTGTTGCTTTGTCCGTGTTATCTGCTTTGGAGTCGTCTGTTTTAGAATCATCTGTCTTGGAATCATCCGCTGCAGGCGTTTCTGTTTTAGGCAGGTCAATCTTCGTAATCATCTTCGGAAGCTCGTCCGTCATAAATTTATTCAGGTTTGCCGAGGCAACAGCTTGCTTCAGCATCGTTTTGTCTTCTGCAGTCAAATTATCGAATGCTGTAGCTGTGCGCTTCTCAACCTTCATGACATGGTAACCGAATTGGGATTTAACCGGTTCGCCGACTTTGCCGATTTCTTGCTTGTTGGCAGCGTCTTTAAATTCCGCAACCCAGCCTTTAGCCTGCTGATCTTCGTACAGACCTCCGTTTTCTTTGGAGCCTGTGTCATCGGAGAACTCTTTCGCAAGAGCCTTCCAGTCGCCGCCTGCATCCAGCTTCGCTTTTACTTCTTTAGCAATTTTTAGCGCTTCTTCGTCTTTACGCTTCTCAGCGCCTGTTGTTGGATCTACAGTGCCAACCAGAATGTGACGAACGCTGATCATGTTATAATCGTCTTTTGTCGTATCGAATTCTTTCTTCACTTGATCGTCTGTTACTTTCTTCTCTTGATCCTTCATGATGGAAGAAATCATGGAGTAGAAGTATTTGATATCGTCTTCAGTCAAACCAGCGTCATCGGCTTTCTTCTTGATTTCCGGTGTGCCGTCGATTTGCTGCTTCATTTGCGTATAGAAATTGTCGACTTCTTTCTTCGTTGCATCATCTTGCTTCACGTCGCCTAAACGCTTGTACAATACTTTGTAGCCGATATATTCACGCAGAAATTGTTCCTGCAGCTGTGGAATGCTGAGGTACATCTCTGTTTGAGGCTGTACGATGCCAAAGAATGTCGAATACTTCGTAAATTCTTTATCCGTTACTGTGCCGTCTGTATACGTAGCGATCGTCTTGCCTTCGCCCGTACCCGGAGCCGCGCCCTCCTCTTTCTTCTTGCCGCAGCCTGCTGCCAATACAACAACCAGCACAGCAGCCAGTGCGAGCAGAGTCGCTTTTCTCCAATAGTTAGTGCGTAACATTCTGTAGTTCCCCTTTCGATTGAATGGTGTCTTTATAGTGCATCAAAAAACGTTCCAGCATCTCAAGCTTCTGCTCCACCGACAACCCTTTGCCCCTTAATTGCATAAGCGGATAAGGCTCTTGTCCGGTCGAACGCTTAAACCGGTTTTCCAACTGCAGGCATAACATGTCAACCTTCTTCGTGTCGAACCGCTGCTTCTCACGTTCCGCGAAACGCAAGGCGATATCCTCGCCTTTGCCGCCGATTTGCTCAATGCCGCAGATCGTGCCGTACACCTTCAAACGAGCTACAGAAAGCAGGTTGTCGACCGCTTGAGGCAGATCGCCAAACCGGTCAATCAGCTCCTCGCGCAGATCTTCCACTTCCTCGAAGGTACGTACGGAGGCCACTTTCTTATAAATCTCTATCTTCTGTATGCTATCGTAAATATAGGAAGACGGCAAGTAGGCATCAATGCTCATATCGATGATTGTGCTGACTTCCTTCACAGGCTCTTCGACTTCGCCGCCCATCTCTGCTTTCCGTTTCTTAATCTCATCGGCCAACATTTGCGAATACAGATCAAACCCAACAGAAGCAATGAACCCATGCTGCTCCGCGCCAAGCAGGTTTCCGGCTCCGCGGATCGACAAGTCGCGCATCGCAATCTTGAATCCGGAGCCGAGCTCCGTAAATTCTTTGATGGACTGCAGCCGCTTCTCAGCCACTTCCGTCAGCACTTTGTCCCTTTGATACGTGAAGTAGGCATAAGCGATTCGGTTCGATCGTCCAACCCTTCCGCGCAGCTGATACAACTGGGATAGTCCCATCTTGTCCGCGTCGTGCACGATAAGTGTATTTACGTTCGGAATATCAACGCCTGTCTCAATGATACTGGTACTGACAAGCACATCGGATTCCCCGTCAAGGAAGTCCAGAATTGTCTTCTCAAGCTCCTGCTCTGACATTTGCCCATGACCGACCGCCACCCTTGCATCCGGCACAAGCGCATGGATTTGCTCCGCCATCTGGTGGATTCCTTGTACACGGTTATACAAATAGTACACCTGACCGCCGCGCGCAAGCTCCCGCTCGATAGACTCCCGTACTAGTGAAGGACTATATTCCACCACATAGGTTTGAACCGGGAACCGGTTCTCCGGCGGCGTTTCGATGACGGACAAGTCCCGTACACCGAGCATCGACATATGAAGCGTGCGCGGAATCGGCGTTGCCGTCAGCGTCAGCACGTCGACGTTCGTTTTCAGCCGCTTCAGCTTTTCTTTATGCGAAACACCAAAGCGCTGCTCCTCATCCACGATAAGCAGTCCCAGGTCTTTGAAAATAATATCCTGCGAAAGCAGACGGTGTGTACCTATGACAACATCGACCGTACCCGCCTTCAGCCCTTTCATCGTCGCCGTCTGATCCTTCTTCGAACGGAAGCGGCTCAGCACCTGCACATTGAATGGGAAGCCCGAGAAACGCTCGCGGAATGTCTCATAGTGCTGCTGTGCCAGAATCGTTGTAGGGACCAGAATAGCGACCTGCTTGCCCTCAATAGCAGACTTGAAGGCTGCCCTTACCGCTACCTCGGTTTTGCCGTAGCCAACGTCGCCGCAGAGCAGACGATCCATCGGACGTGCGATTTGCATATCCTTCTTGATCTCGGCAATTGCCCGCAGCTGGTCGACTGTCTCGTCATAAGGGAACATCGCCTCGAAATCCTGTTGATACGAGGTATCTGCACCGAATGCGAATCCGGTCGTGGACTGCCGCTCGGCATACAGCTTAATAAGCTCATCGGCAATGTCTTTGACCGACGATTGCGCCTTGCTCTTCACCCGCGTCCATTCACTGCCGCCAAGTTTATAGACCTTCGGCTCTTTCTCTTCGGAGCCAACATATTTCTGAATCAGATCAATCTGTTCAATCGGTACAGACAGCTTGTCGCCGCCTGCGTACATGATATGCATGTAGTCCTTATGAATCCCGGCAATTTCAAGCGTACCGATCCCCATATATTTGCCGATGCCGTGATTCTGATGGACGACGTAATCGCCGACCTTCAGCTCCGTATAGCTCTTAATCCGCTCCGCATTGTCCATCTTCTTATCGAGGCGGCGTGCCTTACGCTGCTTCTGGGAGAACATCTCGCCTTCAGTAATAACAATCAGATGAATCGAAGGCAGTTCGAAGCCCGTCTGCAGATTGCCTTCCATGATGACAGGCGGTTCAATCCCGTAGTCATGAAGCACGCGGCGCATGCGGTCCATCCGCTCTGCGTTTCCGGCTAGCATCATTACAGTGGCGCCTGTTTTGCGCCAACGTTCCATCTCTGTTTTCAGCACGTTCATTTGACCGTGGAAGTTCTGCATCGAGCGGCAGACCACGTTCAGAATATTTTGCGGCTGTGTATGCGGAATTTGCCTTAAGAACAGGGACAGAAACAGCGTCGGGAACGGCCGTTGGAAGAGCACGTCATCAGATGGACGCGCAAGCGCAAGCGAAGGCAGCGCTTTGCCGTTCGTTAAGAGATGCAGCGCCCACTCCGACTCATCCCGCTCCAGCTGGCGGCCTGTTTCAATCAGCCTTGTCGGCTCGTCATAAATAAGCAGCGTATCCTTAGGTACATAGTCAAATAACGTATGCCGCTCCGGATAGAGCAGCGCTATATATTTATAAATTTCCGGAAAATACACATGCTCCCGCAGCTTCTCAATCTCCAAGCCGATCTCCGAACGCAGACGATCCTTCGCTGTACGGTCGGTCATCTTCGACAGCTGCTGCTCCAACAGCTCTGCGGCATGCTGAGCCGCGTTCTCAAACCTTCTTGCATCGGCCAGAATTTCCTGACACGGCGGTACGATATACGTCTCCAGCTTCTCAATCGAACGTTGATCGGCCTGGTCAAAGGAACGAATCGAATCGATCTCGTCGTCAAACCATTCCACCCGGTACGGGTGCGCTGAAGTAAGCGGGAAAAGGTCGACAATTCCGCCCCTCACGCTCATTTCGCCTTTGCCCTCTACCTTATCGACGCGTACGTAGCCAAGCTCTACCATTTGGCGTAAAAACGCTTCCAACGATAGTGTCTCGCCTACACGCAGCTCGATCCGAGCGCCGGCCATCACACTGCTTATCGGCTGGAATCGCCGAACGCCGGAGAACGGCACGACAACAATCCCGCGAAACCCTTGCGACAGTCGGATAAGCACATCCATCCGTTGCGCCAGCGTTTCCGGGCTCGATATCGCTGCTTCTGCAGCGACTAATTCATTGGCAGGATACAGTAACACTTCGTTCTCGGACAGACACTCCACCAGATCCTCCGCGATCTTCTGCGCGGCGAACATATTGTGAGTGACCACGAGCATCGGCCTGTCAAACTCCCGCTTCAGTGCAGCGATCATAACCTGCCTTGAAGAACCGGCGAGACCTGATATCAGCTGCTCCTGCATCCCTTTCTTGATTCCGGATACGATAGATTGAAAATCCGTATCCGCTGCATAAGCTTCCAGTAATGCTTTCAACGTTAGCGGCACCTCGTTTCTTTCCACACCAGACAACACTCTATAAGAATCGGCACCTGCCGTCCTCTAGCAAAGGATATAATCCCGTTTTCCATTCATGATCACTACAAAAAGAAGCCTCAGCCGTACGCCAAGGCTCTTCATTCATTTCTTGCGCTCGCTTACTGCAGCGGGTTCGATACAAGCAGCAGCTCTGGGTTGCTGTCGATCGCCTCGCGGCAATAGTCGCAAACCACATTAACCGTTACGTCGCCGTTCGGATTATACGCTATTATATCGCTGCGCTCCTCGGGGGTCAAGAAATGGAAACCGAGCTGTGTTTCTGAGATTTGGGCGTTGTCGATCGTCCCAATCTGCGATTTGCAGTGCCGGCAAATATAATTTACAGCCATATGTATGCCTCCTGAGTAGTCGTTATACCCTCAGTATGCCCGCATCGACTGAAATTTAACGGTTATATTTGGCCATCGTGCGTTCAAATGGATTCGTCAGCGCGAACTCGACCGCGTCGCAGCTCTCTTCCACCATCACTTTCAGCAGATCCTGCTCGCTCTTCGGAAAATTCGAGAGCACATAGTCAGAAATGCTCATGCCCGGCTGTGGACGAGAGATTCCAAGCCTGATCCGATCGAACGTCTGTGTCCCTGTATGCTGAATGATGGACTTAATCCCGTTGTGGCCGCCGGCGCTGCCTTGATAACGCAAACGGATCTTGCCCGTTTCCGTATCCAAATCATCATAAACGATGATGGCATCTTCCAAATTCGCTTTAAAATAATCCATGAAGCCTCTTACTGTTTCACCGGATAAATTCATAAAGGTCATCGGTTTAATGAGTGCAACTTTCGTTCCCGCCACATTGCCTTCGCCAAGGAGCGCCTTGCATTTACTCTGCGTCACGCTTATTCCCCATCGCTTGGCCAGTGCATCCACGACCATAAAGCCCACATTATGCCGCGTCCCTTGATACGCGGTGCCGGGGTTGCCTAATCCGACTATCCATTTCATGCTGAACTCTCAACTCCTGCTACAACAAAATTTCTTTTTTCTTTATGCAACGAATCTTCGCCTTCAATTGTCATACATATAGATTCGGCAGAAAAGCCGAACTTCGTTCATAAAGGAGCGTATTTTTCGATGTATGTAAACGGTCAGCATATCTTCGACGATTATCATTTCCAGGATCACCATGAGCATCAAGTTCCTGTCCAAGTCTATTGGGGCAAAGAACATCATGATATTGGCTACGTCGAATATTACAGCCCATCGTACATCAAGATGAATAATATTTTCTACAGCCGCAAGCAATTTACCTTTGTTTCCAGACCCGGCTATTGAAAAAAAGTAAAGGGCTGCCTCTTGCTCGCAGCCCTGATCGTACGTTTATTCGAAGTTTACCGCATGCATCTCCGCTTCATGTGCACGCTGCTCCGCTTCCTTCGTTTCTACCGCAGCATCTTCTGCTTCTTCTGCCGTCAGATCCTTCTGAGGTGCCAGAATCGTCACAATGACTTGGTCTGAATCAACCTTGGTCGTTACACCGGATGGCAGCTGCAAATCACTGACTAACAGGTTCTCTCCGATACCCAGAGAGGACACATTAACCTCAATAACCTCCGGTATACGATCCGGCAAGCAATGCACCTCAAGCTCATGCAGCATCGCCTGCAGAATTCCGCCTTCGCGCACCCCCGTAGAATCACCGACCATCTCCAGCCGAACCGGCGTTTTGATGGATTCATTCATGTTCACCTGGTGGAAATCAATATGAAGCAGTTCGCGTGTCAGCGGCTCTCGCTGTACCTCGGTCAGCATAACAGGCTGTTTACCCGCTCCCGGAATGTCGAGTTCCAGCAATGCATGGGGATGGGAGCGAAGCAGATGCGCCAGTTCCTTCTCATTAACCGAGATCGAAATAGGCTTGCTTAGCTGTGTTCCGTATACGACGCCGGGTATGTTGCCCTGCTGTCTCATTTGTCTCAATTGGCCTTGCGTGGCTGTCGTCCGTGCTTCTGCTCGAAATGGTATCGCCATAGTCGGAAACCTCCTGAGAGTGTAGTGATTTCCATATATTCATACCCATTCCGGCCCAGAAATAAACGAACAACTTCTCGCAATCAGCCTTTCGCCTTACTATCCTTCTTCGCTTTTGCACGCCCGCGCAGCTTCTCCGCATAGCCCGGTTTGTTGACCTGGCGCTCGCGAGCAATGGCTACATCATTGTCCGGAACATCCTGCGTAATGGTCGAACCTGCCACGACATAAGCACCGTCACCGATCTTAACCGGCGCAATTAAATTCACGTTGCTGCCTACGAATGCACGGTCGCCGATTTCAGTAAGCGATTTGTTGTACCCATCATAATTGACGGTAATCGCGCCGCAGCCGATATTCACGTCTTTACCTACTTTAGCGTCCCCGACATAGCTCAAGTGAGACACCTTTGTACCTTCACCGAGCTCGGCGTTCTTGATCTCGACGAAGTCACCGATTTTGCAGCCCGCACCAAGCTTAGCACCCGGACGCAAATAGGCATACGGTCCTACTGCACAATCGTCGCCTATGACCGATTCAACAGCATTGGAATGCTTCACCGTTACACGATTGCCGATCTCCGTATCCGTAATATCCGCATGAGGACCAATCACGCAATCCTCGCCAATGACAGTATTACCGCGTAATACCGTGCCCGGATAAATAACGGTGTCCGAGCCGATAACCACATCTGCTTCAATGTAGGTCGCAGCCGGGTCAATAATCGTGACGCCGTTAATTTGATGCTTCCGGTTAATCCGAGCACGCATCAGCACCTCTGCTTCACCAAGGCCGACACGGTCGTTTACGCCGATGCCCTCTGCATAGTCCGGTGTGCAATAAGCACCTACTGTCTCGCCTGCATTCTTCAATATTTCCATCACGTCTGTGAGGTAGAACTCACCTTGTGCATTGTTGTTCGTTACCTTCTTAAGCGCTTGGAACAGCTTCTTATTGTCGAAGCAATACATCCCTGTATTGATTTCTGTAATCGCCGCTTGCTCAGGCGTGCAGTCCTTCTGTTCTACGATCCGCAACACATTGCCGGCCTCATCGCGGATAATACGTCCAAGTCCTTGCGGGTTTGGTACAATGGCCGTCAGCACCGTAGCCGCTGATTCTGTCTTCGTATGAAGCGCCAGCAGCGCCGCAATCGTCTCCGAAGTCACCAGCGGCGTATCTCCGTACAGAATCACTGTCGTGCCCGCTTCTTCGCCAAGCAGCGGTTCTGCTTGCTGCACGGCATGGCCTGTGCCGAGCTGCTGCTCCTGCAGTACAAACTCCACGCCATCTCCGAGGTACGTGCGGACCGTCTCCGCGCCATGGCCAAGAACAACAACTGTGCGCTCACAAGCCGCATCTTGTACCGTCTGCAGCACATGCGCTACCATTGGCTTCCCACAGACGGGATGCAATACTTTATATAGTTTGGACTTCATTCGTTTTCCTTGTCCTGCTGCCAATACGATTGCCATTACTTTCAAAGGATGTCCCTCCTAGCTTCTATATCCTACGATATTCAAAATATAAACCTAAGACACGGCTTATATTTCTCCGGAATGAACCAAGCTGCACCGCCTACTAGGACAGCCGCACCGGTTCACCTTGCGTAAATGCTCTACTGAATATAGCGTATCTGTAGGCAAAAGAAAAGAGAGCCCAGGCGGGCTCTCTTTCACTAGACGTCTTAATACCTTGATTTAGGCGCCTTCTTCGATTACTACATCTTCTTCCGTCGCTGCACGTTCGTATTCTGCTAAGACGGCAGCTTGGATTTTCTCCCGTGTCGTCGAAGAAATAGGGTGTGCGATATCGCGGAATTCTCCATCAGGAGTACGCTTGCTTGGCATTGCCACAAACATTCCATTGTTACCGTCAATCACGCGAATATCGTGAACGACAAACTCATTGTCAATGGTAATTGAGGCGATTGCCTTCATCCGGCCTTCGGAATTTACTCGGCGGAGTCTAACATCGGTAATTTGCATCTGTGTTCACCACCTTTGCCTATCAAGGACTTGGTGTATACTTCCACGTTTTAATGCGAATTCCTTCATCATTCTGGAAAATAACTGTATAGTTTGAAAATATTTTTTTAATCTGCATATTATCCTATTTTATTCGACTTCAATCGCCACGATCAGCTCAATTTCGACAAGGACGTCCTTAGGCAGCCGCGCAACCTCAACTGTGGAGCGAGCCGGCTTATGGTCACCGAAATAAGAAGCATAGATTGTATTCAACGCTGCAAACTGATTCATATCTTTAATGAACACAGTCGCCTTCGCCACGTCAGCTAATGTTGCGCCTGCTTCAGCTAATACAGCCTGTAAATTGCGGAATACTTGGTGAGTCTGCTCTTCGATTCCGCCTTCAACAAGAACGCCTTCCGCCGTCAGTGGAATTTGGCCGGAGGTAAACAGCAGGTTGCCCAGCTTAATAGCTTGTGAATAAGGTCCAATTGCAGCAGGCGCTTGCGTAGTCGCCACGATTTGAGGTTGTGCTTTCATGAACAAGTAATCCTCCTCGGTTGTATGCTAAACAGTAGCCCGGGGTGTGAAATAGTTGCCCGGTACAACGGTTGTGTGTTTGGTCTTCATATCTACAGCCGTCAGCTTAGCTAACGACACATAATCCTCTAGCAGTCGTTCCTCGTTCTCCAATTCACCGGATTCAACGAAGACGCCTACACCGGCTACCTTTGCGTTAAATTCGAACAGCAAATCCATCATGCCTTGGATCGTTCCGCCAGCCTTCATGAAATCGTCAATGATCAACACGCGCGCGTGTTCCTTCAGTGCACGACGTGCAAGTGACATCGTTTGAATACGCTTATTGGAGCCTGATACATAATTGATGCTCACTGCAGAGCCTTCCGTCACTTTATTGTCGCGACGCACGATGACAACAGGCAGATTCATACAAGCCGCCGTTGCATAAGCAAGGGGAATCCCTTTGGTCTCAACCGTCATGATGACATCGATATCCGAAGCTGCGAATGCGGTTGCAAACATTCGTCCAACATCTGCGAGCAGTCCTGGCTGTCCCAGCATATCCGTCATATACAAATAGCCTCCGGCTAATACCCGCTCCGATTGCTCTAACTGACGACAAATGCCGTTCATGATGCCAAGTGCCTCGGTCTGACCCATCTTCGGCGTATATTTCACGCCTCCAGCGGCTCCTGCCAAGGTATGCAGCTCACCGAGTCCTTCTTCTTCGAAAACCTCTTTAATAATCGCCAGATCCTCACTAATGGACGACTTGGCAGATTGATAGCGATCAGCAAATGCTGTCAGAGAAATTAACGTATGGGGGCGTGTAAGTAAGTACTGCGTCATTTCTACTAACCTTGCACTCCGTTTTAACTTCTTCAACGTGTACTCCCCCCAGCCAAATCCGAATATTATAATGACATAATACCATTTTCATACGGATTTAATCAAGACGCACGTAGGGTTCATGTCAGCATTCTTACCACATAGACTTCTTTGCAAAATCCACGGAGTCCGTTATAGATGCGCGAAACCTTGGCTTCCTTGCTTACAAGTCCGAAAACCGTCGGCCCGCTTCCTGACATCAGCACGCCATCTGCGCCTAGACGCTGCATAATTTCCTTGAGCTGCAGCACCTCGGGGTGAAGCTGTAGTGTCACCGATTCCAGCACATTGCCCAGATACGTGCATACGCCTCCAAATGAGCCGCTAGAGATTGCGGACAGCATGTCCGATGTGGACGGATGCTGCTTTAGCTCAGAGGCGCGCAGCTTCCCGTACACGTCTGCCGTTGAAACGTTAATCGGCGGCTTCGCCAGAATGACCCAACATTGCGGCGGATTGTTGATCCGCTCCAGCTTCTCTCCGCGGCCGCGTGCAATCGCAGTACCACCTGTTACGCAGAACGGTACGTCAGAGCCAAGCTCCGCACCAAGCGTGCACAGCTCTTCTTCGGAGATGCCTAGCTGCCACAAGCGATTCAGTCCACGCAGTGTAGCGGCTGCATCACTGCTTCCGCCGGCAAGTCCTGCGGCTACCGGTATCTTCTTGTCCAGATGAATATAGACGCCTTTGCGGACATTGTAGCGATCCTTAATCAGTCTTGCTGCCTGAAAGGCTAAATTCTTCTCATCGAGCGGAATATACCCCGCCTGACTCGAAATAATGATGGTATCCCGCGGAAGCTCTTCCATCTCGAGCCGATCCGCTAAATCAACCATAGTCATAATCATTTCAACCTCATGGAATCCGTCTTCACGCTTACGCATGACATCCAGCAGCAGGTTGATCTTTGCCGGCGCTTTCTCATAAATCTTCATATGTAGGCTCACCCGTCCGTTATCGTTAAACTTCACATATTATAACAAAAGGTCATAAGAAAAGCTAAGAGGCTTTGAGCAGTTTGCGGGCCTGCTCATCATCTTAGCTTGAAATAACCCATTAGTGGGGTTGATATTGGGACGCTTGCTGCTGCGTGGCTTGATGCATATACGCCGGAATGATACCGGATGCCTGCTGCCGCTGTGGTGCATAACTGGACTGTGTTTGAGGCTGCATAAAAGGCTTGCGGGCAGGCTGCGGACTATACGTCGATTGTGGCGACTGATAGGTTTGGCGCTGATACTGCGACTGCGACTGCGATTGCTGTGCGGCATACTGCTTAGCTGCGGCCTGCTCGGCGATTTGAATCGCGCGTTTCACCATGTTGCCGGCATCCTTCGCTTTAATGCCTCCCCAGCCTTCCTTCTGCACGGTATCATAGAAGCCCAGATCCTTCGCCAACTCATTCTTCAATTCTTCACTCATCGTACCGCGGCGTCTGCGTGACATAAGCACTCTCCTCCTTTTAAACGGGTAGTACCTTTAGTATGGTTGTTTTTATCGTTCTCATACGGAGGCGGAGGTGGAGGTAGCGCGATTTAAGTACAAAAAAAAGTGCAGATCCTGCCTACGCTGCTTTCGCCGCGTCCGCAAACCTGCACATGTTCGTATCATATTTATCTCATTGTATATACGTAATGCGTACTTGACCATCATCGCTGTCCACCGTAACTTCAACGGACTCCGTCAATATATCGGCGTAGCTGTAAGAGACGCGCTTAAACGCATGCTGCTCCTGGTCGAGCCTGACAATAAATACAGAAGGGTAGATTTCTTCTAACACACCGGTCCGCTCAATCGTCTTTCGACGACCACCGTTTGCACGAAGACGGATTTTGGAGCCGACATGGGTTTCCAAACTGCGTTTGATTTCCAATAGCGCATTTTTTGCCATTGTGCACTACCACCTCTTTCCTTGTCCATTATAACCAAAAGGAGGTGGTTTGTCAAAAAATTATAATTATAACAGTGGAGTCACTTTGGTGTCAATATATAAAAGGCTATTTTTTTCGCCGCAATGTATAATTTAGCCCGAAGCAGCCATATTAAACAGTTGGCTTTACACCGGTCAGTGTTTTAGGTTTAGGTAACCCAACCCGGAACTTTCCTAATGTTTCAATGCCCCCGACACCATCTATACCGCTGATTGTGCCGTGGATGACATCCGATAAATTAATGGTTTCGCGAATGGAGGTGTAGCTGGCTTTAATGGCCACGTAAACGGGATCCAAGGCATGAATGAGCACCCTGCCCGGAGAACTGGCGAAGTTCGATCCATTTTGCAGCAGCGCTTCATAATGCGATTGGCATGCGCCTGCTACGACAATTAAGCTATCTTTGCTTTTCTCATATTGACGCGCAATCCGTACCGCATTGACGAAATTTTGCGAGTTTTTGTAGCTGGCCAGGTTATGCAAATCGTCCTGGTTCCGTGTCTTGAGTACGCCGTCATGGCCCGTAATTACGACAATATCCGGTTTGATTTGCGGAAGCAGTCGGTAAACCACGTCGGCCATTTGTGATTCATGCACATATACTCCGTGAGCAGGGACGCGCATTTGCGTATACAGCTGCATACTTTTTCTCATATAGTTGCTGTCCCCGTCCAAATGAAGTACTTTTCCGGGCACCTCAAAGTACGGCTGGGATTGACTTTGCGCGCGCTGCAGTTCACGTTCAATTATCTGCTGCTCACGTTGTTCCTGCATCCTAAGCGTGGACTCGCTGGCTTTAATGCGTGCCTGCCTCGCTGCACCGGAGGATTCCGGATCGCTCATAACGGACAAATCGACAATTGGCGCGTCTGCAAGCAGACGATAGTCGGTGCCCTTCAGGATGGCTGTCTGTTCTAGAATTGTCGCAACACGAAAAAGGACGTCCCCGCCATAGGATTTGCGGACGACCAGGTCCCCTTGCTTCATGGGCAAATCACCTCTTCGTCTATCCTATGGGGAGACGCCCGTTATGGTGCGCTCACTTTTATTTTTTGTCTTCGCTGTGCAGATCTGCAGCCAGCAGTGCGCGGCTTAATGCGGCAAACTCCGCAAGGGACAAGGTCTCCCCGCGCCTTGACGGATCAATACCGATGCCCGTTAGCAATGGTCCGAGCTTCTCACGATTCACTTTGCCTACATAAGCGGTCAAATTGTTCGCAATGGTCTTGCGGCGCTGTGCGAAACAAGCTTGCACGGTTTGGAAGAAATGCGCTTCGTCCTCGACTTCAACAGCAGGCTTGTCCCGCAGTGAAAGCTTGATAACTGCAGAATCTACATTCGGCTGGGGAATAAACACCGTATGCGGTACAATACAAACCAGCTCAGGCACACAGTAGTACTGCACGGCAACGCTGAGGCTTCCGTACTCTTTGCCACCAGGCTTGGCTGCCATCCGCTGTGCGACTTCCTTCTGGATCATAACGACGATGTGCTCAAGCGGCAGCTTCTCTTCTAACAGCTTCATTAGAATCGGTGTCGTTACGTAATACGGCAGGTTCGCCACCACGCTTACGCCTGAGAGCCCGGCAAACTGCTCCTTTAGCAGCTCCGCCAGGTCGAGCTTCAGCACATCGCCATGTACGACGTGCACATTCGGCGTATCCGCCAGTACATCCTTTAGAATCGGAATAAGCCGATTGTCGATCTCCACTGCGGCTACGCGTCCTGCTGCGTGTGCCAATTGCTGCGTCAATGCGCCGATACCCGGCCCGATTTCAAGCGCGCCTTTTGTCTCATCCAACTCAGCTGCACTGACGATGTTGCGTAAAATATTTTGATCGATCAGAAAGTTCTGACCGAGGCTCTTCTTAAATGTAAAACCGTATCTGGCGATAATGTCTTTCGTCCGCTTCGGTGAAGCGACGTCGACACCTGCCTTAATTCCCTCTGCCATCATTGATCTCCTTCGCTCGCCTGCTCCATCGTGGTTAGAGCCCGCATAAATTCCTCACGCGTGATTCGAAACATCGAACAGCGTTTATAGAACTGCTTGCCGTTCGCATAGCCGATTCCGAGCAGATTGCCCATCCTCAGCCGTCTATCCGAAGCTTGCGGATGTACGAGCAGGCCTGCTTGCATTAAATCATCCATCGTGACCTCAGCAAGACCTGCAGTGTCAGACGTCGCTTCTGTACGCAAATTAGCGAGTGCTCGCTTGATTGCTTCCGGTGATGCGTTCTCGACACCAATATCCCCTTTGTAGAGCGCTTCCTCCTGTGGAAGAAAAGCATGCTTGCAGCCTGGTACCCGCTGCGCTACGATTTTGCGGATTCGCTCGCCCGCATGATCGGGGTCGGTAAAAATAATAACGCCTCTGCGCTCCTGAGCCAGCATGACTCGGCGGATAACCGCCTCGCCAATCGCCGAACCACCGGTCTCGATGGTTTCTGCCTCTACGGCACGCTTAATGGCAACGGTATCGTCTTTACCTTCTACTACAATGATTTCTTTAATCATGGGACTCCATTCCTTCCCTTCAATACAACATGCAAAAAGAAGAGGCATCGCCTCTTCTTATGATGGCATATTTACGCTCGAAATACGATACGCATGTTCATACCGTGGAAATACTGCCTATAGTGCTTCCGGTTTCTTCGGACCTAGCACATACACAGTATAGCCCCGCTTCCGACCAAATTTATCGGCATACGACTCGCTGTCAAAATAAACATCAATCTTGTTGCCTTTGACTGCACTGCCCGTATCCTCGGCTCGTCGGAAACCGATTCCTTCGATATACACCCACCAGCCGATCGGAATGACTTTCGGGTCGACCGCAATGGTACGGCCTTCCTGAACGCGTGCTCCCGATGCGGTGATGCCGTACTGTGGATGGTTCTTTCCTTTGCCTGTCGAAGCCACGCCGGCTGAATAAGCCGTAAGGGTTACATTCTTCAGTATTTTCTTCGAACTGAAAGTAACGCCTCGCTTCGTCATGGTGGATACATTCGGCGAACTCGCCTTCAGCATCGTTACCTTCGGCTCAGGCTTCTTCGTCCCGACCGACACAATCTGATCGACAGAAGGTGACTTGGTCAACTTCTCAACGAGTGTCTGTGAGACTAGAACGCCGTCTTCGAAAGTCTTTTCATAACGTTTAACGACAGTGCCTTGTTTACCCGTTTGGACAAGCTGTTCTTTCCCTAGCGCTAGCTTGGGATCATCCTTCTTCACAATGGAGTAAGGAACGGGGTGGGTACTCTCCGAGATCTTCGTGTCAATCCGAGTGATCGAAATGATCATATTCGGCTTGAGTGTCGCGGATAACGAAGGTACTACCTTATCTTGACTGCGTATCGATATATGAGCCTGATCGATCGCCGCCTGTACGGTTCTTTCTGTCGTGTACAACGTTCTTGCTTTGCCGTCAGCTTTCACAATAAGAGGCACCGCTTGGTTAATGACAATTCGGTCACCGTCTTTGATACCGCCATCAAGCGGCATCGACACTTTATCATAAGTGCCAATTGCAATAGCTTGTTCATCCAGTAGGCGTTGAAGGACCCATTGCTTCGTAGAGACAATGGTTTCTCGTCCATTCACTACTACGGACACGCGCTTGTCAGCCGTTCCGTACAACAACACCAGAAACATGAAAGTCATAGCGATTGAGATCATGGCGCTTAGTACAATTAAACGCACGTTCTCATGCTTCCATCGCAATGCGAAAGACATGCTGGATGATCGTTTCCCATGGGTGTCCTTAAGCTGGAGTGCTCCCATTTCTTCGGTCCTCCTTACATAGCCCCGCCGCCTTTGTTTGCATGATTACATAGACGCGACTATAGAGATTTTCTTTCCAATTTCCGCCCCGGACCACTTCCATAATACAGCTTTTGTCGTCAGTTTATGCTTCTTTCAAACAAAAAGAAGCCCGACGACAGAGGATCTGTTTCGTGGCTTCCCATTAGACAATGGTAGCATGGAGTTGCATTCACGAGGTTGATCTCTCTTATTGACGCTTACGAGGTTAGCTGTCGGATTCGGACGTGAGAGTCGCCCTATTCGCTAATAGCACGGATTAATACTAGCTGTGCCAGTCGCAAAATTCACCCCAAGAAGAATTTCATGTCTATCGCTGTCTGCCTTGTACAAAACAGTGTCGCCCTTTAGTCGACGAACACGTTTTAAGGGGAAGAAACGAACAAGCTGTTTCTTCTTGATACAAACAGTTTCAACAATTGGTTCCCCCGCTCTCCGAAACACGGAGATTAAGCGTTTTATTGGAAAAGGAATACAAGTTTTGTTGCTCTGAAATGAATCATAACGTCTACCGCGGCACATTGTAAAGAACTGATTAATGACGATTTTAACGAATTTCAAGGAAAAATAGGCGAAAAGTAAGCAATTTCTTCAATCAAAATCAGTTTTATCACGAGAATAGTCCCAAATCCTTGCTTTCAAAGCCGTTTTCATCAGATTCCAAAACATTTCATTGCATTTTCGGTGGTTATTTTGCCGACTTCCTCCACACTTTTACCGGTTATCTCCGAAATCGTGTTTGCTACAAGACGGACGAAAGAAGACTCATTTCGCTTCCCACGATGGGGATGAGGTGCCAGGTAGGGAGCATCCGTCTCGATCAAAATTCGGTCCAGAGGCACTTGTGAAAGCACTTCCTTTGGCACCCTCGCATTCGTAAATGTAAGCGGTCCACCGAATGAAATATAGAAGTTCATATCGAGACATTGTTTCGCCGTTTCCCAGCTGCCGGAGAAGCAGTGCATGACGCCGCCAACATCCTTGGCATCTTCTTCGCGGAGCAATCTGACGACGTCCTCATGAGCATCCCGGTTATGAATGACGATCGGCATTCGTTTCTGCTTGGCCAATTGAATTTGCTCGCGGAATACACGCTGCTGAACATCCTTCGGCGATGTATCCCAGTGATAATCCAGGCCAATCTCGCCGATTGCCACGACCTTCGGATGGTCACACAGCGACGCAATCCAGTCTAAATCCTCGGGGCGCATATCAATGCTGTCAACCGGATGCCAGCCGACAGCAGCATAAATAAAGGAATACTGCTCGGCAAGCGCCATCGTTGTTGGAATTGTTTCACGGTTGAAGCCGATATTGATGAGCTTATGTACGCCGGCAGCCTGCGCTCTTTCGATAACTTCTGCTCGGTCTTCGTCGAATTTATGCGAGTCTAAATGTGTGTGCGTGTCGATTAACATCGTGTAACTAGAAACCCCTTTCTACATTAAAGCAAATAATTCGCGGATTTTCGCAGGCAGCAGGTGGGCTGATTCGCGAAGCGGTTCCTCCGGGTAATAAAGGTGGTACCTGCCTTGATGGATACCGGTGATCGATCGAATGATATCCGAACGGCTAGAGATTTCCGACAATCGTTCATCACTGCTCAGCAGCAGAATCGGAGGTTTTTCCTCTTTGCCCGCAGCAGTTGTTGAACCGGGACGATAAACATCGTAGGGCATGTCGTAAGGAAAGTCAATTTCTAGGTGATAGTCCGGATGAAGGCCGATTTCTCGCAAGTGGTCACGGATTTCCTGCCATAGCTTCTCGTCAGGGTGATCCATCGTTACATATTTGTACAGCTTGCGATTAAGGAACCGGCGGCATAGGTCTGATAACACAGGATCAGGCTCATGGACCCATTGCGCGAAGGCCGTTTGAACAAGTGCTTCATCCAAATCCAAATAGCCTTCAATATCTATTGTGCCCGATAGCAGCATCTGAATAGGCTTCATTAATGAATGAAATTCGTAGTCACTGCCGAAGAGCTCTTTTGCCCTTCGAAAGATTTGCCTTAATATAATCTCCGAGCTTCTCGTAACCGGGTGAAAATAAACCTGCCAGTACATCTGATAGCGAGACATGAGATAATCCTCGACCGCATGCATGCCGCTCTCCTTCACAACGATTCTTCCTTGATGAGGCCGCAGCACTCGCAAAATCCGCTCAAGATCAAAGGTACCGTAATTCACTCCTGTAAAATAAGCATCCCTAAGCAAATAATCCATGCGGTCGGCATCCATCTGACTGGAGACCAGACTAACCACAATAGGCTGATGATAGGTTTTACAAATAACGGCGGCAATACGCTCGGGGTAGCTCGGATCAAATTCACGCAAGACCGTATTAATTTCCGTATTTCCAAGCAAAATGCGGCAAGTCCACTCCTCATGGTGGCTGTCGAACACATCTTCAATCGAATGAGAGAAGGGTCCATGTCCGATGTCATGAAGCAATGCTGCACATAGGGCAACCAGCTTCTCTTCCTTTGGCCAATCGGTATACCCGCTGCGCTCAAACTGAGATATAATTTTGCGAGTAATTTCGTAGACGCCAAGGGAATGAGAGAACCGGCTGTGCTCTGCTCCATGAAAGGTCAAATAAGAAGTGCCGAGCTGGCGTATACGACGCAGCCGCTGAAATTCCCTTGTATTAATAAGCTGCCAAATCAGTTGATCTTGAACGTAAATATACTTATGTACGGGGTCCTTAAATACTTTCTCTTCTGCGAGTTTGTCCTCTCGATGAGCAGCACTCATGTCGAATCACGCTCCTTCAAGTTCAATCATTCGACACAATTGTCGAACTATTGTCGAATAATGTCGCAATTTCATTTCCAACCACACTACGTTTGCAGTACTATATAGATATTGAATAAGTGCCTATTTACAACGATAATCAGTTAAAATGGTCACAATTACCGATAAATCCAGGTTGACTATTATGGGAAACGTTGGTATTATAAAGGCATTATATGATAGAATTTTGTCGAATGATGACGACTTAATCCATTGCGAAGGGGAATAATAGATATGATGAAATCTACAGGTATTGTGCGTAAAGTAGATGAACTGGGACGTGTTGTAATTCCAATTGAATTGCGCCGTACGCTTGGAATCGGTGAGAAGGATGCTCTTGAGATCTACGTGGATGGCGAGCGCATTATGCTGAAGAAATATGAGCCGGCTTGTATCTTCTGCGGCAACGCGGAGAACGTCGCTTATTTCAAAGGCAAAATCGTTTGTAACGTTTGTTTAACAGAAATGCCAACTCCCGTTACAAAATAAGAGACAAATTCAGATTTATAGGTTATAATACATTTATCAAACCTGTTAATTCTAACCTTTTTATACTCCTTGATGCCTTCCTGAGCCATAATGGTCAGGAAGGTCTTTTTTTTCATTTCTAGAATTCTTCTATTTTTTCATTACTTCATTATATACATCTCGTTTTTGCAACCCTCGATCAAGCGCTGTTCGCTTAATGGCTTCCTTCCGATCCTCACCTTGCTCCTCGTATCGGCTGACATGCTCCTCCAGCTCTAGCCCGCTCCACCATACCGGATCATCCAGCTGCAATTGAGCTGCTTCTTCTTTGCTTACACCTGCAATAACCAAACAATACTCGCCAAGTGGCGGATTCTCTTCCAGCCATGATATACACTCCGATATCGTTCCTCGGGCAGCTTCTTCATGACGTTTCGTTAATTCTCGCACCATCGCCATCTTCCGATCACCCAGCTGCTCAAGCATAACTGCAAGTGTCTTTACGATCCGATGCGGCGACTCGTAACAAATCAATGTTGCCTCTTGTCTTTGCAATGGCTGCAGCCAAGAAGTAAGAGACTTGCGTTCCCGTGGAGGGAAGCCCGTAAACAGAAACTTCTCTGTCGACAGACCCGAGATAATTAATGCAGATAACGCTGCATTCGCTCCCGGAATCGGTACTATTGCAATGCTGCTCTCAGCTGCTGCTGCAACCAGATCAGCACCCGGATCTGATATTGCCGGCAGCCCTGCATCGCTTACAAGCGCAATGGACTGTCCGCTTGCCAGCAGCCTGATTAGTTCGGGACCGCTCGCATCCTTATTATGCTCATGGTAGCTGACAAGCCTAGTCGAAATTTCATAATGAGCCAGCAGCTTGCGTGTTTGGCGTGTATCCTCTGCTGCAATTATATCGACTTCTTTTAAAATTCGAATCGCCCGAAAGGTCATGTCCTCTAGATTGCCGATAGGCGTACCAACTAAATACAACGTTCCGGCCCCGCCTGCGCTGCCGGCATCTGCTCCACTGAAACTACGCTGTACGATCATTTGCTCGAATCCCTCATTTCCGCTTCCGGCGCTTGATCTCCATAATAAATCCGCATTAACTCATCATTATATTGTCGCTGTTCATTATATACGATCATCGGGGGCAGCAGCTTCAGATCCGGTTTTCCATCTCTTGCCGCTTCTATTAGTACCATATTAGCTTCGGCTCCGGCATGTGGATGCACGAATCGAATACGTTTGGGTTCAAGCTTCCACTTACGGAATGTTTCCAGTATCTCGACCAATCGATTGGGACGATGCACCATTGCGACTCGTCCACCTGGCCGCACATGCCGCGCACATGCTGCCACGATGTCATCCAGCGTTCCATTACGCTCGTGCCTAGCCGCAGCAAAATGCTCATTCTCATTCTGATCACCTGTCCCAGCAGGCATATAAGGTGGATTTACCGTAATCACATCGTAATTTCCATGTCCGCTTTGTTTATAAAAGTCACGTAAATCGCCTTCATAAATATGAATGCGATCCTCAAGCCCATTGGCCTTTACACTCCGTCTTGCCATGTCAGCAAGCCGAGGCTGAATTTCAACGGCATCAATCTGTGCTTTCGTCCTTGTCGTCAGGAGCAGCGGTATAACGCCATTGCCCGTACACAGATCCAAGATTTTGCCGCGCGGCGGCACAGCGGCGAATCGAGCCAGTAATACGGCATCCATAGAGAAACTGAACACTTCACGACTCTGGATAATATGTAGTTGATGCGTTAGTAAATCATCCAGCCGTTCATTCGGTTCCAATGTTACTTCATTAATCATCATTAATTGCTCCTTACGTCTGCCAAATTCGATCACCTTGAATATGCAAACAAGACCCTATGGAAGGGTCTTGTTTCTTATTCCTTATTGAGAAACGAAAGGCAGAACAAACAATCGCCTTCCGTTCGCAAATGTCCATAATAGAGATTACAAATATGAAAACCTTCATGATACAATCTCGCCAAATTATCATACCCTTGCCCAACGCCTGTCGCATCACTTGCCAGCACAGGTTCATCAATCGGCATGGGTTGAGAATCATCTTCCACGGCTGCGACCGGTACCGGCTTAGGCGTATGGCTGGAAGTTTCCCGTTTTAATACTTTGCGCAACTGCTGATTTTCTATACTAAGCCGGTTGTTTTCTTCCAAGAGCGATTTGATTTTCTGCTTCATCGCTCCCAGCTCAACATGAAGGTTTCCCATATGGGATTCCAATTCGCTTATTTGACTAAATATGTCTTTTTTCAAGTCTCCACCCCAAGGCTATACAGCTTCGGATTTGCTTACTTATTTCACTACAACATCATCAAGCGGTAGTTCCTTCGGTTTGCCTCCATCGAAGAGCTGTACATAAACCGATTTAGAGCCTGCATTGATTCCGGTTACTTTACCTTCACCATACGAAGTGACAACAATCTTGCCTACTGCCGGCAATTCTTCGCGAACGCTCTCATAATTGTCATGCTCATATTTCAAGCAACACATGAGTCGTCCGCACAAGCCGGAAATTTTGGTCGGATTCAGCGATAAGTTCTGATCTTTCGCCATCTTAATGGACACCGGTTCAAAATCACCGAGCCAAGTCGAACAGCATAATACGCGTCCGCAAGGTCCAATACCGCCAAGCATCTTCGCTTCATCCCGCACACCGATTTGTCTAAGCTCAATTCGTGTACGGAATACGCTGGCCAGATCCTTAACGAGCTCACGGAAGTCAACGCGGCCTTCAGCTGTGAAGTAAAAAATAATTTTATTGCGATCGAATGTAAATTCGACATCAACGAGTTTCATCTTAAGCTGATGATCTCTTATTTTCTCAAGACAGGTCGCAAACGCGTTGCGTGCGGCTGCCTTGTTCTCTTCGACAATTTTGGCGTCATTGTCACCGGCGATCCGAATGACTTTCTTAAGAGGAAGGACAACATCTGCTTCTCCGACTTGTTTCTGTCCAACCACTACTTTACCGTATTCAATCCCTCTTGCCGTCTCAACAATGACATGCTGATCCTTATCTATTGGGAAATCGACCGGGTCAAAATAATAGATTTTGCCCGCCTTCTTGAAGCGGACACCAACGACGTTATACAACGTTTCACCCCTCCTGTACACGGATTAGCAGCTGCTCAAGCGCTAATTGCGGCGATACATGCGCTCGCATGCGTTTGCCTGCCTCAAGCGTATACTCCATACATTTCACCCAGCCCTCAGCCGAACGTGAGAATGCATGCTTACCAATCCAATCAAGCTGATCTATAAAAACAAGAGCCTCGTGTCTTCCTGCTTGAAAATGAATCATATCTTTGTACCATAATACGAGTAATGACAACAGAAGCTGAGGCTGCTCACCAAGCTCTGTCTTAAAAATATGCTGTTGCGCAGACATCATCGCCGCAGTAAACCGCGTGAGACTGTCCTTTCCTAATTGTATCACTACGTTTCTCATTTCTGCAAACCCATTCTGCTGGATAAGCGCCCTGCACGCATCTAATCCCGATGCAAGATGAACGGCAGCACGAGCCGGCAGTTGAGGAACTCCTTCATTCGCCAACGTTTGCAGCATATCATTCGGTGCAAGCGGCATGAATGGAACCCATTGTGTTCGTGAACGGATCGTTGGCAGTACGGCTTGTCCATTCTCTGTCAGAAGAATCGCCACAACCGGCGACTGCGGCTCTTCCAGAAACTTAAGCAAGCTGTTTGCAGCTTGAAGTGTCATCGTCTCACAACGCTGCACAATATAGATTTTGCGTGACGTGCTTATATTTCGATAGGCAAGCTCCCTTTGAAGCTCGCGAATTTGGTCGATTTTAATGGAATTTCCATCTGGTTCCACCAGATGCAAATCCGGCTGGTTGCCATGCTCAAACTTTCGGCACTCCAAACATTCGCCGCAAGCGTCATCGCCTTCGCCTGTACAGAACAGTGCTTTAGCAAAAGCCATTGCCATGTTCATCCGCCCGCTTCCGGGCGGCCCACTAAATAAATAGGCATGCGAAACTTTGCCGCTTGTCAGCGCATAAAACAAAATGCGTTTCGCCTTCGGTTGCCCGGCAAGCTGTGCAATGCTCATGGTAAAGATCCCCTCTATGCTAGAAAAACAAATTAATTAGAATGCCGCGAATATCCCCGACTTTTTGCAGCAGCTCAAGCCGTCCTTCTTCGGTTTCAAGCAGCTCTTCACCCATCAAAACAAGTGAAGAATCAATTTCCTCTAATAACTTATATCGCTTCGTACGGCCACGACGGTCAAATCCGCGCGTTTCTCTCATTCCGATACCCCGTCTTACAGTATCTTCGAGGAATTGCTTCACCATCTGGCGATACAGCCGCAGCTCTCTTACGGTCATCGATCTTGAGAGCCGCTCCCCTTGATTATGGATATTTTGCAGTTTCTCCTGCAGCTGTTCAATGGTACGTTGTTCGTCCTGAAAATTCATAACATCTGAAAAGTTCTTAGGCGCAATCGGTTTGGAGCCGAGGTCCGGCCGCGTACGGTCTTGCCCTAAAGGACGCCAACCCGGATTAATCTTCATTGAAGTTCACGTCCAATCAGAAATGTTCGAACCGCTCTACCGGTACGACGAATACCGCAGCACCGCCAACTTGCACTTCAACAGGGAACGGAATATAGGCATCTGTCGTACTGCCCATAGGAGATACAGGTGAAACAAGCTGATCGCGGACTTTACAGTTCGAACGAATAACCGTCATAACCTCATGAACTCGTTCATCCTCAATACCGATCATGAAGGTTGTGTTGCCTGCACGTAGAAACCCGCCGGTACTTGCCAGCTTGGTTGCTCGGAATCCCTCTCTTACAAGTGCATTCGACAACCGGTTGCTATCTTTATCCTGTACAATCGCAATAACTAATTTCATCAATATCCCTCCTAAAATTTTCGAAAGACATCGTTACATTATTATTAATTTGACATCCCTTGTAAATAATCCTTTAAAATCGTCTATTTATTATAGCAATGACATCATTCAACACGTTCTCCTGCGTTTGTTCGGCATCAACGCGCACAATTCGATCCGGATCGGCAGCCATCAGCCTGCGATATCCTTCACGCACCTTCTCATGAAACGCTATACTCTCCAGGTCCAGTCGATTGATCTCCCGTCCGGATGTAGCATTAATCCGTGCTATGCCGGCCTCCGCTGATATATCCATCCATATCGTCAATTGTGGCATAAAGCCTTCTATCGCAAATTGGTTGATGGACCATACTTCTTCAACGCCAAGCCCGCGTGCATAACCCTGATAGGCCAGGCTGCTATCGACAAAACGATCGCATATGACAACATCGCCTTGAGCTAGTGCCGGCAGTACCTTCTCAACAAGATGCTGTCTTCTGGCTGCTGCATAGAGAAGCGCCTCTGTCCGCGCATCCATGGATGTATTCGCTGTATCCAGGATTACCTGTCGAATTTGCTCAGCAATCGGGATGCCTCCTGGTTCTCTCGTCATCATGACATTTCTGCCTTGGGCCCTCAGTGCATGTACGACGCCCTCAATAAGGGTCGTTTTACCTGCTCCTTCGCCGCCTTCTATTGTCAAAAACAACCCTTTTTTCACTTCAGTACTCCTCTGTCTGTTAATACCCTTATCATATCAAAGCCAATCATAGGCGTAAACGACTAGCCTGTCCGCAATACTGTTATCGTCTGCATGGTTGGATCTATTGCTCCTTGGCATCTCGCGCCATGCTCCATGAGCTGTTGAATGTAATGAATAGCTTCCTCCGTAATCCGTTCGCCTTCATAGAGCAGTGGAATGCCGGGGGGATAGGGGATAATCGCTTCTACGGTATAACGTCCTGCCGATTTCGACAATGCAATTATTTCAGTCCCGTATGATGTATGTTTTACACCTGATCTCGTGAATGCAACCGGTTCCGACAACGTTCGATGATGATCGATTGGCATATCGAGGTTATCCTTAGCTTCCAAACCCTCGAACTCAACTTCTTCTGCTATTGCAATCAGCGCTTTTTGAAGTCTAGCTACATCCGAATCAGATGCTGCCAGCCCAAATAATAGTACAACATAACGAAGGTCAGCCATCTCAGCATAACAGCCGTACTGTTCTAAGCGTTGCTGCAGATCAAACCCGGACAAGCGCCCATGAGCTTCTCGCAAAACGACACGAATCGGATCTATCCTAATTGCATCAGCTGGTGATTGATCCTGCTCATCGACCAGTGTTAGTGTCTGATAGGCCGGTTGTTCATTGATCCAACTTCTAAACGTCCCAGCAGCACGAACACCTTGTTCAAAAAGATCGCTGCCATACATTTGCAGCATGGCCCTCGTCATATCAAGCGAGGCCATAATCGGATACGATGGGCTTGAACTTTGCACCATTCGAAGTGAATCTGCAAGCGCCATCGTATTTATTCGTGGACCTTGAACATGAAGCATAGCGCCCATCGTCAGTGCCGGCAATGTTTTATGTGTCGATTGCACCACAGCATCCGCGCCTGCTTGCATAGCGGAACGCGGAAATGCCGGATGCAGCCCATAATGGGCACCATGCGCTTCATCAACAAGAAGCAGCATTCCATAATCATGAATCAGGTTTGCATAGGGTTCTAAATCAATACTCAGCCCGTAATAGCTGGGGTTCGTTAGAAATACGCCTTTTGCCTCTGGGTATTTAGACATGGCCTCTTCAATTTGTGATAGATCCGGTAAAACGTCTAAACCGCTGCCTGCGTCCTTACGAGGCATGATAAACACAGCATTAGCCCCTGCGAGCTTTAAACCGCTTAGAACCGATTTATGCGCGTTACGCTGTACGATGACTAGGTCTCCAGGCCCACATACAGCTAGCAGCATCGCTAAATTACCAACCGTGCTTCCTCCAACGAGGAAGAAGGTCTGCTGTGATTCGAACAACTCTGCAGCTAGTGTTTGTGACTCTTGTATGATACCTGATGGTGCATGAAGATCGTCGGTCATCGATATTTCAGTTACATCAATCTTCATCATATTTTGAAATGCCTGTAATGCATCATCGTTCATGCTAGTCATACGCGTGAGAGATTGACCATACTTATGGCCTGGCACATGAAAGCTTACAGGATCCGATTGCTGCAAGGTAGTTAATGCATCGAATAGCGGCGCATGCCACTCTTTGTTATGAAGGTATGCCAAGTAACTTCCCCCTGTATAAACTTCTTTCTCTCATCATAATCCATTATGACAGCAACATAAACCTGCTGTGTATTCATAGCCAATAAACAAAATAACCCCTATCCATTCTCGGGTAATTGTACAACTCGAGACGAAATAGGGATTACTTGAACATTGCGCTGATGCTGCACGTCCGTTTAGGCATTATTTTGCATCCAGATCCGCTTTAGTTGGTGAATAAAGAAAGGGTATTTAGCATCCTGCACTTCTGTACGCACCATCTCAACCTCACAGGTTTCGCAAATAAACTCATCAATGATTCGAATCCCTTGCTCTTTCTCATGGCCGCAAATAATGCATGAGTTTCCCGCAGTCTCTTCCATCATTTCGTTTCACCTCATCCAAGTGAAAATATGTCATTGCTTCTAGTATGCCACAAAGTCTAGTAAACTATACGACTTTCATAGCCCATTTCAAATAGTAATACAGTCTATGTTGATGCGCCCAGGTTGGTGACGACGGGCTTGCACTTCTTTCGAAGGGAAGTCTACAAATTAACCAACCATTTACCGATACATGGTGTAGAAGGCAGAAAGGCGTGACTCATCATGCGCGGTAAACTTGCTGAACAAGAGAAAGCAACAATCTATCAATATCAGCTCATCCAAAAAGTGCTCGTACGAGACGAGCTGCGGCGAAGCCATCTCAGTGTTCTGGCCATTCTTGCTATCTTCCTCTGGCTCATGTATCAAATGGACGGTATGCAAGCACTCGGAATTGGGTTCTTAAGCACCCTCGTTATCCAGTTTATTATTACTCGGTTAACACTTATCCGTGTTGACGAGCCTGACGATCGCAGATGGGGCTGGCGAATCATGCCACCATGGATCGGTTACATTCCTACAGCTCACATCGAGCTTGCCTTGTATCGAAGATTGCATCGCCACTTACTATGGCTTGGTCTATGCGCCATTGGCGTCTTCTATCCATGGGCCAACGAAGCTACAATGATCAGCCTTATTATGTGCCATGTTTGGATACTGGCGCCCCGGCTTGTCATCATGCGCAAGCTGCGTAAGGCAAAACGAAATGGCGTACTTCGCATCGCCGTAACTGAGGTCAGCTTCTATCATCGATAATCCGTTTCTTTCGAAACGGATGGATGACGGCAGCTGACTTTTTATGTAGAAGCAACAAAAAACCGACCATATCGAATATGGTCGGTTCATCGTGCTTGGCAACGTCCTACTCTCCCAGGACCCTGCGGTCCAAGTACCATCGGCGCTGAAGGGCTTAACGGTCGTGTTCGGGATGGGTACGCGTGGTTCCCCTTCGCCA
>NZ_JBXENT010000016.1:0-63459 GCF_059383735.1 Paenibacillus sp. N22P23
CCATTGTAGTTCTCATCCGGCATGTACGTGAACTTGTTCTGCTCCGACGAACTTGCGATTAATTCACCATGCGCCGGACCCTTGCCTTCTACAATAATAGCCGTCAACTCACCGTCGTCTGCATCTGTCCCGCCGAGCTGAATGGATGTCGTAGTATCTTCATTTAGCTCCACCACACTGAGTTCATTCGCCACCGGCGCATGATTCTCCACCGGCGCAGCATTAACCGCCACACTAAACAGCTTCGTTGCACTCTCTTCACCATCGCTGCCATCCACGGTGACGATGAGAGACTGCGAGCTTGGATTCGTTGCATATAGAGCCAGCGTGCTTGTCTCGCTATCAAGGTGTGCATTTACAAAGGAACCGCTAGTAGGTGGGTTAACAAGCTCGAAGGAAAGTTCATCGCCATCCTCGTCACTGAACAAATCGTTTAACTGAATTTCGGTGAATGTCCCTGCTGTCATTTCGATCGATGTTGTTTCCGGGGAGACAAACGGCGCATGATTAGGCGTCGATACTGTACTTGAAACTGCAGCTTGCAGCAGTGTGCGGAAATCCTCGGTAGAATGGAAATCACCGGCATGGCTATTGTAATACTTGATGATATCCGCAATCCCCGCCCCGTCTTGATCGGGATCGAGCGCTGCGTTTGAGCCTACCTTCAATAGGAAGCGTTCATGAATGACCTTCGTCTGGTCCGACTTGCTTACGATAAGATCAACCATCGTTGTGCCGGTTTTCTTGAGGTTGATGTTCAAGCTGCTGGTGCCTGTTACCTTCACATCAGCTACGCTGCTATTCTGGATAACGACCACATAGTTCAGTGTATCGGCCTCTTCAAAAATCGTACGCAGATCCAGTTGGAAGTTGCTTCCCGCCGTCAACTTAGAAGCATACTCGTTGACGAGCGCGCTGTTGATGCTCTTGATGACGACCGGGTAATCGACCGGAACCGGAATAACATCCGTCTGTGCACTTGCCAATCCGGGAACCGCAAGGGCAACCGGAACGGCTAGCGCTGCTGCTGTACCGAACATCTTAGCTGCATTCTTCACGGACTTCAGCCGCTGCTTTCTCTGTTTCTTAGTCATGAACGAACAAATCCTTCCCCTGGCATATATGAAGAGTTGAATCTATCATCGCAATAGGCATTCTATACCATTTATACTACTGCTACTATACCACGTGAGCATTCGATAGAGAATGCGAAAGTGCCAAAATTTTGTCATTTTATGACGAAAAAACCGCTCACGAGGACTTTCGCCTCGCAAAGCGGTTTTCACTTCCAGCTATTCGGTGAATCAGGTTTGGTGGCTGGTCACGGCAGCAGGTTTCGGTTTGACTTTCAACTTAAACAACATGGCGGATACCAGCAGCAAACAGCCGTTAATGATGAAGATGTAATGAATCGGCATCATCCCGCCAAGCAAGCCTCCGATAATCGGTCCGGCCATCGTTGCCAGCTGCGAAGCGGATTGGTTCAGGCTGAACGCTCGGCCGCGGAAATCCGATTCCGTATTCTGTACGATCATCGCGTTAATCGAAGGATTAACGGCAGCGAAGAACAGACCGTAACCGAACCGCAGTACGCCAAACCCAATATAACCGGTAACGAAAATTTGCAGCAGATTGCCGATGCCACCGCCGATAAGCCCGATCAGCAGCACCTTCTCATACCCAATCTTTCGCCCCCATTTGCCCCACCTTGGCGCCATAATGACGGTCGCGATGCCGACTGCAGAGAAAATAATGCCGGAGCTGAGTGAAGCTCTATCGCTCGAAATCCCCATTTTCAACACGTACAGTGTAATTAACGGTTCCAAAATCATTACTGAGAACGTACTGATCGCAACAAGCGTAAGCATCATCGTAAACGGCCGGTTAGCAAGCGCATGCTTTAAATCGTCCAGCACATGCGACCTGGCTGCCTTGCGGTTGAAATTCTTCTCCTTCGCGAAGAAGGTTGCCACAAGGGCGGAAATAAGCACGATAGCACTGGAGAACAGGAAAGCCTCGCGGTTGCCGATATAATGGCTGACCAAACCGCCGGCGAGCGGTCCGAGAATGCTCCCCGTCGCTCCGGCTGTCGACATAATGCCAAGCGCATAGCCTGTCTTCTCTTCCGGCGTATTCGTTGCAACAAGAGCAATGGACGCAGGTACGAAGCCGGCAAGCAGTCCTTGAAAGATGCGGATAACGAGAAACCAATACGGATCATGGACAAAATAGTTCAATAGATAAAGTGCGGCGAGACTGAAACCTGACCGAATCAACATCGGCTTACGCCCATATTTATCGGCGAGTGAGCCCCAGAACGGCGATATCAGCGCGCTCGCCAGAAAGGTAATGCCAAAGGCAACGCCGGACCATACCTCTAGATGATGCTCTACACCAAGCTCGGTATTTAAGAAGATCGGCAGAAAAGGAATCGAGATGGAGTAGGCCATGCTGCAGAAGAAAACCCCGATCCACAGGACAACTAAGTTCCGTTCCCAAGAAAAATTCATTTGCAGCCACTTCCTGACTTTTTATCTGTTATCGACTTTCTCCGGATACAGATCGTGATTCATCAGACGGTATTGTGCCATTTCTTCAAATTTAGTACCGGGACGACCCCAGTTGCAGTAAGGATCGATCGAGATGCCGCCGCGCGGCGTGAACTTGCCCCACACCTCGATGTAACGCGGCTCCATGAGCGCGATGAGATCATTCATGATGATGTTCATGCAATCCTCATGGAAATCGCCATGGTTGCGGAAGCTGAACAAGTACAGCTTGAGCGACTTGCTCTCCACCATTTTCACATCGGGAATATACGAGATATAGATGGTGGCAAAATCGGGTTGTCCCGTAATCGGGCACAGACTTGTAAACTCCGGACAATTGAATTTCACGAAATAATCGCGTCCGATATGTTTGTTATCGAACGATTCCAGCACCTCTGGGCTGTAGTTGAACAGATAGGACGTTCCTTGATTGCCCAGCTGGGTAATGCCGCCGCTTTGCAGCTCGTCTTTCGATCTTCCTGACATTTTTACATACACTCCTTGTATTTACTTGGTTCGGGGGTTACTCTTGTTCTAGTAGCTTACACCTTATCGCAGGCTCAATTCAACCTAAGGGGATGATGCTCTTGTTAACCAGACCTTCAGCAGATGAATACGGATCACACTTCGGCACGTATATCGCAGTGACTCCGGACGGAGATTTGCTGCAGCACCTTGAGAGCAACCTCAGCCAAACGACAACACTGTTCTCCTCGCTAACCGAGGACCAAGCGGCGTATCGATACGCGCCTGGCAAGTGGAGCGTTAAAGAAGTACTCGGCCACATCGCAGATACGGAGCGCATCATGAGTTACCGGCTGCTTCGGATCGCACGCGGGGACCGCACGCCGCTTCCGGGCTTTGATGAGCATGAATTTGTGCAAGGCGCATCGTTTGACAACAGCACGATCGCCGATCTTCTCGCAGATTATGCAGCCGTTCGCGCCGCGACCGCTTCACTGCTTCGCAGCCTAACGCCGTCGTCCTTCCTGCGAAAGGGCATTGCAAGCAATACCGAAATATCCGCCAGAGCACTTGCGTACGTCATCGTCGGCCATGAGCTGCACCATCTGAATGTGATTCGAGAACGATATTTGAATAGCTAGAAAATAACCGAGAGAGGTGCATAATATGCACCTCTCTCGCTTTGTACTTCCACATGGAATTAGTAGCCTTCGTTCGTTCCGCCGCTGACGATCGTCACGCTCGCACTCGCGCCAATCCGTGTCGCACCTGCTTCAATGAGACTGCGAACGGCTGCCAGATCACGCACGCCGCCTGAAGCTTTAACGCCCATCTCCGGTCCTACTGTTTTACGCATGAGTGCGATATCCTGGACAGTCGCTCCGCCTGGACCGAAACCAGTTGAGGTTTTCACGAACCCCGCTCCGGCACGTTTGCAAATCTCAGAAGCCGTGACCTTCTCTTCATCCGTGAGCAAACCCACTTCGAGAATGACTTTGCTTGCAGCGCGTCCTTCGCAAGCTTCGACTACGCCACGCACATCGCGTTCCACTTCTTCGAGGCGTCCGGATTTCAGTGCGCCTACGTTAAGCACCATGTCGATTTCCGTTGCACCGTTCTCGATGGCGTCTTTCGTTTCTGCTATTTTGACGAGCGAGCTTGATGCACCCAGTGGGAAGCCAACTACTGTCGTGATGCCGACCCCTGAACCTGCAAGCTGTTTCGCTGCTTCCGATACCCAATATGGATTCACGCAAACGGTTGCGAACTTATACTGCTTCGCCTCTTCACAAAGCTTGGCAATTTGCGATGATGTCGCTTCCGGCTTCAACAACGTATGGTCAAAATAGGCTGCTAATGCTGCTCCTTGTAATTCGTTACCCATCCTATTTCCTACTCTCTGTCTATTTTAGTTAGTCCGTTCCAGCAGGTACTTGGCGGTGAATTGATCCGTTATGAGCACATTCGTATATCTCCCGCGCAGCGCGCCGTAGATGCCGTCGACCTTGCGGATTCCACCTGCTACCAGAATGGACTTTTCTTTCTTCTTCAGATCCTCGAGATCAATCCCAATCGTGCGCTGATTCAGCTCTTGAGAGCAGATCACACCGTCGAGGTTGAAGTAACGCGAGCAAATATCGCCCGCTCCTTTCTCGAAGATCATCCGAAGTTCGTTCTCGTTAAAATAATTCGCTTTAATCAAAACGGAATCTTCCGTTGGCGCACCCACCGTCACGATCGCGATGTTGGCCTTCTTGCCCAGCTCCAATATATTCTGTATGTGGCGATCCGTTTCAATCGTCTTCTTCACGACAGGGTGATCGACGATCGCAGGCAGAGGGATGAAGTACGGGTTCGTATGGAGCGCTTTACCGAACAAATTCACAATCTCATACGCATAGGTGTTCGTCTCGGAATGACTGACGCCTCCGTTAAGCTGCACAACCTTTACGTCTTTGACATGCTTATCCTGCAGGTTAAGCGCAACATCATAGAGGGTCGTTCCCCAAGTGATGCCTACGATATCGCCATCCTTGATGATTTTGTCCACGTACTTTGCCGCTGCCGGGCCTAAATACTTCTTGACCACGGCATCCTCATAATGCGGCACATTAACGATGATAACTTTCTTGAGCCCGAACTTTCGCTCGATTTGACATGCGAGAAGGTCGTTGTTCTCCAGCGGATCGACGATGCTGATAATCACATAGCCTTCTTCTTTAGCTTGTTGAATGAAGCGACTTACAGTCGGTCTGGATACGCCGAGCTGCTTGGCAATTTCCTGCTGGCTGTAGTCCAGTTGATAGTACATCCGGACTGCATCCAGCATTTTTCCCCTTTTATCATCTGAACGCTCTTCATGCACTGGCTCTCAACACTCCCCTGTCAATAGCTCACACTCTATTCATCAACGTTTGCCCGAATCGAATACCTCCCCAGCAGCCTTAGGTGCTTGTGATGTTTTGGAGAACAGAACCAGCGCGATCAATGTCACGACATATGGGAACACCTTAAGAATGATCGGCGGAAATGAAGCAAATGCCGGAATAACCTGCGATACGTTAGCCACTGTGCTCGCAAAGCCGAAGAACAGCGTTGCAGCCAGAATGCCAAGCGGACGCCATTGTCCGAAGATCAAGGCCGCGAGTGCCAAGAAACCGAGACCGGAAACCGTCCCCGTAAATTCACCGGCGATCGTAACCAGATGGATTGCGCCACCTAAACCTGCGAAAGCACCGGAGATTAGAACGCCGATATAGCGCATCTTTCTTACATTGACGCCGGCTGCCTCTGCTGCCTGCGGATATTCGCCGCAAGAGCGCAGTCGCAAGCCAAACGCCGTTTTCTTCAGAATTAACGAGCTGAGAATGACAACAAGCAGGATAATCCATGTTGTCCAATAGGTCTTCGTGAATAACAGCGGTCCAAGGACCGGAATATCGGATAGCCACCCTACATTGAAAGGCGGGAAACCTCCGGCAAGACGGATATTTCCGCTGCCTGTGATGTTACGGGAGAGGAACACCGTAAGCGCTCCGGCAATCATGTTAATCGCCGTACCGCTGATAACCTGATTCGCGCTTAGATGTATACTCGCGAAAGCATGCAGCAGCGAGAAGAGCGTCCCTGCAACGATCGCCACCAGAAGTCCGACCCAGATGGATGCAATCTCATGACCTGGCCAAGCCGTCTGCAGCTTATACATCGTGAAGGCCGCTGCGAAGGAGCCGATCACCATGAGCCCTTCCAAGCCGATATTCACGACGCCGCTTCGTTCGCTGAACAATCCGCCAAGCGCGGTAATGAGCAGCGGAATCGTAAACATGATCGCATACGGGAATATTTGTTGAATCGTGATCCACATACGCTACACCTTCTCCTTTCCGCTAACCGCTGCGTTTGCAGCTGCCTCTTTACGCTTGGACATAAACCGCGTAATCAACTTGTCCATCAGTACGCTCGTTGCAGCGAAGTAGATAATGATCGCGATAATTGAATCCGCAATTTCCGGCGGGATTTCCGTCATCGCATTCATGAAGCCGCGGCCGGAGTACAGCAGGCCGAAGAATAGCGCGGATAACAATACGCCGATCGGAGAGTTGGCACCAAGCAGGGCGACCGCGATTCCATCATAGCCCTGTGTCGGCAATACGCCGATCTGAATGTTATTACCGTTACCTGCATATTGCGCCAAACCGCCGAGACCTGCGAGTGCGCCGGAAATCAGCATGGAGGTGATGATGCTGCGATTCACGCCGATACCCGCATATTCAGCGGAATGCCGGTTGTAGCCAACCGCTTTGAGCTCGTAGCCGAGCGTTGTTTTGTTAATGATGAACGCGATAATAATCACGACAATTACGGCCAGAAACAGACCGAGATTCACATAAGAGCCGTCGAACATATCCGTGAGGAACGGCGCTCGGAGCGTAGCTTTAGCGGCTAACGTTCTAGATTCCGTTTCGATTTGCTCTGCCTTCAAATAAGCAGGTACCGCGTAGTAGATCGTCCAATAAGCAACCCAGTTCATCATGATGGTCGATACGACCTCATGCACATTGAATCGCGCTTTGAGCAGACCGGGAATGAAGGCCCAAACCGCGCCTCCCGCTATAGCTGCAATCATCATAAGCAGCAGCAGCAGCGGTCTAGACGTATCGATGTTGAGGCCGACCACCGATGCGCAGAAGCCGCCGAACAACATTTGCCCCGCTGCACCGATATTAAATAAGCCCGTACGGAACGCGAAAGCGACCGATAATCCTGTGAAGATGAGCGGCGTCCCGGTTGCCAGCGTATCGCCGAAGCGCGACGTATTTTTGAGGCCGCCCTCAAAGAGGTATCTGTAGCCCTCGATAGGCTGATGACCTGTTGCGGCCATCAATATTGCACCCCCGATTAAGCCGAACAGTACAGCACATAGGGATATAATGACATTCCTCATTGGTCTCCCCCATTTCCGACTCCGGCCATCATAAGGCCGATATCGTTCTCATTTGTTTCGGACGCATTGACGACGCCGATCAATTCTCCGTTATTGAGTACCGCGATGCGGTCTGACACGTTAAGCACCTCGTCAAGCTCCAGCGAGATGAGCAGCACGGCCTTACCTCTGTTCCGATGCTCGATCAGTCGCTTGTGAATATATTCGATTGAACCCACATCAAGGCCGCGTGTAGGCTGAACCGCAATCAACAGACCCGGATCGAGTTCAATCTCACGCCCGATGATCGCCTTTTGTTGGTTGCCTCCGGATAACGAACGCGACATGGAAAGCGGACCTCTGCCTGAACGCACATCGAAGCTCTCCAGAATGCCGCTTGCATATTTGCGAATCGCAGCCTTGTTCAGGATGCCCCGCTTGGAGAACGGTTTGCGGTTGTAAATCTGCAAAATCATATTCTCTTCAAGCGTGTAGTCCAGCACCAGCCCCCGTTTCTGACGGTCTTCCGGGATATGCGCGATGCCCTTATGTATCCGGCCTCGGATCGATTCGCGTGTAATGTCGTGACCGTCCAGCTCGATACGTCCGCTTTCGACTTTGCGCAGACCTGTAATCGCTTCCACTAGCTCCGTTTGTCCGTTGCCCTCTACGCCGGCAATACCGACGATTTCGCCTGCCCGAACATCCAGCGAGAAGTTTTTGAGCCCGGGTACGTTTTTATTATTATTCACGGTGAGCCCATCCAGCTTCAGGATCACTTCGCCTGGCCGACTACCTTCTTTTTCAACTTTAAACGAAACATTGCGTCCAACCATCATTTCAGCCATCTTGAGCTCGCTTGTCGTCGCGACGTCAACCGTACCGATTGTTTTGCCGCGGCGGATGACCGTACACCGATTAGCTACCGCTTTAATTTCCTTCAGCTTATGCGTGATCAGAATGATCGACTTGCCCTCAGCGATCAAGCTCAGCATGATTTTGCCCAATTCTTCAATTTCCTGCGGCGTCAGTACAGCTGACGGCTCATCAAGAATAAGCACTTCCGCATCCCGGTACAGCATCTTCAATATTTCCACACGCTGCTGCATGCCAACAGAAATATCCTCAATCTTCGCATGAGGATCTACATTTAAGCCATAACGCTTCGAGAGCTCCTCAATACGGCGGGCTGCTCCATTGATATTTAGCACGAGACCTTTTTTAAGTTCATTGCCAAGAATGATATTTTCGGTAACGGTAAAATTGCTGACCAGCTTAAAATGCTGATGAACCATGCCGATGCCAAGCTTGTTTGCTACATTCGGATTTGCGATCTTGACCTGTTCGCCATTGATCTTGATGCTGCCGCGGTCCGGCTGATACATCCCGAACAGGATGCTCATAAGCGTCGACTTCCCTGCCCCGTTCTCTCCGAGCAAAGCGTGAATCTCGCCCTTGCGCAGCTGGAGCGTAATATCGTCGTTAGCTACGACTCCCGGAAACTCCTTGCGAATGTTTAACATTTCCACTACAAATTCCATACGATAGGCTCCTTTACCTAATTGATCGTAAGGGTAAAGCTGATTATTTCTATTAATGGTAAAAAGAGACGGAGCGTCCCGTCTCTTCTCGTAATTAAAGTGTATTGCGAAAGGCTCTTACTTAATAAGGTCGCCTTTTTCAGCTGCAACTTTGATATCGCCGCTTTTCAGCTTAGCTGTAACGTCAGCGACTTTCGTCAATGTATCTTCGCTAAGGTTCGGGTTCTCTGCAGGCAAGCCTACGCCATCGTTCTTGATGTCGAACGTCAACGTTTTGCCGCCTGGGAATGTACCCTCTTGCTCAGCTTTCATCATGTCAAAGGATGCGGAGTCCACTTTCTTCATAGCGGAAGTGATGATGATGGATTTGTCGCCATCGTACACGCCGTCTTTGAATTGGTCGCCGTCTACGCCAACGATCCATACTTCTTTACCTGCTTTAGCGCGAGTCTTAGCTTCGTTGATTGCACCAACGCCTACGCCGCCTGCTGCAGTGAAGATTACTTTAACGCCGCGATCGTACATTTGAGCTGCCAATTGGCCGCCTGCCGCTACGTTGTCGAAGCTGCCTTGGTAAACTACGTTTTCCGCTTTAAGCGAAATTTTAGTACCCAGGTTGTCATTTGCGTATTTCACGCCTTGCTGGAAGCCCCAGTTGAACTTCTGAACAGCCGGAATTTCCATGCCGCCGATGAAGCCTGCTTCGCCTTCTTTCAATTGAACCGCAGTTGCTACGCCAGCGATGAAGCCGGACTCATGCTCTGCGAAGAAGATCGATACAGTGTTTTCTTTCACAACTGGTGTGAAGTCTTCAGCTGTATGAGGAGCGCCGTCAATCAGAACGAATTTTGCGTCTTTATATTTATCTTGTGCCGCAAAGATCGCTGTTTCGAATTTAAAACCCGGTGCAACGATAACTTTGAAGCCGGCGTCATATAGGTTGCCGATTTCCTTCAGGTAGTCAGCTTCTGTTGTACCAGCAGGTTTAAGGTATTTCGTTTCTACGCCAAGATCTTTCGTTGCGCGCTGCAAGCCTTCCCAAGTGCCTTGGTTAAACGATTTGTCATCAATCGTACCGGAGTCCGTAACCATACCCGCTTTAAAGGAAGCTTTGGTGCCTTCGTTTGTACCTGCATTCTCACCTGCATTGTTGGTGTTGTTGTTCTTGCTTCCGCAACCTACGACCATTGCAAATGCCAGCATACAAATCACGATTGTTACTAAACTTTTCTTCATGGTATTCTACTCCTCATTTCCATTATTTAGTTTACTGCTAACCCCAGTCTGAACATTTGTAAAAAACCTATTTTAGCATTTGTTTGACCTGTATCAAATATACGGTGATTTGGGCTTTTTGTAAACTAGTTTTGCGGATTAAATCCTTTGTTTCTACCTTGTTGTGTGATGTTTTCTCACACTTAAGTCACATCTCATTCTATTCACGTATAGCATTCCCAAAACCATTAAATTCTTCCATAATATTTAACTCGAAAAGCGATTTTCCACCAGGATCTGTAAGGAGATCCTATTTTCATACTCGTTCAGTCGCAAATGACAGGGAGAGAAACCATGATTAGCCGATATCTTCGCCTTCGTTTCGACAAATTAGAAGAAAATACCACTTTTTCTTTATTAGTTTAACGCGTTTATGTGACGTTGTCCATGTAACATTATCTTGTTCGTTTATTCATTTACCGTTACACTTTAACCTATCATCCTCAGGAGGTTCTACCCGCATGAGATCTGCAAAATCCTTATTGTTCGTTTACATTTTGAATCAATCGCTGCATTGGTTTATTATCGGCTTGATTCTGCCGGTCTCCAGCTTGTTCATGTTAGATAAGGGACTAAATCTGCAGGAGATCGGACTCATCTTCGCAGTGTCTTCGGCGGCAGTGCTGCTGCTCGAATTGCCAACCGGCGGATTATCGGATGCACTGGGCCGCAAACGTGTGTACCTCATCTCCTTGCTCTTCATGTTAGGTGCAGTGGTCCTCGTCATGGTTTCATGGAACCTCATTACGCTCATGCTTGGCTACGTGTTGTTCGGTGCAGCAAGAGCACTCTCCTCAGGCTCCATCGATGCCTGGTTCGTCGATGAACACAACCGGCTTGAGCCCGAAGGCGATTTAAGCAGCAAACTCGCGAAAGCAGGCATCTTCATCCCGCTGGCAATGGGAATCAGCGCTCTTGCCGGGGGCTGGCTGCCTGATCTGCTCGGTCCCCTTACTTCGGATTTCGGCGCAGGCATCTACTCGATTAATTTCATTGCCATGGCCGTCATGATCTTGCTTCAGTTCCTCCTCACTTCCAAGCTAGTGGTGGAGAAGGTTCATGAGAGCAGATCTGCGAATATGATGAGTGGTTTCCGCCAGCTGCCTCAGCTGCTCTCTGATTCTGTGCAATACGGATTCAAGCAGATTGCCGTACTTCTTCTATTATTAACATCATTCGCTTGGGGTTTCGCATTCTCCGGCCTCGAAACCTACTGGCAGCCTCAAGTGAAGAATATGCTCGGCCCTGACTCCGCCAATTGGCAGTTCGGGCTGCTGACTGCCGGCTATTTCCTATCTGCATCCGCAGGCAGCCTGCTCTTCACGCCGCTGTCCAAGCTGCTGCGAGTACCTGTAACGGTACTGCTATTCGGATCACGCTCAGCGCTCGGCATCCTGTTCCTCATCCTTGCAGCGCAGCATGGCGTAGCAGGCTTCACTGTCTTCTACTTTATTTTGTTCATGAGCAATGGCATCGCAAGCTCACCGGATACCGCTTTGTTTAATCAGCAGCTAAACGAAAACAACCGTTCCACGATGCAGTCGCTCAATTCGCTATTTCTGCAATTGGGCGGCATGATCGGCTCCTTCATCCACGGTTTCATCGCGCAATACGCCTCGATTTCCATCACCTGGTGCGTGGCAGGCGGCGTGCTGATTGCCTCAGCCTTCCTGTATCTCAATGTCCGCGAGAACGCGAAAGAACCTATCCGAGCAGTCGGATAGGTTCTTTTTTCTTACAATGCCTGGTCAGAGCAGTCTGCTATTTCGTTATCATTTTATCCATTTGTACCACGGCTTTATCCATTTCCAGCGATAAGTCAGCGAGCAAGACGCCGAGAAATTGCAATTCCTGTTCGGAATATTTCTGAACAAATTGGTTAAATTGCCGTTCGACGATCTCATGATAGTGATTATGCGCGAGAAATACTTTCTTTCCTTCAGCCGTCAATTGATAAAACACTTCTTTCAGATTCCCACTAGCAGTAACTTTCTCGATCCAGCCTCTGGTCTGCAATTTGACGCTGATCTTGGTAATAGCCCCTTTAGTCATGCCCATCTTATCCGCAAGCCCGGTAACATTCATGGATTCATGAAGACCAATTTGCTCAACCAGATGAACTTCTGACAATGTCAGATCACGTGTAACGTTGGAAATCCCCCATTGCTTGGCAAAAGGCAGAACCAGCCTTTTCTCCTTCTTCTCAAACGCTTCATACTGATGAAACAACTGCTGCACCTTGCTAAATAATAGCTTCTTCACCTGATCGTTCATAGAAATGGACGGCCTCCAATGATGTCACGCCACAGCGATTATTCGAGTCCGGTTTTGCCGGGCATCCAAAATGGCTTTACTTTAATTTGCCCACGATCCCATTGTAACGTTTTCTTGAAATAATTGTGAAGCTCTGCGCATACTCGGCCATCACCGCCTACATACACCATTCCTCTTCCTCGCTGCTGCCGCGTGATGTGTTCGATTTGTTCGATCAACGCTTGTACAGGATTTGGAGGCAAGGTATGGAAGGAAAGTTTCGATACGCCATCCAGGTCTGGGAAGAACGATTGTTCATTCTCGGCGTACACGATACTGAACACTTTCTTAGATGCAGGGATATGTCGGTTAAGCTCATATAGATGGGCCAGTGCCGATATATCGCCAATCAGGATGTAATAATTCCCGGAATCATCCGACACAAATTCCCCCTTTGGCCCTGCAAAATGAACCGGATCGCCGACCTTTACCCGCTTGGCCCAACGTGCACCTGCACCTGATGAGAACGTACATACAGCGATGTCTACCAACCGGTTGTGAGCATCATAATTCCAGACGGAATAGGTCCTGATCATCTCCGATAATTTGAGCGGTTGACCTTCCCCTACGAATATTCGCAGAAATTCCCCCGGTGTATAGGGCATGTTTTCTGAATCCTGCAGCTCCATTGAAATGCGAAACGTATGATCGGCAATTTGTTGTTTACTCACAACGACCGCCTTACGCGACATTTTCTTAACCAGACTTTCTACCAACCCCATGACTTCACAGCTCCCCTATATTTGTTTCCTAGGAAACAATGTAACATGACTCCGCTGCGCCTGTAATCCGTCTCGAGGATGAATGCAAAAAAGAACCTACCCGATTAGCTCGGATAGGTTCTTTTCATTCTTAGTCCGTAATATTGCGCGTGTAATACTCAATAATATCTTTACGCCTTATGATGCCGAGGAAGATGCGATCATCATCTACTACCGGTACAAAATTCTGATCAGCTGCGAGGGTTAGCATATCATCCATGAGTGCTCCAATGGCGACGCACTCGTTATAAATTCTTTTCTTGATGCTGATCACCGGAATTTCGTGCATATTGTCAAAGGTTAATCCCGCCGTTGCCTTTAGCTTCCACAGGATGTCCCCTTCAGATAGAGTGCCGATATATTTGCCTTCCTCATCAATAATTGGAATTGCTGAATAATGGCAGGCTTCCAGCTTCTCAATGGCATCTTTCATGGTGGCTGATGTCGTCAGGTAAGACACTTTTTCTTTCGGCAGCAGAAAGAATCCAATTTCCATTACATTCGCTCCTCCTCTGGTTGCGGGTACTAGAGTGTTTTAACCGTGAATCCGCGCGTTTGAATCAACTATTCGCAAACCAATATTTGCATTAACCGTGTGCTGGGCAGCGGCGGAGGGCATCTGCCATGGCCGGGCATAAACTAAATGCGATAAACGTTTCCGCATGCTCAAGCTTGCCAATATATGAAGGAGTGATTCCTTATGTTCATGCAAAGCCCGGGCCAGATGCAAACTCCCGGTCAGGCACAGATTAACATGTCGATCCAGCAGAAAGCAATGTATCTTACTGGGCGTCCAGTCGGAATCTCCCTGCGAAACGGTCAAGGCGTATCCGGTGTCATCTGCGGCATTCAAGGCGGAGAAGTGTATGTCATGCAATATTTGTACGCTACTCAGTTCGCTACATTCCATTATCCGTTTAATCAGATCAACGATATTTTGCCGTATCCGGCTTGTAGGTAGAGGAAGAGGTTGGCAAATGGTTATTGTGCAGTTCGAGGAGTAACTTCGCAACAACCATTTGCTATGTCTCTGTTTGACCTTTTCAGTTACATCTGTGCAGGAATCGTTGTCACTCTCTTGTTGTTTGCAGACAGGGAAGCAAGTGCATCGTCATTGAAACCTTTAACGAGGAGCCACACCGCGAGGATCATTTCATTAGCTGCTATCGGCAGCGCCAGAATACCACCCCAGAACGAAACTTGTTCAATGACACCGAACATGACCAGCAAGGCACAAGTAAAAACTAGAATTGCCCCTGTCATGCCTAAGAGAGGTATAAATCTCGGTACGAGCCTCGACTTATAAAAAATATAACTGTACATCATTGTGTTAATACCCAGCATGAAAAGTGGCCCAAGCAGAAAGGTCCAGTCATGTATGGCTGCTAATAGAGTGCCTGAAACTTGAAATGCAGCCGTATCCGTCGCTCCTGCTGTAACAAATTCCCGGCTTAACGTCACCAGGGACAATACGCTGATGACACCAATCGTGATCATAATCGCTTCAAGAAACCGAAAGCAAACATGCCACAGAGCGATCGTCTCATTATATTTTCTTATAATCGGAAACATTGTAGTTGCAGTACCAATCGCGGAAACAACAAGTATTAACTCCATCAGCGTTCCCAATATCACCTGGTTAGCGTGCTTAGAACCTTGAACCAGGTAATCAGGATTATTTAGAATCGGTTTATACAAAATAAAAGCAGCGATTATCGACGTAACCGCTGCAAGGATAAACAGTACTCCCACAATCTTGGCAGCTATTTTGGGTGAAATCATGTTTCCCATCTCCTTTGCTATTCCCCGTAAAAAAACACCTCTTCCAAAGGCAAGTTGAAGGCGTGTGCGATGCGAAAAGCAAGTTCCAAAGACGGAGAGTAATTACCCTTCTCCAGAGCCACTATAGTTTGCCTTGTTACGCCCACCTTGTCAGCCAACTGCTGCTGTGTCATTTCATCGTGCTTGAATCGCAATTTGCGGATGTGATTGCCGACAAGATGTTTACCCATCCCTTAAACTCCTCTCCGATAATGATAAAGTTTCGTAACGGAGCCGGTCACATCGGAGACGAATCCGCCGGCGATCAGGATCACAAACATTACCTGTGACGGCTGGTCCAGGACCAATGATCCCATGGCAAGAAGAAAACCGAGGATAAAAACAAAGAATGAAATCCGGTTTGCTTTCAAATCAATAAGCTTGTCGAGCTCATCGGCGAATGTCGGCTCCTTTTCTCTGGTCGTGATTCTAAAGACGATGTTAAAAATTATGCTAACCAGGATATGCGCGACAATTGAAACTACCATCAAGATGAGGACGAAGGAGCCCCAATAATGAAAGGTATCCTCAGCTTCCAATCCTCCTTCGGGGTACCGCCAAAACATGTACAAGCAATAGGATCCGAAAATGACGATGGTGCTGATCAAAGATACGATGCTCTTCTTCTCTTGATAAGTCATGGATTTGCCTCCTGTGTATGATCTTCACCACATCATGTAAGTTATTATATACATAATGTAATAAAAACCATTCATAATGTCAAGTTTATTATACATTTATGAGACTACCTCAGAAGCTTCATAACCTATCTTCAAATAATAAGTCTTTGTGTGCGGTCTATGAATAAGGCATAATTGAAATGATTATAGCGCTTATACTTACCGCAGTGGGCTGGGGGAACGCCGATGTACAAAGTAATTATCGTAGATGATGAAGCAGTTGTCCGGGTCGGATTGAAGAATACGATTAACTGGAATGAGCATGGCTTCGAATTGATAGGTGACTATGCCAACGGCCGCGAAGCTTGGGAAGCCGTCGAACTGCATAAACCGGACTTGGTCATCTCGGACATCAGCATGCCTTTCATGGATGGCCTTGAGTTGGCTGGATTAATATCTACTCAATTTCCTTATATTAAAATGATTATATTAACGGGCTTCGATGAATTCGAATATGCCCAGCAAGCGATCAGACTGAAGGTTTCCGATTTCATTCTGAAGCCGATTACGGCCAATGAAATTCGCTCCTTGCTCGATCGCGTCAAGAAGGAGATGGACGAGGAGACGAAACATCGCGAAGATCTCGGACGACTGCAAAGTCAGTTGAACCAGAGCCTTCCGCTGTTACGAGAGCGTTTCCTCGAACGCCTGGTTGCCGTAGGGCTCAATCATGCGGAAATCGCCGAACGTTTCTCCTATTTCGGTATTCCTGCGCCACCTCCCCTTCATGTTGTTCTGATCGTCGATATTGATGATTTTGGCGACCGAGAGCTTCACTCGTATGAGCATGATGTAGAGTTTCTGCGATTTGCCGCTTTTGATATATTCAAAGAAACGCTCGAACGCGAAGGCGTCATGCTCTTCCGTACGAGGGAGGAACGAATGGTTGCCATCGTATCCGGTCAAGAGGACGAAAGCCTGCTCTACGAGCAGGTCTATTCCCTAGCGGAGCAAGTCAGGCACCATATTGAGAAGTATTTGAAATTCACCGTAACCATCGGCATCGGACGTGCCTGCGCACATCTCGAACAACTGCCGGAATCCTACAAGAGCGCCCTTTCTGTTCTGGATTATCGCTTCTTGCTCGGTAAGAACCGGGTGCTTAGCATTCTGGATATGGAAGGCAAACCTTCCATTCCATTGCCGCCTCATCTCGATTGGGACCGCAAGCTGGCCTCAGCCGTCAAGAGGGGCGCTGCCTTGGAAGCTTTTCAACTTATTGAGAACGGTGTAGCCGAGTTAAAGTCATCGCTCGCTCCGATCGAAGCCTGTTTTCTGCAAATGCAGAAGGTTGTTCTGTCCTTGATGAACTCAATTCAGGAGCTCGTCGCTCATGATCCGGAAGCATCCTTCGACCGGCAGATGAGACTCATGGACGTCTATGGACTGAAGACATTAGATGAGGTTGAAATCTGGTTAAAGGATGTCGTACGTACAGTGATGTCTACGATCGCCGATAACCGCAGCCACTTGACGAACATGCAGATTCACCAGGCAGTGGAGTATATCGAGACGAACTACGCCAACGATAAAATGTCGCTGCAAGACATTTGCCGCCACGTCTTGATGAGTACAAGCTATTTCAGTCTTGTCTTCAAGCAGCATACAGGCGAAACGTACATTGAATTTTTGACCGGGGTACGCATTGCCCGGGCGAAGGAGCTTCTTCATACTACGACGATGAAGTTCTATGAAATTGCCGAACAGGTCGGTTATAAGGACCCGAATTATTTCAGCATTTTATTCAAGAAACATACGGGTATCACCCCGAAGGACTTCAGAGAGAAGCAGCTTAAGGAGAGCGGAAACTAACGATGCCAAGTGAACGCGCACGAAGAATACCCCTGTTCCCGTTAAAGAGCATTCAATCGAATATCTCCTTGGCTTTCTCTCTGCTCATTCTCGCAGCTATCGTGCTGACGAGCTTAGTCAGCTACCAGTTGTCAGTCAATGCCGTTGAACGAAACTCCAAGGGATATATTGAAGAAATCATTAAACAAGTGAACATGAATATTCAGTCCTACGTGGATAACATGGAGAACATTTCCCTGCTCGCCTTGACGAACAAGGACGTGAAATATTACATATCCGACAATACGTACATTAGCGCTGAGGATCGCCGGATCTACGAGAAGCGTATATCCGACCTCTTCCAAGCCATCTTGTACACCCGCCAAGACATCGCTTCGATCATGGTTTTTGGCTACAATGGCCGATTCGTATCCGATAGACGAATTACGAACTTGAATCCGAATATGAAGCTGGTGGATCAGAGCTGGTTCCAGATGGCCAAGAGCGAGGGCGGCAAATCCGTCATCTCCTCTCCGCATGTGCAGAACATTATTCAGAACGAATACCGCTGGGTCGTTTCCTTGAGCCGGGAGCTGAAAAGCACGGATGGCATTACGGCGGAAGGCGTCTTCCTGGTCGATCTTAATTTGAGCATCATTAACGATATTTGCAAAAATATCGACTTAGGCAAGAAGGGTTACCTCTTCATCGTGGACAATAACGGGAACATCGTCTATCACCCGCAGCAGCAGCTGATTGATAGTAAACTGCGGTCTGAGAGAATCGCCGATGTCATCAAGGCATCAAGCGGCAGCTCGTTCGTCGTGAACGACGGAGAAGGCAAACGGATTTATTCCGTGCAGGATACGAATTTCGGATGGAAAATCGCCGGCGTCGCATACACGGACGATCTCATTGCGAGCAAGGACGATTTAAGAAACTCGATCCTCCTCTACTCCTTATGCGGACTAGCTATCTCCCTGCTCATATCGGTTTGGCTCTCACACCGTTTATCGAAGCCGATCAAAGTCTTGCAATCCGATATGAAACAAGTAGAGAAAGGGAATTTCGATATTCAAACGGAAATCGGCCAAATGAACGAGATCGGGCAGCTCGGACGATCGTTTAACATGATGGTCAGTCGAACCAAGTCTCTCATGGAAGAGACGATCCTTAATCAAGAGAGCAAGAGGAAGAGCGAGCTGCTGCTGCTGCAATCGCAGATTAATCCCCATTTCTTATACAATACGCTGGATTCCATTGTATGGATGGCGGAGCAGAAACAGCATGAAGAGGTCGTTCTGATGACCTCGGCATTAGCAAAGCTGTTCCGAGCGAGCATCACGAAGGATCAGGAGCTTGTGCCGATTCGCGTGGAGATCGAACATATTACGAACTATCTGCTCATCCAGAAGATGCGCTACGAAGAGCTCGAATATGTCATCCACATGGATGACTCCATCCTAGGCTACAAAACCTTGAAGATCTTGCTTCAGCCATTAATCGAGAATGCGATTTATCACGGCATTCGCAGTAAATACGGCATTAATGACGGAATCATTACCATTCGCGGATGGCAGACGGATGATAAAATCGTGTTCGAGGTCGAGGATAACGGCTTCGGAATGACGCCGGAACAAGCCGAGCGTCTTCTAATCCCCATAGAGGGGGAAACCCGCAATCAAGGGATTGGGATAAGAAACGTCAACGAGCGAATCAAGCTGTATTTTGGCTTTGACTACGGAATCCAAATTCGCAGTGAAATTGAAGTCGGCACCTGCGTGTCGATTTCGATCCCGAAACTCGGTTAAAGGGAGAATGCTATGTTTAGGCAGCGAATTACGATAGGACTGGCACTCGTACTTTTCATTGCAGCCGTATATTCTATTTTCTACTACAAGCTGATTAGTGTAACGACCCATCACGAGAAGAGCATTACGGTCGTACTGAAGTCCTTAAATGTTCGTTCGGATTTCTGGCAGGCGGTCAGCGCAGGAGCGGAAGCAGCCGCTAAAGAGAACGGTCTCGCGCTTAACGTCCAAGGCCCGCTTCAAGAAGGCGATGTTGATGAGCAAATTCATGTTCTGGAAGAGGCCATCAAGGAAAAGCCGCAAGCGATCGTGGTGGCTCCTTATGTGGATGATCGCATGCCTGCCTTATTCGAACAAATCCGTGACGAGGGCATTCGATTAGTCGTGATCGATACGCCGCTTGAGATGAAATCAGCCCCCGTTGTCGTATCGAACAATCATGTAGAAGCTGGGCGTTTAGCGGGTGAAACGGCCGTGAACGAGACGAAGAGGAAACCTGTCGTTGCGATCATAGGCGATCATGCCGATGACACCATTTCTAAGGAGAGGCTGGAGGGTGTGAGGCATGCCCTTAAGCTCTTTAAGAACAGCATTATTGGGGTTTATTACGGTGAACAGTCCGAAGATAAAGCCTATGAAATTGCGAAGAAGCTGCTGGCCGAAGATCCATCGTTTAATACGTTCATTACGATGAACGAATCCGCGACCATTGGCGCAGCCAAATTGTTGAAGGAACAGAACAAAGCGGGTGCGATCAAACTTATCGGCTTCGACAGCTCCTTCTACGAAATCCAGCTGCTGGAGGAAGGCGTCCTGAACGCGGTCATCGTACAGAAACCGTTTAATATGGGGTATCTCGGCGTGAAAAAGGCATTAAGTCTAATCGAAGGCACGAATACGGCTCCCATTACGTACATCGAATCGAATGTGATCAATCGCAACAATATGTATTTGCCGGAGAATCAGAAGCTTCTGTTTCCATTTATAGAGAACAAATAGAACCTAGGAGAAGGGTGTGAGCCGCATATGACCGTCTTCTTCCGTCCAGCCCAGCATTGGAAGGCAACCTATTCAATAATCTTCCTATCCGTTATCCTGTCTTCCTGCATGTCATCAAACGAAGAAACCTCCCCTCCTCCCAAGGAGGAACGAGCGCTTATTCGGTTTGTTGCCGCGGAATACAGTACCGAGACGAAGCCATTCCTAGAGAAGCTCGTGAAAGATTTCGAAATCAAGAACCCTCTGATCGACGTCGAGCTTCAAGTCGCGAACTGGGACAATCTAGATGCCATCTATACGACGATGATCAGCAAAAACCAACCGCCCGATCTTCTAAATACGAATGTATACGCTCATTTCGCCCAGGATGGCATGCTCAATGATTTGGGTACGATTATTTCGAAGGAGCTTACTGATAGGCTCTACCCGAATTTAGTAGCGATGGATCAGATGAATGGCGTGCAATTCGCCTTGCCGTATGTGGCCTCGACACGGAATCTCTACTACAACAAGGAATTGCTCGAGAAGGCCGGTATTAAGGCTCCGCCTACCACTTGGTCTGAACTCGAGAAAGCGGCGCATCAAATCAAAGCAACCGGTGCAGCAGATGGTTTCGGCGTTGACTTGACCGACAATGAGACGCAAGCGTATCTATCCTATTTCTTCTACGGAGCCGGCGGCTCATGGACCAAGGATGGGAAATGGACGATCAACTCCCCTGCGAATGTCGCGGGATTGACGTTCCTGAAAGAGATGTTCGACAAAGGGTTAACCGACCCGGAGCCGACCGTTACGACTCGCGACGAGAAGCAGCGAATTCTAGGCGGGGGCGGACTTGCCATGCTCATCTCGGGCAACTACTTCACCTCTGTCGTGCCGAAAGAATTTCCCGCTCTGAAGTGGGACAAAGGCCCGATCCCCGTGAAAGACGGGCAGCCTCCGATCACTTTTGCCGTGCAGGACGTGCTTATCTCGTTTAAGACCGATCATACGAATAAAGATGCGTTGTCCAAGTTTCTGGATTTTCTATACGACGATTCGGCTTATGGCGATATGATCAAGCGCGAAGGCCTGCTTCCTGTCACAAGCACGGTAGGCAACCAATTGTCTATTCAAGACAATGTCATGAAAGGCAATCTCGATGCGCTCAGCAAAGCGATGTTTTATCCGGTGAAAGAACCCTCTTGGCAAGCTGTCCTGGACTATGCCCGCAAGATGGGAGATGCCGTGCTCTACGAACACCTCACTCCGAAGGATGCATTGGACAAGCTGCAGCAATTCGCCGAAACGAAGAGCGGTCGATAAAACACAAGTTAAGAAAAGAAGAAAATCAAGAATTCGTGGAAGATATTCGATAGAGACTTAAGCCCTCCCAACTTATGATGAGAACAAGCGCAGGCGTTCACTTGTGAACGACCAAAGGAAGCGTAAATCATCATAACTGGGAGGGTTTTCTTTAATGACTATGAACAAAAAAATCGCTGCAATCGGTCTTGCCGGCATTCTGGCTGCCGTATCACTAACAGGATGCGGTTCCAAGAATAACAACGAGGCTGCAGGCTCGACTTCCGAGAATACCCCGGCCGTAACCACAGAGAACGAAACAGCAACCAATACCACTAACACATCCACGGATACAACTGCAAAATTAACCGGCGACTTCGAGATTCAATACTTCGTTGGCGGATACGGCGACAAATGGTGGAAACAAGTTATCAGTGATTTCCAAGCCGCTAACCCGGATCTGAAAATCAAACAATCCGGCGGCCCGCAAATTAACGAGCAAATGAAACCGCGCTGGATCGGAGGCAACCCGCCTGATTTCGTATACATCGACGGCGCTGGCTTGAATGACCGCCAAATGGTTGAAGATGGCCAACTTGAAGATTTGACCGACTGGCTGAAAGATGCCAAGAACATTGACGGCGATCTGATCACTGACATTTTGGCACAGCCTGCACAGCAGTTCGACAGTAAAGTATTCAACATCCCGCTCGTTCTGAACTCATGGGGCGTGTTCTGGAATAAAGCCTTGTTCAAAGAAAAAGGTTGGGCTGAACCTACAGATTTCCAATCTTTCCTAGACACAAGCGACAAAATCAAAGCTTCCGGTATGACGCCATTTATTCACACAGGTAAATATCCGTACTACATCAACGGATCGATTCTGTATCCGGCGATCGTATCGGCTAACAACAATGACTTCACGATCCTGCAAGACATGGCAGCTAACAAAGTAGAAGCTTACGAAAGCCCTGCCGTACTTACGGCATTGAACAAAATCGTAGCGCTGCGCGACAAAGGTTTCATCGATCCGGCGTCGATTCAAATCAACCACACCGATTCGCAAATGCTCTTCTTGCAAAACAAGGATGCCTTTATCCCGAATGGCCTCTGGCTGCCTAACGAAATGTCCAAAGACATTCCGGATGGCTTCGACTTCGGATTCATCCCTTCCGTCACGCAAGATGCCGGCGGCAAAGTCGTAGCGAATACGTCGACAGCGACGGTAGCGATCGCTAAGGACGCGAAGAACAAAGATGCAGCGAAAGCATTCCTGCAATTCATCTTCTCTAAAGCGCAAGCTTCCCAGTGGGCAGAGCTTAGCGGTGCGCCTTCCAACATCAAAGGCGATATCAGCAGCTCCAACGCGCCGAACTTCGTTAAAGACGCAGCGAAATACCTAACGGATCCAAACACGGTTGTTATCCCGACAATCACTTATAACGCAGACGTTGATAAGGCGATGATGGATGCAACGGATGCCCTTACAATCAGCAAAATCACCCCTGAAGAGTGGGTCAAACGTGTAACCGACGCAGTTAAAAAGGTAAGTAAATAATAGGCCTTCAGAGGCTTAACGCGAAGGGTGATCGGGGCAGCCGCCTCGATCATTCTCTGCGAATTTACTCGGAGGGATGGCAGGCACTATGACTCATAGAACGGCTAAGTGGCAGCGTAATGTATTTATCGCAACCTTCATTATCCCTACTCTCTTGTTCTTTGGGGTATTTACAATTTATCCGGTTGCGCAGGGTTTATATTTCTCTTTCTTCGACTGGTCCGGTATGTCGCAGCATAAAACCTTTATCGGGCTCGATAATTTCAAGGAATTATTTCATGATCCCATTGTTTGGAGAGCGATTGGCAACGATTATTTTCTGGTAGTGGGCAAGGTTATCGGCATTATGACGATCGCTACCTTCTTTGCTGTAGCGCTCACCCGGTTTGGCTTTAGGCTGTCTGGGTTTTTCCGTTCGATTTTCTTCATTCCGAATGTTATTTCCGTCGTCGTCATCGGCGTATTGTGGAACTTCATATATAATCCGCAAATCGGTTTCTTGAATGCGTTTCTGTCGTTATTCACGAAAGAACAGGTCACGATCACATGGCTTGGATTTACGAATCACACGATTTGGATGCTGCTGCCTCCGGCGATTTGGGCCGGTATCGGATTCTATATGATTCTCCTCATCGCCGCGATCCAGAGCATTCCGGCCTCCTATTATGAAGCTGCCAATATAGAAGGTGCGGGACAATGGGGGCAGTTTCGCAACATTACCCTTCCGCTCGTCTGGGAGCAAATTAAGGTTTCGACGCTCAATATCATGATGACGACACTTAACGGCTCGTTCGTTATTGTGTGGATTATGACCGAGGGCGGACCGGATAACAGTACGCAGGTAATGGGCTCTTATTTATACCAAATGGCATTCCGCCAATATCATTTCGGCTACGGTGCTTCGATAGGATTTATCATCTTGATCTTGTCGTTAATTACGACAATCGTACTTCAGCGGTTAATGCGTCACGAAACCGTCGAGATGAGTTAAGGAGGACTTCGAGATGATTGTAGGCTTAAAAAATCCGGTCGCTAAATTATTCTTCTATGGAATCCTTACCGTATGGGGCATATCCGTCTTATACCCCTTGCTTTGGACACTCCTAGACGCTTTGAAAAATAACGAACAGTTCTTCCGCAACGCGCCATGGTCCTTGCCGGAATTCCCGCTGCTATGGTCCAATTTCTCCTATGTATGGAGCACGTACAATTTCGGCACCTATTTCTTTAACTCGCTGGTCGTCACGGCGGGTTCCACGGGGCTTGGCCTTATCTTATCCGCTATGACGGCTTATGTGCTGGCAAGATACAAATTCAAGGGCAGCAACATGCTGTATCTGCTCTACATCTCTTCCATGATGATCCCTTTCGTGCTTGCTCTTATTCCCTTGTTCTTCTTAATGAACTCGATGAACTTGATTAATACGAAGCTCGGATTGATCGTCGTGTATGCCTCAAGCTTGCTGGCTTTCGGGATCTTCGTGCTCGTAGGATTTTTCAAATCGCTTCCGAAGGAACTGGAAGAAGCCGCTATCGTCGATGGTACTTCTTATTTCGGGACGTTCTTCCGGGTCATGCTGCCGTTATCGCAGCCGGGGCTCATCACCATCGCTATCATTAATGTCTTAAACATATGGAACGAGTATATCGTAGGTACGATTCTTGTTAATGATCCCATGCAATACACACTCCCTGTCGAGATTGGCGTCATGCGAGCGGAGATGCAGTATCGTACCGAGTGGGGTCCCCTATTCGCTGCTTTGCTCATTACGATCATCCCTGTTCTCTTCATGTATATTATCTTTCAGCGTCGAATCGCGAGCGGCATAACCGCTGGCGCCGTTAAATAAGATTAATAGGGCTGCCCATCGTCATCTTGGATGACATATGGGATAGCCCTTTTCTTACTTTCGATGGCTAGAATCCGTTATACTTGAAATAAATGGATTGTGGAGGTGGAATTTGCGACATGGCGATCCTTACCTTTCTCATCATCGGTTGGATTCTAAGCTGGTTTAAATTTGAGCGCTTGTTTATTCAAGCGTTTAAAGAGCTATTTAACAAGGAAGTATCCAAGGCTACTTACTATTTCTTGTTTTTGTTAATCGGTATTTTGGGCGAGATTGTTTTATTGTTTCAAGGGGCTTACTACGAATACTTCTTGCACAGCTAGCACCTAATCAAGGAGGAAGAAATGATAACACGTATAATCGATGGCGTTTCCTTTGGATTGAAAGAAGATTTCGACTTTGATTTTCTATCCGAATATGGCAAAGTCTTTGCAGTTTTCGATAAGCAGGATTCCGGGTATCTATGCTTTGGCGTTCAGTCTGGGAACAGAAAGCTGTTCTTGAAGATGGCCGGCGCAGCCACTACTGAGAGCCATGTTAGTCCGGATGAGGCCATAACTCGACTTCAATCCACCGTAGGTATTTATGAGGATCTACGTCATCCCGTGCTCATCGATATGATTGAATATAAGGTGATCCCCGGTGGATATCTGACTGTCTATGAGTGGTTCGAGGGCGAATGTATGGGCAAACAATATCAGTCTTATCATAAATTCATCGCTTTATCGCTCGATGAGAAGCTCGCCATCTACAAGAACCTCTTATTCTTTCACATCCATACCATCCAATGTGGTTATATCGCGATTGATTTCTACGACGGCAGTATCATGTATGACTTTAGTACGCAGCGGACTATGATTTGCGACATTGAATTGTATAGCAAACGACCTGTATTCAATACAATGGGTCGCATGTGGGGTTCAAGTCGGTTCATGTCACCGGAAGAATTTCAGCTAGGCGCAGAGATTGATGAACGATCCAATGTTTTCGTAATGGGAGCTACCGCATTTCAGCTGATGGGGGGCGGAATGGACCGCTCAATCGATAAATGGCAAGCTTCCGAGAAGCAGTATTCCACCGCTCTAAGAGCGGTTAGTCCTGATAAAGACGATCGATTTGCAACCATTGAAGACTATTACGAGGCTTGGGAGAACGCTTAACGAACACGCGGTAACGGGTACCTCACTTGCGGCTACTTTCCCGCCAATGTGCTCCAAACGAAAAGAAATGTTGCCCTATTGGCAACATTTCTTTTATCGGATATCTCCAACAGGCAGACCTAACTTAGAAATCGAAGTTGTCCGGATCCGGGCCAACGCGAAGGTTCTGATTCAGCTGATCGATGCGAGCTACCTCATCACCCGAGAGTTCAAAATCAAACAGCGATGCATTCTCGATGATGCGATGTTCTTTCGTCGACTTCGGAATCGTCACAATGCCATGCTGCAGATCCCAACGCAGGATGACTTGGGCAATCGATTTGCTATGTGCCTCTGCGATTTCTTTTAACACGGGATGATCCAGCAATTGACCCTGCATTAACGGGGACCACGCTTCGATTTGAATGCCGTGCTCCGCGCAGAATCGTCTTAGCTCCTGCTGCGATAATTGAGGGTGGAGCTCCACCTGGTTCACCATAGGTTTAACGGTGGCATCCTTCATTACATCTTCAAGATGATGGATTTGGAAATTGCTCACACCGATCGCTCGTACGCGGCCTTCTTTATAGAGCGTTTCGAGCGCCCGCCAAGCCTCTTTGTATTTACCTTGCACTGGCCAATGAATGAGATAGAGGTCGAGATAGTCCAGGCCTAGTTTAGCTAAGCTTGTCTCATAAGCTGCCAGCGTAGCTTCGTAACCCAAATCGGCATTCCACACTTTCGACGTCACGAACAGTTCTTCTCTTGTGATCGCAGACTCCGAAATGGCTTCGCGAATCCCCCGCCCTACACTCTGTTCATTACCATAAATTGCTGCTGTATCTACACTGCGATAGCCTTGTTTAATGGCCGTTTTGACAGCATGGACAAGCTCATCGCCTTCTGCCACTTGAAATACACCCAGCCCGAGCCAAGGCATTGTAACACCGTTGTGTAATGTGGTTGTATCTTGAATATGTTTCGAAATCATGTGAAAAACCTCCTGTGTTTATGTTTAGTTTGCTGTAGATGTGGATGTGGATGTAACTGTAACTGTGGATTTTGCTGAGCCGCTTGCTTCAGCTCGCCGCTCCAAGACGCGTGCTCTCCCCGTTAAGATAACCGCCCCGAAGACCATCAATGCTCCAACCCATGCGGTATGAATAAGTCCGATAGAGTCTGTCACCACGCCGCCCATAAAGGCACCAATTGCGATTCCAGCATTAAACGCGGCAATGTTGACAGCAGAAGCGACATCAACCGCTTTAGGCGCATAACGTTCAGCCAGAAGCACGACATACACTTGTAAGCCAGGCACATTCATGAAAGCCAGCAGTCCCATGAAGAAAATCGTAATCAAAGCCGCAATTTTGTACGGGACGGTAAACGTTAAGACGAGCAGCACGATGGATTGTAAAAGAAACATATAGAACAATGCAGAAACCGGCTTGCGGTTGGCCGCTTTACCTCCAATGACATTACCGATTGCAATAGCCACACCATATACAAGAAGAATGACCGCGATCGTTGCATCCTTAAATCCGGTTATATTGTGAAGCAACGGGGATAAATAAGTGAAGACGACAAAAGTCCCCCCGTATCCAACAGCCGTAATGGAGAATGCAAGCAGCAGCCGTCCATTCGTAACAAGCTTCAGCTGCTCGCGAAGCGGCGTCCGACTTCCTTTGCGCATATTCGCAGGAATCAAGATCAAGTTGGCGATCAAGGCAATAATGCCGATCACAACGATACCGATAAAGGCAGCCCGCCAACCCCATTCTTGACCGATTAACGTCCCCAGAGGCACACCTGTAACGGTGGCCACTGTAAGTCCGGAAAACATAATCGCAATAGCGCTCGCTCTACGGTTCTCGGGTACGAGATCTGCCGCAATCGTTGAGCCAATCGACATGAAGATGCCGTGTGCGAACGCAGAGATCACGCGAGCCGCAAGCAGAATGCCAATACCGCCAGCCCCTGCCGCAAGGCTATTCCCCACTATAAAAACAAGCATGATCCATAGCAGCAATGTTTTGCGCGGGACACTAGTCGTTAAGGTAGTCAGTATTGGGGCTCCGAGCGTTACTCCCAGCGCGTATATAGTTACCGTTAAAGCGGAAGTTGTCACAGATATATTCAAGTCTTGCGAGACTAGAGGCAGCAGTCCCACGCTAATAAACTCCGTTGTCCCGATTGCGAAGGCGCTTATGGCTAGCGCAAGCAGGGCTAATGTACTTCTCTTTTTATCGAGTGGCATGTGAGATGCCTTCTTTCGTTTGGTATTACCGGCCGGTAAGTGCTACTATAGGTGAAATAAGCTTGTATGAACAGTACGTACTTTTTAGTGATATAGGCACTTCTAAGTGCTATACGCACTAAAAAGTGCCTATTGGAGTTTCGGGGAGGAATGGTCTTTGCTTAAGAAGAAATACAACATCTCGGTGGAAGCAACCCTTGAGGTGATCGGGGGAAAATGGAAATGCGTCATCCTTTGCCATCTGACACATGGGAAGAAGCGAACAAGTGATTTCAGACGCCTCATGCCGGGCATTACGCAGAAAATGTTAACGCAGCAGCTAAGAGAATTAGAGCATGATGGCATCGTGAATCGGATTAGCTACAATCAGGTTCCGCCTAAGGTGGAGTATGAGCTCAGCGACTATGGACGGAGCTTAGAAGCCATATTAAATGCGCTGTGCAATTGGGGTGACACACATATTATTAAAGAATATGGTGATCGATCCGCTGTGCTGGAGGATAGCATTTTGAATAATAAGGACAATCAAATAGAAAGCCCCCTCATATAGAGGGGGCTTTGCAGGCTGCCCGAGAAAGTCTCGGGCAGCCGCTTTGTTGTCTATGCATCACGAATACAATTTTAACGGTTGCCAGCGTGGCTATTTCATACAAATAAGCCTTTTTGAAAATCTAACGGTTGCCACAGTCGTTATTTGCAACAAATGGGTCGATTCCAAGGGGAAAACGATTAAATAAGCTCGCTGGCAACCGTTAGCGTTGGAATGCGACGACAAAGTATGCACTCATCACGGAGGTACATAGAACCACCGTACCGCAAGCTAAAAAACCGACGTTGTATAAACACGGGTTTCTCGACAGACCAGCAAAGCCCCCTCGTATAGAGGGGGCTTTGCTATTATTACTGCTCAGCAACTTTGGCGTCCAGCTTATAGGTCGTTGCAAAAAATGCGGTAAGAATCGAAAATGGCAGAATACTCAAAGCGATAACAACCGGCGATATGGGCATCATAAACATGACAAAGATCAGCCAGCCTACCGGTACATAAAGCAGCAATATGCCGATTCCAAGCACAGACGAAGCAATCATCCGTCCAATGCGATGCCAATCCATAATGGCGACTATCAGCATTCCCAGCGTCGATAATGCGAATAAGTAACTGAGCTCCACGAACCAGAACGTTGTTCCGATCGTGAGCAGCAATTGAATGGGCAGCAAGCCTGCCAGTGCTTCGGCAAGTGACACTTTGCGCATCCGGAAGTACAAGACAGCAAGAATAATCAAGCTAAGCACAAAGAATAAGCAGAGAAATACAGGGTCATTGTTCGTAGATCTGCCAAGCCCCATCATCTGCGTTATCAACAAAACGATGCCCCAGCTCAGTAAGCCCATCGCCCCAATCGCACCCGCCAACCAACCCGTGCCGCTAATGATTTGGCGAAGCCTAACATTGCCCTGCCAAAGCTGCATAATCAACCAGACCATAGAAGCCAACACAGCTAAAGCAGCAAGCAAATAGGCAACTAGATCACTCATGACTACTAGATGGCCGGGTAACAAAGTGAAGAAGACACTGTCCCGATTTGAACGGCTGCCCCCGCCTATTTGCTCCCTCCCTGCGTAGTCAGCCATTTCCATCGCAGTCTGCAGAAAGTTATAAGCAGTACCACGATCCAAATTTTCAACGTTATCTGTCATCCGGTGATAGTGCTCCACACCCTCTGCCACTGCGAAATTAAGCCCTGGATAGCCCGCATTCATAAAGAAGGTCAGATCCGTACCATTGGGCATTTTGCGGTAAAGCCCGGTTGTGAACGAGAATGCGATAGGGCGCGTGCTTGCCGATTGAAAATGCTGCAAGAGATCATAATTCGGCGTAGACGTTTCGAACATTAGCAGACCGCCCCGATCCCCGCGTGCATCGAAGTTAATCGCGAGATCCATCTTACTCGTAAGCTCCGGATGCGACTTCACGAAGGCTTTTGCGCCTAACGCACTTTCCTCCTCCCCATCCGTAAACAAGAAGTAGAGATCATTCTTCAACAACTCAGGATGACTCGCTTGTTCGCGCATGGCTTCTAACAACGAACTTACGGAAACCATATCATCAGCCGCACCAAGGGCGTTATCCTCGCTGTCATAATGGGCCAGCATGAGGATGCCGCGATCCGTTTCAGGTGCGTCTAGTTTAACCCATATATTGCTCAAGGCCAGATCTTTCAAAGGCGGGCCTTCTCGATGAATAATTTCAATCGTTTCGTTTCCTGCAGCAGGCTTCTTGTCTCCGGAGGCAGGCTTCTTCTTTTCCATTCTAACTTCCCTCGGCGGGCCATCTTGGGCAAGATGATCAGCCTCCAAATCGGCTGCCGTGTATCGTTCATGATCAACGGTCGGTTCCAGCCCCATGTCTCGAATTTGTGCCAGTAGATGGGTCCGTACCGCTTCCAGCTCCTTGGAACCGGATGGATGCGGCGCGACCGTCATTGCCTTTAAATTGGCTAGCATCCGTTGAAAGGCGGGATAATCAACGTCGGACTCCGTTGGCGGTGATGGCGGCCGCATTTGCAGAAACCCTATCCAAAGCCCCGCGGTAACTACGATAAGCATAAGTATCATGGATAGCTTTCTATTCATACTTCCCCCTTGTGCCTCCTAGGCACTGCCCTCAGTTCCCTAGAGAGCAATTTGTCCACGCAATAGAACGGAAGTTCAGTTCCATCACCTTGGCATGATCAACTATACCTATGATAGCTCAGGCTTGGTTAAATTTCGGTAAAATTTTTAACTATTTACGACTGCCCCGCCTATTTTCCAACTTTTTCAATCCAACTATATTGACACCCGATATAACAGGGAGTATTATATCGTTATAAGATATATCGACTAACGATACATAAAGAGCGAAAGGAGTGAACCCTATGGTCAAAGAATCCTTGCCCCTTACAGAGGCATTTTATTACATTCTTGTAGCACTGCACGTAGCGCCCTCTCACGGATACGGGATTATGCAAGACGTCGAGAAGATGAGCAGCGGCCGCGTGAAGATCGGGGCGGGTACGCTCTATACGGCTCTGAACACCTTGCTGAATAAAGGGCTCATTCAGCCATTCCCCGCACCGGATGGCCTCGATCCCAGACGAAAGATGTATGCCATCACAGAGGATGGCAAGACGGTCGTAGCCGCCGAAATGATTCGGCTTGAGGAGCTTCTGAAAGCTGGACAGCTGGCTCTAATTTCATATAAGGAGTGATCCGAGATGAAACCAAACACGGAGAAAAAATATCGGCTGAACTTGAGCTGGGATTACGAGAATGAGGAAAGATGGATGAACGAGCTTTCCGCTCGCGGGCTGCACCTTCAGCAATCCGGGTTCTTAAGCGGCACCTTCACGCGTGATGAAGCCGTGCGCTATACCTATAGCCTGGACTATCAACCGGGTCTGACGAAGAAGAACGGCAAACTGCAGGAGTATATCGAGCTGTACCGTGATGCGGGATGGGAGTATGTCGTCTCTTACGGAGGGATTTGGCACTACTTTCGCAGAGAGTGGCAGCCCGGAGAGGTGCCTCGCCTATATTCCGACCGCGATTCGCTTACCGCTCATTATAAGAAAATTCAACGCATGATGGGTGTGGTGCTGCTCTTGAACATCGCGCTATGTACGATTAATATGGCGAATCTGCTGCCTCGCGGCCATCAATTCTGGGGCCTCTTATTTCCATTGGCAGCCATCTATATCTTCCTCTTCGCCTTACTGCTATATGGGTACGTAAAGATGGGAAGCAAGATCAACAAGCTTACGAAATAGACAACGAAAAGAAGAGGCTGATAACGCCCTGTACTTAGGACGTCTCAGCCTCTTTTGTGACGCATATTAGTTGATTTCGTAGATTTTGAACAGTTCATCGAGCATCAAGTTCGCTGCCTTTACGCCGCCGGCTGTATTCCAGATCGCATCGCTCACTCGAGTCGCCTTATTGTTCTTCACAACATTAAGGCTCTGCCACAGCGGATCCTTCAGCATTTCCTCTTCCATCTCCGTGCCCTTACCGTCACCGGTCTCGTAAGTAAAGTAGAACAACCGATCCGCATCCACTTCCGGAAGACGTTCCTTCGTAATTTCCTCAACGAATGTATCTTTATAATTCTTCTGATTATCAGGACGAGTAATGCCCAGCTTGGAGAACGCGAGCCCCGTGAACGTATCATCTAGGTAAATACGTGTTTTACCTGCCATGAACCGAACAACCGATACTTTCTCGTTCAGCTTGTCTCCTGCCTTCGTTTTGAAGTCAGCAGCGCGGTCATCGTAAGCTTTGATGATTTTCTCACCATCGGCAGTTTTGCCCAGTGCGTCCGCATACAGCATGAAGTTCGACTGCCATGCTCCGCGAAGGGTTTCCGAGAAGATCGTCGGCGCGATCGCATTCAGTTGATCATACACTTTCTCTTGGCGCAGCTTGTTCCCGATGATGAGATCGGGCTTGAGGCTGGCAATAAGCTCCACGTTCGGCTGACTTTCTTCGCCAACTACCGTTACGCCTTCCATGTCTGCTTTGATATGCTCATACCACGGATCGCCTGTCCATGATTTAACAGCGCCTACCGGCTTCACGCCAAGTGCGAGCAAAGCTTCTGTTCCTTCGTTCGTCAATACGACTATGCGCTGTGGAGTTCCTTTGATCGTGGTCTCTCCCATGGCATGAGTGACCTTATGCTCTTCGGAATTCGCTGTCGGCGTATCCGATGTATTACCCTCGGTATTGCTAGCGTTATTGCTAGAATTGGATTGCCCGCAAGCGGACAAGATGAGTGCGAATGTAAGCAACAGAACAGAGACAGACCACATGTACTTCTTCTTCAAAGCGGATACCATTACGTGAAAACTTCCTTTCGTGTTTGAAAATGATTATCATTGCCGTTTACAGATAGCAACTATAACAGGGATAAATTCGGATGTCAATGATCTTGAGAATCACTCTCATTGACATCGAAGTCCTCATCGCCTAGAATGACGAAGTGCAATTATTCTCTTCTATACATTAATTCTCTTAAGCTAGGAATGGGGCAATTATGAATACCTTACTTACAACGCGTTTTCAGAAGGTACTAGGCCTAATGGCTTGTCTGGTCCTTCTCGTCATGGGGATGATAGGCAGCATCGTCTTTGGAACAGCGAATATTAGCCTGCATACCATTCTGGAATCTTACACCTCTTATAATGGATCGCAAGAGCATCTCATCATCCAGACAGCAAGGATGCCAAGAGCTTTAATCGCAGCATTCGCCGGTGCCAGTCTTGCCGTAGCCGGCGCATTAATGCAGGGCATTACCCGCAACTCGCTTGCATCGCCAAGTCTCTTTGGCATCAACGCCGGGGCGGCTTTCTTCATTGTCGTAAGCTCCGCATTCTTCGGAGCAAGCAGTCTGGGAACATTCGCGACACTGGCATTCGTTGGCGCTGCATTTACGGCCATGCTTGTCTATGTCCTAGGCTCGATCGGCAGCGATGGGCTGACCCCGCTGAAGGTGACACTCGCAGGAGCTGCAATGACAGCTTTCTTCTCTTCCCTTTCGATGGGCGTGCTGCTTACAGGCGGCCAAACCTTTGATCAAGTTTTATATTGGTTCGTAGGCTCGGTGGCCGGGCGAGACATGCACATCTTCACGACCGCAGCCCCATATATGGGCATTGCGCTTCTAGGCACTTTGGTCCTCTCCCGTCATATGAATCTGCTCGTATTAGGGGAAGATGTCGCTACAGGGCTTGGGCAAACGACGGTCTACGTGAAACTCGCAGCTGCCGTCATTATTGTATTGCTGGCCGGCGGATCAGTCTCCATTGCGGGTCCGATCGCATTCGTCGGGATTATTATTCCACATATTACACGTTACGTGGTAGGCATTGATTTCCGCTGGGTTCTCCCTTATTGTGCCTTCCTCGGTGCTATATTGCTGCTAGTCGCTGATGTGGGTTCACGTTTTATTGCCTATCCCGGAGAAGTGCCTGTCGGCATCATGACCGCAATTATTGGCGTTCCGTTCTTCGTCTACATCGCCAGAAGGGGGGAGCGTTAACATGAGCAAGTCTCTGACACTGCGAAACAGTCGTCTCTCGTTTCTAATCGAACGCAGAACCTTGTCTGTTATTCTCCTATTAATCGCTGCCAACTTGGTTGGCGTCATTGTCTGTGTAGGTCTTGGCAGCACGGTTATAAGTCCGATAGCGGTGATTCGCACGTTGCTTGGCATAGGTGACCAAGCGGACTCCATGATTATTTTCAAACTGAGAATGCCACGTGTCGTCATTGCCATTATGGTGGGCTCGATGCTGGCTGTCTCCGGCGCTCTGCTGCAAGGTATCGTGCGCAATCCGCTTACTTCACCTGACGTAATCGGCATATCGGGCGGCGCCTCGCTTGGCACTGTGTTCTTCATTATTTATTTCTCTCATATCAGCATACGCTTCATGCCGCTCAGTTCGATTGCAGGCGCATTCGCTGCGGCATTCCTGATCTATCTCTTTGCCTACCGTCGCGGCATTACCCCGCTTCGGCTGGTGCTTATCGGGATTGGCATGGCAACCGCATTAACGGCAGCCACATACATGCTCATTCTAACCGCATCGTTTACGCCAACTGCCGTAGCTGTAAAAGCTTTTACGTTCATGACAGGGAGCATCTACGGGGTGTCCTGGAAACGTGATGTGCTGACATTGCTGCCGTGGATGCTCGTATTGATGCCAATTGCACTCCTATACGCCCGGCATCTAAACGTACAAGAGCTCGGTGATGAAGTAGCTACAGGCGTAGGCAGTTCCGTTAATGCCAAAAGAACGATTTTGCTAATTATCAGTGTCGCACTCGCAGGCACAGCCGTCGCCATTGGCGGTGCCATCAATTTCATCGGACTCATGGCTCCGCATATTGCACGCAAGCTTGTAGGACCCTCATATGGCGGTGTCATCCCGGTGTCCGCTCTAATTGGCTCACTGGTGCTGCTGCTCTCTGATCTGGTCGCCAGAGTCGCCTTTATTCCGCTCGATATTCCTGCAGGCGTATTTACAGCCGCAATCGGAGCGCCATTCTTTATCTTCTTGCTGTATCGCCATCGCAACTCGTAAAAGGAGTGAATCTTGTGTCCGTTATTGCAGCTAATAACCTCACGTTATCGTATGGAAAGAAACCCATTTTCTCAAATCTTGAACTAGAGATTCCTAAAGGCCAAATTACGGTGTTTATCGGGAGCAACGGCTGCGGCAAATCCACCCTGCTGCGCTCTCTCGCACGCTTATTGAAGCCGCAAGAAGGCTCCATCCTGCTCGACGGTTCCGACATTGCCAAGCTATCCAGCAAAGAAATAGCAAGGCGTCTAGCCATTCTGCCGCAAGGGCCGACAGCTCCGGAAGGACTGACCGTGCAGCAGCTCGTGAAACAGGGTCGCTATCCGTATCAGAGCTTTCTTCAACAGTGGTCCGCAGAGGATGAGAAAATGGTGAAGAAGGCGCTGCAAGCGACGCATATGGAGGAGCTGTCCGGTCGTACGGTAGACTCGCTCTCAGGTGGACAACGGCAGCGCGCTTGGATTGCGATGACGTTAGCGCAGAACACGCAAACGATATTGCTCGATGAGCCTACCACTTATCTCGATATGACCCATCAAATCGAAATTTTGGATCTCCTATTTGACCTGAATGCGCAAGAAAACCGGACCATCGTGATGGTGCTCCATGATATCAATCTTGCTTGCCGCTACGCACATCATATTGTGGCGGTTAAGGAAGGACGTATCTTTGCGCAGGGGCAGCCGGAGCACATTGTGAATGAGTCGTTTATTCACGAGGTCTTTAATATGGACTGCCAAGTCGTACAGGACCCAATCTTCGGAACACCGCTGTGTATTCCATACGGCAAGGGTCGGAGGCTTCTCGGGGAACAGGAACAGCATACTTCGATTGCGATTGAGAACGAGGCGCTCTTGGCGCTGCGCTAATAGAGCAGAAGAAGCCCCCGCAGGACTGTGTTCACACAGACCCGCGGGGGCTTCTTGTTTATGATTTGGCCAATGCGTCGACAAGTAATTGAGCAAAAAACTGCGCGCCGTTCTTCTTCAGATGAACGCCATCATTGCTAAAGAAATCGTCTTGACCTTTGCTTGCGGAATACCAGTCAATGAGCAAAATTCCCGGCGTCTTTGTGACCGTTTCTGCCAGCATGCCGTTTACGACATCCTGCCACTTGCGAGGAACGCGCGTGTTGACGAGAATGACTTTGCGTTCACTGCCAATTGCCGATAGCAATGTTTTCAGCTGCTTCTCTGTGAATGAGCCGTTCGTGCCAAGCTCGATAATGACGGTTTGTCCCAGCTTATTCATATCCTTCAGCTCCAAGACCACTTCGTCAGCCTCACCCATCTGCCGTCCGACTTTCCCGTCCACGACAATTCCTTTCACAAGCTCTTCGAGGTACGGCTTCGCATCCAGAAGGATCGAGTCGCCGATCACCGTAACACTGCCTGCAGCAGGTGCGATCGGTTTAAGTGGCTTTGAAGGTTTTGTAGGAGGAGTAGTAGTTGGCGGCGTGGTGGCTCCGTTGTCATTCGTATTCGTGCTGCCCTGCCCCTTCGCTCCGTTGTCCGTTTTCTCCTCTGCTGAACCCGCTCCGCCCGGTTTACTTGTCACCGGCAGATCAGGGCTTGTCCCATCCACTTCCGGCGGTTTGGTATCCATGTTGCCCGAATCACTTGGGTTCGTGTGGCCAAGGCTCGTATCGCTCGAATCCGTGACCTCTGAGTCCGCTTCACTCGGGATCAAATCCCCCGGCAACGCATCGTTCGGAGCCGCATCATCAGGAGTCATCACAACCGGACGATCCTCTGTTCCCTGACCATCTTCCGATACTGCCTGATCTGTTTGATCGTCAGCAGGCCTTTCATTCGAAATACCCGGCTTCAGAATGGGAATGCCCACCGATAAACCACCGTCTATCGCGTACAATTGCGTTGAGCATGATACACTGACAGCCATCAGCATGCAAAGTGACATCACCAGTACGATCCGACTTGCGCGAAACGGCTGCCGCTGCCTTGTAACCAACTGCGATAACTTGCTGCGGAGTTTGCCTAGCGCTCCACGCCGGATTGGCTCCTCGACGAAGCGCCAAGAGAGTTCGGCCAGCACAATAGCTGCAGTCACTTGCAGCAAGGCTCGCATCGCATGAAACTCATCTACCTCCGCCGCAGGGGTAGTCATGGCAATAATCGGATAATGATACAGATAAATGCCATAGGATCGCACGCCTAACCATCGAAGCGGCTTACACCCCATGATACGACCAAATCTGCTTGATGGATGTGCCAGCGAAGCGACAACAGCCGCAGTCGCAACAGACAAGACCACCATACCGCCGCGATACAGCATCTCGTCATATTCGCCAACAGTCGCAATCATGGCCAGCACAACAGCTAATCCACCGAAGCCGACGATATCCAGCACCATTTTCGTTTTGCTTCTTGCGTATTCGGACAGCTTCCAGCTTGGCCAAATGACAGCCAAAGCAGCCCCGATCAATAGACCAAATGCCCGTGTATCCGTTCCGTAATAAACACGGCTTGGATCAAGTCCCGGCACGTAGAGCGCAGCCATCAGCCCCGCGGATGCTGCCGCCCCTGCCAATATAACAAGCGCAAGCTTACCGCGCTGCGGGACCCAGCGCACTAACAGTACAAGCACCAAAGGCCATACGAGATAGAACTGCTCCTCCACGGCGAGCGACCACAAATGGCCAAACGGCGAAGGCGGTCCGAATGACTCGAAATACGATACTTGATGGAAAATCAACCGCCAGTTACTCGTGTATACCAGTGCTGAGCCAATCTCCCCTTCTAACGAAGAGAGCCTTGCCGGTTCTATATAGAGCAGCCAAGCTGCAACGAGCAGGAGCATGATAAACATAGCCGGCAGCAGCCTTCTCGCCCGGCGGATCCAGAAATCGCCGAGGTTCAGCCGCCTTGTGTGACTCTGTTGTTTTAACAATATATCGGTGATCAAGTATCCGGAGAGGACGAAGAAAATGCCTACACCCAGCAATCCGCCCGGTACCCACGATAGATTCAGATGATACGCGATTACCGCAAATACGGCAATTGCACGCAAACCATCGATTCCGGGCATGTAGCGACCACTGTTTCCTAATGGTTTTGGCATAGTAACATTCTCCTTCCGGCAGGGGACCGTTCCCCCTACTTGCTGACTGACTAACCTGTCTCTAGGCTGCATGTTTGATTATAAAACGATATGGCCCCTTTTGCGTTACAGAAGAGTTACATTTCAGTATCAATTGTGACCGACCCGCTCCATCCTGTAACCTTTACACACGCTAGCCAAGCATCCCATCTAATGGCTCCAGCCAGAAAAGCTTGTTCAGCTCCCATGCTCATCTTCTCCTATCCCCATTCATGATAGAAAAAATGCCCCTCTCCCATGCGGGAGGAGAGCACGATTAATCGACCTTCTGCGAAGCGGCCTTCTTGCCCATGTCGTCGGCCTCTTGCTCCAGCGCAGGGTCATCGTTTACCGGCATACCGGCTACTGACAGGGTCGGCTCGATTCGTCCTTTCCGCTGCTGAACGACATGCTGCAGCTCATGGCCGATCAGCTCTTGCCCCTCTTGGGTATCCGGTTGATACTGGCCCGGTGCAAAATGAACGTCGCTGCCCTGTGTGTACGCAAGCGCGCCTACTTCTCTTGCAGACGAGGAGTTCTCGTGGACGCGAACATCCGACATATTCGATTGAAGGGCGGCTTCCATCTTCTCCTGAACGTTCGAAGGAAGTCGTCCATTCTGACGCTGCTCGTCCTCTCCCTCAGCGTTTCGCTGCACGACAGACGAGCGGCTGCTCTGCATCATCTGAATAACCGCTCGATTACCTGCTGCTTTCTGCAGCTGCAGCACCTGTTGTGGAGAGAGCATACGCTCACCGCCGGAAGCTGAACCTCCAGTCCTTTCACTGCTCCGAGACTCAGCTTGATAAGCGGAAGGACGTTTGGACTTAGCGGATTGGGACTGATGCTCGTGCGACACAGAGACTCCTCTTTTCTAATGGGTTTTGCGCAGCCGCTTGACGATCAACATCACCTCCGGATAGCTGGTCAGCATCGTCACGATGCATGCATTCTCTAAGTAATCCAGGAGGAGCGTGATGTAGATAAGAAGAGGTAATTGTTGTGCCCATGACTTCGCTGCGAACGCACGCCGGTAAATGACAGTCGTCAGCAACGCGATGAACAGGCTGTATACGATGGGATAAATAAAGTCCACTGTGAGTGTAAATGTGATGTAAAAGGATCTTCCCGCATCGCTGTATGCCCCGATTATGGCATACGCGATTCCCCTTTTCTTCACATGGAATAGCAGGGTCCAAAATCTGGGGTGTCATCGTTATTTTAGCGGATTTCTGCTGCATTTAACACTACCAGTTTGCCAAAACTGCCAATTCTTTCAGCGCAGGACAATGGTTCCTAGAATACGCTAAAGTTCGACTCCATACAGAAAAGGAGACTCCCCCTAATAAGGGTAGTCTCCTTCACACCTGCGCTGCCAAGCAGCCGCTTATCCGAAATAATTCGCCAATCCTCTTGCGATAGCCGCCGCAGCTTTCTTCTGATAGGAAGCTCCGCGAACAATCGATTCATCCTTGCGGTTCGACAGAAATCCGAGTTCAACGAGCGTCGCTACCGTATCGTTCTCCCGCAGGACATACAGATCGCCGAAGGATACGCCATGGCTGCGCAGTCCTCCGAATTCAGCCAATTCAGCTTCAACCTCTTGCGCGAGCGGCCTATCTTTCTTCTCCGAATAGAAGAAAGTCAGTATGCCGGAAGATTGTTTCTCTGAGGAATTATAATGAATGCTGACGAATGCATCCGCATCTGCTCTTTCGCTTATCCGTACACGCTCCGACAGTTCCGGTTTCTTGTCTGTCGTCCGCGTCATCACAACCGTAGCGCCCAAGCTTTGCAGCTCCTGCTTGAGATAGCTGGCTGTACTAAGTGTAAGATCTTTCTCCTTCGTCTCGTACGTTGTTCCGATCATGCCCGGATCAACACCGCCATGTCCGGCGTCAACGACGATGACCTTGCCTCTGAGTCCCTTGCCGGAATGCTTCGGCGGAACAGCGCCTTTACCGACGTACGCCTTGGACACCCAGCCTGTTGCACTGCCTGTGGTACGAATTTTGATCCAATCGCTCTGACTGCCGGTAATCGTAATCTGCTCGCCTTGAGACAATGAGCCGACTACCTTGTAGCTTACACCCGGTCCGGAACGAATCCGAAGCGAATCCGCAAGCACAGTCGCCGTAGAACCGGGACTTGTGTTCACTTTTCCGCTCGTAGGCGGCTCACTCGCCGCAGGGCTGGACTCCTTGCCTGAGCTATCCAGCTTGCTGAGCAGGTAGCCAGCGGCGTATCCTGTCACTTTGTTGTGTTTAATCTGAACCCAGCCGTCGCTGTCTTCATCGGTAACCGTAACGATATCGCCTTTATTCAGCTTGCCGACTACTGAGGATTGCAGAGACGGTTCACTGCGTACATTCATTGCGGTACTGCTGACTTTAGCTTGATAAGGGAATGCAGATGTGGCCGAAACCATTGAAATTCCAAGACTTCCGACAAGAAGTGTGATTATCATTATTAGGCTGATATATCTACGCATAGAGTCTCCTTCCAGTGGATAAAAAAGGTAGACTCTTATTATATCAGCAGTTCGTAGATTAAGGCACCCTATTTTAACAAAAAATTAGGTACTGCGAAGGTTGTCGAACAAAGTCGATTCCAAAGACTAAACCTATGTCCCTATCCCTTCTGGATATTCAGACCGAGTTCTTCCGCTCTGGCAAGTGCCTCTGGGGAAAATTTATTCTTGCTGTACTTCTGAAGGAACTCTTCCTCCGTCACCGGCACCCAGCGAAACTCGCGATTCTGGTACACCCATACTTTCTTGCCCCAATCCACGTGAATCGTGCGGCTATTCACCTTCTTCACGACGCCGATTTCGGTAATGACATTCGTATTATTGAACGTTTTCACGCATAGCTTGTTCAGCATTTGACTCATCCTATAGTCCTCCTTCTACATCTTGGTGTTGTCCTCATTATACCCGTAAAATAAGCACAATAGCTTATAACCGGGCAAAATCGTACATACAGCAATAAAGTCCGGCAGCTAAGGCGCCTCATGCGCACTCCACCTGCCGGACTTCTTTAATCGACCACTGCTGCTTTTCTCCCGAACATGACTACAAAATTATAATACTTGTACACGCAGTCGACATCCGTGAAACCAGCCTCGGCTAACCAGCCAAGCTGAGTTTGCAAATCTGTCATCCGATCGAGCTTCGTCCGCTCGTAAGCGGCTGCGATTTCGGGTTGTGATAATCCGCTTGCTTCAACCTTCCCTTTCCAAACCTCTTTATAGAGGGTATCCACAAACGGCGTATGCCCCAGCACCTGATCCGCATTAATAAAGACGCCGCCAGCTCTCAGATTGGCGAAGCTGTTGCGATACAAAGTCAGTTTGTCTGCATCTGACAGATGGTGGATCGACAGACCGGATACGATAATATCGAACGATTCTCCCGGCACAAAGGTTGTATAGTCTTCACAGCGATACGTGACACTGGGATGCTCCTTAAACCTCGATTTTGCAACGGCAAGCATCTTATCAGATAAATCGATGAGCGTAAGCTTTGCCCTCGGATATCGCTCCAAGAGAAAGGAAGAGAGCAGCCCCGTTCCAGCACCAAGATCCAAGATTGAAGGTGCTTCCGTCTCGACCTCAGCGAGCGCCGACGCGACGCCATAGAAGTCGTCAAAGCATGGAATTAATTTCTGCCGCTGCTGATCGTACACGGCTGCTGTTTCGTCGAACGTACTGCGAACATGTTGATGTTTCTCCATTCCGAACACCTCCCAAGGACTGCATCCATCATAATAGAGCGAAACGAATCCGTGAAATATTTAGAATCTATGAACGCCATCACTTTCACCTATATTCAAATGGAAGAAATCACAATCATCTTCCCTGGAAGAAATCACAATCGCGATATTTATCCGCTCCGTACTTTCTTCCCTATTGACAATATTCCCCTCGGCGATTAGAGTGAAACTATATTTCCGATAAAACTACTTGGATTAAGGGGGATTTAAACGATGGGACATATAGACAACAACTTTTTGTCAGCCATTGAAACGAACTGGTACAGCTTTGTTACTTCTATCTTTGTATTTTGGGTCTTATTTTTTCTTGCACGTAAGCGGGTAAGCTTCGGCGCTCGGGTCCTGATTGGCCTAGGCATCGGACTTGTAGTCGGCATCTTGTTTCAGAATTTGGACTATGACACCAAGGGCATTACAACGTTCGGCAGCATTTATATCAGCCTCATTCGTATGCTCGTAGTACCACTGGTCTTCATCCTTGTACTTAACAGTATTTCATCCTTAACCAATCTGGAGTATTTACGCAAAATCGGTCTCAAAACCTTCGCTTGGTTCCTAGGAACCACCGGAGTCGGCTCTATAATCGGTCTTCTGATCGCGCTTGCGATCAATCCGGGCAGCGGTATTCAACAAACGGCGCCGGCAGACTTTGAAGCCCGTGAAATTCCGACCTTCTCTGAAGTTATTCTGAGCCTCGTTCCTTCGAACCCGATTAACGAAGCAGCCAATGGCAAAGTAGTGCCTGTGCTTATCTTCGCAATCTTCCTTGCCGTAGCGATTATCAAGCTCGGATCCAGAAACGCGGAAACGGTGAAACCTGTCCGTGATCTGATTCAATCGCTCGCCCAAGTGCTTCATCAGGTCGTGAAATTCATCATTCGACTCACGCCTTATGGCGTATTCGCACTTATCGCCGGTGTTACATCCCACTATGGCTGGGAAACGCTGCAGGAGCTCGGAAGTGTAATCATTACCTCTTACGTAGCACTGATCGTGCACTTTGTTCTCATATTCGGCGGTCTGGTCTTCTTCGTTGCCAAGGTCAATCCGATCCGATTCTTCCGTAAAATCTATCCGACGATCGCTGTCGCGTTTACAACTCGCAGCAGCTATGCTACGCTTCCCGTTAATCTGGATGTCATTACGAAGCGTCTGCATGTGTCGCCACGTATCGCAAGCTTTGTTGCACCACTTGGCGCATCCGTTAACTTCAACGCATGCGGCGGGATTTGGCCGGCCATTGTCGTTGTCTTTACCGCTCAGGTGTATAACATCGATCTGGCGTTTAGCGATTATATCGTGCTTGTGCTCGTCAGCATTGTTTCATCGATCGGCGTTGCCGGTGTTCCGGGACCTGCCGTCATCTCGACAACTGTCGTATTGACTGCATTAGGTCTCCCGCTTGAAGGTATGGCAATTGTTGCCGGTGTAGAGGCACTGATCGACATGGGCCGCACAACGGTCAACGCGACAGGAACAACCGTTACTTCCCTGCTCGTTGCGAATTCGGAAGGCGAGTTTGACCGCGAAGCCTTCAACAATGACAAAGACGATGAAATCTCCCTGCAAACTGCTTAAGGTAGAAATCGTCGAAGATCAGCCCTCCCGTCCATCTATGGACGACGGAGGGCTTTTTTTGCACCCGCTCGTTTTTGCACAATTTATGTTCTGGCAGATAGCACTCATCCGTGCTTGCTCCAGCACTTTTTCTTTCCGCGAAACCGGCAATAGCGAAGTCCGTGTGACTCCATGGCATCCGCGAAACTTCCTCGGGCGGTCTGCTTTTAAGTTATTTGGAAGTGCGGAATGCTCTAACGAACCGTACGGGGCTTATTAGCCCATTAATGGCTCCGAAAGCATGCTAACGAACCGTAGGAGCTCTATTTGTCGGTTTTGGAGTAGTTTGGAGCCGATTATCCCAAGATAAGGCCTCTACGGTTCGTTAGATTCTCGAAGCCCCGAAAATCGGCGGAATAACGCCCCTACGATTCGTTAGATTTTCACCGCATGCAAGAAGAGGAGTCCGAGATGAGATTTCTACGATATGAACGCTGTGATGTGTTCATTTATATCCATAAAAAAAAGGCCGTCGAGACTTTATCGACAGCCTAATGGGCAGCCAATTGGCTGCCCATTATGAGAGGATCTTCTATTTGCTCGAAAGCAAGTTGTACAATACCTGCGCAACTTCAGCTCTTGTCGTAACCCCTTGCGGGCTTAACTTGCCGTTATTGCCGGATACGATTCCGCCTTCCACAAGCGCTGCAGCCGCCTCTTGGGCATAAGCAGCAATTTGATCAGCGTCAGCGAAGCTGCTTACAGTAGCGCCTGACTTGGCCGTCGGAAGCTTGCCAAGAGCGTCAAGCGAGCGATACAGAAGTGTAAACAGATCCTGCCTTGTAATGACTTTATCAGGTGCGAACAGATTGTCGCCAAGGCCGTTCGTGATGCCAAGACGTTTCGCTGCGCCTAGATAGATCGAGTAATAGGTATTGCCTGCATCCGCAAAATTATCCGCTTCAGTCTCATTCGGCACGATGCCATAAGCTTTCAATAGCAGCACCAGGAACTGGCCGCGCGTCACGTTCGCGAGCGGGCTGTAGTGAGTATCGTCCGTCCCCGTAGCAATATCTCTTGCCGCTAAGAAGGTTACCGCTTTGCTGTACCAAGAAGCTGGTGCAACATCGGAGAAAGCAACCTTGTTGTAACCGACGATATATTGCGAGAAGTGGTTCGTCACGAAGTCCACCGTACCTGTTGCCGAATTGAACACTCCGTTTACCGTTTCCAAGTACCCGTCATCGGTCAAATAGTAGACAATGACTGCATTTGGATCTTCGTCAGTCTTCAGCGTATAAGGCACACTTACTTTGACACTGCCTCCGCCAAAAGTTGAAACCGTTTGGTCTCCCGCTTTCACGGTCAGCTCATATACAGGTCTGTCACCTAATACTTGCTTGCCTTCTTCAGTAAGCTCACGCTTGGCAATTTCAATCGTGATATCGCCGTCACCGGAGGCTGCACGAATGTTCTCTACTGCCTTCGTGTCGAACGCAATCGAGCCGACTGTGGTGTAGTTCACTTTAACCTGCGCCCCAGTACCATCCGCAACTTCGTTGAAAGCACTGCGCGGAATGCTTAGCTGGCCGGTTTCAGTAGCTGAGCTTGCTTCTACCTTAAACTCGATTACAGCTGATTTTCCAGCCGTCTCTGCTTTCTTCGCATCGGCTACCAGAGCTGTAACCACTTCCTTCGTGACGACAGCTGATGTTGTACCTGTAGCCGCATCGGTTTTGGATGGTACAGTGAACGTTGAAGTAGCTGTATCACCTGCAGTTGTATTCGTTACCTCCACAGTTGGAGGCGTGCTTACTACATAAGGTGGCGTTGGTGGGCTAATTTGGTCACCTGGAACGACTACATCCACCGATGCTCCTGCACTGTACAGCACTTCAGTTGGCGCAATCAGCGTCGTTACACCTTCAACTCGCTTGCTGACTGGACCATTGTAGCCCGGTTTAGCCGCATAACGGACATTGTAAGTGCCTGCCGCCAAGCCAGTAATGGAATTGCCCGTTACAGCTGTATAGCTTGCAGCTCCTGCCAGCTTGTATTCCAAGCCCGCTTTCGTGCCTGTAATTTTACCGTCATTGGCAGTTGCCGTCGTTGTTCCAACACCCGCAAGCCCTGTCGGTACAGCCTCTAATCTCGAGAACAGTTTGTCGAGTGCAGCCTTGTAGACCGTGTTCGGCAATACGCCAGTCGATATGTAATCCGGCTGGATATTCGTCCACGAGTACATAAGCTCCACATGTCCAAGGATCGGAGCATTGTTGCCGGCTGCATCCTTGTTATCCTTGTTGTAGACGTACAGGTATGGAACTTGAAGCTTGTTTGCAATGACATCATTGTTATTCGCATCTTTATATCGGACGTCATTTGACCCTTTCACATATTGCGTCTGAATGTTAGTCAAGTAGGTATTCACCAGGTCCACATACAGATTGGCATATGGATGTTTCGTGTCGCGAACCATCAGACGATCGATATCGTGGGAATCGAACGTAGGCGAATCCGTCTGCGTCACATCAACGCCCGCATCCAGTCTAGGGTCCCACATGTACACTTTATCGACGTTGTATTTCTTCGCGTATTCATTGATAAACTTAATCGCCGCTTGCGTATTCGGGCACCACGATCCGCCGAAGAGAATCGCGTAGTTGCCTTGCGTAGCAAGCAACTTCGCAAGCTCATGATACGTCACATGCTCCAGTACGACATTGCCGTCCGTACCGTCGAAGATATCCCGTCCGTTCGTCGAATTGAATTTCACGTTTTTATTGAAAGCCAATTCGATAAAATCGTTCGGATTGATGGTGTCGTACGATGGTGCCGCGCCAAAGACCGCTTTTACTTGATCCTTATAAGCCGTTACCTTCGCCGCATCTTCCACGCCGTCTGTCAGGAAATCAGCCGAGCTGTTGCTGCTCTTCAGCGAAGCCACGATAGGCTGGCTGTTTGCGCCATCTTTATTATCCTTGTTGTAAATAAAGAGGAACGTTTGATCTTTGACGTCTGCAGCGGGGCTCGCTTCAATCGCTGTGCCGCTTGCATCCTTCTTCGTCAAATATTTGTTTACCAGATCTGTGTACACACCGGCAAACTGGTTGCTGCTGTCCGCAAGATCCAAGCTGATACCGTCCAGCTTCGTGTCAAAGTTATAGATCGTTGAGATGTTGTATTCTTTGGCAACCTGATTAATGAAGCCGATATTCGCCTGTGTGCTGGCAACAGATGCGCCGCCGAACAGAACCGCGTATGTTCCTTCACTCTCGAATACATGAGCGATATCCTCATACGTAGCCGTTCTGAACACATGATGGGCATCCTTCAAATTAGGGTACACATCGCTGAAATAATCATAATGGCTGATAGCACTACTTCCGCTGTTTGAAGAAGCCGGTACGACTACATCCACCGACGCTCCTGCACTGTACAGCACTTCGGCTGGGGCAATCAGTGTCGTTACACCTTCAACTCGTTTACTGACCGGACCATTGTAACCCGGTTTAGCTGCATAACGGATATTGTAAGTGCCTGCCGCCAAGCCTGTAATGGAATTACCCGTTACAGCCGTATAGCTTTCAGCGCTTGCCAGCTTGTATTCCAAGCTTGCTTTCGTGCCTGTAATTCGACCGTCACTTGCGGCTGCCGAAGTTGGCGCAACCCCCGTAAGCCCTGTCGGTACAGCCTCTAATCTCGAGAACAGTTTGTCGAGTGCAGCCTTGTAGGTCGTGTTCGGCGATACGCCTACCGGCACGTAATCCGGTTGGATATTCGTCCACGAGTACATGAGCTCAACATGTCCAAGGATCGGAGCGTTGTTGCCGGCTGCATCCTTGTTATCCTTGTTGTACGTGAACAAGTAAGGAACTTGAAGTTTGTTTGCAATGACATCATTGTTATTCGCATCTTTATATCGGACGTCATTTGACCCTTTCACATATTGCGTCAGAATGTTCGTCAGGTACGTATTCACCAGGTCCACATACAGATTGGCATATGGGTGTTTCGTGTCGCGAACCATCAGACGATCGATATCGTGGGAATCGAACGTAGCCGAATCCGTCTGCGTCACATCAACGCCCGCATCCAGTCTTGGATCCCACATGTACACTTTATCGACGTTGTATTTCTTCGCGTATTCATTGATAAACTTAATCGCCGCTTGCGTATTCGGGCACCACGATCCGCCGAAGAGAATCGCGTAGTTGCCTTGCGTAGCAAGCAGTTTAATAAGCTGATGATACGTTACATGCTCCAGTACGATGTCGCCATCCGTACCGTCGAAGATATCACGACCGTTAGTCGAGTTGAATTTCACGTTCTTATTGAAAGCCAGTTCAATGAAATCGTTCGGATTGATCGTGTCGTACGATGGTGCCGCGCCAAAGACCGCTTTTACTTGATCCTTGTACGCCGTTACTTTCGCCGCATCCTCCACGCCGTCTGTCAAGAAATCGGCCGAGGTGTTGCTGCTTTTCAGTGAAGCTACGATTGGCTGGCTGTTCGCGCCGTCTTTATTGTCCTTGTTGTAGATAAAGAGGAACGTTTGGTCTTTGACGTCTGCAGCCGGACTCGCTTCAATCGCTGTGCCGCTCGCATCCTTCTTAGTCAAATACTTGTTCACCAGATCCGTGTACACAGCGGCAAACGGATTGCTGCTGTCAGTTAGATCCAAGCTCACACCGTCGAGCTTGGTGTCAAAGTTGTAGATCGTCGAGATGTTGTATTCTTTGGCAACCTGATTAATAAAGCCGATATTCGCCTGTGTGCTGGCAACGGATGCGCCGCCGAACAGAATAGCGTATGTACCTTCACTCTCGAATACGTGAGCGATATCCTCATACGTAGCCGTTCTGAACACATGGTGAGCATCCTTCAAATTCGGGTATACATCACTAAAATAATCATAATGGCTGATAGCACTTGAGCTTGGGCTTGCCGATTCCGCGGCAGCGGCTGGAGCTTGAAAGAACGGGATCGTTAGGAAGATGGCTAGTAGTAATGCCCCTAGTCTGACAATTGGCTGATGTTTTCGCATATAGTTACGCTCCTAATTGGTGGGATGAGTGTGTGGCATTGCGGTTATGGGCAAACCTCTTCTTCCACCGCGCCGCTGTCTCCTCCGTTTGAAGAGCTCGAAGAATCCGAGGACGAAGAGTTCGAGCTTGATGATGACGATGATGAAGAGGATGACGATGAAGACGATGTCGAAGCTGCTGGTTGTGGCGTTTCTTTCTTAGCAACCAGGGAGCCTACCTTCTTTGGTCCTTTGTCAACGGGAGCTGCTTCAGGAGCCGGTGTGCTCGGTTGTTCTTCAACTACAGGTGAGGCTACAACAGCTGCTGGTTCTTCTTTTTTCTCAGATGCGACAGCTGCTTTAGGTGCAGCAGAGCTAGTCGTTACCGGGGAAGCCGTTTTCGGGCTTGTTGTTGTTGCTGCTGCTTTCACTTGCTTCACCGAAGGCTTAGTCGATGCCGCTGGTGCTGCTTTCGTTTCTTTTGCAGAAGCAGCCTCATTTTCAACGTTCACGGCTTGTGTCTCTTCAGCTGGTGCAGCTGCAGTTTCAACAGCTGGTTCAGCTGCCGGCGCTTCTTCAGTAGGAGCGACAGTTGATTCTGGTTGCTTTTCTTCTGTAGTTACTACTGCTGCAGGGGCTGCCTCTTTCGTTTCAGCAGGTGCAGCCGCTGGCGCTGCAGCTTGTTCTACAGTAGCAGCACTTGGTGCTGTTGGATTGGTACTCTCTTGCGAATCTTTATTGGCGAATACAGCGGTATAAGTCAACACCAGAAACACAGCGCTTGCGATCACCAGGGAATAAGTAAGTTTCGAAACTTTTGGTTTTTTCATAGAAAGTACATCTCCTTCTTCGCTCTCTGAGCATAGTGTAGTGGGATCTAAATGTGCCTTGCCTGTAAAGAACGACAGCTTACTTCGTCGTTCCTCCCCCTTAATGATGATTCCGGATAAAAAAAGAAGACCCAATAAGGGCGTGTACAATCACGCTCTCTCATTGAATCTCTGGTGGTCCAGTAGATTGCATCCTATGTCATCCGACAAATGAATTGCTGTCGTTTGCTTTACTTGTTTCTATCTTATTGGCAACAGCATCCATTGTCAACACTTTTCCTATCGTTTTTGTCGGAATTAAAATTCATACCTGAAAACAGCCCGTCAATCCCCCGTACTTAGGCCATCCAGCGCCTCAAGCGTTTGTATCACATGATCAATAAGATCCGGCAAATCCTCCATTTGCTCCTCGTTGATTTTCCGGTTGAAATGTAATTCAATTTCATTAAAATAGCTGACCGCTTGTTCACCATACGTGAAGCTCAGCGTTTGTGTAGGCGGCAGCTCCGGCTGCCACAAGTCGAGCAGCTTCTGCTCAATCGCTTTGCACTCCGCTTCAATATCTTGAACCGGCATATAGAAGCGCAACCGCAGCGTACATCCCGGGTTCTCGCCTTTCTGCTCAAGCAGCTCTGCCGCGAGATCCTTCAGCGATGCTTCCAGCCTGATCTCTGCCGTAATGCCGCCACCGCTCGCTAGCGTAAATTGCAGGGCGAATACCCGTGCCATAACCGCCATTTCAAGCCGATCAACCCGATGCGTAATAAGTATTTGTCCGGAAATATTGTCCAGATCATAGACTTGGTTCTCGATCGATACCTTCAAGTTATCAAATACAGTCGGATCAAACATGCGTGATCGAGCTCCTTTCGCTGGTATGGTCTTATCTTATAACGTGGCGAAAAACCTGCCAAGTTCTTCTTCAGCTCTCTTCAAAGTTGACATGCTGAGCCACAATCGTATAAAGTTATTTCAATAAGTAAAATGCATAAAGCCATGAAGGAAAACAGCAGCGTTCAAATCATGCTTCCAGAGAGTCGGCGGTTGGTGCAAGCCGGTACAGATTGAACGTCAATTACATTTCCCGAGCTTCTCGCCTCCGAAACTGCAGCGTGCAGAAGGAGCAGACGGTTGTCAGCCGTTACATGACATGAGTGGAGAACGCACTGCGTTTTCAATTAGGGTGGTAACGCGATGACTCGTCCCTGTCTATGACAGGGGCGGGTCTTTCTTTTGTTTTCAACTAACTACTGGAGGGATTTCTAATGTTGAGTGGAAGCGTACAAAACAGTAAAGACCTGGTTAATGATTTGGAGTACCGTGGTCTGATTCATCAGCTAACCGATACCGAGAATTTGCGAAAGAAGCTGGAAAGTGAGCGTGTTACGCTGTACTGTGGTTTCGATCCGACGGCCGACAGCCTTCATATTGGCAGCCTGCTACCTATTCTATGCCTTCGTCGCTTCCAGCTTGCAGGCCATATTCCGCTTGCACTTGTTGGCGGCGGCACAGGCTTGATCGGCGATCCAAGCGGCCGCTCCAGCGAACGTTCGCTTAATACTGCGGACACGGTTGCTTCGTGGACGAACAGCTTGAAAGCACAGCTATCTGCCTTTCTCGATTTCAATTCAGAAGGCAACCCTGCCAAGCTGGTAAGCAATTACAACTGGATTGCTCCGCTTGATGTCATTACGTTCCTGCGGGATATCGGCAAGAACTTCACAGTTAATTACATGCTGGCTAAAGACTCCGTAGATTCGCGGCTGTCCAACGGCATTTCGTTTACGGAATTCAGCTATATGATATTGCAAGCTTACGATTTCTATAAGCTGAACCAAGAACATAACTGTTCCCTGCAAGTGGGCGGAAGCGACCAGTGGGGCAACATTACGGCAGGTCTTGAATTGATCGGCAAAATGGGCGGCAGCGACGCTTACGGCATGACGATGCCGCTTGTCACGAAGAGCGACGGCAAGAAGTTCGGCAAATCCGAGACCGGTGCAATCTGGCTCGATCGGAACAAAACATCGGTGTACCAGTTCTATCAGTTCTGGATCAACACAGACGATAACGATGTGGTGAAATTCTTGAAATACTTCACGTTCCTCTCGCAAGCAGAAATCGAGGCGCTGGAGTCCGAGCTGAAGCAGCAGCCTGAACGCCGCGTCGCACAACGCGAGCTTGCCCGCGAGGTAACGAAAATCGTGCATGGCGAAGAAGCAGTCGTAACAGCTGAGAAAATCACGCAAGCGCTGTTCTCCGGCGAGTTCATGTCACTGAGCGAAACCGAGCTTGTAGAGGCGCTGCAAGATATGCCCACTACCGTGTGTACAGGCGAAGAAGATCGCAGCTTGATGAACCTCATGATTGAAGTCGGGGCGGCTCCTTCGCGTCGACAAGCTAAACAGGACATCGAGAGCGGCGCTGTCTACATCAATGGACAGAAGCTAACGGATGGTGAAACCGTCCTTGGCCAAGATCAGAAGCTATACGGCAAGTACATTGTCCTTCGCCGCGGGAAGAAGAACTACTTCCTGGCGCGGTTTGAATAGCATACCGTATGTAACCAGAGCGGCTGCTTGGAACTTTCATTTCTTGAAAGTTTCAGGCTGCCGCTCTTTTTATACTGCAAATAAAATAAGCCGCAATCCATGGTTCGCATGGATTGCGGCTTTCGAAGGCGTATAGCCAATAGGTTAAGGAATAAATTGCTGTACGATGCGTGTGACTTTACCGTTCTTAATCGTTAGATGATACGGATAATCGCTGACTGTAATGAGGCCATCCGCGTGGAAAATTCCATCGAACTTCGCAAGCGAAATCGTCTGGTTCCACTCGGTGGAAGCATTCACGAGGCTTCCGGTGCGATCGTAGATTTGCATGATGACGGTCGCGTTAGGATCAACCTCAAGCTTCTTCAGCGTCTCATCATCATTGACGATGTAGTAGCCGTCTGGCGCTTCGTCTAGTCCGGAATCCGGCTCTTCCTTGACGAAAGCCTCATCCGCCGCTTCACCTTCGAACCACTGAATCTCGTCTGTCTGCAGAAGCAGCTTACCGCCTTGCTTGTCCATGCCGTTGATGTAAACTGTGATCATTTCCGGAGTTTGGGTTACAGGCGCGTAGCCCTTATTATCGACTGCCGATGCTGTTGAGATGCAAGCCACCAATCCGATGATTGTTAGCGTGATGCCTAGTGCATGTCGGTTCATAATTGCCATCTCCTCGCTCGCAAGCGTTAGCGAGACTTGCCCTTTGAGTCAGGCTTGCCTCTATCTCTACTATACCCGTTTTGGGTAAAATTGATAGATTCCGCAAGCTCGAATTTGCTAAAATTTACGTAAATGTTTTGTCGCTTCGGAAAGCATATGTCGGCGTACCGACTACGCCCGGTTTGCATGTGAATAGTCCACCTGCATGCGGCTGATCACCATTCGTCTCATAAGTTAAACCAATGCTCGCCGTCGTGATATAGAGCGTATCCAATTGCTCGCCGCCGAAGATACACGAGCTCGCTTTTGCCACCGGAACGAAGATTGATTCCAGCTTTTGACCGGTCAGCGGATTCCATCTGGACACTTGCCAGCCATCCCAATGCGCGATCCACAGCATGCCTTCGCTATCGATCGTCATTCCATCCGGGAACCCTTCTTCCGGCTGAAAATCAATCACCAGGCGCGGATTACTAATCATCCCAGTCTTCACATCATAGTCGAACCCTGTCACCGTCTGCTTCATGGAATCAATATAGTACATCTGCTTCTCATCAAGACTCCAAGCGATGCCGTTGGACACGCCTACGTCATCCACCATTTTGCGGCAGCTTAGGTCGTTATCCAACACATAGAAGGACCCCTTAACTTCTACTTCGGCGTCCTGCATCGTCCCAGCCCAATAACGGCCGGCAGAATCACATTTTCCGTCGTTGAATCGGTTCTCAGGCAAATGCGACTCCGGGTCGGCAATAGGCGTGAGTTCGCCGGTCCCGCAGTGGTAACGCTCGAATCCATCCCGCGTCGTCAAAATGACGGCATCGCCATCCGAAGCATCACATACGACAGCACCGACAGGCTTGCCAATCGTGAACTTCTCGTTGAGCCCTGTAGCCGGATCGAACCGACTGAATGAGCCGCCTGTTATATCCACCCAATAAAGTTTCCCTTGTTCCGCATTCCAGCTTGGTCCTTCGGCGAGTATCGCTTTGGCGTCCAGTACCAGCTCTGCCTTTCGCGAATGAAGCTGCTCTCGCAGCTGTGCATTAGATTGCTGCATCAACCGTTCGTCCTCCTACAAATCAATAGTCATCCCGCCATCCGCCACTAACACGGCCCCCGTCATAAACGAGTTATCCGCACTTGCCGCGAACATGACGACCGTTGCAATCTCATCTGCTGTGCCAACACGGCCCATCGGCTGCGCTTCGTTCCACTGCTTCATCGTTTCCTCGCGCGGCGTGTCGAGGTTCTTAATGCTGCTCTCCAGCATTGGCGTATGTACAGCTCCGGGCAGAACTGTGTTTACCCGAATATTCTGCTTAGCAAAATCAAGCGCAATCGCACGCGTCAGCGAAACGATGCCACCTTTGGAAGCCGCATAAGCAGAATAACCATCCAGCGTAGCAAGTGCGTGTACGGAGCTGACGTTTACGATGGCACCGCCGCCATTACTGACCATAGCAGGAAGCACCTCGCGGCAGAATAAAAAGACCGATGTCAAATTATTCGTGATGACCTCGTTCCACCCCTGCAAGCTCATCTCCGTGATGCGAATTTGCGGGCATACCGCGGCATTGTTCACCATAACATCGATTCGGCCATACTTGGAGAGCGTATCCTCTACAACCCGCTTCACATCCGCCTCCGATGATACATCTGCCTGCATCGCGGTGGCAATCCATCCCGCTTCAGTAATCTCATCTGCAACCGCCTCGCCTTTCGAAGCGGTGCGATTTACCACGACAACCGCTGCACCTTCCCTTGCAAAACGGTGACAGACAGCCCTGCCAATCCCGCTTCCCCCACCTGTCACGATAACCACTTTCCCGTTCCAGCTCATCGGTCGCCCACCTTCACACTATCGCTATGATCGAAAGAGACGTCCTTCGTACGGACGCCTCTCCTCGCCTTGCTTTGCTTTGTGCTGCTGCTACTTGACGGTTTCGCGCTTCTCCCAACCTTGTTTGAAGAGCGGCAGCCAATTGCCAACCTGATACGGATGCTTATCGATTTCTTCAAGATTCAGCTCTACACCAAGGCCCGGACCCTCCGGAGGCAATAAGTATCCATTCTGAACTTTCAAAGGCGGAAGCAGTACTTGCTCTTCCCACGGCTCATTGAATTCATCGAAAATTTCATGGATCAAGAAATTCGGCGTCGCCATGTTCAAGTGGCTGCATACGACCGAGCATACCGGACCTTGCGCGCTGTGCGGAGCCGTCACACCGTTATGGGCATGCACCATGCCGCAAATTTGCTTCGATGCCGAGATACCGAGATACTGCGGTTCCAGCTGAATAATATGCACCGCATCATGGCGGAGAAGCTCGGCGAATTGTTCGCGCGAGTAGTAGTCCTCCCCGCAGGCAACCGGCACCGGACTGCGGCGCGCCACTTCGACCATGCTGGAGATCAGCTGCGGTGGAACAGGCGCTTCGAACCAGGTCGGCTCATATTTCAGCATCGCGTCCGCAAATTGCAGGGCCGTACTTACGCTGAAGCGGTTATGTCCTTCAATGAGAATATCGACATCTTTGCCGACCGCTTCCCGAACAGCCGCAATATTCTCAATCGCAGCGGAGAAATCCTGCCTGCTGACTGTCCGCCAAGCTGCGCCAAACGGATCGAACTTCAAAGCAGTGTAACCTTTATCGACTACAATCTTCGCTTTCTCGAAGAAATTCTCCGGCGTATTCGGTCCGCGGTACCAGCCGTTTGCGTAGCAGCGCAGCTTATCGTGGCAGCTGCCGCCAAGCAGTTTATAGAGCGGCTGATTCGTTACCTTGCCCATGATGTCCCAGCAAGCGGTTTCAATTGCGGCCAAAGCAGACCCTTGAATCTGTCCGCCGTCAGAATAGACGTCGCGGAACAGCTTCAGGCTGATCGTTTCCACATCGAACGGATCGCGTCCAATGACGAGATGCTTCAGCTCATGAATGGCAGCTTCTACGGTTTTGGCAAAACCGTTCAGCGTCCCTTCGCCTAACCCCGTGACGCCCTCATCTGTGTCCACTAATACGAAGAGCCAGTTCTTCCACGGGTTTCCGAGAATATAAGTGCGGATATTCGTTATTTTCATTGCCGCTATGCCTCCCAATTCGTTGTCCTTGATTGAGCCCAGCGTAGCATAGCGGTTTGGGGAGCGACAAGATGTCTAACTTGTATACATCAAAGCATAATCTTCTTCACATATTCGATATGCCGCTGCGATAGCTGGACGGTCAGCTCAGGATCAGTAGCTGCCAGTGCATGGCGAATTTGCCAATGCTCTTCTATACTGCCTGCGAGCCGCTTCTTATTGCGATTAAAGGTCGTCCGCACGACAAGCAGGAACTTATCCTGGATGCGCGACATCACTTCTGTATACTCCTCATTATCGAGCCCTGCGATAATCAGCGCATGGAATTGCCGATCAAGCTCCACGTACCGGATAATGTCCTCCTCTGCAATCGCTTCTGCCTGCTGCGCCAAATTCGCATCTAAACCCACGAAGAATGCCGTATCCATCATCCCCGTCAGTCGCCGAACCGCATAAGTTTCCAGCGACAGCCGCAGCTCATAGATCTCCAGAATCTTCTTAAGTGAAACCTCTTGCACGATGACCCCCTGCTTCGGGGACAGCTTTACGAGCCCCATCATCTCCAGCCGGTCTAGCGCGGAGCGAATCGGTGTTTTGCTCATGCCGAGCAGCTCACTAAGCATCTTCTCGGACAAAAACATGCCGCCCGGCCATTCCCCTTCAACAATCCGTTTCTTAATCGCTTCGAAAGCCTGATCACGAAGCGTCATCGCGGTCTGCTGCTTCTCCAACGGCCGTCCCTCCTTCGCTTCCTCTCTCTTATGTTATACTACTTTTTAATAGCTTTCGGTTGTACGAATTATAGGAGGGACCTCAGCATGCCACGCCAATCGCTGCGCAATGAAGCCTATCACATCATCTACGAACAAATTATAGGCGGTGAGCTTGCCAAAGGAACCGTCACCTCCGAGGTACAGCTCAGCCGTCAGCTCGATATGAGCCGCACGCCGGTCCGCGCCGCACTGCAGCAGCTCGAGAACGAAGGCTTCCTGCGGATCATTCCCAAACACGGCGTGCTGGTACTCGATTCATCCGCCCAGCGAGTCGGCGATCTTCTTGAACTGCTAACTGCGCTGCTGCTGTATGCCGTGACGACAGTTCGCCTCCGTGACGGAAATGCACTGGACGAATTGTCCCGGCAACTGATTGGCGAGCTGGAATCACTGCTAGCTGCTGACGATGAGCCCGCTCCTGGAACTGGCGGCATACCCGCTCCTCGCACTAACGGCATGCCCGCTTCTGGCGCTGGCGGCGTGCCCTCTCCTAGCGCTGGCGGCGTGCCTTCTCCTGGCGGCGGCGATCAGCCCTCTCCTGGCACTGACGGCGTGCCCTCTCCTAGCGCTGGCGGCGAGCTCGCGTTATGCCAGTTCGAATATGATTTCGTGAGCCGTGTCATCGCGCTAAGCCACAATCAGGAGATGCAGCAAACGTTAGCAAACAGCGCATCCCGATTATTATGGACCGGCAACAAGAAACGGTGGATCGCCCCCTACCGCCTTGAAATGGGGGAAACACTTCATTCATTACTGCGCCGATTGACCGCTGATACGGACAGCTTCATCGAAGCATTGAACCGCTATTTGCACATGCTGAAGAAGACCTGGATCTAGTCAATAGAATAACCTAGAGGTACGCTTCCACCAATCGCTCCCCATCAGTGAGTTTCACTCTAACGAATCCCAGAGGTCTTATTTCGACATATTAACTGGGTTTGAATTTCTAACGAATCCTACAGGCGGCACTATTTCATGTGCAGATGCCGATTTTGACTCCATTTCCCCATAATAAGGCCTGCACGATTCGTTAGATTTGATTATCGGCTAATTTCATGCAAATAAGGCCCGTACGATTCGTTAGCACTTAACCACAGTAACAAACTTCCTCTACCTGTCTCGAACATAGCATACCTCTGATCCCAACCCATACAAAAATGGCTGCACCGGTCCCATCCCCTGGTACAGCCATTCCCCATATCTCATGTTACTCTTCACTCATCACTCATCATTCGCAACTCACTTCGCAGTCAGCGTACCCAGCAAAGCCTCCCTTTGGGATAGACACGCGGAGTCCGATATTTCTATCATCATGATCATTCGCCGCACAAGAAATCTTGCCAAATTCCTAATTGTTCACGGCTTACCTGCCATTAAACGAACTCCACCTTGCCGCCTTCCAGCGAAGCAATACGAGCGAGCGACTCCACGCGGAATCCCTGATCCGTAAGCTTACCTCTGCCGGATTGGAACGACTTTTCAATGACGATGCCCATTCCAGCCACCTCGGCCCCGGCTTGCTGAACAATGCGAGCCATCCCAAGTGCAGCCTCTCCATGTGCAAGGAAATCATCAATAATCAGCACGCGATCAGCCGGTGCGAGGAATTTTCGAGATACCGTGACCTCGCTCTCCTCCTGCTTCGTGAACGAGTAGACCTTCTCCGTGTACAGATCATCGCGAAGGGTCAGCGATTTACGTTTACGCGCGAACACCATCGGCACGCCAAGCTGTAGCGCCGTTAATACGGCCGGTGCAATGCCTGAAGACTCGATCGTCATGATCTTCGTCACAGCACTCTCGCGAAACAGCTGCGCGAATGTTTTTCCGATCTCCAGCATCAACTCCGCATCTACTTGGTGGTTCAGAAACGTATCTACCTTTAGCACGCCGCCATCCAGCACGATGCCTTCTTCTCTAATTTTTTGCCTCAGAAGTTCCACTGTACGCACACTCCTTGTTCCCTTTTCACCATAATGCTCCAGTATTCCCCGATTATCCGGCCTAATCCTATCCTTATCTGTTACTCACATGGCACACGTGCTTATTCCGAAAAGCAAAATCAATCGTTTGATCCTCCACACTAATCGATTTAACCAGCAGCGATATTCGATTATCCGGATTGATTCCCTTCCAATAGAAATCGGCGGTTTCTTCAATCGAATCGAATAACGGCACTTCGAACGGATCACCTTTAAACGGCTTCAAAACGCCGTCCCGCTCTGACTCATAGGTATGTATGCAGTGTCCTGTCCCCTGCTTAAATCGGCTGAAGTGATAGCGACTACGCAAGCAAACGGAAGGATCATTGTCATAGGTTTTGAGAATCGACAATTCATACTGCTGCACATCCGCATAGATGACAGCAGAAATTCTCGGTGTATAATGCGGCGAATCCGGCTCGAATTCTCGGTTCATAAGCGCTTGTTCAAAGGTCTGCCTGCGCTGTAGACCTTCGTAGATCGTGTCCGTCTGGTCACCGTTAGAGACAATGTGTGTATCCTCCCAGTGGCGGATCGGATAATAAATAATAAGTGAAGGGTCTTCCATCAACGCCGGATCGAATGCTTTGTTTCTCACATGCATGCCATCTTGCTCGAAAATCCGATTGCGGCTGTTCACACTACGACCCATAATCCAATACACCTGCATGTAATGCGACCCGGAAGGCGTCATGCCCGCAATCAAGGTTCTCCCCGGATAAGGCTTCTCAAACAGCTCCTGTTGATAGGATTTCACTCACATCCGCTCCTCTCCTAATACAAAAAGAGGCAAGGAGAACTCGGAAGCTCCCCTTACCTCTGCCCAGGCGTACGGCTCGTATCCATATGCTCCCTCATGGTTCCCCATGTACGCCAGTTACATATAGACTTTAAATTACTCTCACAATACCTAAATGAGTCCAATAAATCAACAATTATTCTTCTCACTTATCCATTTAGACGACCTTATTCTCGCTCAATTCCACAACCTGCACGCCAGGAGGCACAATGACGCTCGTGCACACCTTGCCATCATCGTCCACATACCATTTCACCTGGAGATCGCCATGCGGCGTGTTGACCGTACCGCTGCAGGCACGAATACCGCCAACCGGTTTCGGCGAGACCATGACTGTTTTGTAACCTGGTTCAAGCGATTGAACGCCAAGAACAACTTCTCCGATCCATTTCACAGGCGTGCTCGACCAGGCATGACATAGGCTCATCCGATACGAACCGTACGCTGTATAGGTCGTAAGGGCATCGTGATAATCACACCCGCCATTTCCTTCCCCATGTGAATAGGCTTCCCAGAAGGTCGTCGCCCCGTGATCGAGCATTCCACCCCATACAATCGAAATCACCTCATATGCACGGTCATGTTTCCCATACCGAGAATAACATTCCGCCAGCTGAAACGCCGACAACGGTGTGATCGGATCCATCAATTCATATTCATCCAAGAAGGCTTCGGCTGCTTCAGCACTTACATAACCACTCGCAATGCCCAGTACTTTGACCGCCAGCGCATAGGAGTCTTTCATATAATCCTCGGAAGAAAGTGCCCGCATCGGCCAGTCCAGCAGCGGCTCCAGCTCAAGCTCCGGCAATTCGGCTGCCAGTTTCAACAAGTCGGCATGCGTTAATGCATAAATAGCCTGTAGCGCAATGACCTTCTCTTCGTTCGTCAGCGGTACCCATTCAATCAGAATGCCGTCTTGGATGAGAAGCCCTTCGCCCGGTCTTGTGTTCTGCCGCACCCAATTGATATGACGCTGCATCGGCTCCTTCATTTCCAGTACGAAAGCCTTATCTCCCGTTTGAAAATAATACTCGGTGACCGTCTTCATCCACCATAGCGTATATTCACAAATACTGTTCATCCAATGCCCGCTAGGCGTACCTTCGCCCAGCTCACGGACTGCGCGGCGAATAACCCTCGTATCGTCCCATAAGAAATAACATGATTTTGCCGCCAGGTAGAAATCAAAGGTCCAATTCAGCCGATCACGCTTAATCCCGTCCCACAAGCCGATCTGATGACAAATCCGGCTCGTATGGGCGGAAACCTCAAAGATTTGATTCAGCTCAGCATTATCGCTTTGCAGTTTCCCAGCCTGACGCAGCGCCACATGCACCGTTTGGAACGTCAGCTCAAGTAGAAAAGACTGCTCCACCTCACCAAGCACATAGAACTGAATATACCTGCAGCCCTGCGGTAGTGTAAAGACCTTCTCCCCCGGAGGAACAACGAGCCATTCCGTGATACATCCATCGTAATGCGCAAGCTCCATGAGCGATTCTGCACCATTCCATAGCAGCTTAACCGGCTCGTCCCCCAGATTGGAGACGGCAAACCGGCAGTTATGTTCCGCCAGCACATCGACTGTAACTCTGGAAGCAGCGCCAAGCTCCATCTCCATCTGGAGCTGTCTCATTGCTTTCCACTCATTCTGCTTCCGCAAATGGTAGAACAGCTCAAGCTGCTCTTGCTCCGGCTTATCTATCCAGCCATCCAGACCATGGGCACCGCTCAAGCGAACTTTGCCCTCATCCGATACATCCGCCTCGATTGCGTATAGATCCCGCACGATAACTTCATCCAGGTTGTAGGCCGCTATATCTCCGAAGCCGCCTGACACGAACGCAGCCGGGCTGTTCTCCAAATCGCCGAAGGGCTCTTCGCCAAGCAGGCAAATTTGCACAGCAGCCGAATCATCTGCCTGCCACTTCGCTTCCTCTGTCGTAAGCCACAATCCTTCGCCCTGCAGGAAAGCGATCGCTCCAACCCTGCGATTCCACAGATAATAGTTCACCTCAACCAGCGGGATGAAAGCCGTACAGTCCATCTCAAATCGCAGCTCATGCTCCCCCTGCGTCAATACATCCGGAAACCCAACAATCTTCATAAACTCGCCTGCATTCCCAGGACGTTCAGCAATTTCTGCAACCACTTGCCCATCAAGTACAACCCGTGTTCCACCCGTAAATGCCGCGTGTAAGGAGACTTGGCCGATTTCTTGCTCTGCCGTGAAAGTACGAGTCAGCACGCAGCTTGGCCGCTGCTCCCGTTCCTGGTGCCAAATCCAAACCGGCAGTTTTACCTCAGATATTGTTGTGGTTTCCAAAGTATCGTTCCTCTCTTTGCTTACAATTTAACAGCTCCGGATACTAGGCCATCATAAAGAAAAATATGTCTCTACTACGATCCCGCTATTCCTATATAAACAACACACCTTAAGCGGAAACTGACGTCTTGCATAAACATAACCGGATCCCCGATCCCCATAATTCCCATAAAACGTTTTTAATGTGGTCCTAAGGCCGCTAGTCACCGTCTCATGGCGGAGAATCACGTCTTTGTAAGCATTTTCAATTCTTTGTACTGACATCTTACCATCGACTTATCGATTCCTTCAACATTAAAACAAACAGCATTTCCACAGCGCTGAACCCCTTGTTATCACTGGATTTTCTCGAAATTCCGGTATAAAAATAACGAAAAAAAATACGAGCCTGAACATATTTATATAAAACGTTTTAATCTCGGCAAATGCAACATTCACTGACTACTCGCCAGAACGCACAAAAAAAGCTCCCTGCTTTCGCAAGGAGCGTTAATGTAAAAAGATGGTCGGGATGACACGATTTGAACATGCGACCCCCTGGTCCCAAACCAGGTGCTCTACCAAGCTGAGCTACATCCCGTTATGAAATAAAAAATGGCGTGCCCTGAGAGATTCGAACTCCCGACCTTTTGATTCGTAGTCAAATGCTCTATCCAGCTGAGCTAAGGGCACTAATGGAGCGGAAGACGGGAATCGAACCCGCGACCCTCGCCTTGGCAAGGCGATGCTCTACCGCTGAGCCACTTCCGCAAGTAAATATGGTGCGCGTAGAGGGACTTGAACCCCCACGGTCGCCCGCCAGATCCTAAGTCTGGTGCGTCTGCCAATTCCGCCATACGCGCATGAGTGAAAATCATTTTCCATAAGAAAATGGTGAGTCATGTAGGATTCGAACCTACGACACCCTGATTAAAAGTCAGGTGCTCTACCAACTGAGCTAATGACTCGAGTAAAGATGGTGCCGGCGATAGGAGTCGAACCCACGACCTACTGATTACAAGTCAGTTGCTCTACCAACTGAGCTACACCGGCGAGTGTTGAATTGTATTGCTTTGGTTAAAATGGCGGAGCCGACGGGATTCGAACCCGCGGTCTCCTGCGTGACAGGCAGGCATGTTGGGCCACTACACCACGGCTCCGCAGTAAAATTGGTTGCGGGGGCAGGATTTGAACCTGCGGCCTTCGGGTTATGAGCCCGACGAGCTACCGAGCTGCTCCACCCCGCGATAATACAAGTAAAACTTTTATGGTGGAGGCTGACGGGATCGAACCGCCGACCCTCTGCTTGTAAGGCAGATGCTCTCCCAGCTGAGCTAAGCCTCCAGGGAAATGAATGGTGACCCGTAGGGGACTCGA
>NZ_JBXENT010000017.1:0-62440 GCF_059383735.1 Paenibacillus sp. N22P23
AGAATCAGATCTTACCATACTTCGAAACATAATTGCAAGCTTTAATTTCAACTTGTTTTTCGTTTCGACCACCGTGTTTCGCGTTGCTCTCAGCGGCGGAATTAGAATATAACATGATTGTCTACACCGTTGCAACAGGTATTATTTTACATTTGGTATAAACCACAGAAAACACGCGCCTGCATGAACAAGCGCGCATCATCCACGGCTTTCAATCCTGCATTATTTCCATTCTTCGCTGCCTTGAAACGGCATATGACGAGCTTCATCAAATTTCGGGAACGGCAGGTAATCATTAATACCAGGGACAGCTTTGCCGCGCAGCAAGAAAGCCGAAGGCCACTGAGGCACCTTAATTAACGTGCTGGTTGGGATGTAGCGAATCGTCAGGCCGCAGCGGCGCAGCGGGGAGTGATTGGCTTCCGATCCGTGAATGATGCTTGGGTGATGGACGGAAACGCCGCCAGCACGCAAGATGAGATCCACTGCCTTCTCTTCTTCAACCAAAGCAGGATCCACTTCGGATTCCAGCACATTGGCCGTTGTCGTGTTGGCTTTCATTTCTTGAAGCTCCATCGTTTGTGTGCCCGGGATAACTCGCAGACAGCCGTTCTCAGGCAGGGAGTCATCGACTGCAAGCCACAATGTGACGACATTCATCGGTTCAAGCGGCCAATAGCTGCCGTCTTGATGCCAGAGAACAGGGCGGCCATCGAATGGCGGTTTACTAATATAGTGGGAAGCGAACAAAGCGATATCCGGACCAATGTACTGCTCTGCGATATCGAGCAGGCGATCATCGCTGACTAGGCGAAGCCAGAACGGATCATCCGCGAGCAGCGTATGGCCCAGATTCTCCGGGCGAAGCCCTGGATTCTTCTCCATCAGCCACTCCACATGCTGCTTGGCTTCTTGAATCAGCGATGCATCGAGAACTTCCGGATAGACGGCATAACCGTCACGATCGAATTTTTCTTTAGCCAGCTTTAACTGTTCTTGGGACATTGTTGAATCCTCCTCATGAATTTGAGAATAACTACGTGGATCAAGCTTCTTGTACAGCCTCCAGATAAATTCGCTTGTTAAACCCGCCGCGCTTTGCGGATTTCTCCGCTCTTATCGTTTCCAACTGCTCGGCATTGAAGCCATGAACATGTGATAGCGCATGAAGGAGTTCAAGGATATCAGCCAGCTCTTCTAGGGCGCTCGTGTTATCTTCCGTCTCCAAATACTCGCCTAGCTCCTCCGATAATTTAAGGCGCAGTTCTGCGTGATACGATGCTTCATCCAGAATACGAGTCGTGCATGTTTTGCCGTTGTTTGCGATGATTTCCGGAATACGGTCGCGTACAAGCTTATTGTATGTAGGCATACAACGACTCCTTCGTTAGTAAGTAATCATGGTAAGTAATCCTCACTTCGAGCCTATTATACCGTGATGAGGACACAGAATAAAACAGCTCCCGGATAAAAAACAAAGAATCGCAAGGCTTGTGCCCCATGCGGTTTTCCCGATCACTGCGTACGATAAAACATCGGGATTCCATCGCGGGAGGAACAGGCGCATGAAAGTGGTTGTAACAGGAGGGGCGGGTTTTATCGGCTCGCATCTCGTAAAAGGTTTAATTGAACGCGGAGCGGACGTACATGTCATCGACAACCTCTCGTCAGGTTCGGTGGAACGAGTAGATCCGAAAGCAATCCTTCATATAGAGGATGTTCGATTTGCAAGAGCAAAACGAATCATATCGTCCGTCAAACCGGATGTCATCTATCATCTCGCCGCACAAGCAGATGTACAGCGCTCTATCGCGCATCCAAGCAGAGATGCCTCTATAAATGTCGGAGGTACTATTAATATGCTTGAAGCCTGTATACTTGCCGGCGTTCGCAAATTGATTTTCGCCTCCACATCAGGGGTATACGGCAATTTAGAAAGGGATCGCATCACCGAACAAGATCCCACGGATCCGATTTCGTTCTACGCGATGTCCAAGCTGACTGCCGAGCGGTATATTCGCCTCTATAGCCGTTTCTATGGGCTGGGGTATACAATTCTTCGCTACGGCAACGTATACGGACCAGGTCAAACTGCAAAAGGCGAAGGTGGTGTCATCGCGAATTTCATAGAAAGAACGGTGAAGGGTCTGCCGCTTATCATCAACGGAGAAGGTCTCCAGACACGAGATTTCATCTATGTAGGGGACATCGTCTCGGCCAATCTGGCTGCTGCGACGCTCGGAGATCATGAAACTCTTCATGTAAGCACGGGGCTCCGAACTTCTATTAACCACTTAGCAGAGCTGCTTCAAGACCTGCACCCCAATGAAATCGAGGTGCTCTATCGTCCTGCGAAACCGGGTGATATTATGCATAGCTGTTTGTCATGTGAGCGAACAAAGCACACGCTTCAATGGGAGCCGATTACCAGCATAGAACGAGGAGTCGGTGAAACGTACCGATTCTGGACGGAGTCATGAATCATGAAGCAGAACCAAGCAGCCGCGGCAAAACAAAACAACAACAGCCTCGTTCTCAGCTCTGAAGGCATTCTGAGCAAAGAACGGGGCTGTATCATTTTCACGGTGCATAAACGAATCCTTGAAGGGTGTACGGACCTGTAATCCGCGCACGCGCATCATTCGAACGGACGGTCAAATAGTAGCGCCGCTCCGGAACGGTTCCAACGAAGGTCTGCTGTTCTTTTGATCTCCCTTTCGCAAAACAGGATTCCATATTCCAATAGACAACCAATCCATCCGGACTGTCCTCTCGCAGCAAGATCTCCATCTCACCTGAGTCCCATTTGACGATATCCGGATTCTCCCATCCCACCTCAAACTTCAGTACCAGTCGGTCGCCAGGCGAAATGGAAGCAAGTAATAGTGAAGTAAGTACAATCTGCTCTGGACCGATTAGGATAGGCTCGAAGCTGCCGGCATCCGCCATTGCTTTATCCGAGTATTTCATACAGAACCTTCCTTTCCTATTCGTTAAATCGTTTGCAGCATCTGCAAGAAATGTTGACCATATTTTCGAGGAGAAAATTCGACTTGCACGCAGTGCATCGCTTCATTGCGTATTCGTTCACGCAGCTCGAGGTTCTCCATCAGTTCACGCGCTTCCCTTAATGCTTCCGGCACATCGCCTAACGTATAATACTTCCCCGTACGATTATGCGTGATCGAGGTGGATACGCCATCCGAATCCGTCGTCAGCACCGGGCATCGACAGCTCATAGCTTCCAATACCGCATATGGCGCACCTTCTACCTTGGAAGTCGCACATAGGAACCCTCCTGAATCTCCGATCATCGAGAAGCAGTCCGGCATTTCAATATGCGGAACATTAGATCTAATGGTCAGCCGATTGAAAAGTCCAAGTTCACGTACGATCCTTTCGAATGACAGCTGCTCTTCGGGATCGGCTAAATGAGGGTCATGAAACATCCACATTCGCAGACTCCGGTACGTACGGGAAAGTTGATAGCCAATTTGCAGAAACTCTCGCCAATTCTTGTTGTCTTCGAGTCGGCCCAGCCACGCTATAATTGGGAACATAGGTTTTGTCAGCGTGGGACGATAGTAGAACGCAGCTGCGTCAAAGCAATTATTGAAGTGAAACTGCGGCTTATTCGGAAACAAGTCATGAAATATCGAGGCAATATGCGGTGTGCGTGGATTAAGTAGCGCTGAAGCATGGGAATCAATGACCGGCGAAGCCGCCGTAAGCGCCTGCCTTGCATCCTCCTTCGGACCATAGCCTTGAATCTCATAAATGAGCTTCCCATGATAGCCTAACATTCGGAAACGCCGGAGGCTCTTATGGTCAGTCGTGACGATAATGGCTTCATAGCCGCCAGCATCGATCAACTGCTTGATTGCGATGTCGCTATCCGTAATATGCACTTCTGAGGAATCACTCCGATTTTGCAAACCGGCCCCCCACTTGTAGTACAGGCAATGCCCGTACACCCCGAATTCCTGCAGTGCCTTGCACCTTATTCGATTCAGCGTGTCCATGCCTCCGCTTGGCAGGTAGTAGACAAACAGCACCTTCAATCGCTTTCTCCCTCCTCCAGCGGTAATCCAAACCACGATACCTCCCCCTTAATCCAGTCGATCGAAGTCCTTCTCCGTTAATGTCGCAATCACGGTGCCATTATTACGAAGTACCGCTTCAATTCTCATCGGCTTATGAGTCGAATAGTTCGTAACAATCAGCAGACTGAAAGGCGCATAGCTCGGTGTTACAGGGGGTAATTCAATTTGTTTTCGCGATCCCATCTCCTGCAGAGTCTCGTAGAATAAAGTCCCGTTATTATAGACGTGCACGAGACAATCGAATACTTCCTCGCCGGCATTGACTATGGACCACGATATAGATTCAACATACCGGCAATCGATTCTCGCGAAAGCAGCGGCATCCAGCCGGAATATAGCCATGTATTCCCTCCTCCGCACGTCTTCCTTCTACTATCGTATGAGAAGCAGAGACAAACGTAAGGGCCAAACCGCCCCGGACAGTCACCCAAAAACAAAAGTCACTCATCCATTTGTCCAAGCGGAATCCCTATCTCTAGCATTAAATAAATAGAGTCTATCTACGAAAGGAAGGATGTGTGGACGATGCAACTCGTAGACTTGAAGGGGAGCTACGACGCCATCTACAGCCTCGGTGATCTTTGTCTGCCGGCAATCCAAATGGAGCTTAATGAGATCAGGCCATTCGCAGGTCCGCTGGACTGGATGCAATCGCAGAACCTCTCCGATGTCACCAGACTGCTTCGAAACCGTTTCGCCCGCTTCATGGATTACAGCCATTTGGAAGTCATTAGCAAAGCAAACGAGAAGCTGTATTATGTCAAAGAGACCGAATACAACGTGTACTCGAATCATGACTTCTACACACACAACAATTTCCCGCCGCAACTGAACGCTTATCCCGAAGTAAAAGCCAAGTACGACCGAAGGGTCGCCCGCTTCCTGGAAAAGGCCGCGCTGAGCGAACGCATTTTATTCATCCGTACAGAAGCTACAATAGAAGAAACGAAAGAACTGACTGACGTTCTCTCGGCTATGGTAGCAGGCAGTTATCATTTGTTGGTCGTCAACCATGCACCTGTGGACGGCATCGTAGAACAGCACTGGCCTTTGCCGCATGTATGTGCCATTCAACTGCCGAATGAGGAAATATGGCATGGGAACGACCTGCTGTGGAAAGAGATTTTCCAAGGCATCATGCTGCGTGAGGACTAACAAGGTGAAACGGATGCCTTGGTCCTCTGTGCGTAGAAGCGCGCGAGAAAAGGGCATCCTTATCGGATTGCCCTTTTGTTGTTTCGATTATGGCTTCTGCTGCTGGTTATCGACCATCGTTGAAAGTACAGGCCAATCCGGCAGCTTATAGCCGCTGGCGATTCGAAGCCCGGCTAATATTCGGTTCCACACCTCATAGTCAACCATGACCTCGGGATCTGGCGTTTGATCGGCAAAAATACGGTTGTACAAATCGCCCTTCACCATGAATCTCTCATTCGGCATGGATTCCCACCACCTCGCTTCACCCTATTTCTTCTTGATAACCGATTGATACACGTCCAGTACCCGCTCCATCATCCGATCCATCGACCATTGGACGGTTCCCCATGCTTTCGCGTTTCGTCCAAGCTGTTCTCGGAGACTGTCATTGGCAAGCAGCAGCCCCAGCTGTTCCGCAAGCTTAACCGAATCCCGCACAGGGGAGATCAGACCCGTCACTTCATGCTCGACCATTTCAGGCAATCCGCCTGCCGTCGACACTAAGGAAGGAAGCCCTGCCACCTGCGCCTCCATTAAGGAGAAGGGCTGATTATCTTGAATGCAGGAATGAACGAAAATATCGGACATGCGAAGCAATCCGGGAATATCGTCTCGTACTCCTAGAAACAACACATCCTGCTGGAGATGATGAGCGGCCGTTAGCTGTTCAAGCTCAGCCCGCTGCTCCCCATCCCCAACGATCCAGCACACCCAGTCCTGCCGTGTCCATCTGAGCGTGCCAAGTGCGGCGATGAGGATATCAATGCCTTTGACGAAAGAAAGACGGGCAGGGCATATAATGATTTTCTTACCCAGCGGGCGCTGCATCGTCGTTCCTTGGCTCGCCTGCCGCTCGAATGCGTCGATATCGAGGCCATATGGAAACACTTTTATTCGTGATTCAGGAACCCCGAAAGTGCTCATTAGCAGCTGCTTCTGCCAATTGTTCGCCGTCACCGTTACATCGCCTGAAGTAGCACCGTAATGCTCGATGCCGTTAAAATAATTCCACGCCGGCGAGTTCTCCACTACGCCTAACTGGGGATTCAATCGATAATTCATCGTCACTTCAACCGCCACTGAACCATGAACATGCGCAACAAGTGCCGTTCTGGGAGACTTCACCCTTCCGAGCGCCCTGGCAGCGAAAATATCATGGGTATGAATGATGTCATATTGCTCGAGCCCGAAATAGGCGGCTGCCAGCTCCAAATAATAGCGCTCAAACTCGCAATGCATCACATAGGGGTCTACGTGGATCTGAGGAATACGGGACGCACTCAGCTTGGCGGAGATCAAAGGTCGCAGCGCTTCTTTGGCAATCTCCTTGTTCAATCCTGGCATATGCACTTTATCGGGAGCGTTGCCGAGCAGGTCCACTTGATGTCCCATCAGCTCGAGCCGCTCTTTCAGCTGCGTCATATACTTCCAAACGCCGCCGACATGCGGAACTTGCCAAAAGGTTGCCAACAATATTCTCATACTGCCCTCTCTCCCTGCATTCGTCATCTGCCGGGACAGCTGCTCCGGCGCGGAAGTGGTCATACTTTGTCGTAGTACCATCATATTAACGCAGCATTTAAAGAGGCACGACGGTTGAACCCCGCCAATTATCCAAATCAGTGGGTTTGAGTGGAGATCTAGAGAGCATTTGCATATAAAAAAACCTGCTCCCCATTAATTGGGAAGCAGGTTTCTTCAATAGAGAAGCTTATGCCTCAAGCAGCTTGTAAATCACTTTGGCGCTTTCTGCGCGGGTTGCATGTCCTTGCGGCTCGAAGCTGCCTCCGTTCTTGCCCTCGAGGAGGCCAAGCTCCTTCGCTGCTCCGATCGATGCTGCAGCCCAACTGCTGATTGCATTCGCATCAGAGAAGTTCTTCAGCTCGGCAGCGTGATCAGCCGTTAGCTTGCCATGCTTCACTTCATAAGCACGCATTAGCATAACCGCCATCTCTTCGCGCGTAATCGTGCCGTTCGGAGCAAAAGTCGACACGCTGCGGCCGTGCACGATTCCAGCTTCTGCAGCAGCAGCCACGAATGGAGCATACCAAGCGTTTGCAGATACGTCTGCGAAAGCAGCAGGCTTAGTCGCTTGTAGCTCCAGCGCACGAACGAGCAATGCAGCGAACTCGGCGCGGGTAATGCTGCGACTTGGCTCGAAATGATCCGCACTCGTGCCGTTCATGATATGCTTCGCTGTCAGTTCACTAATCATCGATGCTGCCCAGTGCGCAGCGGACACATCAGCGAAGTGCTTAGTAAACTCCAGAACAGCGTAGCTGGAGAAATGAGAAATCAGAACGGTCATCGTTCCGTCTTCATTCAGCTTACCGCCAACAAACTCGAGTTGACCGTTATCTGCGATATAGTAGACGCCGATCCGTTTCGTGTTGGCATTGCTGTTCACTTTGAAGGTAAGAGTGAGCGGTTCTGCAAACTTGCTCAATACGGCCGTTTCCTTGCCAGCTGCATCTACAAGCGCCAGACGGAAATCGTAAATGGCAGAAGCCGCGCTCAGCTCCGCTGTACCTTCTTGCTCGGCTTTAGCCAAGAGTGCTTGCTTAGCTTCCTCATTCAGCGGCTGCAGATGGAGCGCAATTTGCCCACCTTTGCCGGTCGAGCCGTCGCCTTGCTTGGTCAGTTCATTTAGCACGCCTGTCGGAACACCAACTACAACGCCACCTTGGTTCACTTCCAGCGACTTGTCGCCAAGAAGTTCCGCCGTATTAAGCGGCAGGACCAGTTGGCTCTTGCCTTCCGTGTTGATGGTTACTTTGGCGCCTGTTGCTTTGCTGATGGCATCCTTCAGTTGTGGTGCTGAGAATGTTTGGATATCTTCTTCTGTTACAGTGACCGATCCTCCAGACGTAGCAGGCGGTGGCGTAACATCGCCTTCTCTTGTGATCGTAAGCTCAAGCGTCTTCGTTGCTTGGCTCGCACGTCCTGCATCGGTGTACCACGGCAATGCCAGTGTTTCAGCACTTGGCTCAATATGCAGCGTGAAGTGGTTGATTCCCACTGCAAGCGGCAGTTTCTCGACCAACACATTACCTGCCGCATCCATTTCCGATGCAGCAATAGGCTCGTCGTTGATGGTGAAGTTAACGCCATATGGCACGTTTGCTTTTAGCGTAAATTCTTCCTCGGACGTTGTGAATGCAATATCATCTCCATACGAGATGCGCGGCATGGTCACAATCATCGGCATATCGACCCAGCGCAGCACGTAGTCGTCCACGACCATTGTGTTGCCGCCTTGATTCTTGATCGTCAGCTGCATGTTCGTATCCGTCGAGGAGTAGGCGTAGTTGCCGGCATCCTCGGTGTCATTGGCCTTACGAGTATGCGAAGTCAAAGCCTCTGTCGACCAGGCTCCACGTGTATATTTGTATTGAATCGATTTGCCCGCCATCATCTTGAAGCTGTATTCCACTACATCACGCGTCGTTGCACCGCTTGGTACATTCAGCTTATTGCCCGATGCGTTCCATCCATTCAGATCGCCTGCCAAGTAGATATCGTCTTGAACCGGCGTGTAGCTTGGGAGATGAACGCGCAGCTTCACATCCACCATAACAAGCTTCGGTGTAACCGACTGCTCATCGGAATAACCGCGATTGTACGCGCTATCCACTGCCGCTACTTTGTACGTGTATGTCGTATCATTGCTAACCGTAAAGTCGACATACGAAGTAGCTGCGCTGTCAACAACTGCAATGCGCACAAAATCCGTGTCCGCCTTCTTGCGATAAACTTCATAATGATGCGCTGCTTCCTCGGTCGCTGCCGCAGTCCAGTTCAATTGAACGCGGTTCGACTCTGTCATAATATCAGCGAGCACCGGCGCTTCCGGTGCCGTCGTGTCGTTGCTGTCTGCATGCACATCGACACTCCGCTGCGCGGATTCCGTGAACGTATCTCCATTATCGCTCGACACTTTGGCAAAGAAATAATAGGCTCCTGCTTCAATTGGCTCAAATGCAGCCCAGTATACTTTCTTCCCATCCAGCGTGTCCTGCTTATAACGCAGCTTCGTTTCTACCGCTTCAGCTTTACTCGTACCTTCCTTGTAATAAGCAAGGCGCGCAATCAGATTCGGCGCTTCACTGCCCGCATAATCTGCGTTGTCAGTAAGCCCCGGAATGTCGATCGTGACTTGGATTTCGGAGGTTTTGTGCCCTACGCCAAGCGTAACCGCGTCAGAACCTTGCGTAATGTCCACCCCGTTCACTGCAAAAGAAGGCGTCGCCGATGCATACTCGCTCAGCAGGCTCTCGCCGCTTCCAGTAACTGCCGTCACGGTGTAGTAGTACTTCTTCCCGTTCTCGACGTTTACATCTGTCCATTCGTTACCTTCTGCTTGGCCGGCCAATTGCAGCTCAGCACCTTCTATTGCTGCACGGTACACGTTGTAGCCCATTGCTTCGTTAACGGCATCCCATGTCAGCTCAACTTCGCCGTTGCCGCCAACAGCAGCAAGATTCTGCACCTGCGGCACTGTAACAAGCGCAGTCGTCGAAGTCATCATCAAACCGCTCATCGCTTTAACTGAAAGGGAGATAGTGCCTCCTGTAACTGCACCTTCAATCTCGCTGCCCAGCTGATCTGCGAGTTGAATGCCTTCAGGCAGGAATCCAGCTACATTAGCTTCAATTGCCACATCTGTCGTGCCGCGATTCACGACAACGAGTCCTGCTTGATTGTCCGTCTTGCGGGCATAGGCGATCACATCGCCTTGGTTATAGGCTGTCTTCAACTCACCCGTGCGGAATACTTCATTGTCCTCACGTATATTGGCTGCTTTCTGATACGTATCAAACAGCTTCGCGTATTTGCCTACTCCTGCATATTCGCCATCGGAACCCGAAACGCGCTCCCACGGGAAAGTGCGGCGGGAATCCGGATCCTTCGTACCCGTCAAACCAACCTCATCCCCATAATTGATCGTAGGTGCACCTGGGTAACCCAATTGGAAAATCGCAGTAAGTGCCTGCATGCTGAGCGCTTTGTCCGATGCATCAGGTGCAATCGCCAAATGCTCCTCTTCCCACTCCGGTTTGTCATACTTCGTAATGGAACGGATCGTATCATGGGAATCAACAAGGTTCAGCATGACTTGCCATGCTTCTGCCGGATAATCCTCACGAATGGACTCCAGCGCATCATTGAACTGTGCCGCATTGCCGCTGATGATGAAGCTTTGCAGCGCACCGCGGAAACGGTAGTTCATAACGGAGTCAAACTGATCGCCAAGCAGGAAGCGAGTTGCGACGCCCCACTCTTCACCCAGAATAATCGGGTCCGGAATCGTGTTGCCATTGCTGTCCACGCGGCCGGCTGTCGATTTCACTGCTTTGCGGAACTGCTGCCATGTACCGGAGGACACGTCCGGCGCAACGTCAAGACGCCAGCCGTTTGCACCCATCCACTCCCAGCGCTGCGAGTTGGCTTTTTGCATCATCGCATCTGCGTCTTCATCCGTCTTGCCCTTCAGGTCATGACCGATGACGAGATCACGATAGCCCGGTACGTTCCACTCATGGTTGCCCGAGAGTGCATCCGTGTCGCCATCCGCCGCTTGCGGTGCATCGACAACAGGCAGGGAATCGTAGCCCCACCAGCCTTCATATTTGTAGTGGCCGTCTACTTGCTCATTCGAAACCGTAAACCATGTGGTAAAGTCAAAATCAGTCGGATAGGCATAGTGCTCCCCTGTTGCAGGGTTGATCTGTGCCGTGAACGCATCGATGGTCTGCTGTTTGGCAGCTTCTAACGTTGCGCCATCCTCATTCACTTTGTCGTACACTTTCGCCCAGAATTCGTAAGCACCGATCTCCGGATATTTCTCATAGCGGTCAAAATAAATCGAGTCATCGCCGACATGGTTGAACACGCCGTCTACGATCAGCTTGATGCCCATCTCGCTTGCTTTCTTCGTGAAAGCAGTGAATACACGATCGGAAGCAACGCGCGTTGCTTCATAATCAAGTCCCGAGGCCGGGTTGCCAGGCGTATTGTAAACCGGCTCACCAAACATGGGATCCAGATGCTGATAATCTGTCGCATCATATTTGTGATTCGAAGCCGCCCAAGCGACCGGATTGAAGTAGATAACATTGACGCCAATGGACTTCAAATAGTCGAGCTTCTGTGACGCACCTGCAATGTCGCCGCCATAGAATTCGTTCGTCCATAGACCATCTGATTCAGCCTCCGGGAAATACGGCTGCTGCTCCGGTGTCGTCCGATCCGGATTCTCAGGCACGTCACTCCATGAACCCCATACTTGATCCGAAGCAGGATCATTCGTCACGCCGCCATCGAAGTACTGCAGATAATGCCCGTTCTTCTCCGTCAGCGTCTCGCCGGGAAGCGCTTCGCCTCCGCGATAACCGTCCACGATCTTGGCACGATTGTTGGAAGAGTCACCGTCGAAGAAACGATCCGGGAAGATTTGATACACGACCGCATTCTTCATCCAATCCGGCGTTTTGAAATCTTTATCATACACGGTCAGATCATAAGGCAGTACGCCTTCATCCGCAGAAGCGCCGCTGCCGCCGCGCGATCCGTCATCGCCGTATTCCACTTTCGCAGGGCCGTCGATCAGAATGAACTTGTAACCCCACACGCCGATCCCCTGGAATGCAGAAGCCGGAATGGTCACTTCCCAATAATCTTTCTCGTCAAAGGAAGTCGCTTTGCGCATATCGAATGCGGAAGCCAGCCCCTGCGGATTGCTCAGCTCGACACGCACCACCTGTGCGTCCCCTGCCTCTGTCGCAATGCGGAGCGTTACAGCCTCGCTGCCTTCTTTGATTGCGCCAAACGGTTTCTTGTACGTAACCGAGCGAGAGTCAAACACCAGCTTATCGCGGTGGATCATACCGTCAAATTGACTGTCAGCCGGTTTATAGTCCGTTGTAATGGTGCGGTCCGCAAGAACGGTTGTGAATGTCACATCCGCCGGATCCAGTGTCTGCAGCACAAAGTTGTCGCCGCCTGTACCGTAATTGTTTGCATCCCAGTTATTTCCTTGCACGACTTTCATCTCATAACGTGCAGCCGGGAGTGTACGCTGAAGCTTGTAAACCGATCCGTCGAAATGATAATCAACGAACATTTGCTCCGCTTGATCCGGTGCCCATTCCGATTCGCCGAATGCAGCTTGAATGCTGCCGACAAGCCGCGGCCATTCCGCCGCACTTAGTGCAGGCGTATACTGCGGCGCGCCGACTACATCCGGTAGGCTGATGCGCACTTGCCCCAGCTCGTCATTGACATAGAAGTTCACTTTCGTTTGCTCTGTCAGAGTGAACTCGATATTATTGCCGCCATTGGAATAGCCGTCCCACGTGCCTTGATGAACGAATTTAAAGGCGTATTGCCCTGCGTCAAGCACAGTGGAATAGGCATAAAACTCGCCAACAAGATGCTTCATCTGCGTCACGGCCGAATCATTACTCCAGCCTTGGAAGGAACCGACTACAACCCACTTGTGGTTACCGCCGGGCTGCTCGACAAAGGTATCCGCTTGAACCGCAGACACAAGAGGTGTGCCGACTGTAATCTTGTTATTCCCGTCTGCGATCACGCTGTTCGTTGGATCGTTAAACCAAATGCTCGGAAGGTCCGCAGCATCGGAAATGAACTTGTAGGCGTAATTGCCATCCGCGAGTACGTCTGTTTCGAATTCATACGCATCCGTGCCCGGCACAAGATTGTGCTGCACGCCGAAGGCATTGCTATCGAAGCTGCCCGCTACTTTTAACTGCGGTGCGTAGCTGAGATGAATGTTGCTGTCTTGATCAGAGGTTGTTGTGAGATCTGAACCATCCATCATGTTACCGTTTACAAGAAACTTGTACGTATAGTCGGTATTCGGCGCAGCAGCTTGGATATCTGCTGTGAATATACCGTCACCATCGCCATCTGCCAACGCAAGGGCCGGGTCGCTCCAATTGTTGAATTGTCCTTTGGCCGCAATCGTTAATGCAGCCTTTGGCAGTACAAAATGAATTTTTCCGCCTTCAGCATACGTCCCCGTAACAGCATTTGCATTTGCCTGCTGCGGAAAGATGCCTATAATTTGCACAACCATGAGTATGGATAGAAGTAGTGCCCAAACACGAGTCTGACGTTTCCCCTTCATTGCTATCATTCCATAGCCTCCCTAAGATAATATGACTGACGATGTTGTGCTTCTCATGCGATGGAAACCTGATTTTTCGCGCAAACGTTTGCGCAAATACGCATAAAATCCCCTTTCCGCCGATAAAAAAAGAGCTATCCCCATAAGGAAGAGATAGCCGGGTTGTTCCGCTTCGGTTATCGAAGGCCGGAAAGCATTGCCCTTAAATTAGTAGTAATCAGCGTAGTTCATTGCCTTTATGATAGTATGAAAACGCTTTACAGTCAATGATATCCATTAAGGAAAATCATTGGCGATATTCTCGGCAGCCTCCTTATCCTTGCAGAGGTGAGCGCAATCGTTTGCGCTACATGCTGTATGCAGTGATTATAGTTTCTTTCCTACTCGTGTAAGCCTCGCCTCTTCTGCGTATGCATGCAAGCACCACATAATCATTTTAAAATTTCATTAATCGTGTTGTATATTTATACATACTGTCATATAATTATCCATAATAAGATGATGAGGGAGGATCAATAATGTCACTCGTAGTACGCAATGTAGAGTTTGAGGATGTAAATGGCCTAGCAGCCTTGATGCATAATTATATCGTGGACTTCTATCGGAAGGCATGGCCGGGGGAGCGCGTTGTTCGTCAATTGATTCAAACCTTGCTCGAGAAACAAGAAGGCATTCAATTCGTAGCGCTGAAAGATGGAGAAATGGTCGGCTTCGCCACGCTCTATTTTACATATAGCACCATGAAAGCCGAACGGATCACCGTTATGAATGACCTCTATGTTATGGAGCCCTATAGAGACACACAGGTGGAATCACAGCTATTCCTCGCCTGCCAGCGGTATACCCATGATCTCGGCTATGCACGCATGTCGTGGATTACGGCCAAAGACAACACCAGAGCACAGTGCTTCTTTGACAAAATGGGCGGCGTGCAAGATGAATGGGTCAACTATTCGATCGGATAAGGTGAAACAACTGTTACCGTCCTTTGTGGCGGAGATGCGCGTATCGTCGTTAAAAAAGCCGCAGCCCTTATCAGGGATGCGGCTTTCGCTATTCTATAGGGAGATAAACGAGCCGCCGGCATCTGCCGACTTCTGCTCTGCTTCAATAATATCCAGTGTGCGTGCTGCGCTCTCCGGCGTACATACCGTAATCGGCTTATCATTCGCCAGTGAATCGATGAACGAACGAATCTCGAAGTAGTAGCCCATATCATCGGACAGCTCAGCTATGAAGCTTGGCTCTTCGTTTGGATTGACTTTGACTTTATTGTCCGCGAAGATGAGGTTCCCGCCTTCAAAATTAATGCGGTACGTCATCTCAAATCCGAAATCACCACGGAGTGTCCAGTCAGCTTGTGCATTCAATACGAGGCCATTGTCGTATACATAATGCGTTGACACGATATCATAGGCGCTGCCAGGAATAACATTGCGTGCCATTGTAGAAACTTTATCCGGCACACCGAACAACCAGTGCACCATATCCGTATCATGAATATGCATGTCCATCAGACAGCCGCCGCTCTTGCTGCCATCAAGGAACCATTCTGCCGGCAGACCTGAGCCCCGGAAGAACGAGCCGCCAAGCGGTTTGCCATAACGTCCATCCTCAATGCATGCTTTCGCATATTCATAGGCTGGCCAGAAACGCAGACATTGACCGATCATAAGTTTCTTGCCTGTGCGTTCCGCAGTCGCTACCATTCGCCATGCATCCTCGGCGGTGCGAGCAATCGGCTTCTCACACATGACGTGGTAGCCTTTCTCAAGCATCATGCACGTAATATCTGCATGAAGCCCTGTCGGCAGCGTAATGTCGATCATATCCAGCTCTTCATTGGCGATCATTTCTTCAATATTGGTATAGAGATTGAACGGATCAAGATTATACAACTCTTGATTGGTCGCAATATTACCGACTGCCTTGCCGTCTTTCAATTCCTCGATGAGTACATCGCAAATCGCTTTCAGTTGAACCGGCGCGCCTTCTGCCATAAGCCGTGTATAGTTGTCAAAATGCATCCGTCCCATAAAACCGAAGCCAATCAGACCTACCTTAATCATGCTGCTTCCCCCTTTTAGTTGTTGCCTCGTCCCAGGATGGCATCCATCGCGCGGGATGTATTGTAGATGATTTGCTCGCCGTAGTGCGTGTAACCCGGAATCATCTCTGCAATGACATAGTTGTTATAGTCGATGGCGCGAAGCGCCTCCACAACTGCCGGATAGTTCACATCGCCGGCAAGCAGATCAACGAATCCGTGCAATCCGCCTGCTTGTCTGCGGTAGTCTTTGAAATGCACTTTCTTGATACGGTTGCCTAGAATTCGTACCCACTGTTCGGGATATCCATTGCTTACGACATTACCCACATCAAAGTAGGAACCGACATAATCGGAATTAACGGTGTCGATGAATGTCCGCAGCTCAAGAGGGGAAAGCAAGAACTTGTTCCACACGTTCTCGATCCCAATCGATACTCCCGCTGCCTTAGCATCAGAAGACAGTGTGGTGATACATTCAAGTGCGCGCTCATAAGCACGCTCGTAGTCGACTACTTCAGCGTCTGGAATGAAATCAACGCCTACTGCTCCTGGAATGACCAAAATTGTATCAACGCCAAACGATGCCGCTAGCTCCAATTGCTTGCGTGTAATATCCATTGCTTTCGTGCGGTTAGCCGCCGATTCGCTTGTCATGGAATAGGACCAGTACAGGCCTGTAGCAAGGCCGCAAATTTCAAGTTCAGCCTGTTCCAATTGGGACTTGATGTCGCGAACCTCTTGCTCTGTAGCTTCCAAACTAAGCTCGCCCGTTTCGTTCAAGGACAACTCGATTCCTTCGAATCCAGCGTCTTTGGCAATGCGTATCGATTCGGCAATCGTCGTCCCTTGTGGAAATGACCAAATGTTTACTCCCTTTTTCATCAGACTAGCCTCCTAAGTGATTTGTATTTTTCCTGTTTATTACGAGATCATCATCATTTATAATGAAACTGCCAACAATAATCAAATTATAGTAGAAATGATGCAAAAAATATTTAGCGGAAACAGATATAATTTGAACTTTTCCGAGATCATAATCGGTGATGAAGAGTGAGGTTCGTTCAGATGGAGCAGCTGCATGGAGAAAATAGTCGTCAACTTGCCCATGTGCATTTTCGTGAGTGGTCGCCAAGCATCCATTATGCCAAGTATCAGAGCCTTCCCCCCGGGAAGCTGCCCAGACGGCGGCTCTATGACTATGAAATTCTATACGTCAGCCAAGGGGAAGCCGCGACGACAATTGGGGAGACGCGCTATGAATGGAAGGCCGGACAGCTTATCTATCTTCCAGCGGGCTTGTTTCACCAGAATGAGGTTGTCTCTCAGCCAAACGCCCAATTTCTCGGCATCCACTTCGATTACTTCGATGAGCTGGAGGTTGGTTCTGACGAGGATATGGTTGTGAATGAGGCGCATCCACTGGAGGAGAAGTTTTGCCGCGAGGCTGCGAACGAGACCTTCCCCCCACTGTCGGAGCAAATTATCTATACCCCCTCCCTGCTCTGTGTGCAGCTTATGGAGCAGCTAGTCGAAGAATTCACTACACGTCCTCCTGGCTATGAGCTGGCGTGCAAAGCGCTGATGCTGAACATTCTATCCCAGCTGCAGCGTTCCAGATCCTCGCTCCATCAACGCGCGGCCGATACCGTTCACGGTCAGCGTCTCTTGTCGCTCATGAAGCAGATGGAGTCAACCCTATCTGAAGCATGGAGCAACAAACGGTTAGCCGATTTGCTGCTCATGAATGAGGATCACGCCGCGAAGCTATTCAAGCAGGTTGCCGGCCAGCCACCCGGCGAATACTTGCGTTCTATTCGGCATCGCGAAGCCCGTAGACTGCTCCGAGAAACCGACCTGTCCGTCGAAGAGGTCGGCGAACGCACGGGATGCCCCGACATCCACTACTTCAGCCGGCAGTTCCGCAAGCAGGAAGGACTTTCGCCGAGTATGTACCGCAAGCTCTCGCGCGTGCTGTAGGAGGTACGTTGTGTTGTGTGGCGGGGCGGGTAAGCTGAGAGTGCGAAAGTTGAACTCTCAGCACTGAAACCACTTTGAAAAAAGACTGAGAGTCGAGAAATCGAACTCTCAGACCCCAAACTAACCAATCTGTACCCTCATGAGAAGCTGAGAGTGCGAAAATCGAACTCTCAACCTCAAAACCACCTCGAAAAAAGACTGAGAGTCGAGAAATCGAACTCTCAGTCTTTAAACTAACATGGGATTGCGTGGGCTGGGTCGAGTTCGGGTGCTGGTGCTAGTTCGGGTGCGAATGCTGGTACGGGGTCGGGATCGGGTTTGAGTGTAGGTGCTGGTGCCGGTTTGAGTTCAGGTGTTGGTGTTGGTGTTGGTGTTGGTGTTGGTGTTGGTGTTGGTGCTGGTGCTGGTGCTGGTGCTGGTGCTGGTGCTGGTGCTGGTGTTGGGGTTGGTGTTGGTGTTGGTGCTGGTTCGAGTTCGCTTGCTCGGGCGGGTGCGGGTGCGGGTTCGAGTGCGGGCGAGGTTGAGATCTGCGTCGGAGCGCTAACGAACCGTACAGGTCTTATTCGGGCGAAATTGGCCCCGAATTTATTCTAACGAATCGTAGGGGGCTTATTAGGGGGAAATGGAGTGAAAACATGCCATTCTGCACCAAATAAGACCTGTAGGGTTCGTTAGAATTTCAAACCCAGCCATTTGGCTGAAATAAGGCTTCTGACGTTCGTTAGAGTTGAACCTCCGCCGGTATTGATGCTTTTCACCACGTGAAATCCATATTACAGAAGCGAAGTCGCAACCGCCGTGCCTCGCCCCCAGCCCCCGCACGCGTCACCGCTCCCACACACAAGAAAGCTGCCCCACAAGTCGCATAAACGCGCTTGTGAGACAGCTCTAATTCTAACTATGAACCGTTGGCACCACCGGTGCCCTCGGGATTCTTCGTTCCTTTGCTTGTATACGGCTTTGGCGCGCTCTTCTTCCGGTTCTCGGCAGCCTGCCAGCGATTCCAGCCTTTCTTGCCTGTGCCGCGGCCTGTGCCGCCGCCTTTACTCTTCGCCATGACTAGTCTACCTTCTCGAAAGCGAAGCCCAAGTGCTCTCAAGCCACTTATCGAAATCTGCTTCTTTATCGCCTTCGTAGATATCGTAAACGTCGGATCTCATCTTCTGAAGCTTCTCTTTGAACTCTTCAAAAGTGTGGCCGTCCGGCAAGCTCTTCTTGATCCGCACCAGAATCTTGTTCAAGCCTTTGACCAGCTCGCCTGTCTTGCGTGCCGGCAATTCGACCTCTTCGCCAAGCTCCTTCAGCACACGATGAGCTGCAGCCTGCACTTGATGCACCGTATCGCTTTGCGCAATCCGCTTCAGCAGCTGTGTAGCCTGCTCTTCGCCTAATTGTCCAAGCTCCTCAACAGCACGAAGGCGTTCACGCCAGTTTGACATGCGGCCAGCAGCCTTCTTCAAGTCTTCATAACTAACGGGTTGTTCCATTACTTCTTCTTCTGTATGTTCCAATTTCGATCAAGCTCCCTCGATTAACTATTCTATACACGCTACTAGAATGATTCAGGAAAGTCAATGTTTGGCTTGTCGGTATAGCCGAATTGCTTCGCATTCAACCGATATTGACTGGGCGTTAAGCCATATGCCTTCTTGAATTGGGTGAAGAAATGGCTGCGGCTCGCAAAACCCGACTTATCCATAATATCCGTTATCGTATCCGTCGACGTCGCAACCAGCTGACTGGCATACGCGAGCCTAACATTATTGATGAAATCCGACACCGACACAAGCCTATGCTTCTTATATAGTTTGCCCAGATAAGGCGGTGACAGATCAACTTCATCCGCAATGTAGTCCAGCGACAGCGCCGGATTCGCCAGCTCACGGTGAACAATCTGATTCACCATGTCGAGCAGCTTCAAATACTTATTGTCTTTCTTCGCTTCAAGCTCCTGCGCCAAACGGTCAAACAGTGCAGAGAAGTCCGCCATGATTTGCTCGATCGTTTCCATTTTCTGCAGCTTCATGAGATAGGCGTTGAAATGAAAATCCACCTTCATCGCATGATTGGTCTCCAGCACCTCAATGGCATGCCGAATGAGCAGCAGGATCCGAATAAACATGGAGCTCAGCGCCGAATAGCTGTATGCCGAAGCGTCCTTGAGCATGGCCGACAACGCATCCTTCGCCTCTTGAAAATGTCCCTGGATGAGCGCCTCCTTCAATTCATCATCTTTCTCTTGCGACGATTTGAAATCATCTGTTCGGACCGTGATGTTCTCGCTGAAAATCATACTTTCATGACCGTAAATCAGTCGGTAATAAGACAAATCAAGCGTCTTCAAATAATGAAAATTCAGCTGGGAGAGGGTTTCGAACGGTTCGCTGAACGTAACCGACACGGCAAGGCGCAAATACTGCTTCGTATGCTGTTGAATCTGCTGCATCCATTCCACAAGCGCTTGCTGTTCGGAAGGTGCGCCAAGCGAATCCACATTGAGCAGCAGCATGACCTGATCCTCTTCAAGCTCCAAGCATTCATGAGCGGCCTTCTGCTGCATCAGCTCAGTAACAATATTGACGATGCCAAACTTTAATAAACTTCGGTCTCCCCTGCCGTATGTTGCACAGAAGTCTGAGAAGTGATCGATTTTGAACAGCACGATGAGAAAAGCCGCGGAAGGATCAAGAGAGATATCATATTTGAGAAATTGCTTCCTTAATTCATCTGCAGACAATGGCCCTTTGGAATGCATGATTTTGCGCAGAAACTGCTGCTTCCGATCGTATGATTCGCCTCGCTTCTCCATCTCCAGCTGGTTATATTTCTGAATGACGAGTGACATCGGCACAACCAGTCTTCGCGAGAAATAGAAGGTGAGTAGAATGCTGCCGACGATGAACAAGACGACGAACAGGTACGTTTTCTGCTTCATCCGTTCCACATCTTTGACGATGTCGTGATACGGCGTAATGCTGACGAGATTCCAATCGAATGCATCCGTGCTCGTATAGGTAACGAACGAATCGACGCCATCCACATTCATGCGGAAATTACCGGCTTGCTCCTTAGAGCCATTGATCCGCTGGATATACGGCTTTGCTGACAAATCAGCGAGCAAGGGATGCGCCCCGTCTTCGGATAACAGATCGCCTTTACTGTCGGTCACGAAGATTCGGCTGCCGCCCGCACCATTCTGCGAATGGATGCTTTGGTGAAGCCACTCCTCCGATATGTTCAGAATGATCGCTTCATTAACTTTGCCGCTCGCGACTTGGGAGTCGAAAAACAAGTACGAGTAGACATACATATCCTTGACGGCGCCTGTGGCTATGCCAGACATGATATTCGGAATTTTGCGCAGCACGATGCTGTGTGAAGGGTGGTTCTTAATGTCATCGAGAATCGTGAAGATCCCTTGATCGTCAAAGGTGGTGCGGTCATAGATGAATTGGGCTCGGGGGACGGCATAGATTTGTTCACCGTTATAGATGTAGATCGATTGGAGAAACGGATAAATATTTTTGTACGATTGCAGTTTGATTTGGTATTTCACGTAGTCATCGGAATCAATATCCGAGTAAAGCAGGTCCGTAATGATGTCATCGAAGAAAGCCGTAGTCGACACCGATCTTGCCGTTTGTTCAAGCGTGCTTACATTTCGGCTCGTATATTGAAGGTCCGCGAGCTGCTCGCGATAGACCTGTTTCAATGCAAAGTTCTCGAAATTACGGCTCAATAAGGAGGATTGAACGAAGAGCAGCAGAACGGTACTGACCAGGAAGGGAAGCAGAATCGTCAGAAAGAGCTGAAACGGGTTCTTCAGAACAAATTTCTTGAACATTATGCATGCAACTCCTCTACCTCCAAGACTATCACACAACGCGAAAATGATTCAATTTGTTTGGTATTTCACCTGCAAAAGCCTGTTTTCAGAACAAAAAGTGATTTTGAGAACTGCTCGATTCGTTCGAAAGTGAACTGAATTGGCATTTTAGAAATTGTCAGCTCCCGGTCTGATCAACTATGATCAAGACAGACATTGATAGCGTTTACATTCTTACCTGAAGGAGGCCTGGCTACAATGAATAAGATTCCATTCTTAGCTTCATCGCGCCATCTTAAGAAGAATCTGCAGCTGGCGCTGCTCGCACTGCCCGCATTCCTCGTGATCTTCGTTTTCTCTTACCTTCCGATGGGCGGGATCTTCATTGCCTTCAAAAATATCAACTATACCGATGGCATTCTGCACAGTCCGTGGGTCGGGTTTGATAACATCAAGTTCTTCTTTACCTCCAGCGACGCTTGGATGGTCGTCAGAAACACGCTTCTATATAATAGCATCTTTATCGCAGTTGGCACGTTCTTATCCGTCGTATTCGCCATCCTTCTTAATGAAGTCGTAAGCCGCAGATGGGTCAAAGCGTACCAGACGGTATTCTTCTTCCCTTACTTCTTCTCCTGGATCATCGTAGCCTACATGGCCTACTCCTTCATCGGTCCATACGGCGTCCTTACCATGTTAACCGAGAAGCTGGGCTTCGCGGCATTCGACTTTTACTCCACGACTTGGGTTTGGCCCATTCTGCTAACCCTCATTAATATTTGGAAAGGGCTTGGTTATGTCAGCATTATTTTCTACGCCGGCATTCTGGGCATTTCACAGGAATACTTCGAGGCAGCTGAGATCGACGGCGCTTCCAAACTCCAGATTATCCGCAACATTACCATACCGCTCATCATGCCGCTCATCACGATCATGACCCTGCTTTCCATCGGCAAAATATTTTACTCCGATTTCGGCTTGTTCTTCTTCGTCCCAAGAGAAGTCGGGCAATTATTCCCGGTCACCCAAGTTATCGATACGTATGTGTATCGGATGCTCAAAGTTTCAGGCGACATCGGCATGTCCTCGGCAGTCGGATTATTCCAATCCGTTATGGGCTTTATCGTCGTACTGGGAAGCAACTATATCGTGAAGAAAATCGATGATGACAATAAATTATTTTAGAAGACGTCTGGAGATGAGCCTATGCCACAGATGACAAAGAAGCTCTCACAGCTTCTCATCCACTTGATCTTTATTCTCTTTAGCCTATGTTGTATCCTGCCGCTTGTCTCGATCTTGTCCATCTCCTTAAGTAATGAAGTGGATATCCTGAAGAACGGGTACAGCTTAATTCCCAGAATGTTTGATTTGAAAGCCTATTCCTACGTCTTATACCGCCCTATCCAGCTTCTAGGCGCATTCAAGGTTTCCATTATGGTCAGCTTCATCGGTACCTTTCTTGCCGTCTTGTTCATGGCCGGCATCTCCTACACGCTCTCCCGTGACGACTTCAAGTTCAAGAACAGCCTCAGCTTCTATGTCTTCTTCACCTTGCTGTTCAACGGCGGCTTGGTGCCAACCTACATCTTGATCAGCAACTACCTGCATCTCAAAAACACCATTTGGGTGCTTATCCTTCCGTATTTGGCCATACCTTGGTTCATTCTGCTGCTGCGCTCCTTCATGCAGAAGATCCCTTTCAACATTATTGAATCGTGCATGATTGACGGAGCGAGCGAGTTCCGGATCTTCTTCCAAATCGTTATCCCGCTTGCCAAACCCGGTTTAGCGACGGTCTCCTTATTCACCATGCTGCTGTACTGGAACGATTGGTGGCTCAGCTTGCTCTACATCGAGAATGAGCACCTTGTTCCGCTGCAATACATGCTCTACCGCATGATGAACAACATTGCCTATCTCACCAGTTCGACCAATATGATGCCGCCTAGTATGAAGAATGCCGAGCTCCCTTCGGAATCCGCACGGATGGCGATGGCGATCTTAGCAGCCGGACCGATGCTCGTTGTCTTCCCGTTCTTCCAGAAGTATTTTGTCAAAGGGCTTACTGTAGGTGCAGTCAAGGGATAGCTTAAACATGGATCCATGATCCAATTTAAGATAGCAATTCAACTATAAAAAGGGAGGATTCACAATGCAAAGAGCAAGAGCATTCCGATTGTCCAAGTTAGGCCTTCTATGTACGATTGTGCTTCTTGTATTCAGCATGCTGGCCGTTGCTTGCGGCAACTCCAACAACAATGGAGGTAACTCCAACACGTCAGGCAATGCAGCGAAGAACGATTCATCTAACGCTGCAGCCACAGACAATTCAACCGCTACAGACAATGCCGCTGCTACGGATGGAAACACGGCTGCAGATCTTCCCGAGGTTAAGCTGACGTGGTATTTCCCAGGAAACTTCCCACAACCCCAACAAGATAAGATTTTCGCTGAAGTCAATAAAGTAATCAAAGAGAAAATCAACGCGACGGTTGATTTCAAAGCGATTCCGTTTGGTGATTATGATCAGAAAATGCAAGTCGTTATTGCTTCCGGCGAGCCTTACGATATTACGTTCACAGCCGGTTGGATTAACAACTATACGCAAAATGTAGCGAAAGGCGCCTTCCTCCCGCTCGATGACCTGCTTGCCAAGCACGCACCGAAAACATTAGGCTCCATGCCTGCTTCCTTCTGGGATGCTACGAAAATCAAAGGGCAAATTTACGGTTTCGTGAATCAGCAAATTTCAGCAAGAACACCGGCTGTGGCCGTTCCAAAAGCACTCATTGATAAATACGGTCTGGACATGAATGCGATTGGCGGAAAAATTGGCTACAACAGCCTCGACCTGCTCTTGCCGTTCATTCAAGCCGTACAGAAAGATAATCCTCAGAAATACCCGGTAATCGGGATTGACCCGGACTTCTTTAACATGGAGGCCATCGTTGGCTTCAATATTCCCGGCGTCGTCAAATTCGGCGATGAATCCCTCACCGTTGTGAATCAGTTCGAATCCGAGGAAATGAAAACATTCGCAGCGACTCTGCGTGATTGGAGCGCGAAGGGCATCCTGCATTCGAAGGAACGGATCTCGAAGAAAACGGATGACTGGACAGACGGCAAAGCCGGTAAATGGGTACTGAACATCGGCGGCGCATTTAAGCCGGGCGGCGCTAACCTTGACTCCGCGCTTGGAGGAGAGCCGTACCTTGAAGTTCCTGCCGGTACTGCGCATTTGACGACAGGCGGTATCACAGCAACGATGCAAGCCATTAACCGCAATTCCAAAAATCCGGACAGAGCCATGATGCTGCTTGAATTGCTCAATACGGACAAAGATCTGTATAACCTCTTGAACTTCGGTATTAAAGGCGAGCAATACGACTTCGATGCTGACGGCCTGATGATCCCAGGACCTACGCAAGCCGACTACAACCCGCAAGTGCCTTGGATGTTCGCTTCCAACTTCTTGGCTAACGTAGAGAAAGGCATGCCTGCAGATGTGTGGGAGCAAACGAAGAAAGTGAATGCAGAAGCAGAACCTTCCTTGCTGCTGGGCTTCACGTTCGATGCTGAGCCTGTAAAAGGCGAAATCGCGAAAGCATCTGCGGTGAGCGACGAGTACACTCGTGCGATTAGCCTTGGCGTCACTTCCGAGGAGAAATACAATGAGTTCGTAACAAAAATGAAAGATGCCGGTGCGGATAAAATTATCGCGGAAATGCAGAAACAAATCGATGCTTGGAAAGCAGCGAAATAACGTTTAATTGAATAAAGAAGTCGTGCAGAGTAATCTGCACGACTTCTTTTTCTATATGGTGATGAGTGCTGCGCCTCGCTAATCCTGAAGCAAGAACCGATACCCGATCCCCGGCTCGGTCTCAATGAATACCGGTCTTGTCGGGTCTTCCTCCAGCTTCTTGCGCAAATGGCCGATGTAAATGCGCAGATAATGGCTGTCTGATTCATGGTGATGACCGCCCCAAACCTGCTGCAGCAGCTGCCGCTGCGTAATGACCTTGCCCGCGCTCGAGGCTAATACTTTGAGCAGGTCGTACTCCGTAGGCGTCAGCTTCACTCGATTGCCGTCAAGCTCAACGACCCGCTGCGCCAGATCAATCATAAGCCGGCCGAACTGAAGAACAGGTTCATCGGCAGATTTGGCTGCATGACGAAGCGCAACGCGTATTCTCGCGAGCAGTTCCCCCATGCCAAACGGCTTGGTGACGTAATCGTCCGCCCCGCTGTCGAGTGCCGCAATCTTATCGTCCTCCCGGTCCTTGGCCGTCAATACAATGATCGGTATACGCGACCACTCACGAACGCGGCGCAGCACCTCCATACCGGATATATCCGGCAAGCCAAGATCGAGCACGATCAAGTCGGGATGAGTAATGCTCGCTTGATAAACGCCGTCCTCTCCCGTTGCTGCCGTATGAATATCAAAGTGATGCGCCTGCAGCGTGACTTTCAGCAGCTTGCAGATCTGAGGCTCATCGTCGATGATCAGTATTCGAGCTCCGGTTGTTGTTGTCATATGGTTTCACGGTCCCCTTCCGGAGTCATTTGATCGAGAAAGCTCTGGTCTCCCAGCGGCAGCGCAATTTGGATAACGGCCCCTATCGGAAGGTTAGGTTCTGCAATGATGCTTCCCCCATGCGCTTCAATGATTCCTTTGCAGATCGCCAGCCCAAGCCCTGTTCCTGGTACATGCCTTGTCGCAGCGCCGCGGTAAAATTTATCGAATATCCGCTCAAGGTCAGCGGCAGGGATGCCTAGACCGGAATCGGCTACTCTGATCCTAACATGCGATTCATCCTGCCCGACGGAAATCACGATAGTGCTCCCATCCGGTGAATACTTAATCGCATTGCTGACCACGTTAACCAGCACTTGCTCCAGCAGCACCTCGTCGCCAAGCACAATCGGAATTCGCTCCGGCAGGCTCACCCGTATTTCCCGATTACCCTGAAAATCCTTCACTTGGGACAAAACAACGCCGATTATGTCTTCGACGTCGCACCAATTCTTACGCAGCCGCAGCATACCGCTTTCCAATTGGACCATGCCAAGCAGGTTCGTGACGAGCCGATTCATGCGCAAAGCCCCGTCTCTAATGGTCGCAAGCAGTTCCAGCCGATCCTCCGAAGAGAACATCCGATCACCTTCGATGAGTCCCGTTGCTGACCCAATAATCGTTGCGAGCGGTGTCCGCAGTTCATGGGAAACGGAGTCCAGCAGCGCCGTTCGGAGACGCTCGGATTCAGCCGTCAAATGGACAAGCTTCGCCTCTTCGCCTAACTTCACCCTTGCAATGGCACTCGCTGCGAGTCCTGCGAAGGCCTCCAGCAGCCTTTTATTCTCCGAGGATAGAGTAGTCGAATTGCCATTACTCGCAAGATTCACGGCCAATACGCCGTATACCCGCTCCTCCGTTAGCAGCGGCATATACAAGCCGGGAAATTCTCTTAATGTGCCAGAACCCCGTCCTGCCATCTCCCCGTGTGAATATACCCATTTGGCGATAGCCGTCTCCGATTCTCCCTTGCCCCAGTCCCCGCTTGCGGAAGAAGCAGCTAAGGTAAGCTCATCCAGGCTGTCTGGCAAATAGAGCGCCACCTGCGAGTGAATGGTTGCAGAAACTTGGCGGCAAACGTTCTCTAGCAGCGATTGAAGATCGGCTATAGCCGTCATTTGCTGGCTTAGTGTGTAGAGCGATGCCGTATGGGCTTCTCTTTGCTTCGCCAGATTCAGCTGCTGCTTGAGCCTTGCTGCCAGGCTGGCCGTAAGTGCCGCAACCGCAAGGTAGACGACGAAGGAAAAGAGATATCGCAGATCCGCTACCGTAAAGCTGAGAAAAGGCGGGACAAAGAAAAAGTCAAAGGCAATCACGCCTAATGCTGCTGCATAAAACGAAGGTCCAAGTCCCCAATAGACGGCACTGAACAATACGGGAAATAAATAGATAAGTGCAATGTTAACCATGTCGAAGGCCAGCTCAAAGGAATGGAGGACGATGGTTAACAAGGTGACGCATAGGGTAACCCACACATAAGGCTTCATGGAAAAAGCTCTGATTCTATGGGTTAGATTCATTCTCATCACATCCTATATACGACGACTATATGCCATAGTTATTAGGTTTGGGCATCAAAGTCCGCCACAATCAATACGTCCATATGCCTCGTAAGCCGAATCAACTGATTGACAACGGAACCTTTCCGTAGTGATTCCCAGAACGATAGCTTCGGTTGACCAATTACCAACTGCGTAGCTTCTACTTGGTCCGCTTTCGAAGCAAGTACATTGGCAATTTGTTTGGAATGATGCCCTTCATGAATGATAAACTTCCCGCCTAAACGCTCCGTCAATTTCTCCATAGCGGACAGCCGTTTCTTCAGTTCATCCGAGCAGCTGTCTCCAACATGCACATAATTGACGTACCATGCGGCTTTAAGCCGGTATGCAGTCCGGAAGCCACGCCGTATCAACCTTTCGGCATGCGGCGTACTGTTCACGCAGACAAAGATCACTTCTTTCCTTCTCCACGGTCCACGCAGTGAACTCTTGCGCTCCAGCGATTCCAATCTCTCATCGACATCGTCGGCGATTTCTCGAAGTGCCAGCTCACGCAGAGCAATCAGGTTTCCTGTTTTGAAAAAATTATTTAGCGCCTGATCGACTTTCGTCATCGCATAGACTTTACCTTCCCGCATCCGATGCTGAAGAGCTTCCGGAGAAACATCAATAAGCTGGACCTCATCGGCCAAATGAAGAATACTATCGGGTACCGTTTCCCGAACGCGAACCCCTGTAATTTGTTCAACGGCATCATTCAAACTCTCCAAGTGCTGCACATTGACCGTTGAAATAACGGAAATGCCGGCATCCAATATTTCCAGCACATCTTCATAGCGTTTCTTATACTTGCTACCGGGCACATTCGTATGCGCAAGCTCATCGACCAATACAACCTCGGGACATCTTCGAATGATCGCTTCGGTATCCATCTCTTCAAGGGTAACCCCTTGATACACCATACGCTTTCGATCAATGACATTCAAGCTGCCGATTTGCTGGATCGTATCTGCCCGGTTATGGGTTTCCAGCAGTCCAATCTGGACATCAATCCCCTTCCTCAGATGGTCGTTGCCTTCTCGCAGCATCATATAGGTTTTGCCCACGCCGGGAGCAGCGCCGATGTAGACTTTAAATTTACCGCGTCTGATTTGGTCAATCTTCTCCGCTACTTCCTGCTGGCTAAGTCGTTTATATTTCTGCTGCTCATTGGCCGCTGTCATTTGGGCAGGCAGAACCCGCTCTCCCTCATTAGCCGTGGAATCGGCAACCAGAAACAGATCGATATTCTTCGTGATCTTGAGAAGCTCACCTATGATAGACCCCTGCCAAAATTCCTGCCAACGCGTTTGCTTCGAATGCCCCATCACGATACGCGTCACATTATGCTGGGTCGCGTAGTTCACTAATGTCCTTGGAATACGCCTTCGTTTCGGGAAAGGCAGTTCTTCAAATGTACCGTCCACTTTCTCTACAAGTTTAATCGTGCTCCTGCGGAAGGTTGCCGCTTCTTTCGATAAGGGCTTCTTCAAGTTGCGAAACGTGATCACCACAAGATCGCCATTCAGTCGTTTGGCGATTTGCTGACCCCGCCTGACGTAGATCGAACCATTCCAATGGTATTGCGTCGTGACAAGGATGCGCTCCGCCGCGCCTGATGGGCCGATCAGTCCCATTTCTTCGCGATGCGATTTCAAGGATTCATTCACATCCTCTGCAACCAGACGAAGTGCCAGCTCACGCAATACACCCAGGTTGCCTCGCTTAAACACCGTCGCATCCTTATTCCCTTTCAGATGTCCCTCGGCGAGACGATTTAATACCGTTTCCGGGGTGACGTCAATCAGCCTCACCTCATCGGCCAGCTCAAGCGTATCCGCAGGAACCGTACATGCCGCTTCAATCCCCGTCAGCTTATGGGCGATTTCCGTATAACCCTCAAGCTCATATACGTTCACCGTAGTAATGACGCTTATCGCATGCGAAAGCAGAAATTTGATATCCTCCAGCCTAGTAGGAAACCGGGCATCCGGACGATTGCGGTGAGCAAGTCCGTCTACGAGGACAACTTCCGGATTCCGCTCTATTAGAGCATCGAGGTTCAAATCTTTGAACTCAGCTTCGTCTTTAAACCAATGAATACTAGGGACTCGCTCCAAATCACCGAGCTGCTCGACCGTCTCCGGTCGCTGCAGCGTCGACACTGCGCAAATAACCACATCGATCCCTTGCTGCTTCAACGTCTGCCCTTCACGCAGCATATGATAGGTTTTACCTGAGCCGCTCACAGGACCAATATAGATCTTCAGCGTACCGCGGTGAAGCTTCGAGATGGAATGCAATATATCTTCCGGTGTTTTGCGTTTAAAGCTTTCCACTGGCGATTCCCCCTCCCTCTATGTGAATGATGAATAAAACCGAGAAAGCCACCCCCACATGAAATGGAGGCGGCTGCTTGATGATCACTTCACTTGCTTCATTAGTTCCATATTGATTTCCGTTACGTTCACGCGCGGTTCCCCGAAAATGCCTAGCTGGCGGTTTGTCGTGTTCGCATCCACGAGCTCATTCAGTTCCTGCTCCGAAATCCCCGTCTCTTTGCTGATTCTTGGCACTTGCGCTTTAGCTGCTTCCGGGGACAAATCCGGATCAAAACCGGAGCCGGAGATGGTTACCAAATCGGCGGGGATGTCCGTAAGGCTTGGATTTTCTTGGCGCAGTGCATCGATTCGCTCCTTCATCGCTTTCACGTAATCCGGATAACCGACTGCCATATTGGAGCCCGCCGTGGCAGTGGGATCAAATTTAGCATTTGAGGCTCGTGGGTGAAACCATTTCGGCGATTGAAAGTCCTGAGCGATTAGCTCCGAACCTACAACCTTGCCGTTTATTTCAATTAAGCTGCCCCCGGCTTGTTTGGGGAACAGAGCCCCGGCAACACCGGTCGTGACTAAAGGATAAAGGAGCCCGCAAAGCAGCATAAGCACTACGGACAGTCGGATCGCGGTCAGTGTCATCTTCATATGATTAGCTCCTTAAACGAGTTGAAGACCATGAAGGATCAGGTCTATGAGTTTGATACCGATGAAAGGGACGATGACCCCGCCAAGGCCGTAAATCAGCACGTTGCGAGTAAGCAGCGTATCTGCTGTCATGGCACGGTATTTCACGCCTTTCATCGCAATCGGAATGAGCAGCGGTATGATGACGGCGTTAAAGATTAGCGCCGAGAGAATCGCCGATTTGGGCGAAGCCAGATGCATGATGTTCAGCGATTGCAGCTGAGGCATCGCAATGATAAACATAGCCGGGATAATCGCGAAATACTTGGCGATATCATTGGATATCGAGAACGTTGTAAGCGCCCCCCGGGTAATGAGCAGTTGTTTGCCGATTGAAACAACGGACAACAGCTTCGTTGGATCGGAATCCAAATCGATCATATTGGCCGCTTCCTTCGCAGCCATCGTTCCCGAATTCATGGCTAGACCAACGTCGGCTTGCGCCAGCGCCGGAGCATCATTCGTACCGTCACCTGTCATCGCAACGAGCTTGCCCTCTTGCTGTTCCTTCTTAATGGCAGCGATTTTATCCTCCGGCTTCGCTTCGGCAATGAAATCATCGACGCCCGCTTCAAGGGCGATCGTAGCCGCCGTGAGCGGATTGTCACCGGTACACATGATCGTCTTGATCCCCATTGCCCGCATCTCTGCGAAGCGCTCCTTCAAGCCGGGCTTCACGGTATCTTTCAAGTAAATGACACCGAAGATACGATTGCCTACGGCAGCAGCTAGCGGCGTGCCTCCTGCCCTGGCAATCCGGTTCGAGGCTTCTTCTAAGTCAGTCGGAATACTGCCGCCACTCGCGGAAACAAATTTCTTAATGGCGTCGACCGCGCCTTTACGGATCTGAACGCCGCCCGCCATGTCGAGTCCGGACATTCTTGTTTCTGCCGTAAACTCGACGATTTCCGCACTTGCATATTCAGTCTCCGCCCAAGATTCGCCGAGTTTACCGGCAAGCTCTACGATGGAACGACCTTCAGGCGTTTCGTCCTTTACAGATGCCTGCAGCGCAGCGAACGTCATTTCCTTGGCGGTGACACCTTTCACAGGAATGAACTCCGCAGCCATCCGATTTCCGTATGTGATCGTCCCTGTCTTATCCAAGATCAGCGTATCGATATCGCCGGCAGCCTCTACAGCTTTACCGGACATGGCAAGTACGTTATATTGCGTTACCCGGTCCATACCGGCAATCCCGATGGCCGATAACAGCGCACCAATGGTCGTCGGAATTAAACAGACAAGTAGGGCGATGAGTGTGGCGATATCTAGATTGACATTGAGATAAGCCGCCATTGGAACCATGGTGATGATGACAATTAGGAAAATGATCGTTAACACGGCAAGCAGCGTCGTTAACGCCAGCTCGTTCGGTGTTTTTTGCCGTTTGGCGCCTTCTACGAGTGATATCATGCGATCCAGGAAAGATTCACCCGGATCTGTCATGACCTTCACAATAATATAGTCTGAAGCAACTCGCGTTCCCCCTGTAACCGAGGAGAAATCGCCGCCGGCTTCCTTGATTACTGGTGCAGATTCACCTGTAATTGCTGACTCATCGATGGATGCCAGACCTTCAATAATTTCACCGTCTGTCGGAATCAGCTCGCCGGCTTCCACGCGGACAATGTCGCCTTTCTTCAACTGCGTGGAAGGCACCTGCTTAAAGGATCCATCCCGCTGAACAAGCTTCGCCATCGTTTCGGATTTTGTTTTCCGAAGGGTATCCGCCTGTGCCTTGCCTCGGCCTTCCGCGAGTGCTTCAGCGAAATTACCGAACAATACGGTGAAGAGCAGAATGAAAAACACGGTCACATTGTAGCCTCGGCCCACAGTATCCGTACCAAACAGATCTGGCTGTATGGATAGCAGCAATGTGATTACCGTGCCTACTTCCACGATAAACATGACCGGGTTCTTGATCATGACCGCAGGGTTCAATTTCTTAACAGCGCCGATCATGGCTTGTAGTGCAATTTCCTTCGTTATCGTTTTTCTGCGTGCAGCAGCCATTATGATCTCTCCTTAAGTTTATTGCGGCATGGCCAGATGTTCAGCAATTGGCCCCAGTGCAAGTCCAGGGAAGAACGTAAGCGCTCCGATCACGAGAATGATCATGATGAGAATCCCCGTGAACAATGGTGTATTCGTGCGCAGCGTCCCCGTCGTTACCGGTACAACTCGTTTAACCGCAAGAGATCCGGCAATCGCAAGCATGGCAATGATTGAAATATAACGGCCAAACAACATCACCAAACCAATCCCTACATTATAGAAGTCGGTATTCGCGGTCAGACCGCCAAATGCGGAACCATTGTTTGCCGCGCCGGATGTAAAGGCATAAAGCACTTCAGATAGCCCATGTGTACCAGCATTCGCTATGGACGCGACGGCTGTCGGTGTAGCCAGAGCAAGTGCTGTTGGAGCAAGAATGATTAAAGGATGGATAAGCAGCGCGATCGCAGCCAGCTTCACTTCCTTGCCTTCAATCTTCTTACCGAGGAATTCCGGCGTACGTCCAACCATCAGACCGCAAATAAATACGGATAAGATGAGATACAATAACCCATTGAGGAGCCCGACACCTTTCCCGCCAAATACGTTATTCAGCATCATTTCGGCTAGCGCAACGAACCCGCCCATCGGTGTTAATGATTCGTGCATATTGTTCACAGAACCCGTCGTTGCTGCCGTTGTCACCGCTGTAAACAAGGCGGACTGCGATTCGCCAAACCTGACTTCCTTGCCCTCCATATTTCCGTGATAGCCTGCGGCATCAAGAGCGGGAACGCCTTTGTATTCCGATACAAATACGACTGTAAGCATAACCAAGAAGATGAGTCCCATAGCCCCAAATATGGCCCAGCCCTGCTTCTTGTTCTTAATCATCAGACCGAAAGCATACACAAGCGCCGTTGGAAGCAGCATCATGCAAATAATTTGCACCATATTGGTAAGCGGCGTTGGATTCTCGAACGGATGCGCCGAGTTTGTACCGAACCATCCCCCACCGTTCGTACCGATATGTTTGATCGATTCAAGCGTTGCAACCAGGCCTCTGGTTATCGTCTGCTGTGCTCCTTCAAGCGTGGTCGCATTTACAGCACCTTGGAATGTTTGCGGAACGCCTTGGAATACTAGAAATAATGCGACTAGGAAGCTAAGCGGCAGAAATACACGCGTAATCCCGCGAACCATATCCACATAGAAGTTACCCAGGTTATCCTGACGGCCGACGAGTCCACGAATGAACGCGATCGCTATTGCGAAGCCGGTTGCTGCCGACGTGAACATCGGAAACGTAATTGCAAGCAATTGAGACAAATAGGAAAGTCCATTCTCCCCTGAGTAAGACTGCCAGTTTGTATTCGTAATAAACGATACAGCTGTATTAAATGCCTGCCCCGCAGGCATATTGCCGATCCCATCCGGATTAAGCGGCAGAAAGCTCTGAAACCGCAGGACAAGATACAGCAGGAGCATCATAACGAAGTTGCTAAGCAGGACGGCTGCTACATACTTTTTCCATCCCATTGCTTCATCCTCGCGCACTCCCATTAACCGATACAGCATGCGTTCGAACGGACCAAACACACGATCCAATCCTGTTTTCTCATGCTGAAACACTTTTACAAGATAAATGCCTACCGGCTTAACCAACAACATAATGATGATCAGCGTAATGGCTACCTGTACGAACCCCATACTCATGTCATGAATCCTCCGCCCTGGCCATTTAGAATTTTTCTGGTTTTACTAATACAAAGCCTAGATACAAAATGAGAATACCTGCAATAATACCGACGATTATCATAGCGTTACCTCCCTAGGCTTTCTCACAGAATTTAAGGAATCCCCAGAATATAGCGAATGCAGCAACAAACAATATCACCATTGTAAAATCATTGATCATAACCCCTTACTACCTCCCATAGCTGCATGCCGTGAATTGAGAATATTTTCCCCTGCCGGATGGAAACTATACTTGTCTTTCAGTGTGCTTAAAGTTTAGTATGCTGCTTATCAGTTCCCCCTCTTCGGTATAAGGAAATCTTAATACGGGTTGCCGTAAAAAGGGGGTAAAGAAACCTCCTGTCAGGTGTAAAAAAAGTATAAAAATCGGTCGTTATCGACGTTTAGAACGAGACGTAAGCCTGCGAGTGGTCGAATAAATACGTGCGATTCCATACTGCGCAGCTTTGGCCTTTGTTTCCTTTAGCTGTATGATCCAGCTGCTCAGCCAAGCTCGTTAATGCGGATTCCATTACATGTGTGCGTTCCGTTCCCCATGCTTCTTGCTTCTGATGGATATAATCCAGACCTTCCTCAATTGTCAGTCCTTTTATTCGCTGGTAAATGGCCGTCCACTGCACAATGTCGCCCTTCAGGTTACAGCCGTGCATCTGGAATTCAATGAGGCTGCAGCCTCCGTCATTCGTAGTGATGGCGAGTAAACCGCAAATGCAGTCTTCACTATGTCCAGGCAGCCGTTCATCTGTGAGCTCACCATCAAATTGAAACAGCTCAATCGCATTAATCTTGCAATCTTTCACAATACTCACTCTCCTGATCGTTGGTTGATAGTAGACGGTAGACAGCACAAAGAGGCCCGGGAAGCAGAGAAACTCTACTCCCGGGCCTCATCACAGCGTAAAGAAACAAGCTGCGCAAGCTCGATTGAATGGGTTCTCTCTCATACGCTTACGAGGTTAGCTGTCGGATTCGGGCTTGAGAGTACCCTACCTTAACAATTAACACCTGTTATGGATTCACCCCAAGAAACCGTTCTGATCGAAGTCGGCTTCCAATTGGTTCCCCCGTTCCTCTTGCGAGGACTCAGCGTGTAAAGCAAGATTTGAAGTTGTTGAATCAAATCTTATTCCTGCGAGAAGAGAATGTAAAATCTGATTTAAGTGCTAATTACGCCAATTCTATCGAATTGAGCGCATAATTGCGCTTTCATCCTGAGCACTCATTCTTTTCAATTGGGTTTTCATAGGTTTGCTTCCAAACCTTTCTGTGAATAGCAAAGGAGCTAAGCACATTCATCATGTCGCTTAGCTCCTTGTTTATTCCTATTATTTTGTTTTTGTAAACCTTACTTCGTAAAGCTAACTGCCTCCAACATACGTGTAATCAGAGCCGCGCTCTCTGCACGGGTCGTCATCGAGCTCGCGTTAAATTTGCCCGAAGCTCCTTTGATCAGCTTGGCTTGCTCCAATTTCGTTACGGCATCCAGCGCCCAGCTGTGAATACTGCTCACGTCGCTGAAGCCGGACCCCGCAGTCGCTTCGTTAAAGTGATATCCTGCCAGCCCCATCGCTCTGAACAGGATTACCGCCATCTCTTCCCGTGTAATCGTTGCTGACGGGTTGAAATTGCCTGCGGCGTCACCTTTCACGATGCCATAGCCCACTAACGATTGAACGGCAGCTGCGTACCAAGCATTCGTACTGACATCGTGGAACAACGAAGTCGATGCTGCTCCTTGTGTTTTCATGCCAAGCGCTTTCGCCATCATGAGCGCAAACTCCGAGCGGGTCACCTGTTCGTTCGGTTTAAATTCGTCTGCATTGAAGCCTGCAATAATCATCTTGCCTGCTGCCGCTTCGATATCAGCACGCGCCCAGTGCGTTGCAATATCCTTAAACGTATGCTCGCTGTTTAGAACGAGGTAGGTGCTGTTGGAAAGACTGTAGATATGGATCACTTTCCCATCTGTGGTAAACGGTACAGGCTCGTACGACGTTTTACCGTCAGCTCCTTTAACTTCTCTGACAACAGCAAGTTTGCTGCTATCGGCTGCAGTATCAAGCACTATCGTTCTCGCTACATACTGCGTAAATGTAGACAGTACTTGCTGCTTACCGCCTGCCTCAGTAGCCGTTATCGTGAATTCAAGGGCAGCGAGAACCTCATGACCCTGTTCATCAGCCGTCCGCTCTGCTTCTTTATTCACGGCTATCGTCAATTCAATAGCTGCATCTTTACGGTCATTGAGCAGCTTACTGAGTTCATCAATCGGCAGCGCGTACTCGCCGAGCGAAGTCTTCACTGTCAAAGCTGTACTTGACGAATCCGCCAGTAATTGACGAACAACATCAGCGTTTAGAGAAACTTGGATTTCATCCACTTTCTCAGTAGTCGTTGCATCGACGATTACTGATCCGTCTGCTGATGGCTTCAACGGTTTCTCGACCTTCAGATCTGCGATCTTATTGCCAGCTTCATCCGTTGTTACAACAGGTTTGCCGGATGAATTGTCCGTGTCACCCGGATAACTCGGTGGCGTTGGCGTGCTTGGATTACCGGAAGTAGCAGACAGCTCACGGGTATCGCGCACCCTGATCCGCACACCTTCCGAATACTTACCTGCAACACCAACCGCTTCGTACGTATCGCCCGCCACCATCTGCGGAACGGGAACGTCGTTCTGCAGCGCGATGTAGCCGTCTGTAAATACGAGCACAGGACCTGTTCCATCATTGATCACATACGAGTTGTCGTCGTATTTGGAAACAACTGTCCCTTTTACCTTTACGAGCTGGCCCTGGGCGGCCTCCTGCGCTGCGTCGTGTGTAGAAATCAATTCAGGTTCGATTGGGTTCACATGACCGATCTTGATGACGTCACCGGCAAATGTATCAAAAATAAGTTCACGGTTCTGCTCGAACGTTTGCAGCTTGCCATAAACGCGAACACGATCGCCTGCTTCCAGACTGTCAGCCGGCACTTCCTGGAAAGCCATGATACCGCCAGTTGCATCCTGGAGATAGAAGGCATCGAAGAATACGCCAGCGCCAGTCGTAACCGTACCTTCCACGACAACGGAAGTGTCGTCCGCATGCGCCTTGGCATCCGCAATAGAGCTTACTACTGCTTCATGTCCTGCCAGCCAATTGAACAGGTTAATGCCCAGTTCATCATTGCCTTTGGCGTTGTAGGTCTCATCCAATTGTTTATCGTTAATGAAATTCATACCCGACACGACAATTCGACCTGAGCCGATTTGCTCGGATGCAATCGCCGGAATAGCAGAACCGCCTGTTGTATCGGATACGGTATCATAGGCATGATAGTCGCTAGTTACATTGTCTTGATAGGTCGTTTCGTTACCGGATACAAGCACCGTCACCGTGTCGCTGTCTGTTAACGGCAAATGCCCGACTCCCTCAAGGCTTGCGCCGCTGTAATATTCAACGGTTGCAACGTGATCCGTCAACAAATTGCGAACCGGAGTAGGATGCAGCCTGACCGAAAACAGCGAAGTGGCCGGTGTCGTCCAGAAGTTGCCTTCCTTCGATGCATCAAAAATACCGTCATGGTTGACTTGAATCGTCGCGCCGATTTCCGTCAGCAAATCATTGTTAATCGTCGGATTGTTGCTGTGATTGCTCTTATCCGCCAGGAACAAGGAGCCTCCGTTTTTCACAAAATCAGCAACCGCCGTATTTTCCGCTGCTGACAAGTCTGTTTTCGGATGCGTGATGAGAAGTACCTTCACCCCGCTTAGAACATCTGCTGAGATCGTCGACTTGTTCTCCACAACCGTATAGCCCAGCTGTCTCAGCTTCTGCGTGATGGCTTTGAGATTGTCCTTGTACGTACCGCTGTCTGTCGTCGTATTCTCGTTGCCGTGTGCGGCATCGATCATAATCGTAATGCCGAGCGTCGGCTTCACGACAACATCCTTCGAGTAGCGGTTGTCAGCCGTATCATCTGAGGCAGGCGTTCCTACCAGATCGACAATGATTTGATGGTTGCCAAGCAGGGGATTCGCCCATGTCAATTTGGCATTAAAGGTAGATCTGCCTGCCAAGTCCGGTACAGGAACGCTGCCGATCAAATGCGCTTCGTCCACAACGTCATAGTAGAATTTCGCCGTAAACGCAGCAGCCGTCATGCTTCCCATGTTGCTGATGCCAGCTTGAAGCTCGACCGGATTGCCTGCAATCAGTGCGCCTCCGATGACATCGAAGCTGCTCACTTTCGCATCAACCGATACCTCTTGCGACCAGATCGGCGAGGAGTAGATTTGCTCGCCGTCTTGTTGCGTGACTTTGATCATGTACCACTGCTGACCGCCGGTCACGGCTACGGATGGTGACCATGTAAAATCCTTCGTATCCGGCGTGTAGGTTTCCAGAACCTTGCCACCGTTAGAAATCAACTCTACCTTAGCGACACTATCATTGGATTGATAGCTATCCGAGAGATAGGAATAGCTCGGCATCGACTTTGCTTCGGCAACAGTATCACTGCCGTTCACTTCAAAGTTAAGCGTATCGCCTTCAACGATGGCGCCCATATAATAGCCATTCGCCGAGAAGTCGAGCGTAAAGTTCGCATCCTCCGACATATACACTCTGCGTTTCTTCATGGAGTCAAAGAGGGATGCTTGGGATAGATCCTTCGCGACAATTACGGTCCGTTTCGTCGTTTGACCCCATGTTCCGTCATGGTTGTCTTCCCCGAAGGTAGGCGAAACATGCCAGCCGAGATCAAGCGCGTTGTAGTATGTTTTCTCCGCATTGGCGTAGGCATAATGACCTGAGCCGTTACCTACTTCCAGCATCGTGAAGCGTTCATCGACCGCTCTTTGGTAAGGCTTGAAATTGTTAAATGCATTGGCCGACATATCGGGGTGATTGAATTGACCGACGACATTATCGTACGTTAGCACCCATGCATAGTATTGGTTCAAATCCTGGTACTTGCCGCCGTCTTGCTTGCGGTCAATAAAGTTCTCCGATCCGAAAATATTGGAGTGACCCCAAGTAGTAGACGTCATCTCAAAAGCAGGGAATACGACGAATTGATCGTTCTTCGTGTATTCTTTGGCCAGATCCTTGGTCAGTTGCCAGTTGTCTCCGCCAGTGCGCTCCGGCATGCCGTTATGTGTGGTGCCATCGGTTGCGCGCGATGAATCATCGATGTCATGCGAGTGATCCGAGAATGCAAACCAATCGTAATCATGCGCGATTGCCGCTTGGAGCGCTTCCTCCGGTGTACCTGCAGCATCGTGCGAAAGATTCGTATGGTTATGCGTCGTTCCTCTGTAGTGGCTGCCGCCTGTAAATACTTCGACCACCTCAAAGGACCAGTCCTTCACCGATGCATTGCCGCGAATATCTTGAACGGTTACTTGCACATCGTGCCCGCCAAGCGCCATATTCGTCGAAGGCTGGTAGCTCACGCCGCTTGCGCTGATCGTAGATTGAGCCGTTACGTCGGCACCATCTACTTTAATCTGCACGGAAGCAGGGTTAATGCCGCTTGGATCCGAATATTGCAGCGAGATCGTCGGCTTGAAATTCTCGACTCTTGTCGTTGCTTCAGGCTTCTCTACGCCAAAATCTGGTCCTACCGCATCGTTAATAACGCTGACGGAGTAAGGGGCAGCAGACGTACCTGCTTGTTTCGTTCTATCTCCGTTGACCGCTTCGATATAGTACTCGATACCGGCATCCGGCACCGAAGCAGCCGGTAGTGTTGCTGTATAGTCTGATTGATTCGTGCTGCTCATTGGAAGAGCTGTATAAGCCGTATCGCCTGCTGCTCTATAGTACACCGTTACGCTTGTGGCACCGGATGCTTTTGCAGTAAAAATGGCATCTGCACCTTTGTACGTTTCCGTTATCGGAGTGTGCATAACAGTAAGTGCCGCAACGATATCTGCAGCATTCCTTGGGAACAGCTGATACCCCGTCGTAAAAGGAGAGGAGGAGTCGTATTGACCTACAATTCCTGTTACCGAATAGGATTGATTCACCGCAAGCATCGTAACCACATCAATACCGGTTGTGCTGATCACACGTACGGTAATCGATTTGGAGGAATCGGCAGCATCCTGGAATGTGACATTATAGTGGGCTCCGCTTGCCGTTACCGCGGATACGGTGCCTGTCACTTCAACAAGCTTACCCTCTACCGGCTCGGCCGACGCGTAAGCCGTCAGTTCGGTTACGGTTTTCGAAACGGGAGCTGGAAGCGCCTGCGTTCCAAGCTTCTCGGTAGCAGATGGAACAAATTCCAGCAAGCCGTTATAGAACGCCAATTTGCCTGTCAGCCTTACGTTATCTCCGGCAGTGATTGCCATTCCCGGCGCTGTTCCGCCAAAAATATTAATGCCGCCTGTTGCATCTTGAATATAGTAATTGTTCGCTTGCGTGCCCAACACCTGATTATTGACAGTTACAACACCCTCAATAATAAAATCCTGCAGCAAGCTGGAGGTAGGTGAGCCATTGGCATCCGACGCGCGAAGCGTCTGGATCGGCGTCGCACCGACTGGATCAGCTGCCTTCGTTACTGAAACTGGCGTGCTCTCCAGCTTCTTACCTGCATCCGTCACCTCAACCTGCGACACATAAACCGTGTCCGGAGCGTTGGTAATCGGGAAGCTGAAGGATTTATTGCTACCGGAGATGACGTAGTCAGCACCAGTCGAAGTTTGCAAACGGTTGGCCGGAATCGCTTCACTTGCCGAGTAGACATGTACCCGTGCGTTAGCAAAACCCGCTGTTCCCGTTAGAGTCCCGTTCGTACCCGATTTCACATAGGTAAGCTCGGCACCGTTTAGCGCTGCACTTGCTGTCGCCGCACTGATTTGAATGCGGTTGCTCTCCGATTTCCCTGCTGCAGTCGCAGATATGTACACGCTGGCTAGTCCAGCCAATTGGCTGCTGCTCACCGTGAAGGATCCATCCGCGCCAGCTGGTAGAGTCTCAAGCGCCGTATTGCTGCTATCGTCGGCATATACCTTAATTGCCGCATCGTTTGCTGCCGCTCCCGCTTCAGCAATCAGGGTACCGTTCGCCCCATCCGCGTTGTTGAACAGCAGCTTCGCGCCGGTCATATCAGCTGTCTGCACCGGGCCGCCGCCTAGCGGCGGTTCTATCGGTGAGGCTGTGTTGCGCGGATTTGGAGTGTCTAATACAAAATCACTTCCGTTGTTATCCTCATCCCAGCCATTGCCGCTGCCATCAGTCGCAGGAGATGCATTATTGTTCGATTTCCGCTGCAAGCTTTTCGTATTCGATGGAGCTAAAGCCGCTGCGCCTTCGAACGCATTTGCCGTCGATCCTGAGCCCACTAAATCAATTGCACCGTCAGGTTTACCGGTACCGGTAAGCTGCGTCTGATTGTTCATCAGAGCTACCTTAAAGCCAGTTGCACCCATCGTTATAGTTCCACTGACATCAAATGCTGGCATCGCACTACCTACGGATATATTCCCGGATTCCTGTACTAAAAAATAGCCATGCGGCTGAATCGTGCCGCTCAAATTGGTCGATGAACTCCATGCTCCAGCAGCTGACGCGTACTGAACCGACCAACCTTCTAAACTGACAGGCGACTCGGTAGGGTTATACAATTCAATAAAATCGTGCGTGAGTGGCGCACCGGAATTGCCGCCTCCACCATAGACCTCACTTATAACCACATGTCCCGCAACAGCTGCCTCAGCCTTCTCCGGCTGCATAACGGGCAGCAACTGCCCAACACTTAGCGCAGATGCCAGAATTATGCCTGTCCATCTTTGCCTTCTTTTGCTCCATATTCCCACTTAACAAAATCCCCCTCGTAGTTATGAATAAGTCCAAAATTATGACAACCTATCACAATTAATAATTCTACCATTATTTAATTTGATGAATTATTAAATTTTCCAATAGTTATATTAATAGTTTGTAAAATGTTTATTTTCGTGTGCATATCCATTACACTAGGGAAGTTAGTCTCACATCTTGGAGGTTTCTTCACATGAATAGGAATTTTTTCCATAAAACCATTCTTCTCTTTGTGCTGCTTCTATCGCTAGCACCACTTTCCATTGCTTCCGCTCATCCTTACAGTGTCAGTTATACGGACATAGAAGTGACGGATGACGCCACCTTTGTCCAATTTTCCATGGATACGTTATCTGTCATTGAACAGACCAAAGCCGATCTCAACGCAAACGGTGCTTTAAGTGCGGAGGAGTTGAAGGAGCATGAAGCTCAAATCAGCCATTTCTTGGAGGACAGCCTGATTTTTGAAATCGATGGCGTCACCCATGAAGCCGAGACTGTCAACGCCGCTCTGGAGACGAAGGCAGATAAAGACATGGCCACCTTCACCTTCAAACTGCCGAAGCTGCTTCCGGGTCAAACGCTGAAATATGAAGATGACCTGTATGTTCAGGATGAGAATACGAATTATGTGGATTTTGTCTCGATGAATTTTTACGAGCAATCGACGGAGAGTGTTTTGCGCGGCAAGGACCGCAGCTTCGTTCTGCTGGTTACGGAGAATCAAGGCGAGCAGCAAGATCCGAGCGCCGGCGGAAGTGGATCTGAGCATGAGCAGCCCGCTGGCACCACGCCTGAATCGACTTGGCTCACCTTCTTCAAACTCGGAATGGATCATATTCTGACTGGGTATGATCATCTCTTGTTCCTGTTCGCTTTACTGCTCAGCCGCCAATCCTGGAAGCAGTATTTTACCGTGATTACGGCATTTACAATTGCTCACAGTATTACCCTTTCATTAGCCGCACTTGGTATTATTCACGTTCCGTCTCAGTGGGTGGAATCCATTATTGCCCTCAGTATCTGCTATGTCGCACTTGAAAATATTTTCCGCAAAGAGGTTCGTTACCGCTGGTCTGTCACCTTCCTGTTCGGGCTTGTCCACGGAATCGGTTTCGCCGATATTCTGATGGAAATGTCGCTGCCGAAGTCCAAGCTTGCAGTCAGCTTGATCAGCTTTAATGTGGGTATTGAGACGATTCAGCTGCTGCTTATGGCACTGATCGTACCGTTACTTAAACTCATGCAAAACAAACGTTACTACCCTACAGTCGTCAAAATCGCTTCCGCTGCCGTATGCGTAATGGGAGGCATTTGGTTGTTTGAACGGTTGGCCGGATAATTGAGGCGAAGGAGATTGGATCATTGTGCAGATTTTGCACCAGGAAAGCAGCGAGCAGAACGAGATTACCGTTTACGATACGAATGAGTACGGCGGGGAGCATGGGCGATTTCGCATCCTTCAGTTCTCAAACAGCGCCATGCAGGGTGCTATTGATTTGAATCAACCGGAACGGATTCTGTTTGAATATCCGCAGGCTATGCTTCACCTCATGAATAGCAGCAACCCGCCCTATCAGCGTGTGTTTATCATTGGACATGGCGTTGGGACAATTGCTCGACATAGTACAGGAACAACTATCAAAGTTGCGGAGTTGGACGAACGGGTTGTGGCATTAAGCAGAGACTATTTTGGCTATAGCGACGATAATGTGGCGGTTGGGGATGGCCGCGAGCTGCTCGCTGGCGAGGATGAGCATGCGTATGATTTTATTGTGCTTGATGCCTTCTCTGATAAAGGGACACCGCGGCATTTGACTTCGAAGGGGTTCTTCGAGCTTACTGCCGCCAAGCTGGATGAGAGCGGCGCCATCCTTATCAATCTCATGGGTAAGCGTGAAAATGATGCATACATGGACGCCATCCATACGACGCTTCGAGAAGTGTTTCGATTTGTGAAAGCTTTTGCCTTACCGGCTGAAAGTGCGTCCGATCGTCGCAATTACATCCTGACGGGCAGCAACATCCCGCTTTCCTACCAGACGCGCCGAATGGCCGGGTTTATGGAGATTGAATTGGGGCAAGGCTATATCATCGAGGATCGTGAATACTAGGTCCGCATACAAGACGTACTAGCGTAGAACTTCCTCACCAGGAAGCTCTGCGCTATATTTTCGAGAAGAGAGGTTGCTATTAGCTTATGAACACACCTGCCGCCTCGGAGCAGACAGTCCGCTTGTTCGCTGCCGTCTCTGTTCCGGATTCCATCAAGCAGTCACTTTCAGCAAGTTGCGAGGACATTAAGTCCGGGCTTCCATTTCGCAAATGGGCACATCCTGACGATTATCACATCACGCTGCAATTCCTTGGCGATACGCCAGTCACGCTTGTCCCTGCCATCTCGGCAGCACTTCGCGAAGCAGCATCGACTGTTCATGCCTTCGAGCTAAGCGTGACCTCGCTCGGCGTATTCGGCCGCCCGATCCGCCCATCCGTTCTATGGGCAGGCGTCGATGGAGATATAGAGCAGCTGCACAAGCTGCAGCAGAATGTTGCCCGGGCGTTAAAGCCTCTCGGGCTTATACCGGAGAGTCGCTCCTACAACCCGCATCTCACGCTTGCGCGAAACTATGCGGGCGAGGAATCGTTCGAGCTTTCGCAGCTTGACGGCTGGAAGGTGCCGGGATTGCCGGCCGAAGGCCCGCCACAGTGGCCAGCCGATGCCATAACACTCTATCAGAGCCATCTGCAGCGGCGACCGATGTATGAAGCCATTTCGGTTGCTCCACTCCTTCGCTAAATCTGCCCCTTCAACCTCCAACATTTACGTTATACTGGTTGTATACGAACCATTTTGGAGGTAGATATGCCCCTATGGAATCAAGTTACTTAATAGAAAACACCACCTATCAAGACTGGCCTGCTGTCCTCATGGAATCTAGTGAACTGCGGCTTATCGTCATCCCCGAACTGGGAGGCAAGATCGTCTCCCTGCTGAACCTCCTAACCGGTAAAGAGTGGATCATCGGAACCGGATCTCGTCCGCTTGCCAAGGTCAAGCACGGCTCTAACTTCCTCGCAGCAGATATGAGCGGCTGGGATGAATGCTTCCCCACTGTTGCGGCATGCCCATACCCAGAAGACGGTGCCTACTCCGGACATCCTATGTCTGATCACGGCGATGTATGGTCGATCCCTTGGGAGGCCTCATTTGAAGAACAGGATGCACTCGTATGCAAAGTAATGGGCCGAGCTCTCCCTTACGAAATGACAAGAACCATCCGCTTCGAGGGCGATCAGCAGCTGCGTTTCGAGTATACAATTCGTAACATCGGCTCTGAGATGCTGTCTGCATTTTGGCTCGCCCATCCTCAATTCGTCGCTACGCCGCATACAAGGATTTTGCTGCCCGAGGACACCAAACAAGTACGCTGTGTAGGTGGAGGTCGTTTGCTACAGAAGGGAGAGTTGTATGATTGGCCGGAAACGGTCATTGACGGCTCGAAGCTTCGTTTGGACTCAATCGGCCCCGCTTCCGCCAAGGATGCACGTAAATTCTATGTCGATGGTGTCGTCAATGCGGCTTGGACCGGCCTATACGAACAAGGCAGCGAAGACTTTCTGAAGCTTACTTGGAATGCTGAATTGGTGCCCTATCTCGGCATTTGGATTGATGAAGGTTTATGCAACGAGCATGCCGTCTGTGCATTAGAGCCGTGCAATGGATACTACGACAGCCTTACGAAAGCAGTTGAACAAGACAAGCTTCTTCGCATCGCTCCTCAGGCTGCGAGTGAATGGTATTTATCGGTTAAGCTTGGCTGCGGCTCGCTCGACACCGTGTAATTAGTACTCTTCAATTAAAGCGCCGTTTCTCGCGAGTTAACGCTCTAGAGAGACGGTTTATTTTATTTTACATGTGACTTTAGAACTAGGAGGAATTGCGACGTTCTGTGTCGAACACATACAGTAAATGTGCAATAAGCGAAGGGACCCGTGATTGCTTATGAGAGCAGCCAATCGGCAGCATCCATCTAGAGAACCATCCAGAGAAGGCGGATTTACCTTAGTCGAAATATTAACCTGCCTCATCGTCCTCTCCGTTGCCGGACTTGCGATGACAGGTTTTTTTGTCCATGCCCTCTCCTATGCCAAGGGCAATCAGAACAAGACCGTCATGATCAATCTGGCGCGAAACACGCTCTTCTATATGCAGAAGCAATCCGACTTTGACGAGATGTCTACATTTTTCAAGATCGGACAGCCGCTCGGCCCTGGCGAGGATCGAAATATCATTGATTCAGATGAATGTTTGAAGGACAGCGGCTCTTGCTTGCAATATGAGAAACTCTTTACCGACTCTCAGTCACTTTACTATATTCTGAATCCGGAGATTAACGGGATGGCTTACCGAGTGACGATTAGTTATCAGGATCGCTTGTATGAAGAAATTAGCTCAACCGAGGCAACCAATGAAGATCCTGATGGCGATACGCCGGTTGGAAATATCGGCAAATACCTGCTCCCGATCAAGGTTGAAGTGGTCGCAGCTCAATCAAACAGCGACGATGGTGAACCGAGTAAACGTGAAAGCACGGAAGTGGAGGGGTATATAACCGATGAATCGATTCGTTAACCATGTACGGCAGCGGATGAAGTTTGGTCAACAAGCAGAAGGCGGCTATACATTGGTAGAGCTTATCGCTACACTGGCGTTACTGTCTGTCGTTATGGGTGTTATCTACTCCTCCATTACATTTGGCCTTAATACATATAACAAGGTTCGCATTGAGAATACGCTGCGAGACGAAGGCGATCTGCTCATGTCTTCCATAATTACGGAATTGTACCGCGTCGGGCCAAGCCGGATCTCCCAAGTACAGACAAACGCTAACCTGAGACAATCCATTACACTAACTCTCCCAAAGGTTGCCACAGAAGACAGCACGGGTTCGGGAAATGCCCCGCTTCAAGAAGTCATCACGATCAAGTCGAATGATTCTGGCAAGAACGCCTTGTTTATCGGGGACCGCGAGGTTGCGATTGAATCCGTAGTTGTACCCAATTCCGTTCCCTTGGATCTGGGTCAGGAGGCTACATCCCATAATGACTCCTTCATCCGATTAAAATGCTTGAACGATCAGTCCGGCTGCAGCAGCGGAATGCTGGAGATTAAACTGAAACTTCGCCAACCTTACGGCGGCAGAGACTACGATCTCGACCTCGAAAGTCGTTTCGGATTCTAGAAAAGGAGGCAGATGACGCATGATTCGTGAAGAAAAAGGTTCTGCCTTTCTCCTTGTCGTCTTTATGATGCTGCTCTTCACCTTGATTGGGGTCGCCGTACTCGGCGCAACAATTGGGGGAGCGACACGGACACAGAAGTCAGAGGATAATCTACAGACCATCCATCTCGCAGACAAAGCGCTTAGTGAAGCGATGGCACACGTTATGGCACGCTTCGATAACCAATCGATCAGCCCGTCGCAGTTGACGATGAATTTAGAACAATTTGTGATGGATTTCAACTATGAGGTACGTGGCACCGATGGCTCCGAGCTGGATCCTGCCAAGAAGGCAGAATATCGAATTCAAAACATTTGTATCGTCGGGACAACCGAGGACCCCATTAAGAAAGATACGTATTGTCCGAATCAAACAAGCGAATCGGGTCAAGCCGATGATGAGCCTTACCTCACTACACTCAGAGTAACCGCAGATGCCGAGGTCAATGGAGTCAAACGCGATCTCGTTCAAGACGTGACGCTGGATACCTTCCCTGATTTCCTCAAATATGCAATGGGCTCCGAAGGTGATGTCATTATTAACGGCGCACCTGCTTTTAGAGGTAACATTTATGCAGGCAATCAGCTGCTAATCCAGAATTTTGCGGAATACACCTACAACGACGCAGATCTCATTGAACAAACGCAATTTCTATATGTCGACCCGGCAGACTCATCAGCCTTAGATGGGATTTATGTGGCGGAAGGCGATGACATCGGCAATGGTAAAATCCAGATTAAGTCGCAAAACAAAATTAAATATCGCATCTATCCCGACAACGGTGATCACCAAGAGCTTCTGAACTTAGATGATCCTCAGTTTCACGAACTGGATTCCAAGATCGAGTTAACGGAGACGAAGAAGTTTATCTCCATTGACGTAGCGCAATCCTTCGTCGATAAAGCGTTTGACTCACTTGGTTCGGGAGTCCCTTTATCATCGCGCAAAATAATGTCGGATGCCTACGAGAAAAGCCCTACTCCTGAAGACGCGCTGCTGAATCAACTGAGAAGCTTCAATTCCCTCCAACTGCTAATCCCTCCCACGGCTCCGTCATTGCCAGCTGGCAGTGCTACGAGCGAGGAAACGGATGCTTACAATTTGGAGAAAGCCAGATACGATCAAGCGATGAGCGACCTTAATGGTCAGTTAAGCGGATTATCAGGCGCATACTTCGTAGAAGGTAATTTAACGATTGGCGATCAGTTAAAGCAAATTAACTATAATAGCAAAGGCACCCATGACTGGCTCGTCGTTAACGGCGACTTGACCATTCAGAACAATAACCCGCATTCCACGATTCCGATCCGGGCCAATATTCTTGTCAAAGGCAAGGTGATTTTGAAAGGCAATCTGGAGATGGACTCTACCATTTTCTCGTTGGAAGAGACCGAAACGAACGAAATTATGGATGCCCAGATACGTGGAATGAACGAGAAAGGGCTAGTCATGATCGCCAACGGCCCAATTGATATTTATCGGGTCGATTCCTTCCAGCAGCTCGGCAGTGGTTATTCTAATTCAAGCCTTAATACGTTGGATGCCTTCTTCTATACAGATAAGAAAGCTGAACTGTATGGCGTAGGATCACTCTTCTGGATACATGGCGGCTTCTTCGCCAAAGATGGCATTACGATAAATGCAGTGCTTGGAAATACCACCGATCCCAACGGGATTTCACTAGACTTCAAGGATCAGAGAAATCTCGAAAAGGAACAGGCGCGCTTCGTTATCGATTACGATCAGAATGTTTTTAAAAACCAATTAACCGGACTACCGCGCGTTAACAAAATAAGAGTAAACATCGGCCAGAAGAAGCTGCTTCCGGTACATGATTAATCGTCTCATAGAAAAAGCCTTATCGCCCAGCATACGCTGGCGATAAGGCTTTTTCTATCTTAATAATCTTAATATTTATCACTATTCATTACGGTTACAGTGACGGTACGTTGAATGCCATACGTGCTATCAAACATAGTGATGGTCGTCGTGCCTTTACTTTTTCCTGTTATGACCCCATCTTGCGTTACAGTCACGATATTGTTGTTAGCAGATTGCCACTCCAATCCAGGCAATATCGTACTTCGCAGGTTAGGAGGTAGGATCTTGAGCACCTTACTGTCTTCCAAATCCATCGTACGTCCCTGCTTCAGCTGCGGCACGGAATCCGGAAGTAAGATATTCACGATATTGATCTGCTTCTGAGCTGTTAGTTCGACTCCAGCCGGTGTCATGACCTTCACAACAACGGTTACCGTCGCTCCATCATTCCAGCCTGTCGTTAAGCTCGCAGTATCATTGCTCTTAGCTGTAATGTTCGTTGAAGCTGATTCGTCGGCCAGCGTCCATTGCGGCGTGTACGTGAAGTCTGGTTTACCAGCAGCACCCACCCAATTAATGACAAGATCATTAATGGAATTGCCCGCTCGAACGTTTGTACTTCCGCCAATGCTTGTAGCACGGTTCTTAATTACGATTGGCAGTTCTTTCTTAATCGGCGGCGTGTCGTCGAGCAGCTCCACAGAAACGACGACAGTAATATCACCTGATGCAAGCGCACTGAGCTTTCTCTTATACAAATCTCCTGCAGAAGCTAAACTGCCGAATTCCTCTGCGTCCGACTCCTTCAAACTCCATGTTACCTTCTTAATGACACTGTCATCCGTTATCTTCGTGTGATTAATCGGTGATAGTGTTAATACCGCACCTAAGTTAACGACATCGCCTTTTCCAATTGAGCTTGAATCTGTCGTCAACGTTAGGACCGGTTCATCGATCGTGATCGTAAGCTTCGCCGGGAACTCTCGATCGTTGAGCAGCTTCACGGTTACGGTTACGGTTACTTCTCCTGGAGAAAGTGCCTTAAGCTCATTCGTAAACACTTTGTCTGTTGGGGTAACGTCATTAATCTTAGCATCCGTCCCCGGTGGACTCCACGTAACACTCTTAATGACACTATCATTAGTAATGACCGCCGAATTCGTCGCTGATTTGTGCAGTTCTGCTGTCAGCTGCTGCTTCTCACCTATACCAATCGCACTACTTGGTCCCTTTAAGGTTAGGACCGGTTCCTGGATGGTGATGATTAAATCCGCGGTTAGCGGTGTACCATTGAGCAGTGTCGCCGAAACTCTAACCGTTACTTGACCAGGGGCTTTGGCCTTCAACGTATTCACGGTCTGCTTAGCTGCGGCAGTGGATAACTCCACCAACTTATCTGCACCTGGCCCAATCAAGTTCCACGTGATATTCCCCTGCACCATACTGCCCCAGTCCGAAATCGTCGAGGAATTCGATAACGACTTCTGCAAGTCAGCAGTCAACTGCGTTATATCACCTACGCTAACGGTTCTTTCTCCCCCTGACAATGACAATGAAAGAATAGGGTTATCAATGGTAATCGCCAATTCTTTCGTGAGCACGGTATTGTCGAGCAGTCTTACCGAAACGACGACAGTGACGCTACCAGGAGCAAGTGCCCTAAGCTCATTCGTAAGCTGCTTCCCTGTAGAAGAAGGAAGACTTACAAGATTTTGCATCGTAGAATCTGTAACCCCCCATGTCACGCTCTGTATCGCCCGGTCATCCGTAATGCTCGTATTATTGGTTAGTGACTTCTTCAAGGCTGCGGTAAGCGTGGCAGTATCGCCTACTGTCAGCGAATTCGCACCTGTTAAGGATAGGACCGGATTCGTGATCGTGATATCCTTTGTCGCTTCATAAGCGGTCGTCACCTTGGATCCATCGATCGTCGAGTCGTACGTGGTCGTCACTAGTAATGTGACTGTGACTCTCCCTGCTTTGAGACCCGTTAGCACGGTTTGCCAATTATCACTTGTGCTCAGTGACCCATCCTCTGGACGGAATACAGTCCACTTGATGCTGCTTACCGTTTCACGGCTTGGTTTAATGAGACCGCCTGAGAGGTTGATCCCCATACCGGCTGTTACCGTATCATCGCCGATGATGTTCAGACCCGACTCCAATACAGTGACCTGCGCGGTCGCTGTCCTCCCCGTAATCATATCTGTTACCGTTACGGTTGTTACGCCTCTAGATACCCCAGTGACATAGCCATTTCCTGCAACTGTCGTAATGATGGTCGCGACATTCGGATTCGATGAGGTCCAATTGAATTTAGGCGTTGCGTCCGTAGGCGAGAAGGTTGGGATGATAGTCGCCGTGTCATACACGGTGGCGCCGGAGCTATCCCTCTTATTCACCAGTGTAATATCATTGAGACCTATGCTTAAGTTGGTAAGTCGAACAATGGAATTGATGGAATACGTATCGAAAGGAAGCGTCGTCGACTGAGTTCGACCTACATCCTTGAACGTAAGGCTTGAATTGTTCAGCGGCAGCGTGCCTGTAACCATCGGTTTCACAGTAATATCAAAAGTTAAAGGCGAAGCCGTGTAGCTCTGTCCATTTGCAGCAAGTGCGTACGTAATGGTGCTTAAATTACCGCTGAGCCTATACCCGCTGTTAATATCGCCGCTCTTCGTTAAACCTGTAGGCAGCGTGCCCACAATTTCAAGTCCTGCAGGCAGCGTCTCCGCGAAAGCAATCTCCTTAATTTTCAAAGCGTTCACATCGACAGAACCGGATTTCGCAATCGCATTAGGCGTTGCCGTATACGTCATCGTTGTCGATGTTCCCTTATCCAGCATCAGCTCCGAACCAGAGGTCAGTCCGGAAATCGTACGTTTGACGGTTAAGTTGGAAGAAACCTTCTTCACTTTTACCGGGATCGACTTCGTAATCTTTGCGCCGGTCTTGTCCGTAACCGTAATTTCAATGGTGAGATCACCATCTTCAGTGAAGGGGTTCACAATCTCTTTGTTGATCGTGGAACCTGAGACAGCCGTTGTATTCGGCAGCGTTACCGTCCTCACTCCCGAACCGTCATTATACGAATATTTGATCGAAACCGTTAAGTTGCGATCCACAAAATCGTAATCCTCCGGCATAAAGCTGAGGTTAATATTTTGATAAGTCGGTATGAAGTTATCCTTCGAAGACGAGTAATCAAGCGGGTTGTACACTGTCAACATTGGCGCATGGTTGGAACCCATATAAGCGCGATACATCGTATTGACGAACAACTTCTGTTCCCACATTGGAAAGTTGGTGTTCGTGTGCCCTGTACCGGAGTACGTCACATTCCCTTTGGAATAGGTGTAATAGTGGTTCCAACTGTCATCCTCATCACGGTTTGAGCCAATGATGTTGTACCACGGCACAACCGTCTCATCTTCCAGGTCAAGCGTGAAGTATTGATTATGCGTTAGTGCTACCTCTGGTGTCGAGGCATTCAGATTAAACGGGAATTGATTGAGCAGCCCGTCATTGACCTTCTTCACGGCTCTCGACGTGTTCGGCGCACTAAGACCAAGATTCGTCCAAGGCTCAATTTGTCCGGTCGTTTGCTGGAATTGGTCAATCCAAGTATTTCGATCCGTCTCGCTGCTTGAGAATACAGTATCATGCGTGAACATTACGCTTTGGCCGGTTCTAATAAAATTATTGACGGCATTCGCTGTATCCACGGTAATACTGGCACTTGAATTATAGGTATCTGCAAAGCCAAAAATCAGCATATCATAGGTTCCGTTTAGACTGCTTTTACTCATGGTATTGAAAGTATTAAACGTCGTCGTCGTGATGTCAATCTCGTATTCATCGGTTGATTGCAAATACGATTGGGTCAAGTTTGTACTCTTCTTCAAGCTGCTCGTATCCGAATTATTCGGCATGACTTGGAGCACGCGCACCTTAGTCAATTGATCGCGATACCTGAAGACACCTGTCTCATAGCTCTTTAATTTAGTAGTTTGATCTACGATTTCGAGCTTCCAATAATAGAGACCCGAATAGCCTTTAGGCAACACGTACGAGATTTCACTATCCACATTGTTATTCGACACAATTGATGAAGCAACAATTTGGTCATTGCCGAACGTTATTGCTTGGTCAAGACCAAGATATAAATTTGCCGTTAATCTGCCGTCTCCGAATCTATCATAGTTCGGAACGTTGAACTGAAAGGACAACGTATCTCCGGCATGATATAGAGTGGAAGAGTTGATGAGATATGAGGTTGGTTGACCGCTTAACACAAGATTTGGTCGTTGCTTCAGCAAACCATTTGTTTGATTGCTTAGGTCGGCCAATCTGGACAATTCAGTCGGTTTCAGAAAGACAACATTATCTCTGCCAGCTGATGAGTAAGGCGCAAACGTTTTGTACAAATTCCCCGTTGTATTCTGGAATAACAGACCGCTCCTATTAACGGAATCATTATAAATATAAACAGGCTGTCCTTTGGTAATAAAATCATCAACAATCTCGCTTGCCTTAAGCATTGTAATATCGTTCTCCAAGCCCTTCGTCTCATGCGCAGCGGCTCGTCCGCTCGAAGTTGTCTTCGCTACTTTAGTCGGGTTGAAGGTGCCTTTGCCGATATAGATTCCATCGTACTTGCCATCAAGCTCGCCGCGCAGTGCGACAAATCGTTTCATGCTCATGGTATCGATTGAAATATTCGGCAGTGATCCAAGTACGGGCTGAAGGTCAGACGTTCCGCCGCCATCTGTAATCTCAAGAAACTTAGTTACATTTTCGGTGAAGCTCAGCTTCGTTGCCGTACTTTTCTCTGACTCGGAAACAGAAGCATAGAGCTCCTTCGTAGTCGAATTCAGCTTCACATACCTTTTAGTGCTAGATATAGTAGCTGCTAAATAGCCATCAACAATGCTGAATTTCTCACTTGAGCTAATTGTAGAAGCGGTTGCCGCCAAGGCTCTGTCCGTCCTTGTAGCGGTCACATATCTGCCGGTCGATTTGGATTTTATCGAATATGTACCGTCACTGTTCTGGATCCGCTCGAATTGCTCTGCTGACGTGCCAATGCTTGTCACACTAGCGGATAACACATTATCAATACCTATCGTTATGAACTTCGTATCGGCTTTGATAGCATAATAGACCGTCCCGTTCGCATACGCATCCTTCAAATAAAGTCCTGGTATGATAATTAGAGCCGTAATCATGCCAATAAAGAGCAGCCTGATTACTAGAGACCTCATCTTCAGCCTCTTAGTTACTCTCCTATTCATCCTAGTACTCTTTCTCGTATCCATAGCTTTCTCCCCTGTCCTAGGTATTCCTTTGCTACAATTTGATACAGTTCTAAAGGACTACGCTCAGTTGACTATATTATACATAGAATTCCGGAAGAAAAATAGATAAATATGTTAAAAAAAATCCCATATTGTCTAATAGAACTAGGTGTGTGTATAATTACCTTATCAGAAGCAAAATTTGCTAGATTTTCTCATACCAACGGCACGAATCGGTAGTCATTAGGCCTCCTTTTATAGGTACCTAGTCCTATTTTCTGTCGCAAAAAGAGAGATTTTGATACAGTTTGTCATGAGGGGATGGGTAGAGATGAGTACCGTGAAGAAGAAGCGGCTGGGCGACCTCCTCATCGAGAGCAATGTCATTTCCGAAGAACAGTTGCAGCAGGCATTGCGGGAACAGAGCAAGACGAAGCAGAAGCTTGGCGACTTGCTCATTACACAAGGATACATAACTGAACAGCAGCTGTTCGAGGTATTGGAATTTCAACTGGGCATCCCACATGTCAGTTTGTTCAAATATCAGATTGAACCTTCAATTACGCAGATTATTCCCGAGAGTATGGCCCGCAGATATCAAGCCATACCACTTCATAAAGAAGGCGGCAAGCTGCTCGTTGCCATGGCCGACCCGCTGGACTATTTTGCCATCGAAGAGCTTCGAATGTCTACCGGATTCCGAATTGAACCGGCAATCTCCGGCAGAGACGAACTGCAACGGGCGATTGCAAGGCATTATGGCTTGCAGGACTCCATGTCACAGCTTATGGGCGAGCTGCCTACTGCCGATGAAATACGTGAGACCGAAATTACGGATGAAGACTCACCCGTTGTTCGTCTTGTAAACCAGATGATTCAACAGGCTGTACAGCTTCAGGTTTCCGATATTCACGTTGATCCGGGTGAGACCAATGTAAACATTCGCTACCGGCTTGACGGCGTGCTGCGAACCGAGAGAGTGATCCCTAAGCAAATGCAAGGCTTCATTACAGCGAGACTTAAGATTATGGCGAAACTAAACATCGCCGAACGTCGTTTGCCGCAAGACGGCCGAATGAAGATGCAGGTTGACTATAAGACAATCGACATTCGGGTATCCTCGCTGCCAACCATCCACGGCGAGAAAATCGTACTTCGTATCCTCGATCTAAGCGTTGGCGTAAAGGCGCTCGATCAACTTGGCTTTAGCAAGCATAACCACAATGTTTTTAAACAAATGATCGAGGTTCCCTACGGCATTATTCTCATCACAGGGCCGACAGGCAGCGGTAAAACAACAACGCTCTACTCTGCCCTGCAGCATCTGAATAATGAGGACACTAACATCGTTACTGTTGAAGATCCGGTGGAATACCAGCTTGAAGGCATTAACCAAGTCCATGTAAACCCACAGATCGGACTTACTTTTGCAACCGGCTTACGTTCCATTCTCCGTCAAGATCCGAACATAATCATGGTCGGTGAGATTCGGGATTCGGAGACGGCAGAGATCGCCATTCGAGCCTCACTCACTGGACATTTGGTTCTGTCGACGCTGCATACGAACGATTCCGTCAGTTCCATCACAAGATTCCGAGATATGGGTATCGCACCATACCTAATTGCATCTTCATTGGTCGGTGTAGTCGCACAGCGGCTCGTAAGGCGCGTCTGTCCGGACTGCGTGAGCGAGTATGCACCTTCTGAACAGGAAACCATTTTCCTGCAAAATCACGGCCTTCACGCGGACAAGCTATACAAAGGAACAGGCTGCGGTACCTGCAATCAAACCGGCTATCGCGGCAGGGTCGCGATTCATGAAGTGCTCGGCATCAATGACATCATTCGCCAGCAAATCGGTCAAGAGAGTTCCATCGAAGACTTGCGCAAAGCGGCAGAGAAGAACGGATTGATCCAGCTCATGGATGATGGACTGGAGAAGGCGGTCAGAGGCATTACTTCCCTGCAGGAAGTGCTGCGAGAGACAGTATCCCATTCATAAGGAGGCTGGACTATGACCCAGGCCTTAGAACAGATTACAAACTTGCTGAAGCAGGCGCATGAGAGCAAAGCATCCGATCTTCATATTTCAGTCGGCTCACCGCCTGTTATGCGTGTACATGGCACGCTCCATCGACTGGGAGAGGGCGAGGTTACCGTTGAGAGTTCAAGAGCTATGGCAACGGCCCTGCTCAGCACGGAGCAGCTGGAGCATTTTGACCAAGCCGGCGAAGTCGATTTCTCATATGAGCTGGAAGGCTACTCACGGTACCGCATCAATGCATTCCGCCAACGAGGCAAAGTCAGCATCGCGATTCGCACGATTCCGACCCGCATTCCTTCACTAGAGCAGCTGCAGCTTCCACCTATTATTGAGTCGTTGGCCAATAAGCATCAAGGGCTTGTCCTTGTTACCGGCCCGACGGGCAGCGGCAAATCTTCAACTCTGGCAGCCATGATAGATTACATAAACCGCACACAGAAGAAACATATCGTTACGCTGGAGGATCCAATAGAGTTCCTCCACACCCATTCTGCTTCCGTTGTCGATCAGCGTGAAGTCGGCAACGATACGAAGAGCTTCAGCAATGGGCTGCGCGCCGCGCTTAGGCAGGATCCGGACGTTATTCTCGTCGGTGAGATGCGCGACCTGGAGACAATATCAGCAGCAGTGACTGCGGCGGAGACGGGCCATTTGGTTTTTGCAACCCTACATACAACGGATGCACCACAAACAATTGACAGAATCATCGACGCCTTCCCTTCCCACCAGCAAGGGCAGATCCGAACGCAGTTAGCGGCTGTTCTGCTCGGAGTTATCTCGCAGCGACTGCTGCCACGCCCCGGTGGACAAGGCAGATCATGTGCAACGGAAATTATGATCAATACGCCTGCTGTCGCGAACCTGATTCGTACCGAGAAGATTCATCAGATCAAGAGCGTCATGCAAACAGGCCGTGCACAAGGCATGCATACACTCGACGCCTCGATCAAAGAGCTCTTGCAATCAGGACGTGTTGACCCTGCCGCAGCGAAAGTGTACATGACTGAAGGTGCCTACTAATGGCTCAATTCGCTTATCACGTCAAGACTGGCAGCGGCAAGATGCTCAAAGGCAAGATGTCTGCGATGGACAAATCGACCGCGGTCGAAGAGCTTCGTAAACGCGGACTTGTCGTCCTCTCGGTAGATGAACATCGCAACACGATTATGTCGATGGACATCTACATCGGTAATCCGGTTAAGATGCAGCACTTCATCATCTACTGCCGCCAGTTCGCAACCTTGATCCGCGCGGGCGTCACGATTCTCGATGCTACCGGCATTCTAGCTCAGCAAACGGAGAGTAAGCCGCTTAAGAAAGCATTGGTAGAGGTTCATTCCAGCTTGCTTCGCGGTAATGCTTTCTCTCAATCGGTTCAGGAGCATAAGCGCATCTTCCCTTCCATGTTCACCAATATGATCCGCGCAGGCGAAGAGTCCGGTGATCTGGAAGGCACGCTCGAGCGACTGGCTATTTTCTTCGAGAAGCAGCACACGACCAAGGAGAAGATCAAGTCTGCCTTAACGTACCCTGTCGTTGTCGGTTTCCTTGCGATTGCAGCCGTCGTTTATTTGCTCAAAGCGGTCGTTCCCCAATTCGTTAGTATGTTTGAATCCATGGACGCCGAGCTGCCGGCCATTACGAAGATCGTTATGGCGGTAAGCAGAAGCATCGAGAACCAGTGGTATCTATGGCTGCTTGTTCTCGCACTACTCGTGATCGGCTTTATTACAGCCAAACGCACCGAAGGCGGCGCCTATGTCATCGATTATATGAAGCTAAAGATGCCTATCTTCGGGAAGCTCTCTCAGAAGGGCGTCATCGCCCAAATGTCACGGACGATGTCCTCGCTCTATGCCAGCTCGGTTCCGATGCTTCAGTCTCTGTCCATCGTCGAGGAAGTCGTCTCGAACCGTGTTGTAGGGAAAGTCATTCGCAGTGCGGGCGATTCCCTTCGCCAAGGCAATCCACTCTCCGATCCGCTTAAGAAGTCATGGGTATTCCCACCGCTTGTCACCCAAATGATTGCGATTGGTGAAGAGACAGGCTCACTAGATTTGATGCTCGCCAAGGTCGCTGATTTCTACGAGATGGATGTAGAGAATACAGTCGATCGTATGAAATCACTTATTGAACCCTTATTGCTCGTGTTTCTTGCCGGAGTAGTTGGAGTCATCGTAGCAGCGATCATGCTGCCTATGTTCAGTCTATATGGTCAAATGGGTTAGAAAGTAAAATTCAGGGAGGAATTAAAATGGTAGAAAATGTATTGAGTCGCGTGAAGAAAGAAGAAAAAGGGTTCACTCTGATTGAGTTACTTGCAGTTATCGTTATTCTTGGAGTTATTGCAGCGATTGCAATTCCCTTGATTGGTAATATCCTAAGTAAATCCAAGGATAAATCTGACTTTCAGACGGCGCGCCAAGTTTATGATGCTGCTCGACTATATATTACTAATGAGTCAAACGGCGCCTTTACTTCTACAACTACAACTGGCGTAAGTGTAACAATTGCTCAAATGGTTGCAAAAGGTTATCTAGAGTCTAATATTGCTTTACCTAGTACGAAAGATACAATTATTGCTGGTACTGTACAGTATCAACCAGACGGCGATCTGCTCTATGTATTCCTTGATACAGGTACAAATGGTACTACTCCAACTCATGTGAATCATTGGTATAAGGGCACAGAGGTATTGGCAGGCGAAGGAACTGTAATAACTACAGCAGCTCCAGCAACACCTTAATGCTCCTACACAGGAACCGGATTCGTTCCGGTTCCTCTCTTCATTTCATATAGAAAGTAGCCATGCTCTATGACGGTTGCACTAGCTATCTACTTCTTCATCCTCGGCCTTGTATGCGGTTCGTTCTTCAATGTCGTGGGCTTGCGCGTACCTGCTAAACTATCGATCATACATCCGCCCTCACATTGTACAAGTTGCAGCACAACGCTTAGAAAACGTGATTTAATCCCCGTATTCAGCTATCTGTTTGCACGAGGTCGCTGCCGCCACTGCGGTACGACAGTTTCTCCCGTCTATCCTCTGGGAGAAATGCTTACCGGTCTGTTGTTCATGTTCATGTATGTACAGCTAGGCGTAAGCATAGAGCTTCTAACCGCATTGCTGCTCGTCAGCTTATCCGTCATCATAACGGTTTCTGATCTCCAATACATGTTGATTCCGAATAAAGTACTTTTGTTCTTCCTGCCTTTACTTCTGCTCTCACGAATTCTCCATCATGAACAGCCGCTCTGGCACTACCTAATAGGCGCAATCGTTGGCGGAGGTATGCTGCTACTCGTCAATCTTCTCTCACGTGGACAAATGGGATTAGGCGACGCCAAATTATTCTTCGTATGCGGCTTAGTCGTTGGCTTCCCACATATTCTTGTTGCTATGCTGCTAGCCTGTCTAGCTGGTTCTATCATCGGAGGCATGCTGCAGCTGCTTCGTATTGTTAAACGAAAACAACCGATTCCCTTCGGTCCGTTTCTCGCTTTAGGCACACTTGCTGCTTATTGCTTCGGAGATCTGCTGATCGATGGGTATCTGAACATAATCACCTAAATAGGATGTGATAGAGATGATAACCATTGGCTCCAAACAAATCGGTCTCACAATTGAACCAACCGGCTTCCGTTTCGCCGCCTTGCGCAAGAAGAAAGCATGGGAGCTTGACCGAAGCGGTCATCTACCGCTAACGCATGGCGCCATTGTCGATGATCAATTTATCAATATCGACTCCATCCGAATTCTGTTCAAAAAATGGATTCTTCGCGAGAAGCTCGGCGGTGCATCGGTCACGTTAGCCGTTCCGACCTCGCAGATTATTGTTCGCAAAATGCGTATTCCTACGACCAATGCCAAGGAGCTTCGTCATTTGATCGAGCTCGAGGTTGAAACGACGCTTCATTTGCCTTTTGAAGATCCAATTTATGACTTTCTTCAGATCGGCAAGGATGAGACAAGCACCCATGTTCTGATCTTCGCCGCACCACTTAAGTGGATCCGAACTTCAATCGATCTTATGCAGGATGCAGGGTTACGTGTCAAAGCTGTCGCCTTCCCAGCAGCTGCCTTATTGAAGGCTCTATTCGCTCAACAATCGGAGAAGACAAGTGAAACGATGGTCATCAACATTGGAGAATCGGGTCTTGAGATCTTCATGTTCCACGAAGGCAGCCCCATCTTCATGCGTACCATCAACCTGTTCGAGAATGGCGACCATCTTCCCGGTCAATTAAATGAGTTCCAACTATCGGATCTTAGTGCCGAAATTTCCCGGATACTGAACTTCTATCAATTCGGTTTACATGAAGGGGCTTCTCGAATTACGAAAGCCATTATCGCAGGTCCCACTGCCGCTCAGGAGTCATTGCTTACAGTACTGCGCGATTCACAGCCAGATATCTCCATTCACGAAGCTGACTTCCATGCCTTTGAACCAGGAGCCTTGAAGGAGGAGCATGGCGCTTACCTTATCCCAGCCGGTTTGGCACTGCCAAAGGATCCTACTTTCAGCATTGACCTGCTTCCTAAGGTGAAGCATGAAGCAAGGCTCATTCCGCTCGTTCTTACAAGCGTTCTAGCTGCTTGGGTACTCATTATGGCACTGATCGTCTACAGCTTTATTAGCAACCACACCGAAATCGCCGAAAATAAAGACATGGTTCAAGCCCTAAACGATCAAATCGTATTAAAGCAAAATGAATTATCGACAGGAGCAGCTCAAGGCCAGTCCAATCCACTCACAGAAATCGAGAACATCAAGAAGCATCAGCAAGATGTCGTCGCGATTGTAAAAGAGCTGGAGCATAAACTGCCGACTGGTGCAGAAATTCGTACGCTGGGCTACACGGAGCAAGGCCAGATTGCGATCAGTGCCGGCTTCGATACGATGAAGGATATGTCCCGATACTTGTTTGATCTGCATCGCATGTCCTTTACACAGGACGCTGGCCTGCAGAGCATGTCTAAAGGAGAGATTGCGGCAACAACGAGCACGGATGGCGAGATATCGGTCTCTAAACCATATACGGCTACATTCAGCGTCAAGATGAAGTCGAATGAGGAGGATAACAATGGAACAACTAACTAAAAACCGTTCATTGACCATACTCCTTCTTGCCCTGCTCTTCCTTGTCATGTTTGCTATCTATACTTACTTGCTGAAACCATCTACGGATAAGATCACCAAGCAGCAAATCGAACTTGAAAGTCTCAACAACCAATACGAACTACTGAACAAGAAGATCGCTGAGAAGAAGAAAGCAAGCGACGAATTCTCCAAAGTAAACGTTCAGCATGCGCTGCCGCTATGGGATAATACAGAACAGCTTCTGCTTGATTTGCAGCAGATTGAATCCGTCACCGGCGCTGAAACGTTAACCGCGAACTTTACGCCTGATCGTAATGGCGATCAAACGGCTACTGGCGAGAATGAAAGCGAGACGACCACAGCAGGCACAGAAGGCAGCAGTCCATTAGGCCCTAACGTGAAGAAGCTTAAAGTATCAACTGTCATTAAAGGCCGCTACACCGATGTCCTCCGATATATCGAAGAGCTGCAGAAGCTGCCAAGACTTATCTCCATCGACTCGTTCGACGTAGCCAAATCAGGCAGCATTAACGCTAGTACCAAACCCATTTCAGCTAATATAGTGTATACCGCCTATTTTGATCCATCCTACGAACCGCTTGTAAACAAGGTCATTCTTCCTTTTGACGAGCAGTAGAAGAATAAGCCGCCTCTCTGTCATTGCGTGACGGGAAGCGGCTTTTTAAGTTCTAAATATGCAAAAAGCCCGTATCTCAGATATCTGAGATACGGGCTTGAATGTTGTAATGATGGAGCGGAAGACGGGAATCGAACCCGCGACCCTCGCCTTGGCAAGGCGATGCTCTACCGCTGAGCCACTTCCGCAAGTAAATATGGTGCGCGTAGAGGGACTTGAACCC
>NZ_JBXENT010000018.1:0-61418 GCF_059383735.1 Paenibacillus sp. N22P23
AGCGTTCGTCCTGAGCCAGGATCAAACTCTCCATAAAAGTGGTAAGCCCGAAGGCTTGGCCATTTTAAGAAATCGCTTGTTAGCTCATTCAAAAAACTAGCTTTGCAGAATGTTACTTCTGCGATTTATGACCATTTGACTGGTCGCTCATTGTTCAGTTTTCAAAGAACAAATTCCGTCGTTCATCGCCCGTGTCTCAGCGGCGACTTGATTAATATATCACACGCTTTATAAACAATGCAAGGGTTTTTTTGATTTTTTTATCCACATGTTCATAACCCCTTGTAAAACCCTTGATATCAGCGGTATGTACGCATATTCAGTGCATAACGGGAGAGCTCTTTCGGGGAGGCAATCCGAGCATACATGCGGAAAATAACTTTGTAACGTCTGGCAATCGCGGTTTTGATATCGCCATCTAGCCGGGAATCGTTCAAATCGAGCAGCATTTCGTCAAGTTCTTTGCGTAGGACGTAGTCGAGTTCTTTACATTCTTTGTCGTTGAACAGAATTCCGAGCATACCCGCTGGTGGCCCCCTTTAGTTAATCAGCCAAAAAAACATCGGCCAACAAGAAGAAACTGCTATTACCGCCAGAAAGCGGCACAATTTACTTCATATTATCCAAATTTCAGTAAAACGAAACGGTACCTACATGTTCTGAAATTTAGAAAAAGCGGCGCTTATCGCATGACACGATAAACGCCGCTTTATTGTTATGCTCAAATAATTGGAAATTTATTACTAACCAAGCAACCAAACTGTTACTGTACTTTCTATTACAGCCGCAACAATCAACATAAACACAATTAAAACCATCACTGGCAGTGTCCGTAGGACATATTGTTCAAGCTCCTGCCCCCAGCCTTTACGCTTCGTAAAGATGGTACCGAGCCCCTGAAGCATCATTCTGCCGAACCGTAATCCATACGCGCATGCAATTATAATAGCCGCGATCTCGATAATGCCATGCGGGAGCAGCCCCTTAAACACAATCGTAAATACAGCCTCATTGCCCTGTTCCGCTGTCTTGTGAACCAAGTAACCGAGCAGCATGCCATTAATGGCTAAGAACGCAATGGGGACGATCCCGAACAGCGAACCTACATACATGACCAGAATGGCTTTAATGGCATTATTGAAGAAAATAAACAACATTAAGAACAAGGTCGGGTGCGAGCTCGAGTTAATATTTTCAGCGACACCCTTCAGTCCACTGAGCTGGCTGTTGATAAAGGAGTCTAATGCCGGATTAGTTGCACCTACCACGATGCCGGCTAACAGAAAAATAGTGCTGAACGCGATGTAATGGCGCATCGTCTGCAAATGTCGAAGGATTTCTCTTGGCGAAAACATATGTGGGCGTCACCTCTTTGGGCTGTTTTTGGGATAACAAGAATAAGTTGTTGGTACGAGCATAGATTGTACTAGAACAAGCCCTTATTGGAGAGGAGTGCAATTGTAATGAATATGTTTTATGTAATGAACGGACGGAAACTGAAGCGTTACTTTCTAGTCACCGTAGGTATTTTGTTTGCTGCGGGCGTTATTTACGCGGAGAAAGACAATATTACTGTGTTTGCTCCCAATCAGCCTGCGGCCATCTACAGCGTTCCAACAGATAAGAAGGTGATTGCCCTAACGTTTGACATCAGCTGGGGAGAGAAACGAACGGAGCCGATCCTAGAGGTTTTGAAAGAGAAAGGCGTGAAGAACGTCACCTTCTTCCTCTCTTCGCCTTGGAGTCAGACCCATCCCGATATCGTGAAGAAGATCGTCGATGGCGGTTATGAAATTGGCAGTCACGGTCACAAGCATGATAACTACAGTACGTTCAGTGATGAAGAAATTCGCAGCCAGATCGAAACTGCTCAAACGATTTTGACCCAAGTTACCGGTAAAACACCAAGCTTGATCCGTATGCCTAATGGGGATTTTGACAAACGCGTTCTTCGTATTGCCGAGCAAATGAACTACAAAGTCATTCAATGGGACACCGATTCACTCGACTGGATGAATATTGGCACGGATAAAATCATCAATCGCGTAGTCGGTAAAGCCCATCCCGGTGATATCATTCTGATGCATGCCAGCGATTCCGTGAAGCAAACCCATGAAGCACTGCCGGCCATTATCGATCAGCTGCGCTCCAAGGGCTATGAATTTGTGACGGTATCGGAATTAATCGCCCAAACCGAGCTTCAAGGTAAAACGGTTCAGGATAAAACAGCGATGTTCGAGCAGCTGGATGCTTCAGCCGAACAATAATAGCAGCTACGGCTTATATGACCGGTTTCGCATCTGATGCGGAGCCGGTTCTTTGTTCTTTGCGCACAAGTTTGTGCAGCCACAAAATTTGGTAGGCATTACACACGAACATTGGGATGATCATAAATATCATTGCTGTTACGTTGCTTTCCTCGCCTCTAAGGCTTGGCCATGCTTCGAGCAGTGTAACTACAACTTGTAGGAACAACGTCGGAATGAATGCATTATTGTTCGTTAACTTGGCTTTGTAGTAGGCAACTGCCCATGATGCAAGTCCGAGACCCAGCGGCAACACCCAGAAAATCCAATTGTTATCCAACTTCATGCGATCCTGGTACAGCAAGTAGCCGATACCGCCTAGTGCAAACAACGTCGTATACGCTTGTAGTGCATTCCACATGTAGTTTCTGCGGATGACGCTAAGAGCGATGTAATTTAAGGTCATGTAAGCGAAGAAGCCCATTTGACTGAATGCGCCGAAAAGAAGTCCGACAAGCGCCATCATGGCGGCATTAAAGCCAGCTGCCTCCAATCCCATAAAGCCAAACGAAGCATCTGTCCATTGCATGATACTTCCGACGACGATTGTTACAACGCCGCCAACGGCCATCGTACTCCAAAATAAGAAAAACAATTTACGCAAGTTCACTATTTTCCACTCCTACAGGTTTGTTGAGATTGATGAATCCCGTATGTTTCAAGCGATTATCGCCAGCGTTTCCGAATATCCTGAAACTACCCTTCATTTTACCATGTCCCATACAAAAAGCCATGCTGCTTCCATGATAATACGATGAACATTGTCGCATACTACACACAGCAATAGTCGCTTTTCAGAAGGGAGACACTGACAGCATGGTTAAACGAATTACATGGCTTGGTGCCCTCATTGTCCTGACATTCAGCCTGACAAGCTGTGGTACGCAGCAATCCAGCGCATCGAGCGAGCCCATCAGCTATAAAGACATGAAGACAATGGTTATTGACATACTCAAAACCGAGGACGCGCAAAAAGCGCTTCAGGAATCGGCATCTGCCACAAGCGGTAACAACGGCTCCAGCATCCGGTCGCTATCCGTGCAGGATCAAGAGCAAGTTCGGCTAGCAGTCAAAGAAACGCTGGTGGCGCCGGAGTACAGCAAGGTTATTGAGAAGTTGATGACTGATCCTCGCTTTGCAGGAGAGTTTGCGAAAGCCGTAAATAAGCAAAATAAACAGATCCATAAGGATTTGCTGAAGGATCCTAGTTACCAAAAGGATCTCATTCAAGCGATGAAGACTCCGGAAATGGACAAAATGATCCTTGAAGTGCTGCAGAGCACCCAATACCGGAAACAAACCATGACGCTCATGCAGGAATCCATGCAAAATCCTCTATTCCGTCTTGAAATTCTGGATCTTCTCAAGAAAGCCGTTCAAGAAGAGCTTAAACCTAAGCCGGACGAGAAGGTTACGAAGGAAAAAGAAGGCGGCGATAAAGGCGGCGGCGAAGGAGAAGGAGAAGGCGGCGGTGAAGGTGGTGGCGAAGGAGAAGGCGGTGGCGAAGGTGACAGCGGCATGAGTGATCAAGGAGGTTGAAGAATAAAAAGCCAGTATTCTCACACGATTGTTGTGTGGAATACTGGCTTTTTAGCGTTCTATGCGATGCGTACGGAGCTGATTATTATGCTTCGCATTTCGCGATGACTCGATCGGCGATATCCAGGTAAATGCGGCCATTGTCGGTATCGGCTTTATACACCGAAGGTGCAAAATCGGGCTCTGACGGATGGTTGTCCGGTGCGCCCAGCGGAATTTGAGCAAGCAGCTCTGCATTCAGCGATTCAGCCAGCCTTGCACCGCCTCCGCGTCCGAATACATATTCAAGCTCACCGCTCTTGCTTACAAAGTAGGACATGTTCTCGACGATACCGATGATTTCATGTTCGGTCTTAATCGCCATCGCCCCTGCACGAGCAGCCACGAATGCTGCCGTTGCATGCGGCGTTGTGACGATGATTTCTTTGCTTTGCGGGAGCATCTGATGCACATCAAGCGCTACATCGCCTGTTCCCGGCGGCAGATCGAGCAACAAATAATCCAGCTCGCCCCACTCGATTTCAGCAAAGAAATTGCGGAGCATCTTCCCTAGCATTGGGCCGCGCCAGACGATTGGCGCATTGTCCTCTACGAAGAAGCCCATCGACATGACGCGTACGCCGAACTTCTCGATCGGAATGACGCGCTCATTCACGATCTGAGGACGTTCTTCGATGCCCATCATATCGGGCACGCTAAAGCCGTAAATGTCCGCGTCGATGATACCGACGCGTTTGCCCTTGCGGGCTAAGGCGACCGCGAGATTGACGGTCACCGTGGATTTGCCGACGCCGCCTTTGCCGCTGGCGACGGCGATGAACTGCACCCCGCTGCTGCTATTCAGCAGCGGATGTGCCTCTAGCCCGGCCCCGTGGCCACGTACGGGGCCATTGGCCGCGGCCTGCGGCTGCGCTGCCGCGGGCTGCTGCGCCGCAGGCGCGCCTTCGCCGGCACGAAACCGGAAGTGCGCGGTTTCGGCCCCGGCGGCGGCAAGCGCTGCTCGCAGCGCAGCCTCGAGCGCGGGCTCAGCGCTCGCGCTTGCCCCAAGGACCGTCATGGAAACGTGACGGTCTTCCTTAACCATCACATCGCGGAAGGTTATCGCACCTTCCGCCATATATGGGGCCGCCGCAGACTCGGCGACCGCTAAAGCTTCTATGCGGGTCAACATGTTCAACCGTCTCCTCTTGTCCTTGAATGAATGCTTATAACAACGTGTGTGTATGTACTTGTTCCATTATAACAAGACCAAGACCCTGTTCCAAGCCGTGGTTATTTAGGATCGGTCGGTTCCGTGCCGGAAGCTGATCCCCATTTCTCACCGGCAGTAAAGCGTAGAACACCTTGATAGATCGAAGCCGCAACCTTTTTCTGATACTCTGCATCAGCCAGCTTCGCCGCCTCACCTGGATTGGATAAGAATCCAACTTCCACAAGGGCACTCGGAACTTCATCCATTGCTTTGAGCAGATATACTGTATTCACAGTTGCAGCTACCCGCTCGGTATTTGCCAGATTGCGCCGAATTTCATCTTGAATCAAAGAGGCAAGAACCGCATTCTCCGGTAAGTTCGGATAGAAGAACGTCTGTGCACCTGACCAACGCGGGGAAGGGATGCTGTTCATATGAATGCTGAGTAACAAAGAGGCGTTTTTATCCTTTACAAACTTAGCACGATTAACTAAATCCTGCGTCTTACGTTTGCTAATCTTCGATGTACCTTCCTCGGCCAGGTCGTAATCCCCTTCTCGTGTCATAACAACAATCGCTCCGGACTGCTGCAAATAATCTCTAAGCTGCAAGGCGATGGCTAAATTCAAATCCTTCTCCACCATTCCTTGCTTGCTGACCGCACCGCCATCAACTCCGCCGTGTCCGGCATCAATAGCGATCACTTTACCGGATAATGGCAGCGTCCAATACGTCCAGGTGCGTGTAGCGGGCACTTCCTGCGTGAGCAGGATCACAGTCAGTATAACCGCCACCACGCCAAGGGAAATGCGTACAGCACCGCGATACGTAATCCAGATGACGAAACGTTTCCGAACTCCGCGCATACAAAAAGCCACCCCAATCTCCATCCGATGATCGTTCACAGGAGTCTGTCCTGTGCTCTTTATCATCTTATGGGACGAGGTGGCCTGTTATGCGCAACCTGTCCTTAATTCACAGGTTGTTCAGACATGCCTTCAATAAGAATTTTTGCTACTTCCGGACGTGAGAATTCCGGTGGCGGGCAAACACCATCGCGAAGCAGCGCGCGAACTTTTGTACCTGACAACGTGAGATGACTCTCTTTGTCATGCGGGCAAGTTTTGCTCGATGCCATATTTCCGCATTTCGTGCAGAAGAAGCTGTGTTCGAAATAAAGTGGAATAATGCCAAGTTCATCCGCTGTAAACGAACGAAGCAGATCTTGTGCTTCATATGTGCCGTAGTAGTCGCCTACACCGGCGTGGTCACGACCTACGATGAAGTGTGTACAGCCGTAGTTTTTGCGAACCATCGCATGGAAGATCGCTTCACGAGGGCCAGCATAACGCATAGCCGCCGGGAACACGCCTAGGAAAGTCCGATCAGCAGGGTAATAGTTCTCTAACAGCGCGATGTAACTCTTCATCCGTACGTTTGCAGGCACATCATCCGATTTGGTTTCGCCTACCAGCGGATTCAAGAACAACGCATCTACGATTTCCATAGCACACTTCTGAATATATTCATGTGCACGGTGAACCGGGTTACGCGTTTGGAAGCCAACGATCGTGCGCCAGCCTTTATCCGCGAAAATCTGTCTTGTTTGAGAAGGATCAAAGTAGAACTCATTGAACTTCTCAGGAACCGGACGGTTAAGAACCGTAATCGGTCCTCCAACATACGTATTAGGGCGGCTGAAGGTTTTCGCTACACCTGGGTGCTCCATATCATCTGTCTTATAGACATTAACTGCTTCATGCTTCAGATCAACGCTGTAGATGCTTTCAATATCGATAAGGCCATAAACAATACCATCTTCGCCTACAAGCGCAGCACGCTGCCCTGTGGACAGTTCAGAAGCCTTCACTTCTTCTACAGCGAGCGTAATTGGAATACTCCATACTGTGCCGTCAGCAAGACGCATACGTTCAACGACAGAACGATAGTCGGCTTCATTCAAGAAACCGGTAAGCGGCGAAAAAGCACCTACTCCGATGAGGTCTAAGTCTGAAACTGCCCATGTGTTTACGATGATAACCGGTAATGCTGCCGCTTCTGCCAGCAGCGCATCGCGCTCAGCTCCGCTTGCGATTCGGTTGATGAGTACGCCGCCATGTGGCTTAATGCTGCTCATGATCTGAAATCCCCCTCTTATTTATGCAATCCGCATTCTGTTTTCTCTTGACCTGACCAACGACCAGCACGCGGATCTTCTCCAGGCATAACCTGACGTGTGCAATGTTCACAGCCGATGCTCGGATAATGGTTGTCGTGGAGCGGATTGTAGTACACATTGTTCGTGCGAATGTAATCCCATACATCCTCACTAGTCCAGTTCGCTATTGGATTGAATTTCACCAATCCGAACTTTGTATCGTATTCAATCTTTTTCGCGTTCGCACGTGTAGGAGCTTGGTCACGGCGAATGCCTGTAATCCAAGCCTCATATTTGGAAAGAATTTGCGTCAAAGGCTGTACTTTACGGATATCACAGCATTGATTCGCAGCGCTCTTCCAAAGCTCCTCACCGTATTGAGCAGCTTGCTCTTCAGGCGTAATCAAAGGCTTCACTTCTACAAAGTTAAGGCTGTAGATATCCGCCATTTTGTCGCGTGTCTCATACGTTTCTTTAAAGTGGAAATCTGTATCCAGATAGAAGATATCTGTTTTAGGGCTAATTTTTTGCAGCATATCGACAAGTACGACATCTTCCGCACCAAAGCTGCATGCAAAGGTAATGTTCGGGAATGTTTCCACAGCGAATTTAATAATCTCCTGGGGAGTAGCGGTTTCCAATTCTTCCGCTTTTTGCTTGATGAGTGCCTCTTTTTCAAACAAGTTCATGTTGATGCCCCTCCATATCCAAATTCCTAGTAAACTAATCTACATTAAATTATACGTCGATTGCTTCATTTGTTCAATATTTTTAAATAATTGAAAACATGAAAAAAATGCCTTTCCTGTAAACAGGAAAGGCATTTTCGTAAGTCGATATTAACGTTTCGAGAATTGTGGCGCGCGACGTGCTGCTTTAAGACCGTATTTTTTACGCTCTTTCATACGTGGGTCACGAGTCAAGAATCCTGCGCGTTTCAAAGCTGGACGGAATTCCGGATCTGCTTTAAGCAGAGCACGGGAGATACCGTGACGGATAGCGCCGGCTTGACCGGAGATACCGCCGCCGTGTGCGATAACCAAGATATCGTATTTGCTTCCAGTCTCAGTAAGAGCAAGCGGTTGTTTAACGATTAGCTTCAGTGTTTCCAGACCGAAGTAATCATTCAAGTCACGCTTGTTAATAATGATTCGTCCTTCACCCGGCACGAGACGTACACGTGCTACAGAGTGTTTACGACGACCGGTTCCATAGTATTGAACTTGTGCCATGAAACTGTCCTCCCTCTATTTACCCGCGAAGTTCGTAAACTTCTGGATTTTGTGCTTGATGTGGATGTTCTGGTCCGGCATAAACTTTGAGCTTCATCTTCATTTTATCGCCAAGACGATTCTTTGGAAGCATGCCGTAGATAGCTTGCTCCAATACTAGCTCTGGTTTGTTCTTGATCATGTCCTGAGCCGGAGTTACTTTAAGTCCGCCTTGGTACATGGAGTGACGGTAGTACATTTTGTTTTGAAGTTTCTTACCAGTAAGGTGAATTTTCTCCGCGTTGATGACAACTACAAAGTCACCAGTATCAACGTGTGGAGTAAATGTTGGTTTGTGCTTGCCGCGGATCAGGCTAGCAGCTTCGCTCGCTAAGCGACCAAGCGTTTTGCCTTCTGCGTCAATGACAAACCATTTGCGATCAACTTCACTGGACTTTGCCATATAGGTAATGCGCATGGATGTTCCTCCTTGTTCATTCAAACATTGGTTCTAATTTATAATGTTACGGTACCGTTATAGTGAATGGCGAATCGACTATAAGTCTCCTCAAGCCTTCAGCTTTAACCGGCTCGATTCCATTCAAAAGTGTTACTGTTGGTTGGCAATCTCAGTCGGGGCTGTGGGAGAGCCACTAAGAAAGCACAAGTTATATTCTACAACATAGGATTAACAAGTGCAAGCTATTTGTTTAGGCTTTATGCCTTTTGAGCACTGGTAATACTCGTCAATCGTCGTAGGAAACTTCCCAAAGCATCAGACCGTGAGCCATCGCTGTCGGTCCGGCCACAGTACGGTCCTTGGCCTCCAGAATATGCTCAAAATCAGACACGGTTAGCTTCCCTTCCCCTACCCATAGTAAGGTGCCCACAATGATTCTCACCATGTTATAGAGAAAGCCATCACCAGTCACAAATAGATCCAATTTCCCTTCGCCTTGTTCGATTCTCGCCTCTAGGATCGTTCGCACATGTGTACGCTTCGTAGAACGCTGCGAAGCAAAGGAAGTGAAATCATGCTTGCCTACCACTTTGGACAACGCTTCCCTCATCTCAGGCAAGCGAAGAGGCATGGGATAATGGAACCGGTAATCCCGTTCGAAGACATCTGCAAACTTATTGGTATCGATGGAGTAGCGATACGTCTTCCGTTTCGCACTGTAGCTTGAATGAAAATCAAGCGGCACTTCATCGGCCTTTAAGATGGCGATGTCACCCGGCAATCGAGAGTTCAAGGCGAGCGCCCAGCGTCCAATCGGTATTGGCGAGGAGGTGACGAAATTAAACACCTGCCCCCTCGCGTGAACACCTGCATCCGTTCTTCCGGATGCCACGATATGCACTTTCTCACCGGTCAACACATGAATCGCTTGCACAAGCACATCCTGCACCGTATTTCCGATGGGCTGCGTTTGAAAGCCATGATAATGCGTTCCTACATAGCTGACAACCATCCGTATGTTCTTCATCCCATATGGTCCCCCTTATGCATGGTATCAAGGGCAACAAAAAAAGGTGGCCGCAAGGTCCACCCTTTCCGAAAGAAACTTTCGCGGGCGCCAGTTATGTCGCCAGCCGTTTCTTCTTGCTACGCGCGATCCACCAGTTCCAAGTAAACCATAGGTGCCGCGTCACCGCGACGTGGTCCTAGTTTCAAAATACGCGTATATCCGCCCGGACGTTCCGAGTAACGGGTAGCCAGTTCGGAGAACAATTTTTGAATTGCATCTTGCTCACCAGCAACCAGTGACTCACGGCGAACGAAAGCTGCAACTTGACGACGAGCGTGCAGATCACCACGTTTTGCAAGTGTGATCAGCTTCTCAGCGATTGGACGAAGCTCTTTCGCTTTTGCCTCAGTCGTTTGAATGCGCTCATACAAGAACAAGTCAGTAACGAGGTCACGGAACAATGCTTTCCGGGAGCTAGCGTCACGGCTCAATTTTGAATATGCCATCGATTTTCCCCTCCTTAAAACAGTCTATCGACCTTTAGTCTACGCTGCTTTTTATTCTTCCATGCGGAGGCCAAGACCCAATTCTTCGAGCTTTTCTTGAACTTCTTCCAAAGACTTGCGTCCGAGGTTACGGACTTTCATCATGTCTTCTTCTGTTTTCGTGATCAGCTCTTGGACGGTGTTGATACCTGCACGTTTCAGACAGTTATAAGAACGAACCGAGAGATCGAGTTCTTCGATCGTCATCTCAAGTACTTTCTCTTTCTTGTCTTCTTCTTTTTCAACCATGATCTCAGCATCTTTCGCTTCGTCAGTCAAACCAACGAACAGATCCAGATGCTCAGTCAAAATTTTGGCACCGAGGCTTACAGCCTCTTCCGGACGAATGCTTCCGTCGGTCCAAACTTCAAGTGTGAGTTTATCGTAGTTAGTCACTTGACCAACACGAGTGTTCTCAACCGAGTAGTTTACACGAGTAATCGGTGTGTAGATCGAATCTACAGGAATGACGCCAATTGGTTGGTCTTCCCGTTTATTACGATCTGCTTGCACATAACCGCGTCCGCGATTAGCAAATACCCGCATGTGGAGCCGTGCACCGGAGGCCAGCGTCGCGATATGAAGATCAGGGCTTAAAATCTCGACATCGCTGTCTGCGCGAATATCGCCAGCCGTAACGTTGCCATCGCCTTCTGCGTCAATTTCCAATACCTTCTCTTCGTCGGAATGGATTTTCAGCGAGAGGCCTTTGAGATTCAGGATGATTTCGGTAACGTCCTCCATCACACCTGGAACCGTAGAGAACTCGTGAAGTACACCATCGATTTGAACAGAGGTTACCGCTGCACCAGGCAGCGATGACAACAGGATCCGGCGCAGGGAATTCCCGAGCGTTGCTCCGTATCCACGTTCAAGCGGTTCAACTACGAACCTTCCGTACGTGCCATCCTCGTTTAGTTCTACGGTTTCGATTTTCGGCTTTTCGATCTCAATCACAAATAGTACCCTCCCTCAAAACGTCGCTCCGTTACCATTATCGCATAAGTAGTCTAATCATGTAGTATGGCAAACCTTCACAACCATTATTCACAAGTTGTAGTCATTTGATACCACAAATATTGACTATACGCGACGACGTTTTGGCGGGCGGCATCCGTTGTGCGGAACTGGAGTAACGTCTTTAATAAGGTTAACTTCCAGACCTGCTGCTTGAAGCGAACGGATTGCTGCTTCACGGCCTGCGCCAGGACCTTTAACCATTACTTCGACAGTTTTCATGCCGTGTTCCATTGCCGCTTTTGCTGCGGATTCAGCAGCCATTTGAGCTGCGAACGGCGTGCTCTTACGGGAACCTTTAAAGCCGAGGTTACCCGAGCTTGCCCAAGAAATCGCGTTTCCGTGCGGATCAGTAATCGTAACGATCGTATTATTGAATGTCGAGCGGATATGCGCTACGCCAGTATCAATATTTTTACGGTCACGACGTTTCGTACGAACCACTTTTTTTGGTTTAGCCATTTCGGTTATCCCTCCTTCTTATTTCTTCTTGTTCGCTACAGTCCGGCGAGGACCTTTACGCGTACGAGCATTTGTTTTCGTCCGTTGACCACGAACCGGAAGACCACGACGGTGACGAACACCGCGATAGCAGCCGATCTCGATCAGACGTTTGATGTTAAGCGAAATTTCGCGGCGAAGGTCGCCTTCTACTTTAACCGTTTTGTCGATAGTTTCGCGAAGTTGGCTGACTTCATCTTCTGTCAGATCACGAACGCGAGTATTTTCGCTAATACCGGTTGTGCTAAGAATTTTATTAGCAGTCGTTCTGCCAATACCGAAGATGTATGTCAGAGCGATGACAACGCGCTTATCACGCGGTAAGTCTACACCAGCAATACGTGCCATGTATCGTTATCCCTCCTTATCCTTGTTTTTGTTTGTGTTTCGGATTTTCACAAATCACCATAACATTGCCTTTGCGGCGAATGACTTTACATTTCTCGCAAATCGGCTTGACCGATGGTCTAACCTTCATTGTGATTACCTCCCGAATTCTTTCGTCGGCAGACCTTTAAGGCCTACTTCCGATAGGTAATGCGTCCTCTAGATAAATCATAAGGCGACAATTGAATGACTACTTTATCTCCCGTCAGAATGCGGATAAAATGCATTCTGAGCTTGCCCGATACATGGGCGAGAATCTGGTGTCCATTCTCAAGTTCAACCTTGAACATGGCGTTAGGTAGTGGTTCGATGACCGTACCTTCGACTTCAATGACGTCTTCTTTGGCCATAGTCATTCTCCTTTCCCTTGCACAGCCTTCTGAATAACATAACGCAGTTTAGCGTTAGTAACACGGCCGGTTTCCCGCATGCTGTCAGCCACTTCATGACTGACGACCGGTTGCATCAGAAGATGCAGTACGTTCTTCTTCTTCGATTGATCGAAGCGCCGCTTGTCTCCGTCAGCTACAAGGACGAAACGTTCATCCAGAACCTGAATGATGACGGCGTATGAGCCTCCGTCTTTTCCTTTAAGGACCTTAACTATACGGCCGATCTCCGGCATGTGTTCCAATGCACTCAACCTGCCTGCTCCCTGGATAGGGTTAAGATTTCGCAGCCATCCTCTGTGACGGCAACCGTGTGCTCGAAATGAGCGCACCAGCTGTTATCCTGTGTAACGACTGTCCAATTGTCCTCCAGCGTACGCACATATCGCTCACCGATGTTGACCATCGGTTCTATCGCCAGCACCATTCCTGGTTTTAGACGAGGTCCGCGATCGGGTAATCCGAAATTCGGGATTTGCGGTTCTTCGTGCAGATCTGCACCAATGCCATGCCCCACAAAGTCTCGAACAACAGAAAAACCAGCAGCTTCAATCACTTGTTGAATCGCATGCGAGATGGTAAACAAACGAACATCCGGTTTCACGAGCGTGAGCCCTGCATATAGCGATTGTTCTGTAATGTCGAGCAGTCGCTGGGACTCTTCACTAATATTGCCTACAGCGTAGGTCCAAGCGGAATCGCCATGAAACCCTTTATACTGTGCGCCAATATCTATGCTGATGATGTCACCATCATTCAGCTTGCGTGATCCTGGAATACCGTGTACCAGCTCATTGTTTACAGAAGCGCAGATACTGGCAGGAAATTGATTGTACCCTTTAAAAGAAGGTATTGCGTCCTGACTGCGAATGTACGATTCAGCAATATCGTCCAATTCTTTGGTCGTAATGCCGGGATGAATAGCTTGTTTGAGCAAGCGATGCGTCTCCGATACAATTCGGCCAGCTATTCTCATTACTTGCAATTCCGATTCGGATTTGCAAATGATCATTCTGCTGTTCCCCGCAGGCAGCCTACGATGTCAGCTGTCACTTCGTCGATTTCTTTCTCGCCGTCTACTTCGCACAAAACGGCTTTACTTGTGTAGTACTCAAGTAATGGAGCTGTTTTGGAGATATATTCGTCGAGACGCGTGCCTACTTTTGCTTCCGTATCGTCTGACCGCTGATATAGCTCACCGCCGCATTTATCACAAACGCCTTCTTGCTTCGGCGGGTTGAACATAACATGGTAAGTGGAGCCGCATGCTTTACAAATGCGACGACCGGTCAGACGCGCAAGCAGTAGACCGCGGTCAACCTTCAAGTTAACAACATGATCGATACTGCGTCCCATTTCAGCCAACATCCCGTCCAGCGCCTCAGCTTGTTGCAGTGTGCGAGGAAATCCATCCAGCAGGAAGCCGCTATTACAATCCTCAACTTGGAGACGTTCACGAACGATGCCGTTCGTAATTTCATCCGGGACAAGAAGTCCTTGATCCACGAATTCTTTAGCCTTCAGACCAAGAGGTGTGCCTTGCTTCATTGCTAAACGGAAAGCATCGCCAGTAGAAATGTGCGGGACACTGAAAGTGTCCACGATACGTTCCGCCTGTGTGCCTTTGCCGGCGCCCGGAGGGCCCATGAATAAGATGTTCATTAGCGTGTTCCTCGCTTTAAACATAATAGGCTCGGCCGGGTCCCGCCACACAAGTTAGATGCGCGGAAGCCCGCTTGCGAACCTATTGTTATTTATTGATAAACCCTTTGTAGTGGCGCTTGATCAATTGCGTCTCGATTTGCTTCATCGTATCCAGTGCAACACCGATTACGATTAGCAGCGAGGTTCCGCCGAGCTTCACATCACGAGGCAAATCAGCGAGCGTGCCGAAGAGTACCGGCAAGATCGAGATGAGCGATAGGAAAATCGCTCCGCTGAGTGTGATCCGCGACATGACGCGCGTAATGTAGGAAGATGTCGGTTTACCAGGACGAATCCCAGGAATGTAACCACCATTTTTCTTCATTTGATCGGCCATCTGCACCGGATTGATTTGCACAAACGTGTAGAAGAACGTGAAAGCGATAATCAGAATTACGTACAACACCATGCCAAGCGGCTTGTCGTAGTACATATGAGTTTGAACCCAAGATGCCCATGCATGTGTCGACCAGAAGTTCGCGATCGTAACCGGGAACATAAGGAGCGATACCGCAAAGATAACTGGGATAACACCTGCACCGTTAACTTTCAGCGGAATGTGAGTGGATTGCCCACCATACATTTTCCGTCCAACGACGCGTTTAGCGTATTGAACCGGAATCTTACGAATACCTTGTTGTACAAAGATAACGCCGACGATAATTGCGACGATCGCAATTAGAATCACCACTACCTTAATAATGCTAAGGAAGATGTTGCTTGCATCAACAAACTCCGCTGTGTAGATCGAACGCGCATGTGAAGGTATTGCTGCTACGATACCGGCAAAGATGAGGACCGAGATCCCATTGCCGATGCCTCTCTCTGTAATCTGCTCACCGAGCCACATGAGGAAGGCTGTTCCTGCCGTTAGAATTATCGCAATCATAATATAATCCGTAACCGTTGCACCAGGAATCATATCGTACTGATATTGTCTGTTAAAACCAATTGCAGTACCAAAACCTTGGACTAGACCAAGGACGATCGTACCGTAACGAGTAATCTGAGCAAGTTTACGTTTACCGTTCTCGCCTTCCTTCGCCCATTCGGCGAATTTAGGGATAACGTCCATCGACAGAAGCTGTACGATGATCGATGAGGTAATGTAAGGCATGATCCCGATCGCAAAGATCGAGAACTGGAACAGTGCCCCACCGGAAAACGTATTAAGCAAACCAAACAATTCAGAACCGGCCTGATCCGTTTGTGTAAATACATCTTTGTTGACACCAGGAACCGGAATAAAGGAACCGATACGGTAAATCAACAGGATGAACAGCGTGAACAGGATCCGCTTGCGAAGGTCTTCCACTTTCCAAATGTTGGACACGGTCTTGAACAATTAGATCACCTCGGTTTTACCGCCGGCAGCCTGGATTTTCTCTACCGCAGATTGAGAGAACTTGCTTGCTTTTACCGTAAGTTGAACAGTGATTTCGCCGTTACCCAAGATCTTGATTCCGCTCTGTGGGTTTTTAACGATACCTTGCTCAAGCAGAAGCTCAGGTGTTACCTCTGTGCCAGCTGCAAAGCTGTTCAACTCATCGATGTTCACAATCGCATACTCTTTACGGAATGGGTTGTTGAAGCCGCGTTTAGGCAAGCGACGGTACAATGGGTTTTGTCCGCCCTCGAACCCTGGGCGAACGCCACCACCGGAACGAGCATTTTGACCTTTGTGACCACGACCGGCTGTTTTACCGTTGCCGCTACCAATACCACGGCCTTTACGGAAACCTTCTTTACGAGAACCCGGTGCTGGTGAAAGTTCATGCAATTTCATCGTACGTTGCACCTCCTTAATGTTTTACGCTGCTTTCTGTACGAGTTTGCTTCATCAGCAAAACTCGTCTTTGAAAGCATACAGTTGAAGCGGTATATCATTTACGCCATTAATGACGATTTATGCTTGTACTTCTTCCACTTTGATCAAGTGGCTGACATGAGTGATCATGCCACGAATAGCCGGGCTGTCACTGTGGACAACCGATTGACGAATTTTGCGAAGACCAAGCGTTGCAACAGTCGCACGCTGCTTCTCGTTACGACCGATCAGGCTGCGTACGAGAGTGATTTGCAATTTTGCCATCGTATTCTCCTCCTTAGCCCAAAAGCTCTTTCACGGTTTTGCCACGAAGTTTAGCAACGTCCTCGGCACGTTTCAGACGGGAAAGTCCTTCTAGTGTCGCGTTAACCATATTCATGGAGTTTGAAGAACCAAGCGATTTGGTTAGAATATCGCCAACACCTGCAAGCTCAAGAACGGCACGAACCGGTCCGCCTGCAATTACTCCAGTACCTTCTGATGCTGGTTTAAGCAATACACGGCCAGCGCCGAAGTGTCCGAGCACTTGATGTGGGATTGTTGTTCTCACAAGTGGTACATGGATCAGGTTTTTCTTAGCATCTTCGATACCTTTGCGGATTGCATCCGGTACCTCGCCAGCTTTACCGATCCCTGCGCCAACATATCCTTTACCGTCACCTACAACTACCAGCGCGCTGAAGCTGAAACGGCGTCCGCCTTTTACTACTTTCGCTACACGGTTGATTTGAACTACTTTTTCAGTTAGTTCCAACGTATTTGGATCGATACGCAAGTCGACTTACCTCCTTCATAAGTATTATCGATTAAAACTCAAGTCCTGCTTCGCGAGCTGCATCAGCCAGTGCTTGAATTCTTCCATGGTACAAGTAACCGCCGCGGTCGAAAACCACTTTGTCTACGCCTTTCGCTTTAGCGCGAGAAGCGATAACTTCGCCGATTTTACGAGCAGCCTCGATGTTACCACCATTGGTGAATTGTTCTGCAATTTCTTTATCTAGCGTGGACGCTGAAGCGACCGTTACGCCTAGAACATCATCAATCAGTTGTGCATAGATGTGTTTGGAGGAACGGAATACAGAGAGACGCGGACGCTGCGTAGTTCCGTTGATTTTCTTACGCACACGCAGGTGACGTTTGAGACGTGCTTTGTTTTTATCGCCTTTTGTAATCATTCGTTGTACACTCCTTTCCTTGTGCTTATGAAGCTATCCGATTAAGCAGCGCTAGGCAGCTGCTTACTTCTTCTTACCAGCTTTACCTTCTTTACGAAGGATACGCTCGCCTTCATACTTGATACCTTTACCTTTATACGGCTCAGGCTCACGTACGGAGCGAATTTTCGCAGCAGTTGCACCAACGAGTTCTTTATCGATGCCTCTAACAGTGATTTTCGTGTTCGATGGAACATCGAACTCGATTCCGCTCTCAGGAGTAATTTCTACTGGATGCGAGTAACCAACGTTAAGAACGATTTTCTCGCCAGTTTTGTTTGCACGGTAACCAACGCCTACTAGCTCAAGGTTTTTTGCAAAACCTTCAGTTACACCACTAACCATGTTAGCGATGACGCTGCGAGTTGTACCGTGCAGGGAACGATGCAATTTATTGTCAGAAGGACGCTCTACTGTAATTACACTGTCAGCAACAACCACTTTCATATCCTTGTGGAGTTCGCGGCTCAGTGTACCTTTAGGTCCTTTAACAGTGATCAAGCTGTTGTCCAAGTCGATGTTTACGCCACCTGGAACTTGGATCGGTTTACGGCCAATACGAGACATTGTTACACCTCCAATCGTTGTGACAGTTAATTACCAAACGTAGCAGACGACTTCGCCGCCGGATTTAACTTGGCGTGCTTCTTTATCAGTCATAATTCCTTGGGACGTGGAAATGATAGCCATTCCCAGGCCGCCCAATACGCGAGGCACTTCAGTGCTTTTCGTGTAAACGCGTAGACCCGGCTTGCTGATACGTTTCAGCCCCGTAATTACACGCTCTTGGTTCGGGCCGTATTTAAGGAAAATACGGATCATCCCTTGTTTGTTATCTTCAATATACTCGGCATCGCGGATAAAGCCCTCGCGTTTCAAAATTTCAGCGATTTGCTTCTTTACTTTCGAAGCAGGCATTTCTACGGTCTCATGACGCACAACGTTTGCGTTGCGAATGCGTGTAAGCATATCTGCGATCGGATCAGACATAACCATTGTGTAAACCTCCTTCCCGAACTAGGCTGATTACCAGCTTGCTTTTTTAACGCCAGGAATCTGGCCTTTGTATGCTAATTCACGGAAACAAATCCGGCAAATTTTAAACTTTTGCAAAACGGAATGCGGACGGCCGCAACGTTCGCAGCGTGTGTAAGCCTGCACTTTGAATTTAGGAGCACGTTGCTGCTTAACCTTCATCGAAGTTTTTGCCACTTGGTATTACACCTCCTGTGGATTACTTCGTAAACGGCATGCCCATTTGGGTCAGCAGTTCACGAGCTTCTTCGTCCGATTTTGCCGTCGTGACGATGACGACGTCCATACCGCGTACTTTGTCAACTTTATCATACTCGATCTCTGGGAAGATCAATTGCTCTTTCAGACCCAGAGTATAGTTACCACGGCCATCAAACGCTTTGTTTGATACGCCGCGGAAATCGCGTACGCGTGGAAGTGTGACATTGAACAGTTTATCGAGGAAGTAGTACATGCGCTCACCGCGCAATGTTACTTTAACCCCGATCGGCATGTTCTCGCGAAGTTTGAAACCAGCGATCGATTTCTTGGAGCGAGTTACTACAGGCTTTTGACCAGAGATCAAACGCATGTCTTCAACAGCAACATCGAGAACTTTGGAGTTGGAAACAGCTTCACCAACACCCATGTTGATTACAACTTTCTCGATCTTAGGCACTTGCATTACTGTTGTATAGTTGAACTTCTGCATAAGAGCAGGAGTGATTTCATTCAGGAAACGATCTTTCATTCTTGCTGCCATGTAACGTGGACCTCCTTTCCGTATAGGTCAATTAATCAATTACCTCGCCGGATTTCTTAGCGATCCGGACTTTTTTGCCGTTATCAAGCACTTTATATCCGATCCGAGTTACTTTACCGCTCTTAGGATCGATGTGCATAACATTGGAAACGTGAATCGCCGCTTCTTGCTCGATAATGCCGCCTTGCGGATTAGCTTGCGAAGGGCGAGCATGTTTCTTCACCATATTGACGCCTTCGACGAGTACGCGGTTTTGGCGCGGATACGCTGCAATAACGCGGCCTTTTTTGCCTTTGTCTTTGCCCGTAATGACCATTACCGTATCGTCTTTCTTCACGTGCAATTTATTGTTATGAGATTCCAACACTTTCTTCAACCGTGGCATGAGTTACACCTCCTGCGTGCTTGCGCGGATGCGCAAAGTACTTTTTAGATAACTTCCGGAGCAAGCGATACGATTTTCATGAAGTCGCGGTCGCGAAGTTCGCGAGCAACTGGTCCAAAAATACGTGTGCCGCGCGGGCTTTTGTCTTCTTTTACGATAACCGCTGCGTTCTCATCAAATGCGATGTATGAACCGTCTTTACGGCGAACTGCGCGTTTCGTACGCACGATAACCGCTTTAACTACATCACCCTTTTTGACAACGCCACCGGGTGTTGCTTGTTTGACGGAGCAGACGATCAAATCGCCGATATGGCCAACACGACGTCCAGTACCACCGAGCACACGGATGCACATCAGTTCTTTCGCGCCAGAGTTGTCAGCGACAGCCAAACGTGTAAATGGTTGAATCATTTCAACGTCCTCCTTTCGGGAAAATGCTTACTAGGAAGCATTTCTTACAAAATAACAGCAGCTTCAACGATTTCGACTAAACGGAACCGTTTGTCTTTGGATAGCGGGCGAGTTTCCATGACTTTAACGATATCACCAATCTTAGCTTGGTTGTTCTCGTCGTGCGCCTTGAATTTTCTCGTGTACTTAATACGTTTGTGGTACAGATCGTGTTTTTTGTAAGTTTCAATGGCAACAACGATTGTTTTGTCCATTTTATCACTCACGACTTTACCTACTTGAACTTTGCGGGCATTACGTTCGCTCATGTTCATCCTCCTTCCATACATTCGTTATCGCTCACGGACAATCGCAGTTTAGCTGCTGATTCCGAGTTCTCTTTCACGAAGAACGGTTTTGGCACGAGCTATATCCTTACGTACGTCGCGGATGCGAGTTGGGTTTTCCAGTTGGCCGGTAGCCAATTGAAAACGAAGGTTGAATAGCTCTTCTTTGAATCCAGCGACTTTTTGTTCGAGTTCAACAGAGGTTAGGTTGCGGAAATCATTAGCTTTCATTTGCTTCACCACCCACTTCTTCGCGTTTCACGAACTTCGTTTTGACTGGGAGTTTATGTGCTGCAAGACGCATTGCTTCACGTGCGATCTCTTCAGATACGCCAGCAAGCTCGAACATTATTTTGCCCGGTTTTACGACAGCAACCCATTTTTCTACGTTACCTTTACCGCTACCCATCCGGACTTCAAGAGGCTTTTGCGTAATTGGTTTCGCAGGGAAAATCTTGATCCATACTTTACCGCCACGTTTGATGTAACGAGTCATCGCAATACGCGCTGCTTCGATTTGACGGTTAGTGATCCATGAAGGCTCAAGTGCTTGCAGACCGTATTCGCCGAAGGCTACTTCAGTACCGCCTTTTGCGCGACCTTTCATATGACCACGTTGTTGTTTACGATGTTTGACACGTTTTGGGACCAACATGATTAGTTGCCTCCTTCCTGTGGAGCTTTCTTCTTAGTTGGAAGGATTTCACCGCGATAGATCCATACTTTAACGCCGATACGGCCGTATGTTGTCGCAGCTTCTGCTGTTCCATAATCAATGTCTGCACGCAGCGTATGAAGTGGAACTGTACCTTCGCTATAACCTTCTTGACGAGCAATCTCAGCGCCGCCCAAACGACCGCTAACGGAAGTTTTGATACCTTTCGCGCCCGAACGGATTGTACGTTGGATGGATTGTTTCATTGCACGGCGGAACGAGATCCGACGCTCAAGTTGTTGTGCAATGCTCTCAGCTACGAGAATCGCATCAAGTTCTGGATGTTTGATCTCAGAGATGTTGATGTGCACTTTTTTGCCTTTAGCGATTCTCGACAGTTCGGAACGAAGGTTTTCAACTTCAGATCCGCCTTTACCGATAACCATACCAGGCTTAGCTGTATGAATTGTAACGTTAACGCGGTTAGCTGCACGCTCGATTTCGAACTTGGAGACAGCCGCATCTTTCAATTTGTTTTTGAGGTACTCACGGATTTTAACATCTTCCATGAGCAATTCGCCGAAGTCTTTGCCTGCGTACCATTTGGATTCCCAATCACGGATAATACCAACACGTAGACCGACCGGGTTTACTTTTTGTCCCACACGTTTTCCCTCCTTATTTTTCGGATACCACCAAAGTAATGTGGCTGGTTCTTTTGTTAATCCGGCTAGCACGACCCATTGCGCGCGGGCGGAAACGTTTCATTGTTGGCCCTTGGTTTACAAAGACTTGTGTAATCACAAGTTTGTTCACGTCCAACTGGTAGTTGTGCTCCGCATTAGCAATTGCGGAATTCAGCAGCTTCTCAACGATTGGGGAAGCCGATTTTGGTGTGTGGCGCAGAATCGCGATTGCTTCGCCGACTTGCTTTCCACGGATCAAATCAACAACCAGCTGAGCTTTACGAGGTGCAATGCGGACGTGGTTAGCGAACGCTTTAGCTTGTTGCATGGATGAACCTCCTCTCGACCTTTATTACCTAACTATTCAACCGATTAACGGCGACCTGTTTTCTTGTCGTCGTTACCGTGTCCTTTGTACGTACGAGTTGGTGCGAACTCACCGAGTTTGTGGCCAACCATATCTTCCGTCACATATACCGGCACGTGCTTCTTACCGTCATAAACAGCAAAAGTGTGACCGATGAATTGCGGGAAAATTGTAGAACGACGCGACCAAGTTTTGACAACTGTCTTCTTCTCAGTCTCGTTCAGCACTTCAACCTTTTTCAGCAAGTAACCGTCAATAAACGGTCCTTTCTTCAAACTGCGACCCATGGATGATCCTCCCTTCACGCTAGCGTTACGCGACGCAGCGCGTCACGCTCATGACGCCGAGGCGCCTATTACTTCGTACGACGACGAATAATGTATTGGCTCGATGCTTTTTTCTTCTTGCGTGTTTTGAAACCGAGTGTCGGTTTGCCCCATGGAGACATTGGAGATTTACGTCCGATTGGCGCACGGCCTTCACCACCACCGTGTGGGTGATCGTTCGGGTTCATTACAACACCACGTACTTCAGGGCGCTTGCCCATCCAACGGGAACGGCCGGCTTTACCGATTTTCACGAGTTCGTGATCTTCGTTACCAACAGAACCGATTGTAGCACGGCATTTTTTCAGAATACGACGTACTTCGCCAGACGTCAAGCGAATTGTGACGTATTGCTCTTCTTTACCAAGAAGTTGAGCAGTTGTTCCAGCAGCACGAACCAATTGTCCGCCTTTACCTGGTTTTAGCTCGATGTTGTGGATAACTGTACCTACCGGGATGTTCTCAAGTGGCAACGCATTACCGATCTTGATGTCTGCATCCGGTCCGGAAACGATTTTATCCCCAACTTTAAGGCCTTTAGGTGCGATGATGTAGGCTTTCGCGCCATCCACATAGTGGATAAGTGCGATGTTGGACGTACGGTTCGGATCGTATTCGATCGTCGCTACGTTACCTACGATACCGTCCTTGTTACGTTTGAAGTCGATGATCCGGTATTTACGTTTATGGCCGCCACCGTGATGACGAACCGTAATTTTACCTTGGTTGTTACGACCAGCTTTTTTGAAAAGCGGCGCAAGAAGCGATTTCTCCGGTGTGCTTGTGGTGATCTCTTCGAATGTCGAGACGGACATACCACGTCGCGCTGGAGATGTCGGTTTATACTTCTTAACTGGCACTTCGATTCCCTCCTTAACCGATATCTAACGTTCTTTCACGAGAAGCCGGGGGCTTCTTCGCTACTTAAACTGTTTCGAAAAATTCTAGCTCGTTGCTATCTGCGCTCAATTGAACGATCGCTTTTTTCCACTCGGATGTATATCCGCTGTGTTTACCGTAGCGTTTAGGCTTAGCCGGCATGCGAAGCGTGTTCACGCTCGATACTTTTACTTTGAAGATCGATTGAATCGCAAGTTTGATCTCAGTTTTGTTTGCACGAAGATCAACTTCGAATACATACTTTTTATTCGCCATGAAATCACTTGTTTGTTCAGTAATGATTGGGCGCTTGATAATATCGCGAGGATTTTTCATTACGCAAGCACCTCCTGTACTTTTTCAACCGCTTCTTTAGTGATAATCAGCTTGTCGTATTTCATAACGTCTAGAACATTGATGCCATCGGCTGCAACGAACTTCACGTTAGGAATGTTACGAGCTGCAAGTGCTACATTATCTTCGTAACTAGCTGTTACAACCAGTGCTTTACGAGCCACTTTCAGGTTGTTCAGAATCGCTACGAATTCTTTAGTCTTCGGTTGCGCGAACGCCAGTTGATCCAGAACGATAATTTCGTTGTCGATCACTTTGGAAGACAAAGCAGATTTGATTGCTAAGCGACGAACTTTCTTAGGAAGTTTGAAGCTGTAGCTGCGTGGAGTTGGTCCGAATACTGTACCACCGCCAACCCATTGTGGGGAGCGAATGCTACCTTGACGTGCACGGCCTGTACCTTTTTGTTTCCAAGGTTTACGACCGCCACCGCGTACTTCGGAGCGACCTTTTGTTTTGTGCGTACCTCTACGTTCAGAAGCTTGCTGCAAAAGAACTGCGCTATGCAATACGTGAACGTTTGGTTCAATTCCGAATACCGCTTCGGACAATTCAACCTCGCCAACTTGCGAGCCATTCACGCTATAAAGTGCTACTTTCGGCATTTCATGTTCCTCCTTTCTTAGGTGATTATTTCTTCACCGTAGATTTAACTTTTACAAAGCTATTTTTAGGACCCGGAATGGAACCCTTAACGAGCAATACATTACGTTCTGCATCGACGCGCACGATTTCAAGGTTTTGGATTGTAACGGTTTCGTTACCCATGTGACCTGGAAGGTGTTTGCCTTTTGGAACGCGGTTCGCTTGGATAGAACCCATCGAACCTGGACCACGGTGGTAACGCGAGCCGTGCGCCATAGGGCCGCGGCTTTGGTTCCAACGTTTGATGTTACCTTGGAAACCTTTACCTTTGGAAGTAGCTGTAACGTCAACGAACTCTCCAGCTGTGAATAGGTCAGCCTTCAATTCCTGGCCAACTTCATATTCAGCGATGTTAATGCTGCGGAATTCACGAACGTAGCGCTTAGGAGCCGTATCCGCTTTTTTAGCGTGGCCGATTTCTGGCTTAGTAGCTCGCGATTCTTTCTTGTCGGAGAAACCAAGTTGTACGGAAACATAACCGTCGTTGTCTTGGTCCTTCTTCTGCAAAACAACACAAGGGCCTGCTTCGATAACCGTAACCGGAATTACGTTACCTTCAGGAGTAAACACTTGCGTCATTCCAAGTTTTTTACCTAAGATACCTTTCATGTTGACACCTCATTTCCTTTCCATTTTCAAATATGCATAACTTACAGTTTGATTTCGATATCTACACCGGATGGCAGATCTAAGCGCATCAATGCATCAACCGTTTGCGGCGTTGGGTTAACAATGTCGATCAAACGCTTATGAGTGCGCATTTCGAATTGCTCCCTAGAATCCTTGTACTTGTGTACCGCACGCAGAATGGTGATGATTTGCTTCTCAGTAGGAAGCGGAATCGGCCCAGACACGCCTGCACCGGAACGTTTCGCAGTTTCAACAATCTTCTCTGCGGATTGATCCAGAATTCTATGATCGTATGCTTTCAAGCGAATACGAATCTTTTGCTTAGCCATATAAGTCCCTCCTTCTATCGCCCAATTTAGTATCGGACATACTCCGCAAGAAAACCCGACACGCCCCTCATGGCAAAGGAGCCGTGTGTGTCGGCAACCTCTCGCATCATCGCAACGTCACAGACCAACGCTCACTATTATATCTGAAACGGTGGGCGAATGCAACAAAAATGTTGGCTTTGTAAAAATGAATCTTTTAGGAGGCAAATTCCGTTGCACTGCATGAAATATGGCCTTCGGCTGCTGTTGAAATTAAGTTTCTTCATTAATAATTAATTCAGCTGTGGAAACTTAATTTCAAAGGCAGCACGTAAACTCTCCGGCTCATATTTCACTCCGTTACACTTCCTGCTTCCCCGAGATGCATTTCTAAAACCCATGGTAAAGGCATAATAAAAATGGCTTGAATACTCCGAGCCATTTACGATTAACTGCATTCACTTTGTTATCTTTGTTTCTGCGCGTCTTTGTCTCCACTTATATTAATGAAATTGCGACATTTACGCAAACATCAAAATTTAGTAATAAAAAAGCCCCCACCGAAGTGAGGGCTTTCTTGAGCTGCAGCTTACGCTGCAGGTTCATTATTTTTGGATGGAAGCTACAGCGCCGGCGCCTACAGTACGGCCACCTTCACGGATTGCGAAGCGAGTACCATCTTCCAGAGCGATTGGAGCGATAAGCTCAACCGTTACTGTGATGTTGTCGCCTGGCATAACCATCTCAGTACCTTCAGGCAAGCTGATGATACCAGTTACGTCAGTTGTACGGAAGTAGAACTGTGGACGGTAACCTGTGAAAAAAGGTTTGTGACGTCCGCCCTCTTCTTTAGTCAGAACGTAGATTTGAGCTGTAAAGTTCGTGTGTGGTTTAACGGAACCTGGCTTAGCAAGTACTTGACCACGCTCGATGTCTTTACGGTCTACACCACGAAGCAATGCGCCGATGTTGTCACCAGCTTGTGCGGAATCAAGCAATTTGCGGAACATCTCTACGCCTGTTACAACGCATTTGCGAGTTTCTTCAGCAATACCGATGATTTCAACTTCGTCAGATACTTTAACTACGCCACGCTCAACGCGTCCTGTAGCAACTGTACCACGACCTGTGATTGTGAACACGTCCTCAACTGGCATAAGGAACGGCTTCTCAGTATCACGTTGTGGAGTTGGGATGTAAGTGTCAACTTGCTCGAACAACTCGATGATTTTGTCAGCCCATGGGCCGTCTGGGTTTTGAAGAGCTTCACGAGCAGCGCCGCGGATGATTGGAGTATCATCGCCTGGGAACTCGTATTCGCTAAGAAGGTCGCGAACTTCCATCTCAACTAGTTCAAGCAACTCTTCGTCTTCAACCATGTCGCATTTGTTCAGGAATACGACGATGTAAGGTACGCCTACTTGGCGGGAAAGAAGGATGTGCTCACGCGTTTGCGGCATTGGGCCGTCAGCTGCGGATACAACCAGGATTGCTCCGTCCATTTGTGCAGCACCAGTGATCATGTTTTTAACATAGTCGGCGTGACCTGGGCAGTCAACGTGTGCATAGTGACGGTTAGGAGTTTCATACTCAACGTGAGCTGTGGAGATTGTGATACCGCGCTCGCGCTCTTCTGGAGCTTTGTCGATTTGGTCGAATGCTACAGCAGCACCACCGTATCTTTTCGAAAGAACTGTAGTGATTGCAGCCGTCAAAGTTGTTTTACCATGATCGACGTGACCGATTGTACCAATGTTAACATGCGGTTTATTACGTTCAAATTTAGCCTTAGCCATTGAACTATTCCTCCTTAATAGATAGAAGATTATGTGATCGGCTGTGCGGGAGCTTATAGCCCCCGGCATTCAGCCAAAGTACAACTTATGAGATGCAAGTTGTTAAAGGGTAAGGGCTACTATTGAGCAGCGCCTTTGGATTTGGAGATAATCTCTTCCGAGATCGAACGTGGTACTTCTTCATAGTGCGAAAGCTCCATGGAGAACACGCCGCGTCCTTGTGTACCGGAACGAAGTGTAGTGGAATAACCGAACATCTCAGCCAGAGGCACCTTAGCACGAACGATCAACGCACCATGGCGTGTGTCCGAACCTTCGATACGACCGCGGCGGGAGCTCAACATCCCCATTACGTCGCCCATGTACTCTTCAGGAACGCTAACCTCTACTTTCATGATAGGCTCAAGCAGAATTGGAGAACATTTCTCTTTCGCTGCTTTAAGCGCCATCGATCCAGCAATTTTGAACGCCATCTCCGAGGAGTCAACGTCATGGTAGGAACCGTCGACAACGACTGCTTTGATATCAACAACCGGGAAGCCGGCAATGACACCATTTTTCATCGATTCTTCGATACCTGCTTGAATTGGAGCAATGAACTCACGCGGAATGGATCCGCCCACAGTTTTGTTTTCAAACACAAAACCTGTTCCTGGCTCTTGTGGGGAGAATTCAACCCAACAATGTCCGAATTGACCGCGTCCGCCGGACTGACGAACGAATTTACCTTCGACCTTCGCAGCCGTTTTGAACGTCTCACGGTAAGCTACTTGAGGCTTACCAACGTTTGTTTCGACTTTGAATTCACGAAGCATACGGTCAACTAGAATTTCAAGGTGAAGCTCACCCATACCAGCGATAATCGTTTGGCCGGTCTCTTCGTCCGTGTGAGCACGGAACGTAGGATCTTCCTCAGACAGCTTTTGAAGAGCGATACCCATTTTGTCTTGGTCAGCTTTAGTCTTAGGCTCAACCGCAAGCTGGATAACCGGCTCTGGGAAGTTCATCGACTCAAGGATAACCGGGTGCTTCTCATCACAAAGCGTATCACCAGTAGTTGTATCTTTCAGACCTACAGCAGCTGCGATATCACCGGAGTAAACTTCGCTGATTTCTTGACGGCTGTTAGCGTGCATCTGAAGGATACGACCGATCCGCTCACGTTTGCCTTTCGTTGCATTCACAACGTATGAACCGGAGCTAAGTACGCCGGAGTATACGCGGAAGAACGTCAGTTTACCTACGTAAGGGTCAGTCATGATTTTGAACGCCAACGCTGCGAAAGGCTGGTCATCAGCAGACTTACGAATCGTCTCAGTACCATCTTCAAGGGTACCCTTGATATCCGGAACATCGATTGGCGATGGCAAGTAGTCAACAACAGCATCAAGCATCAATTGAACGCCTTTGTTACGGTACGAAGAACCTACGATTACTGGGAAGATCTTAACATCACAAACACCTTTGCGAAGTACAGATTTGATCTCAGCAACTGTGATTTCTTCGCCTTCGAGATATTTCATTGTGAGCTCTTCATCAAGCTCAGCAACTTTCTCGATCAGCTCCAAGCGAAGTTCTTCAACTTGGTCCTTGTATTCTGCAGGGATTTCAATTTTTTCCGGATCTTTACCAAGATCGTCTTTGTATTTGTAAGCAACTCGTTCAACCAAGTCAATTACACCTACGAAGTCGTTCTCTGCACCGATCGGCAATTGAATAGCCACAGCATTTGCGTTAAGACGCAAGCGCATATCTCTAACTACGTTAAGGAAGTCTGCGCCGATAATATCCATTTTGTTGACGTAAGCGATCCGCGGTACGCCGTAACGGTCAGCTTGACGCCAAACTGTTTCGGATTGCGGCTCTACGCCTTCTTTCGCACTGAAAACACCAACGGCCCCGTCCAATACACGCAGGGAACGTTCAACTTCAACAGTGAAGTCAACGTGCCCCGGGGTGTCGATAATATTAATGCGGTGACCATGCCATTGAGCAGTAGTAGCAGCGGAAGTAATCGTGATTCCGCGCTCTTGTTCCTGCTCCATCCAGTCCATCGTTGCTGCACCTTCGTGCACCTCGCCGATTTTGTGGGTACGGCCTGTGTAGAACAGGATCCGCTCTGTCGTGGTAGTTTTACCTGCATCAATATGCGCCATAATCCCGATATTACGCGTATTATTCAAGGAGAACTCTCTTGCCATAATTCAGTCTCCTTTCGATTAAGCGAATTCTACCAACGATAGTGAGCGAACGCTTTATTCGCTTCAGCCATTTTGTGTGTATCTTCGCGTTTTTTCACGGATGAACCAGTGTTGTTGGAAGCATCGATGATCTCAGCTGCCAAACGCTCTTCCATCGTTTTCTCACCGCGGTTACGTGAATAGTTCACGAGCCAACGGAGACCAAGCGATGTACGGCGCTCCGGTTTAACTTCAATTGGTACCTGGTAGTTCGAACCGCCTACACGGCGTGCCTTAACTTCAAGTACTGGCATGATGTTCTTAATTGCTGCTTCAAAAACTTCCATCGGTTCTTTACCCGTACGCTCGTTGATAAGTGTGAACGCATCATACAAAATTGTTTGAGCGACACCGCGCTTACCATCGATCATGATACGGTTGATCAAGCGAGTTACAAGCTTGCTGCTGTACAACGGATCTGGCAATACATCACGTTTTGCTACTGGACCTTTGCGTGGCATGTGGAAGTCCCCCTTTCTTCTAGTTTTTCATTTTAGGATGAGGCTAACCGTCACCGGCTATGCCTTATTTTTTAACTTTAGGACGTTTAGTTCCGTATTTGGAACGAGCTTGTTTACGGTTGTTTACACCCGCTGTATCAAGCGCACCGCGAACGATATGGTAACGAACACCCGGAAGATCTTTTACCCGGCCGCCGCGTACCAATACTACGCTATGCTCTTGTAGGTTGTGTCCAATACCGCCGATGTAAGCTGTAACCTCAACGCGGTTTGTCAAACGTACACGCGCATATTTCCGCAAAGCGGAGTTCGGTTTTTTCGGAGTCATCGTACCTACACGTGTACAAACCCCACGTTTTTGTGGTGAACTAAGGTTTGTCTCTTCACGTTTCAATGCGTTGAAACCTCTTTGCAGGGCTGGCGATTTCGATTTAACGACTTTCGCTTCACGGCCTTTGCGAACGAGTTGGTTAATTGTTGGCATGTTGCATCCCCCTTCCTCACTTAGTAAAGCTTTTCAAGACATATTGGCTATTTAAGCCCACAGATCCAGGCGGTTCATAAAGAAACAAACGAAAGTTTCTACCTTGTTCTTCAACTCGGTAAAAACGATACTTCTTTATTCGATTTCCGGTATAACCGCTGCCATCGCTGCGCCAACTTCAATCCCGCAGGTTTCCCCAAGGCTCTTCATTGATTCAGACCAGATGATTGGCACTCCCGATGTTTCGCAAAGCCGAACAATACTGTTCTTCAGCCGCGGATCTGTATCTTGTGCTACATAGACTTGGGTGGCTAAGCCTTGCTCAACCATCTTCGTCGTTTGCTTGCTACCTATTACAAATCGCATCTCAACCGTCCTTCCAAGTCAGCCAAAACTAGAACATTCAAGTTTCGTTAATGACATGCGTAGAGGTTGTGCGATTTGGCACACTACGACATATTAGCATCTAGGCTTAGTGAATGTCAAGCATGACTCTTCAAGAATTACAGGAGAAAATGGATTTTCATGACAAGGCATGACGGCGCAAAGAGCGGCTGGCTTACTTCCGTTTGCAACGGCTGCAGCCCGCTCGCTCTTTGTCCTCATGCTGCCTTATATCACTTACCGATTAAGATTCAACCGGTACGCTCTCTGCTTCAACTTGCAGTTCTTCCATGCCTGGTTCATCATCCATACCAGCTACATGTACGCTGCGATAACGCTGCATACCTGTACCCGCCGGGATGAGCTTACCAATAATAACATTCTCTTTCAAACCAAGCAACTGGTCGACTTTACCTTTGATAGCGGCATCGGTCAAGACACGAGTTGTCTCTTGGAACGAAGCGGCAGACAAGAAGGAGTCTGTTTCCAGTGATGCTTTTGTAATACCCAGCAATACTGGTTTTGCAACCGCCGGCTCTTTACCGGAGAGAATTGCATCACGGTTTGCTGCTTCGTACTCATGAATATCAACAAAAGCGCCCGGCAACAATGTTGTGTCGCCTGCTTCTACGATACGGATTTTGCGAAGCATTTGCTTCACCATAACCTCGATATGCTTATCGTTGATTTCTACCCCTTGGTTCCGGTATACGCGTTGAACTTCCTGAAGGATATAGTTCTGAACGCCACGGATACCTTTGATGCGGAGCATATCCTTCGGATCGATCGAACCATCTGTGAGTTCATCGCCAGCTTCAATCTGTTTGCCTTTAGCTACGCGGATACGCGAGCCGTAGGTAACAGCATACACTTTCGATTCTGCTTCACCTTGGACTTCGATTTCACGGCGATCTTTCGTCTCGCGGATGTCTTTAATAACACCATCGATTTCGGAAATAATCGCTTGACCTTTCGGGTTACGTGCTTCGAAAAGCTCTTGGATACGCGGCAAACCTTGCGTAATATCGTCTCCGGCAACACCGCCGGTATGGAAGGTACGCATTGTGAGCTGTGTTCCTGGTTCCCCGATGGATTGTGCAGCGATAATACCGACCGCTTCACCGATCTCAACGAACTTGCCTGTTGCCAAGTTACGTCCGTAGCAAATTTTACATACGCCATGACGAGCACGGCAGCTAAGAACGGAACGGATTTGCAGGCTTTCTACTCCAGCTGCGATGAGTTCCTCAGCTTTATTGGAATCGATTAGTTGGCTGCGGTGTAAAATGATTTCGCCGTTTTGTGGATTACGGACAGTTTCAAAGGAGTAACGACCTTCAATACGGTCATAGAGATCTTCAATAACCTCTTTACCGTCTTGAATTTTGCTTACTCTAAAGCCTTTGTCTGTTCCGCAATCGTCCTCACGAACGATTACATCTTGCGCAACGTCAACTAGACGACGAGTCAGGTAACCTGAGTCAGCTGTACGCAAAGCGGTATCGGCAAGACCTTTACGCGCACCATGCGTCGAGATGAAGTACTCGAGTACGGTTAGGCCTTCACGGAAGTTGGACTTGATTGGCAACTCGATAATCCGACCGGATGGATTCGCCATCAAACCACGCATACCGCCAAGCTGTGTAATTTGCGATTTGTTACCCCGTGCTTTGGAATCCACCATGAGCATGATGGAGTTGTAACGATCCATCGATTTCATGAGAATTTCAGTAATTTGATCTTTGGTTTTGCTCCAAATTTCAATAACACGGTCATAACGCTCTTCGTTTGTAATCAAACCACGACGGTATTGATTCGAAACGACTTTAACTTTCTCTTCGGACTCTCTCAAGATCTCTACCTTCTCAGGTGGGACAATAACGTCAGAAACCGCAACTGTAATACCCGCACGAGTCGAGTACGTAAAGCCCAGCTCCTTGATCTTATCGAGCATGATCGAAGTTCTAGTTGTATGGTATTGACGGAAGCACTCCGCAATAATCAAGCCGAGATACTCTTTACCTACACCACCAATTTGAGCCAATCCATCCATAAACTTCAGCAAGTCTGCGCCCTTATCATGGACAAAATATTTATCCGGAGTACCTTGCAGCAAGTTCACCTTGGTCGGTTCATTGATGTAAGGGAAATCCGGCGGGTAAATTTCGTTGAAGATTACTTTACCAACCGTGGTGCAAATCAGCGTTTTCTGCTGTGCATCCGTGAAGGAAGTTTTCTTCAGAACTTTAACCGGGATAAATATACGTGCATGCAGCGATACGATACCGCGTTGGTACGCCGAGATCGCTTCGTTAACAGTTGCAAATACGGAACCGCTGCCTTTACCTTCTTTGTTATCCATTGTCAGGTAGAAGCTTCCGAGAACCATATCCTGTGAAGGCGTTACGACCGGTTTGCCGTCTTTCGGGTTCAAGATGTTACCCGAAGCAAGCATCAGCAAACGTGCTTCAGCTTGCGCCTCAGCGGAGAGCGGTACGTGAACAGCCATTTGGTCACCGTCAAAGTCCGCATTATAAGCGGTACAAACGAGCGGGTGAAGTTTAATCGCACGGCCTTCAACCAAAATCGGTTCGAACGCTTGGATACCCAAACGGTGAAGGGTCGGGGCACGGTTTAGAAGAACCGGGTGCTCCTTGATTACTTCTTCAAGCACATCCCAAACTTCTGGGCTAACACGTTCAACTTTACGTTTTGCACTCTTAATGTTATGTGCAAGACCTTTGTTAACGAGTTCCTTCATAACGAACGGCTTGAAGAGCTCAAGCGCCATTTCTTTTGGCAATCCGCATTGGAACATTTTCAAGCTAGGACCTACGACGATAACGGAACGACCGGAATAGTCAACCCGTTTACCGAGCAAGTTCTGACGGAAACGCCCTTGCTTACCTTTAAGCATATGGCTGAGCGATTTAAGCGGACGGTTACCTGGACCCGTTACCGGGCGACCACGGCGGCCGTTATCGATCAAAGCATCAACCGCTTCTTGAAGCATACGCTTCTCATTCTGCACGATAATATCCGGCGCACCGAGATCGAGCAGACGTTTCAGACGGTTGTTGCGGTTAATTACACGACGGTACAAGTCGTTAAGGTCAGACGTTGCAAAACGTCCACCATCAAGCTGTACCATTGGACGAAGTTCCGGTGGAATTACCGGCAGCACATCAAGAATCATCCACTCCGGCATATTGCCAGAGTTACGGAATGCTTCGATAACTTCAAGACGTTTGATCGCACGGTTACGACGTTGGCCTTGAGCGGTACGAAGATCTTCTTTCAATGTTTCAAGCTCACGCTCAACATCGATGTCTTGAAGCAGCTTCTTCACTGCTTCTGCACCCATGCCGGCATGGAAGCCATAGCCGTATTTCTCACGGTAGCTGCGGTATTCTTTCTCGGACAACAGCTGCTTTTTCTCAAGCGGCGTATCGCCTGGATCCGTTACCACATATGATGCAAAATAGATGATCTCTTCAAGCGAACGAGGCGACATATCAAGTGCCAGCCCCATACGGCTTGGAATGCCTTTGAAGTACCAGATATGGGATACAGGAGCTGCAAGCTCGATATGCCCCATACGCTCACGACGTACTTTCGCACGCGTTACTTCAACACCACAGCGGTCACAAACGACGCCTTTATAACGAACGCGCTTGTATTTACCGCAATGACATTCCCAGTCTTTCGTCGGTCCGAAAATCTTTTCGCAGAAAAGACCTTCTTTCTCCGGTTTTAAAGTCCTGTAGTTGATCGTTTCCGGTTTCTTTACTTCTCCGCGGGACCACGATCGGATTTTATCCGGAGATGCCAATCCAATCTTCATATACTCGAAGTTGTTCACGTCCAACAAGGAGCAACCCTCCTTCGTCATGGTTCACTAATATGCTGTATTTAACGCCGTTAACGGCTAAAGGAGCACAGCGCAAGCGGCTCCTTCAACCTTACATCCGCCCGTGAAGTTGGACTTCGGCATGCTTATGACTTCCGGCAGGAAAGCAACGATTACTCGACGCCTACTTCTGCACCTTCCAAATTGAGGTTGAGCTTGTCATTCGCTGCATCATCCTCATCATCCATCTCTTTCATTTCGATCTCTTCTTCATTCTCAGAGAGGATTTTAACGTCCATACCTAAGCTCTGAAGCTCTTTGATCAAAACTTTGAAGGATTCAGGTACGCCCGGTTCCGGTACGTTCTCACCCTTCACGATGGATTCGTACGTTTTGACACGGCCGACGACATCATCGGATTTCACGGTCAAAATCTCTTGCAATGTATAGGCGGCGCCATAGGCTTCAAGCGCCCAAACTTCCATCTCCCCGAAACGCTGACCACCGAACTGTGCTTTACCACCCAACGGCTGCTGAGTAACAAGCGAGTAAGGACCAGTTGAACGGGCATGGATTTTATCATCAACCATGTGCGCCAGTTTAATCATGTACATGACGCCGACTGTTACTTCACGCTCGAACGGCTCACCGGAGCGTCCGTCATAAAGAACGGTTTTACCATTACGCTGCATACCTGCTTCTTCCATGGAGTCAAACACGTCATACTCACGCGCTCCATCGAATACCGGTGTTGCAGCATGGATGCCAAGATGCTTACAAGCCATACCAAGATGGACTTCCAGTACTTGACCGATGTTCATACGCGAAGGTACACCCAGCGGGTTAAGAACAACCTCTACTGGCGTACCGTCCGGCAGGAACGGCATATCTTCTTCTGGGAGGATACGGGCGATAACCCCTTTGTTACCATGGCGTCCTGCCATCTTATCCCCTTCAGAGATCTTACGTTTCTGTGCGATGTAGGCACGAACCAATTGGTTAACGCCTGGCGGCAATTCGTCACCGTTCTCACGCGTAAACACTTTAACGTCGACAACAATACCGTCCGTTCCGTGAGGCACACGCAAGCTAGTGTCGCGAACTTCACGCGCTTTCTCACCGAAAATCGCATGCAGCAAACGTTCTTCAGCCGTCAGCTCTGTAACCCCTTTAGGCGTTACTTTACCAACGAGAATGTCTCCTGCGCTAATTTCAGCACCGACACGGATAATTCCACGCTCATCCAAGTTGCGGAGCGCTTCTTCACCGACGTTCGGAATGTCGCGTGTAATTTCTTCTGGTCCGAGTTTCGTGTCACGAGCTTCCGACTCATATTCTTCGATATGAATGGACGTGTACACATCCTCTTTAACCAGTTTCTCGCTTAGTAGGATCGCATCCTCATAGTTGTAGCCTTCCCACGTCATAAACGCAACGACAACGTTACGTCCGAGCGCCAATTCGCCCATTTCAGTGGAAGGACCATCTGCAAGGATATCACCTTTCTTCACGATGTCGCCTTTACGGCAGATCGGACGCTGGTTGATACAAGTACCTTGGTTAGAGCGCATAAATTTATGCAGCTTCATCTTCACCAAATCGCCTGTTACCGGCTTTCCTTCAATCATCTCAACGCGGCGAAGCCAAATTTCATTGGCTGACACGCGTTCGATAACGCCATCGTATCTTGCAACGATACATACACCTGAGTCTTTAGCAGACTTATGCTCCATACCTGTTCCGACAAGTGGAGACTTCGGAATTAGAAGTGGAACAGCCTGCCGCTGCATGTTGGATCCCATGAGCGCACGGTTGGAGTCATCGTTCTCAAGGAACGGAATGAGCGCCGTAGCGACGGATACAACCTGTTTAGGCGATACATCCATATAGTCAACACGTTCAGTAGGCATAGTCAAAATATTGTCAGCCTGCTTGTTGTAACGAACGATAACCGCATCTTCGAGGAACTTACCTTCGCCGGTAAGCTTCGCATTCGCTTGCGCGATAACGTAGTTATCTTCTTCATCAGCAGTCAGGTAGGCAATTTGCTCCGTAACAATAGCCGTCTTAGGATCTACCCAACGGTAAGGAGCTTCGATAAAGCCATATTCATTAATACGCGCGAATGTCGACAAGGAGTTGATCAGACCGATGTTCGGTCCCTCCGGTGTCTCAATCGGACACATACGGCCATAGTGAGAGTTATGAACGTCACGAACCTCAAAGCCCGCGCGCTCACGCGTCAAACCGCCGGGTCCAAGTGCAGACAGACGACGTTTGTGCGTCAGCTCAGCAAGCGGATTGGTTTGGTCCATAAACTGCGAGAGTTGGGATGAACCAAAGAACTCTTTAATCGACGCAATAACAGGACGGATATTGATAAGCGCTTGCGGTGTAATCGCATTTGCGTCCTGGATGGACATACGTTCACGAACAACACGCTCCATACGGGACAAACCGATACGGAACTGGTTCTGAAGCAGTTCACCAACCGAACGAAGACGACGGTTACCTAAGTGGTCAATATCATCCGTGCTTCCTACGCCGTGCAGCAAATCTATGAAATAATTGATGGAAGCGATTATATCAGCAGGTGTAATATGCTTAACAGCTTTGTCGATAATGCCGTTGGCAATGACCTTAATCACTTTAGTCTCATCAAGCGGGGAGAATACACTCACCGTTTGAAGCGGAATACTATCCGCATCAAGAACGCCATTTGCCACATTGTACGTTTTGAAGCCTACATTGTTCTCCAGATGAGGGATAAGCTCATCCAGCAAACGACGGTCGATCATTTGACCAGCTTCCGCCAGAATTTCTCCTGTAGAAGGATCAAACAATGTTTCCGCAAGCCGTGTGTTGAACAGACGGTTCTTAATGTGCAGCTTCTTATTGATTTTGTAACGACCTACGTTAGCCAAGTCATAACGCTTTGGATCAAAGAAGCGCGCAACTAGCAAGCTCTTTGCATTATCAAGCGTAGGCGGCTCACCCGGACGGAGTCTTTCGTAAATCTCGATAAGAGCTTTTTCCGTGGAATCGGTGTTATCCTTATCCAACGTGTTGCGAATATATTCGTCATGGCCCAGCAATTCTAAAATTTCAGCATCCGTGCCGAATCCAAGGGAGCGAAGAAGCACTGTAACCGGGATCTTCCGAGTGCGGTCAATACGAACATAAATAATGTCCTTCGCATCGGTTTCAAGCTCCAGCCATGCACCGCGGTTTGGAATCACCGTAGCCGTATAATTTTTCTTGCCGTTTTTGTCCACTTTCGTGCTAAAGTAAACGCTAGGTGAACGAACCAATTGGCTGACGATAACACGTTCCGCGCCATTAATAATAAATGTGCCCGTCTCGGTCATCAGCGGGAAATCGCCCATGAACACTTCTTGCTCTTTCACTTCACCGGTTTCCTTGTTAATGAGTCGAACCTTAACACGCAGCGGTGCTGCATAGGTCACGTCGCGTTCTTTCGACTCATCGACAGAGTACTTAGGCTCGCCAAGTGAATAGTCGATGAACTCAAGCATCAAATTACCTGTAAAATCCTGAATCGGCGAAATGTCTTGGAAAAGCTCAAGCAAGTCCTTCTCCAAAAACTTCTCGTACGATTTTTGTTGGATTTCAATCAGGTTCGGAACTTCGAGCACCTCGCGGATGCGGGCATAGCTTCTACGCGTGCGACGCCCATACTGAACAAGTTGTCCTGCCAACTTAACCTCACCCCTCATGTCTGCTTCACAGAAAGTGAACAATGACCTTGTATAAACAAGCTTAAACAGTTCGCTAATCTTACCCGTAAATGTGCGAGCATGACCGCGAACGTTTATCACATTGTTAAAACCAGAATGTGCAGCAGGCAAATTCTGATTCAAATAAAGAAAAGCCCTTATCGAGAAATCGAAAAAAGAGCATGCTTCTGTCAGCCACAACTCTGTGGTACAATAAACCACAAAAGTCTCATATCAAGTAATTTTGACCCAAAATGTAAACATTATACGTCAAATCCGCTGTTTCTATTCATTTAAAATAGCGCTTGACATTTTAGTGGACTAAAGAGAATGTGCCCATTTTAATGCTGACATTTCATAATGATATCACATTAGCAAAGTCAAGTCAACAAAATGTTGCCTTGTTTTCCTAGACTTCCTTCTGCGCCCTTAATATGCGATAACCCTTTTCTTTCGCAACCTCTTCCACATTCCCAAAAACAGCTTCGAGTTTTGCCGCCGCTGACGGCGCCCCTTGCTTCTTCTGGATGACCACCCACATCGCCCCGCCTGGCACTAACAGCTTCGCACCTTCTTCTAATATCCGATGGACAACCTCTTTGCCCGCCCGGATCGGCGGATTCGTTATGATCGTGTCGAAGGTCTGTCCCAACACCTGTTCATAAATATCGCTTTGCAGCACGTTTGCGTTCAAGACGCCATTCAACTTCAAATTCTCTGTTGCCAGCGCAACTGCGCGTTCATTAATGTCGATCATCGTCACATGACCGTGTTCAGCCAGCTTCGCCGCCGTAATGCCCATCGGTCCATATCCACAGCCGACATCAAGTACCTTCGCCTGCTTATCCAATTGAAGCGCTTCGACAAGAACTCTGCTGCCAAAGTCTATTCCTGTTTTCGAGAAAACGCCTGCATCCGTCATAAAACGCAGCTTATATCCACGAAGCTCGGTTTCGAGAAGATGCCGATCATGCGCGGTACCCGGTGTACGTGTGTAATAATGGTCTGACATCATGTCCCTCCCGTCCGGAACAACCTTAAAATTAAGGAAACCCCTTGAAGCCGAAGCTTCAAGGGGTTTCCGCTATAAGCGGGTATTACTTCACTTCTACGGAAGCGCCTGCTTCTTCAAGCTTAGCTTTGATAGCGTCAGCGTCTTCTTTGGAGATTCTTTCTTTAACTGCTTTAGGAGCGCCGTCAACAAGGTCTTTCGCTTCTTTCAGGCCAAGACCTGTGATTTCGCGAACTGCTTTGATAACGTTGATTTTGGAAGCGCCAGCGTTGTTCAAGATTACGTCGAACTCAGTTTGCTCTTCAACTACAACAGCTGCTGCGCCTGCTGCTGCAACTGGTGCTGCAGCTGTTACGCCGAATTCTTCTTCGATTGCTTTAACTAGGTCGTTCAGTTCTAGAACGTTCATGCCTTTAATGGCTTCCAAGATTTGTTCTTTACTCATGAGAGAAACCTCCAATAGTTTGTTTTGTTTTTGTATTATTTCCGAAAGCCGAGTCAGCCATAGGCTGCCTCAAGCCAATCATTATCAGATAAATGCTGTGCCAAGCTGAGCTTGACACAAACCAATTATCTTTAAGCTTCTTGTTTCTCAGCAACAGCTTTAACTGCAAGAGCAAAGTTGCGCATTGGTGCTTGAAGCACGCTAAGAAGCATGGATAGCAAACCTTCTTTGGAAGGTAGATCCGCCAGTGCTTTGATTTCTTCCGCGTTGAAGACTTGACCTTCAACTACGCCGCCCTTAAGTTTAAGTGCGTCGTTTTTCTTAGCGAAATCAGCCAAAATCTTAGCTGGAGCAACTGCATCCTCTTTGCTGAAAGCGATAGCCGTAGGGCCAGCCAGAACAGCATCCAATTCAGATAGTTCCGCTTGTGCAGTCGCACGACGAACGAGGGAGTTCTTCAATACTTGGAACTCGATGTTCGCTTCGCGCAATTGTTTGCGGAGCTCAGTTACTTGCTTCACGTTTAGACCACGGTAATCAGCAACAACTGTGCAGGAACTCTCGCGAAGTTTAGTCGTGATGTCTGCAACAGCCAGCTCTTTACCTTGAATGATTTTTGCGTTTGCCATAATGTACACCTCCCGTTATGTTGTCAACATCCCGATTAATGCAGCGGAATCCTTCCACGCGATGCATGAGAAAGGCCCCCGCAGACGTAGCGAAGGCCATGATGGTCCGTAAATCACTTCCTGCCAATCGGCGAAAAGCGCACAAACACGTTTATCATAACACCTCGGTAGGAAATTAAGCCGAGCGGGCACCTACTGTCTTCGGTATGCATATTCGTTTATCAAATTTCTGTTTCTCTTAGCGGAACGAAGCAGCGTTCAAACGAGCGCCGGGACCCATTGTCGAGGAAACAGAAATACCTTTCAGGTAAACCCCTTTAGCTGCAGCCGGTTTTGCACGGTTCAGCGCATCAATCAGTGTTTTCAAGTTTTCGTTCAGCTTCTCGGAGTCGAACGATACTTTACCGATTGGTGCATGGATTTGACCTGCTCTGTCAAGACGGTATTCAATCTTACCAGCCTTGATTTCTTGAACGGCTTTGGTAACGTCAAACGTTACTGTACCCGCTTTAGGGTTAGGCATAAGGCCTTTACCACCGAGGATACGGCCGAGTTTACCAACTTCAGCCATCATGTCCGGAGTTGCAACGCAAACGTCGAACTCGAACCAGCCTTGTTGGATTTTTGCGATTACGTCAGCATCGCCAACATAATCTGCGCCTGCTGCTTCTGCTTCTTTGGCTTTATCGCCCTTAGCAAAAACGAGTACGCGTTTTGTTTTACCAGTACCGTGAGGAAGTACAACTACGCCACGAACTGCTTGGTCTTGTTTCTTAGGGTCTACACCCAAACGTACAGCAACTTCAACCGTTTCGTCGAATTTAGCTGTAGCGGCTTTCTTAACGAGTTCAATCGCTTCAGCAGCCTCGTATGTTGCTTCAACATCGATCAGCTTAACAGCTTCAAGATATTTTTTACCATGTTTAGCCATTAGAATTCTCCTCCTTATGTGGTAGTAACGGAAAATCCTCCCTATGAAAGGGAGATCCTCCCACCTAACGAAGCAGCGCTTCGTCAGTCAGACAACGCCATCTGGTGTGTCTTCTGTCAGCCGTTAACGACTAGTCTTCAACTACAACGCCCATGCTGCGCGCTGTACCTTCAACCATGCGCATAGCTGCTTCTACAGAAGCTGCGTTGAGGTCAGGCATTTTTTGTTCAGCGATCTCACGAACGACAGAACGTTTAACCGTCGCAACTTTCTTCTTGTTCGGCTCACCGGAACCTTTAGCAATCTTAGCAGCAACGCGAAGAAGTACTGCAGCCGGCGGCGTTTTCGTTTCGAAAGTAAACGAGCGATCTTCAAAAACAGTGATTACAACTGGGATAATCAAACCAGCTTGATCTGCAGTACGAGCGTTAAACTCTTTACAGAAAGCCATGATGTTAACCCCTGCTTGACCTAGCGCTGGACCGATCGGCGGAGCCGGATTCGCTTTACCCGCTGGAACTTGCAGTTTAACCAACTTGATGACCTTTTTTGCCATGATGAACACCTCCTTGCCGTAATAATCACACGCAAGTCCAAGAAACCGCGATTAGACTTTCTCTACTTGATTGTAGTCCAGTTCAACCGGCGTTTCTCTTCCGAACATGTTGACATGCACCTTCAGCTTACTCTTGTCGAGCAGAATCTCTTCCACTGTTCCGACAAAATTAGCGAATGGCCCGACTTTAACACGCACCGTTTCCTTCAGATCGAATTCGATCTTAGGCTTCGGTTCTTCCATGCCCATATGGCGCAAAATTTGTTCCACTTCATCAGGCAGAAGCGGTGTAGGTTTTGATCCTGAGCCAGTCGAACCGACAAATCCGGTTACGCCGGGTGTGTTGCGAACGACATACCAGGAGTCATCCGTTTGAACCATTTCCACAAGAACATAGCCGGGGTAAACTTTACGCATGACGGTTTTTTTCTTGCCGTCCTTGTCTACCACTTCTTCTTCCATAGGAACAAGCACACGGAAGATCTTGTCTTCCATGCCCATAGATTCAACACGTTTCTCCAAGTTCGCTTTTACTTTGTTCTCATACCCTGAATAGGTGTGAACAACATACCATCTTTTCTCCATCGTTTCCATAACAAGCCACCCTTGGCCCCTTCTTAAACAATCAGTTCGACCAATGCGGAAATTCCGATGTCTAGAACCCAGAAGTAAATTGTCACAGCTATAATCGTAAAGAATACTACGAGTGTATAGCTTGTCAATTCCTTACGGCTTGGCCAGCGGACTTTCTTTAATTCCGCGAAGCTGTCGGTGAAGAAGGAAAAAGTCGACCCGAAGCTTTGCTTCAGCTTAGCTAAAAATGCCACGTCCACCAACCTCCATAATGACCTTATCGAGTTTCGCGATGAGGAGTATGCTCGTTACAATACTTGCAAAACTTCTTCATCTCAATACGGTCGGGGTGATTCCGTTTGTTCTTGCTGGAAGCATAGTTTCTTTGTTTGCAGTTTGTGCAAGCCAACGTAATAATTACCCGCATTGCTGACACCTCCCGAACTTACCATAAATAAATAAAGTGTGAAACGTTGTATGTGAACCCAGCCTGATTTTGATCCCATAATAAAAAAAGACCTATTTAGGGCTACCAAAACACTTTATCACAAGCAATAGGTAGTGTCAACGGGAATCTATTCCTGCACACTTGCTATTCTTGTGCTGCTTGCTCACATATCAGACAGGGCGACAACAACACAAAAAGAGCCGACAACTTCATTCCGCAGTAAACAGTATGATCCGGACAAGGACGATTCAAACCTCGAAAAGCCCTCCCATTAAAAAAGAGCCGCAATCGGCTCCCTGGTTTCATCCATTTAGCTACCAATATCACGCAATTCCAAATACCGTTCGAGCTTTCGTTTCACCCGTTGAAGCGCATTATCAATGGATTTCACATGCCGATCCAAATCAACAGCGATCTCTTGATAGGATCTTCCGTCTAAGTAGAGCATAAGCACTTTACGTTCAAGATCACTTAAGATCTCGGACATCTTATCCTCAAGACCGACAAACTCTTCTTGATTGATAATGAGTTCTTCTGGATCCGAAACTCTCGTACCGCAAATGACGTCAAGCAGCGTGCGATCCGAATCTTCGTCATAGATTGGCTTGTCCAACGAAACATAAGAATTAAGCGGGATATGCTTCTGACGGGTTGCCGTCTTAATCGCCGTTATGATCTGCCTTGTTATACACAGTTCAGCAAAGGCTTTGAAAGAAGCTAGCTTATCACCCTTAAAATCTCGAATCGCCTTATAAAGGCCAATCATGCCTTCTTGGACGATATCTTCGCGGTCGGCCCCAATCAAGAAGTAGGAACGCGCTTTGGCACGGACAAAGTTCTTATATTTATTGATTAAATATTCCAGCGCTTCGCTGTCACCCTCGCGAACCGTCTCGACAATGTCTTCGTCCGTTTTGCAGTCATAATCCAGCGTTTTCCATTCTCTGAGGTCGATGCTCACGAACAATCCCTCCGGCTCGAAAGGCGTACAATGCCCAAAACTATCAGTAGCTTAATCTATATACCGGCGCGCAATGTCTTCAAAAACTAGAGCATATTACATGACTGGAACGACATTCTAGCACGTACGCTACGTGTAGAAACTTAGACTCAGTATACATTATGTAACCTTCAACCGTCAATGATGATCCCGCCGAAAACATGCTAATTATCTAGCAAAAATGGGAATTCCAACCGATTTTAATGAGAATTATGTCCTATCAAATCGTATTCTATCAACAAATAGTCTAGCGCTTACATTTGACCTCTTCGCCATTTTTCCAATTTCATCCGAACATCCATGCTAATATTCCCGTCCAGCTCATTGCGAACCGTTGTTTTCTGTTCGACCTTTCGCTCAATCGCTTTGCGGTTTTGCTGAATTTCGATAAGCAGCTCTCGTGCGGATTTTCGGAGGGCGCCTTTGCCGAAAGTGACCGCTTGCTCGGCCATATCAGATGTCGCGACATGAATGTTGCGGCTTCGAAGTGCAAGCTCCGAAGCAAGCCGTTCAATACAAGCATCGGCTGTTTCTTTCTCCTTCGTAAACACGACGGTCAGCCTATGCTGTTTGAACGTGGATCCAACTCCGGGAACTTGATGCGCATCGAACACCACGATGACCTTCATACCGGTGAAGCCTTGATAGTCCGCCAGCATTTCCAGCAGTCGATCTCGCGCATCCTCTAAATCCTTATCACCCAAAGCTGACAGGACAGGCCAAGCCCCAATCATATTGTAGCCGTCAACCAGCAGAACGTCATCCCGCCGCTGCATCGCCTACTTGGCGAGGCGCTGCCGCACGACTTCGTACATCAGCACACCTGCTGCAACGGACGCATTTAGTGAATTCAATTGGCCGTTCATCGGAAGCTTGATTAGGAAATCGCATTTCTCACGAATAAGTCTTCCGATCCCTTTCGCTTCATTGCCAATGACAATCGCAAGCGGCATATCGAACTTCGTAGAAGACGAATAGACATCCTGCTTCGCGCCAACGTCAGCACCCGCTACCCAAATGCCTTCTTCTTTCAGCTTATCGATGGTTTGAGCCATATTGGTAATCCGAGCAACCGGCATGTACTCTACTGCACCAGCGGATGTTTTGGAAACCGTTGCGGTCAGTGAAGCAGAGCGCCGCTTCGGAATAATCACACCATGAACGCCGGTACATTCCGCAGTCCGTAGAATAGAGCCCAAGTTATGCGGATCTTCGATTTCATCGAGCAGCAGGAAGAATGGCATTTCACCGCTTTCTTTGGCCCGCGCAAGAAGCTCTTCAATTTCATAGTATCGGTAAGCTGCCGCTTGAGCAACAACGCCTTGATGTGGAACCCCGTCCACCATTTGGTCCAGCTTCCGTTTGTCAACGATCTGTACGACAAGCCCTGCTTTCTTCGCTTCCAGCATAATGGGCTGGGCCGCTTTCTGCGCTTGCTCAGCTACCCAAATTTTGTTGATTTCGCGTCCGGAGCGCAGTGCCTCCATGACGGGATGCTTGCCTGCGATCCATTCCTGTGTATCTTCTTCAACCTCGCGCATCATTAACCTCCTTAAATATGTCTCTTCTATTCGTCAAAAGCGATTGCCATCAGCTCACGCAGCCGGCTCGCTTTCTTGCCATAATACAAATACCCCATTAAACATTCCAGCGCCGTCGCCTGTTGGTAGTCGGCCGGATCTGCATTCTTCGGCGACGTGCCTGACTTGGCATTCCGTCCTCGCCTTACAACATCCGCTTCCTCTTCAGTCAGAATAGGCTGCCATTTCTCCAACAACATGCGCTGCGCTTTAGCCGAGACGAACTGCGTCGCCTGACGGTGAAGATGGTGCAGCTTATGATTGGGCTGCGAAATGAGATATTGCCGTACCATCATCTCGAACACCGCATCGCCAATATAAGCGAGCACGATGGGATTCATTAAATGGACCGGTTTGTTCGGAGCGTGAAACCACAACCCCTCTTCTATACCCAAACCGATCCCGCCGCTTCCTCCGATATCCATACTTCCGTTGTCCATCATTTCCGCCGCCACCGGATACCTTGCGGAGTATCCTCAAGCACAATCCCGAGCGCAGACAGCTGGTCACGAATTTCATCGGCCCGCTTCCAATCCTTATTGGTCCGAGCTTCTGTGCGCTGCACGATAAGCGCATCAATGTCGGCATCGAGCAGTTGTTCCTCTGCTTCCAACAGTCCGAGTACACGGTCAAAATCTTGGAATGCTGCGAGCAGCAGCTCAAGCTCCTCTGCCGACACAACCGGGCGCTGCAGGAGCAGATTCGCTTCGCTTACCAGCTCGAACATCGCGGTAATCGCATCCGGCGTGTTGAAGTCATCGTCCATCTTCGCGCTAAATTGCTCGCGAATTTCACCGATTCGTTCTTTGAGCTGATCGAACGCCGCTCCGTCAGGCTCGCTCACCGCAACAGTAAGGCGGTGCTTCACATTCGAAACGGAGTTCAAGATCCGCTCTACGCTGTTCTCCGCTTGCGCAATCGTCTCATCGCTGAAGTTAAGCGGGCTTCTATAATGTGCCGACAACATAAAGTAGCGGATTACGGCTGGTTTAATGCGAGTAAGCATCTCCTGCACGGTGATCCCGTTACCGAGCGACTTGGACATTTTCTCATTGTTGATGTTGATATAGCCATTGTGCATCCAATAGTTCGCGAGCGGCTTGCCTGTCACGGACTCCGACTGTGCAATTTCACATTCATGATGCGGGAACTGCAGGTCATGGCCGCCGCCATGAATATCCAGCGTATCGCCTAGATATTTGCGCGCCATCGCGGAGCACTCAATATGCCAGCCCGGGCGTCCCGCTCCCCATGGGCTATCCCATTTAATTTCTCCAGGCTTCGCAGCTTTCCATAGTACAAAGTCTTGACCGCTTTCTTTGCGCTCATCCACGCCGATCCGAATTCCCAGCTGCAGCTCATCCAAATTCTGATGTGACAGCTTGCCGTAATCAGGGAAGGTGCTCGTACGGAAAAATACATCTCCGCCGTTCTCATATGCATGGCCGCCATCAACGAGCGACTCGATGAAAGCAATGATCTCATCCATATGATCTGTAACACGCGGATTAAGTGTGGCTTTGTGAATGCCGAGTCCTTCGATATTCTCATTAAACGCTTGAATAAATCGCTCTGCTACTTCAGGAACCGTTGTGCTCAGCTGCTCGGCTTTGCGAATCAGCTTATCGTCCACATCTGTAAAGTTCACAACGTAATTCACTTCATATGCAACCGACTCCAGGTAACGGCGCACAACATCGAAGAAGATCGCCGGACGAGCATTCCCGATATGGATGTAATCATAAACCGTCGGTCCGCACACGTACATGTTGACTTTGCCGGGCTCAAGCGATTTAAAAATTTCCTTCTCACGTGTCAGTGTATTATATATACGCAGGGTCATTATCTCGTTTCTCCTCCAGCAACTGGCTCTTTGCGTCTTTCTTTCTCCAGTTCTACTCTTAAATCAGACACTTCCTTCTGCATCGCCCGCAGCATCTCAATGACAGGGTCCGGGAGCTGGGTATGATCAAGGCGGTCCCCTACCCGCGTGCCATTGCGCTTAATTACTCTGCCGGGGATCCCGACCACCGTGCTGTTCGACGGAACTTCCCGCAGCACAACGGAATTTGCGCCTATATTCACATTGTCTCCAACCTTGAAGGAGCCTAGAACCTTTGCCCCTGATGCGATTACCACATTGTTGCCAATGGTCGGATGACGTTTCCCTCTTTCCTTCCCGGTCCCTCCGAGCGTAACCCCTTGATAAATGACCACATTATCGCCGATTTCACAGGTTTCCCCAATAACAACACCCATGCCGTGATCAATAAACAGCTTTTCCCCGATTGTCGCACCCGGATGGATTTCAATGCCTGTAAAAAAACGGCTGGTCTGCGAGATGACGCGGGCAAGTGTATACCACTTGCGTTTGAAGAGCGCATGTGCGATTCGGTGCGACCATATCGCATGAAGACCTGAATAAGTGAACACGACTTCCAGCTTATTGCGGGCAGCAGGATCATTCTCTAGTATGGTCTCAATATCAGACGCCAAGCTTCGAAACATCGAAATTCCCCCTCTCCGGTATCGACAATAATACAAAAAAGCCCCCGCAGCCCAAGGGCTGCAGAGGCGTGTTCACGCGGTCCCACTCTGCATCGGAACGATCATACTTCTTGATATCGCCCGTCTTATATAGTCCGTAACGAGGACCAATCGTCATCACCCACCCTGCCGATATCGGCAGCTCGGAGATGCGGCTCCCAGGCGCAACGTTTATTCCCAAGAATAAGCGACTCACACCCAGTCATTCGAACACCGCCATACGAACTGTATCTGCGGCTCCGTTTGAAGGTCGCCCTCTCTGGTATTCCTGTACTGAAATAAACAATCCTGTTCCAAGCCTTATCGTTCCTAAATTAACTCAAGTATAGCTGAGGACTCCCCAACTGGCAAGTAGTCAAACGCCCATCACGCGTAGGCAATGGAGGATTTCAATAGGTCACATGACACTATTTAGCCAAGTCGACCCTGCAAACGCTGTTCAACCTTTGCTTGACCCAGCAAGGCAATGGTCTGATTCAAGTCCGGCCCATGAGTCTGACCCGTGAGGGCAGCACGAATCGGCATGAATAGCTGTTTGCCCTTAAAGCCCGTTGCTTGCTGTACCGCTTTGATCGCTGCTTTGATTCCTTCTACATGGAAGGCTTCCATCGCTTTAACCTGCTCCAAGAAAGCTTGCAAGACAGCCGGTACTTGTTCCTCCGCCAGAACTGTCTTAGCTTCATCCTCATCCGCCGCTTCAGGCAAGAAGAAGAGCTCAGTAAGCGGCACAATATCCGCTGCAAAACGCAATTTATCTTGATAAAGAGCAACTAAATCGCGTGCCCAATCATGCTCGCTTTCGCTAAGCGCCTCAGGCAGACGACCCGCTCCTTGAAGATGCGGAATACACAGCTCCACGATGCGCGGTAGGTCTGATTTCTTCATGTACTCATTGTTCATCCAGCTCAACTTGTTCGTATCGAACACGGCAGGGCTTTTGCTCAAGCGATTCGCTGTAAAGACCGTTACCAGCTCATCACGGGTGAACATTTCCTGCTCGCCTTCCGGTGACCAGCCAAGCAATGTAATGAAGTTAAACATCGCTTCCGGCAAGTAACCAAGCTTATCGTATTGCTCGATAAACTGGATAATGGACTCGTCGCGCTTGCTCAGCTTCTTACGATTCTCATTGACGATCAGCGTCATATGTCCGAATACCGGCGGCTCCCAGCCAAACGCTTCATAAATCATCAGTTGGCGCGGTGTGTTGGAAATGTGATCTTCTCCACGCAGTACATGGCTGATGGCCATCAGATGATCATCCAGCGCAACAGCGAAGTTGTACGTTGGAATACCGTCCTTCTTCACGATTACGTAGTCGCCGATGCCATCGGACTCGAAGCTGATTTGACCTTTCACAAGATCGTTAAACGTATAGGTCCGGTTCTCCGGTACACGGAAACGAATGCTTGGAATGCGGCCTTCCGCTTCAAAAGCAGTACGCTGCTCATCCGTCAAGCTGCGGTGCTTACCGGAATAACGAGGCATTTCACCGCGTGCTGTCTGCTCTTCCCGCTCCTGCTCCAGCTCTTCCTCCGTGCAATAGCACTTGTAAGCGAGCCCCTTGTCGAGCAGCTCTTGCCAATACTCGCGATATAGATCAAGCCGTTCGGTTTGACGGTAAGGGCCATAGCCCCCGCCGATGTCGATACTTTCATCCCAATCGATACCAAGCCACTTCAAATACGTGAGCTGATTCTCTTCGCCGCCCGCCACATTGCGTTTCACGTCGGTATCTTCGATCCGTATAATGAATTTGCCGCCTAAATTACGCGCAAACAGATAGTTGAATAAGGCCGTTCTGGCGTTGCCGATATGTAAATGACCTGTAGGTGACGGTGCATACCGTACCCTGATTTGTTCTGACATGTTGTTTAACTCCTCCCGGGCAAACTATTGTATTGCAGAATCATAGCACAACTTTTACAAGGCAGACAACCGATTGCGCGGCAATCCCTTCGCCGCGTCCGGCAAATCCAAGCTGCTCGGTCGTTGTTGCTTTTACATTCACCTGCGAGAGATCTTCCGCCTCAAGTGCTCCTGCAATAATGTCGACCATCTGCGGAATGTACGGCAGCATTTTCGGCCGTTGTGCAATGATCGTCGAATCGATATTGCCAAGCTTATACCCGCGCTCTTTCACCAATCCCCAAATATGTTGGAGCAGCTTCAGACTATCTGCATCCTTAAAAGCCGGGTCCGTATCCGGGAAATGCTTCCCGATGTCGCCAAGGCCCAGCGCCCCCAATACCGCATCACTGATCGCATGCAGCAGTACATCGGCATCGGAATGCCCCAGAAGTCCGCGCTCGTACGGAATTGTAACGCCCCCAATAATACAAGGCCGTCCCTCCACCAATTGATGCACATCAAACCCTTGTCCTACTCGAATCATGATTCCGATCCCCTCTCCCGCTCTCGGGTTGCCAACAGAAACTCTGCGTATGGCAAATCCTCCGGTGTTGTAATCTTTATATTCGTATAATCGCCTTCGGCAACAGATACCGTTACACCTAATCGTTCAACGGCCATCGCGTCATCCGTCCCGAGGAACTGATCCGCGGCCGCTTGATCAAGCGCCTGCTGGAGCAAGGAACGACGAAAAGCCTGCGGCGTTTGAATCGCCCACAAGCTTCGCCGATCCGGAGTCGCCGTAATGGCGCCGGTTTCATTCACTTGCTTAATTGTATCTTTAACAGGTACGGCAAGCACAGCTGCTTCCGTCTGAAGAGCTTTATGCATACATGACCGGACAGCCTGTTCCGTAACAAACGGACGGACACCGTCATGGACCATCACCCAATCGAGCGATTGGCTTAAAACCGCAAGTCCAAGATGAACCGAATGCTGACGCTCGCTTCCCCCTGCTGCCACCTGCTTCACTTTATGAAGGCCAAACTCCGTCACGAATTCCCGGCACCGGTCCACATCCTGCTGACCGACGATAAGTGCCACTTCCGCTATATCATCCATGGCTTGAAATCGTTCAAGGGTATGAACCAGAATAGGCTTGTCCCGCAAAAGCAAATATTGTTTGCTCTCCGCCGTGCCCATTCTGGTTCCGCGGCCCGCCGCCACAACGACGACGCCCCATTTTGCACCTGCTGTTTCCATGCCTTCAACCGCCCCGCGTGTATACTTCGTAGTTTGGCCGCTTCATGCTGCAGCCCCCACTATCATACCGCGTTACAGCGCTTTTTCCAACAATTTAGGCTTCGCAAAAATCATTCTGCCCGCGGACGTTTGCAGCACGCTTGTCACGAGTACCTCCATCGTCGTTCCGATGTAGTCTCTGCCGCCTTCTACTACAATCATCGTACCATCGTCCAAATACGCGACCCCTTGGCCATGCTCTTTGCCATCCTTGATAACTTGAACGACAATCTCTTCGCCTGGGAGTACGACCGGCTTCACTGCATTGGCAAGGTCATTAATATTTAACACCGATACACCTTGCAGCTCACACACTTTGTTCAAATTGAAATCATTGGTGACGACTTTACCATGCAGCACTTTCGCAAGCTTCACGAGCTTGCTGTCCACTTCGCCCTCTTCGGCTTCCCCTTCGTAGATCAGCACCTTCACATCGAGCTCTTTTTGAATCTTGTTCAAAATATCGAGCCCTCTGCGCCCTCTGTTACGTTTGAGCAAATCCGACGAATCGGCGATATGCTGCAGCTCTTCAAGCACAAACTCCGGAATAACCAGTGTGCCTTCGATAAATCCGGTTTTGCATATATCGGCAATTCGGCCATCGATAATGACACTTGTATCCAGAATCTTATGCTCCTCATAGCTGCTTTCCTCTTCCACCCGAGAAGCATTGCTGCGACGCTCGAACAGTCCTCTCAGACTTTCAGCAAATTCCTCACGTTTGTTTAACCCGATCCGCAGTCCTGCATACCCTAAGAACAACGTCAGTAGTAGAGGAATGAATAGGCCTGCTCCCGATAAACCAGATAAAACCGGATACAATAACGCAGACAGTGCAAGCCCGCCAATTAATCCGCTGCCGCCGGCTACCAGTTCTCCTGTTGGGATTGCTGATGCCCGCTCCGCTCCTTGCCGCATCCATTTCAGGATGGAGCCTGCCAATACCGTTGCTGCTGCAAGGCCGCATAACGCGCCAATGCCGACGTTGATGTAATAGCTTCCTGAATGCTGCATAAGACCGGTTGACGATTCCGCCCAGCTCACACTGCCGTTTAGGGAGCTGTTCATTTGAGCGCCCAGAAATCCGCCGAACAAAAGACCAATCAGTTGAATCATTCGTTTCATCATATAAATCCACCTCCATTACAATTATGTTCCAATTATGGTTACGTTAATCGCCTGCTAGGGCGAAAGCATTAGAATTTATTAACCTGACGCTAAAAGGGGACAAAAAGGTGAAATCCATTTTGAAATGCGACGCAGGGAGGCTTATAATAAAAGAAAGCAATCCATTCCTGAAATGAGGTGGAATCGATGAACGCACCAACACTGGAGCAATTTCAGCAGCAGGTGTCTGAACTGCTGCTGCGGCATCGCAGTCTGCTAGACGTTATGTCGAAGTACGGCCAGTCCGGCGCTTCCGTTAATCGGGCAGTTGCCAAATCCGTTACGGAATGTGGATGTATCGAGTTAAATGCCCGGAAGCAGCAGTTTGCGGATGACTTTAACCTTGAGCAAGCCAAAACAAAGCTTCATCATCACATTTCAGGCGAGCTCTGCGAACATTGCAAAGAGGCTATTCAGAACGAGCTCGGTCGTAACTTGTTCTATATGTCCGCAATGGCCAATCTGCTCGACATTCAACTCGAAGACGTCATTGAACACGAATCCGATAAATGCAGTACGCTCGGCTTATTTAATCTTACTTAGTCTTTACCCAGCCATTAGCTTAATTAGCAGTAAACGCAAGAAAGACCGCCTTGTACATCCCCTAAGGGGACAGACAAGGCGGTCTTTCTTATTAGCAGCTTATGCGCTATGTTCGCTGTGAACAGCTTCCTCTTGGCGCTGGCTTTCCATTAAACGCTTGCGTTTCCTGCTTGGGAGACGGCGATCAACGTTTTTTTTTAGGCCATACAGCGCGTAGAGAACTAGCGGAACGAATAGGATCTTCGATAGATGATGTGGGAACAAGATGCCGAGCACTACGGAGATCGCGACAATAATCGGTACGACCCAAATCGCGTTCTTTGGAATGCCGAGCTTCTTAAAGTTCGGGTAACGAACGGTGCTTACCATTAGGAAGGACAAGACAAGTGTGCTTGCCATCAAGACGGATACGGCAATATCTTTGTGGAACAAAGCCAATGTAGCAAGTACGCCGCCAGCGGCTGGAATCGGCAAGCCGATGAAATAGCCCGGCATACCGGAGATAACGTTGAATCTTGCGAGTCTTAGTGCTCCGCAAATCGGGAACAAAGCTGTAATAATCCAAGCCGGAGCCGGAGTGAGTTCTTGGAAAGCAACACTATACATAATAAAAGCAGGTGCAACTCCAAAAGAAATTACATCCGACAGTGAATCTAACTCTTTACCAAATTCGCTTTGAGCGTTAAGTGCGCGGGCGACTCGGCCGTCTACACCATCCATCAGCATCGCGATAATAACCATCATCGCAGCTACCTCAGGCTTCGCATTCTCAGGGAAAATGAGAATAATGGCGACAATACCTAGAAATAAGTTCGCCACTGTAAAAAGACTCGGTATTGACTTCGTAATCATTTGCTCCACCTCATCTTTACTATGCCCTAAAACCGCAATTTGCAGTATTGCAGGCAAACTGAGAAAATAACTTCCACCAGAAGGTTAAGGGGTGCAATACGGCTAATTGACAGTTGTAACCAGCGTCCGTCTGCATTCCCTCATTGTATGGGATTTAAATTTGTCTGTCAATGAACATCTGCTCTTGGATCCGCTTCAAGCCTTCCTTAATCGCACGCGCTCTGACCTCGCCAATGCCATCTACCGAGTCCAATTCCTCAATTGTCGCCATCAAGATATGAGGCAGATATCCAAATCGTTCCACAAGATTATTCATGATCACTTGCGGCAGTCTTGGAATGCGGCTCAGCAGCCGGTAACCGCGTGGAGCAACCATTTCCTCCGAAGCTGCGCTTAATCCACTATAGCCAAGCAATTTAATAATTTGACCTAGCTCTAGCAGCTCTTCGGAATTCAACTTGCGGATGCTTGAACGAATTTCACGGATACGGTCTTCATTGGGGTCCTTCACATAATCCTTAAGCAAGAACCATGCTTCCTCTTCTACGCCGCCGACAAGTTCTTCCATTTGCATGCTGATGAGGCGGCCTTCCGTACCGAGCTCATTCACATACCGTTTGATTTCCATTTTGACCCGGATGACCATTTCTACTCGCTTGATAACATGGGCAACCTCTTGCAGGGTTACCATTTCTTCAAACTCCAGTGCGGAAAGGTTTGTAAAGGACTGGTTCAGTACCACTTTGTATTTTTCAAGCGTCTGAATCGCCTGGTTGGCCTTCGTTAGGATAACGCCCATTTCCTTAAGTGAATACCTAAACTGACCTTGATAAAGCGTGATGACATTCCGCCGCTGGGAGATGGATACAACCAGCTTGCCGGTTTGTTTCGCCACCCGTTCCGCGGTACGATGTCGAATCCCTGTCTCACTGGAAGAGATGGAGCTGTTAGGAATAAGCTGTGTATTGGCATATAGAATACGTTTGCGATCTTCGCTTAGTATAATGGCGCCATCCATTTTGGCCAGCTCGTATAAATAGTTCGGGGAAAAATCGCAATTGATGGAGAAGCCGCCGTCTACGACTTCCATCACTTCCGGACTGTAGCCGACGACGATGAGCGCCCCGGTCTTAGCTCGCAGCACGTTATCGAGGCCTTCCCGGAACGCCATGCCCGGTGCGACCATCTGGAGCAGCTGATTCACTACTTCTGTGTGGTTTGACTCTTTCATCGATTTCTCCCCCCTCTATCCGAATGCCTTGGACAGCGCATCTGCAACCGTCTCAACACCGATGATTTCTATGCCGGCAGGCGGGGTCCAGCCCTTCAAACTCTTCTGAGGCATAATGACCCGCTTAAATCCCAGCTTCTGTGCTTCTTTTACACGCTGTTCAGCGCGGGATACGCCCCGCACCTCTCCAGTTAATCCAATTTCTCCGAAGAAGACATCGAACGGTCTAGTCGGCGCATCGCGGAAGCTGGATGCAATACTAACCGCAGCAGCCAAATCGACTGCCGGCTCATCGAGCCGGATACCGCCAGCCACATTGAGGTAAACATCCTGCGTTTGCAAGAACATCCCCATTCGTTTCTCCAGCACCGCAACAATCAAGGTCATCCTGTTATGGTCGATCCCCGTGGCCATCCTGCGCGGCGAGGGGAAGTTCGTTGATGCAACAAGCGCCTGAAGCTCGACAAGCACAGGTCTTGTGCCCTCCATACTCGCCACGACGGTAGAACCTGATACGCCAAGCGGACGTTCCGATAAGAATAGCTCGGACGGATTGTTGACCTCCCGCAGCCCTTCCTCGACCATTTCAAAAATACCGATTTCATTGGTAGAGCCGAACCGGTTCTTAACGGCCCTCAGCAACCGGTATGAATGATGACGTTCGCCCTCAAAGTAGAGCACGCAGTCCACCATATGCTCAAGCATCCGCGGACCTGCAATAGCGCCTTCCTTCGTAACGTGACCGACCAATACGGTCGCAATCCCTTTAATCTTCGCAACCCGCATGAAGTGAGCCGTACATTCCCGTACCTGTGAAACACTGCCTGGCGCAGATTCGATTCTTGGATCATAAACCGTCTGAATGGAATCGATGACGAGAAAATCCGGCTGAACCGATTCAATCGCATCATTGATCTGCTCCATGTTCGTTTCGCACAGCACATAGAGCGTATCGGACAGCGCGCCAAGTCGGTCGGCTCGCAATCGTGTCTGACGAACAGATTCCTCTCCTGAAATATAGAGCACAGTCAGCTTCTTCGATGCCAGGGCATGGGAAGTTTGCAGCAGCAATGTCGATTTGCCGATACCCGGATCACCGCCGACCAGGATTAGCGAGCCCGGCACAACGCCGCCGCCCAGCACACGATTGAGTTCCTGATTGGTTGTCTCGATCCGTTTTTCCTGACCACTTTCTATATGTATGATGGGACGCGGCTTTTCTTTCGTCTGAATGAGCGGCGAGCCCATTCCTTGCGTCTTGACAACCGTTTCCTTCTCTTCCACCATTGTATTCCACTGCCCGCAGCCCGGGCATTTCCCCAACCACTTGGGTGACTCTGTTCCGCATTCGGTGCATGCGAACTTAACTTTAAGTTTTGCCATGTGCAGCTCCTTATGCAAAAGACGTATCATTCAAAGTTTACCATTTAAAGCCCGCCGATAACAATTCTTATCCGCAGCTGATTTCATTGTTTCACAAAAAAACCCTCTACTCCTCCGCCTTCGGCAGTAGAGTAAAGGGTTTTATTTTATCTATTTTGTTGCAGGCTCTTCCGCGGCAGGAACGTAGTTGCTGTCACGGTGCGTAACCGTCAACTCTCCATCCTTCTCGTCAATGATCAAATGATGACCTTTGGCGATTTTGCCCATCAGCAGATCCTCTGACAGACGATCCTCAATGTGCTTCTGGATCGCTCTGCGCAGCGGACGCGCGCCATACTGCGGATCGAAGCCTTCCTTCGCAAGGAATTCCTTCGCGGTATCCGTCAGCACGAAGTCTACTTCCTGCTCACGCAGACGTTTCCGAAGCTCTTCGGACATCAGCGTTACGATTTGGGCAATATGCTCCTTCTCCAGCGAGTGGAACACGATGGTTTCATCGATCCGGTTCAGGAACTCAGGGCGGAAGCTCTTCTTCAGCTCTGCTAACACTTTATCTTTCATGATGGTAAAGTCGCGCCCCGCATCCTGTGCGGCTGTAAAGCCGAGGGAGGAATTGCGTTTGATTTGATCAGCGCCTACGTTCGACGTCATGATAATAAGTGTGTTACGGAAATCGACCACGCGGCCTTTGGAGTCCGTTAGACGGCCATCTTCCAGCACTTGAAGCAAAATATTGAACACTTCCGGATGTGCTTTCTCGATTTCATCAAGCAACACGACCGAATATGGCTTGCGGCGAACCTTCTCGGTCAATTGACCGCCTTCTTCATAGCCGACATATCCCGGAGGAGCGCCGACCAATCTGGAAGTGGAGTGTTTCTCCATGTATTCCGACATGTCGATGCGGATGACCGCATTCTCATCGCCGAACATCGCTTCTGCAAGCGCACGTGCCAATTCGGTTTTCCCGACCCCTGTAGGACCAAGGAAAATGAAGGAGCCCATTGGACGCTTCGGATCTTTCAGACCTGCACGCGCTCTGCGGATGGCACGAGATACGGCTTTAACCGCTTCGCTTTGTCCAATAACACGGTCATGGAGAATATCTTCCATTTTGAGCAGGCGCTGCGTTTCTTCCTCGGCAAGTTTGGTAACCGGAATACCGGTCCAGCTTGCGACGATTTGAGCAATATCGTCAGGCGTTACTTCAGAATCCGTCCGCCCTTGCTTTTCTTTCCACTGGTTCTTAGTCACATCGAGCTCTTCACGAATCTTCTGCTCGGTGTCACGAAGTGCTGCAGCTTTCTCAAACTCTTGGCTTTGAACCGCGGAGTCCTTCTCTTTACGGATATCTTCCAGACGATTCTCCAATTGTTTAAGGTTAGGCGGTACCGTGTACGATTTCAATCGTACTTTGGAGCTCGCTTCATCGATAAGGTCAATCGCCTTATCCGGAAGGAAACGGTCCGTGATGTAACGATCGGACAGCTTTACCGCTTGCTCGATAGCTTCATCTGTAATTTTCACGCGGTGATGCGCTTCGTAACGATCACGCAAACCGTGAAGGATTTGAATGGCTTCCTCTGGCGATGGCTGATCCACCGTAATCGGTTGGAAACGGCGCTCCAAAGCAGCATCTTTCTCGATATATTTGCGATATTCATCAAGCGTTGTTGCACCGATGCACTGCAGCTCGCCGCGGGCAAGAGCAGGCTTAAGAATATTCGATGCATCAATCGCACCTTCTGCTCCCCCTGCACCGATCAACGTATGCAGCTCATCAATGAACAGGACGATGTTGCCGGCTTGACGAATTTCGTCCATGATTTTCTTCAAACGATCCTCGAACTCACCGCGATACTTCGTACCCGCAACAACGGATCCCATATCGAGCGTCATGACGCGTTTGTCACGAAGGGTCTCCGGAATTTCGCCCGCGATAATTTTCTGAGCTAATCCTTCCGCGATGGCCGTCTTACCAACACCCGGCTCCCCGATCAGAACAGGATTATTCTTCGTTCTGCGGCTCAGCACTTGAATAACGCGTTCGATCTCTTTGCTCCGGCCGATAACCGGATCTAAATTGCCGTCTTTGGCATAAGCCGTCAAGTCACGTGCTAGGCCATCCAATGTTGGCGTGCTTACATTTGTCGGTGCACCGTGATTGCTTGAAACGGCTTCACTGCTGCCCAGAAGCTGCAGAACTTGCTGACGTGCTTTATTTAAACTGATGCCAAGATTGTTCAGCACGCGGGCCGCGACGCCTTCCCCTTCACGGATCAGCCCGAGCAAAATATGCTCTGTGCCCACGTACGTATGACCAAGCTTACGCGCTTCATCCATCGAAAGCTCGATCACCTTCTTGGCACGTGGTGTGTACGCAATATTGGTAGGTTGTTCTTGACCGCGTCCGATCAGCGTCTCTACTTCATCTTGAATTTTCTCAAGACTGAGGCCAAGACCGATCAGTGCTTTCGCTGCGATTCCTTCCCCTTCTCGGTTCAGCCCGAGCAAAATATGCTCCGTGCCGATATTGTTATGTCCGAGACGAACCGCTTCTTCCTGCGCCAGTGCGAGCACTTTCTGTGCCCGTTCGGTAAATCTTCCAAACATCATGTTCATACACCCCCATGATCGGATTCACTTTGTAAATGACTTCGTATAAGTTCCGCTCGCCGGATATCCCGCTGTTCAGGCGTCATTTTTTCATGAAACACCTGTTGGAGGAATCCCGGCTGCGTTAATACCATCATTTCATTCATTACCTGCGATGAGACATTTCGAATCAAACCCAAATCGATGCCTAAACGAACATCGGACAGCCTTTGGGAAGCCTCCTTGGTATCCATGATCATCGCATGCGACAAAATGCCATAGGAGCGATATACGCGATCCTCCAGACGGACGCGCGATTCTTCCAGCAGACGCTGGCGAGCCGCTCGTTCGTGCTCTATAATTTGCCGAGCCACGCTGTGCAAGTTCTCGATGATTTCCCCTTCGGATTGACCAAGCGTAATTTGATTCGAAATTTGAAACAAGTTTCCGAGCGCCTCGCTGCCCTCGCCGTAAATGCCCCGAACTGCCAGCCCCACCTGCGTGACGGCCGACAAAATGCGGTTAATTTGCTGCGTGAGCACCAGACCCGGAAGATGCATCATAACCGATGAGCGAATACCTGTTCCAACGTTAGTCGGACAGCTTGTTAAATATCCCCTTCGCTCGTCATATGCATAATTCGTTACTTCCTCAAAAATATCGTCAATGCGATTCGCCAGCCCCCATGCTTCCTTTACCTGAAAGCCGGGATACAGACATTGAATGCGCAAATGATCCTCTTCATTTACCATAATGCTAACGGATTCATTCTCGCTTAGCAGTACTGCGCCGCAGCGTGACTCGTTGGCTAAATTCGGGCTAATGAGATGTTTCTCGACAAGTACTCTGCGCTCAAGCTCGTTTAACTGAGAAAGCCTGATGGTTTCGAACTTGCCAAACTCGTTCAACTGGCCCGTTTCAGCTACAGTTGTCAGCTGTTCCATCACTTCGTTTGCCTGCTCTGTTGTAGCAAGCATCGGAAACGGTTGACTCGATAAATTGCGGGCAATTCGGATCCGGCTGCTTATGACAACATCCGTATCTGGGCCATTTCCCTTCATCCAGTCGCTCAGCGCTTCATCTACATAACGCTTCGACATCCTTCAGAATCACCTTCCTAACCGTGCCTAGACATCGGCTATATTGCGCTCCAGTTCCCGAATCCGATCCCGGATTTGGGCCGCGTCCTCGAACTCTTCCTGTTCGATACGCATGTGCAAATCCCTTCTGAGCTGTTCAATTTCACGCTTCACCTGGATCTGAACACCTGTTCGCTTTGGAATTTTTCCTACGTGAGTTGTATTGCCATGCACCCGTTTAAAAATAGGGTCCAGTTTGCCGCCAAATTGGATATAACAATTGCTGCAGCCGAATCGGCCCATTTTACTAAATTGTGTATAGGTTAGTCCGCAGTTCTCACAGCGCAGCTGCTGCTGCGGCTTGGCGCCAAGTGTGTTCATGCTCCCGGCAGGCTCAAAATCGAGCAAACCGGATAACAAGCTGTGGATAGAAAATCCGTTTGCTGTACCTGGAATTCCTTCTCCCCGTTCTCGAGCGCATGTTTCACAAATATGAAACTCTGTCTTCTCGCCATTCACAATCTTCGTAAAATGAAGCGTAGCCGGCTTCTTGTCACATTCCTGACAAAGCATTCCGCACTATCCCTCCTCATACAAGGCTTGCGCAGCTTACTTAACGAGCAGTGTGATCAACATCGCCCTCAATAGCCTAGCCCGTATTTCGTCCCGCAGCGGCAGCTTTACAGCGATGGAATCACGAGATATCGCGGCGCGAAGTAAATTGGCTTCCCGCCTGGATATGACTTTCCCTTCCTCCAGCTGATATACAATGCCTTCTGCCGTGTCCTGATCCACTTGCTCGCCGATGGTTTGGGCAAGATGCTCTTGAAGGGCCGACAGCGTGGGAAGCTCTACGCGTTGAATGCGGATATAACCGCCTCCGCCACGTTTACTTTCCACAAAATAGCCTTTCTCCAGCGTGAACCTTGTACTGATGACGTAATTGATTTGCGACGGCACACATGAGAAGCGGTCGGCCAAATCATTACGTTGAAGCTCTACAGCACCACCAGGGCTTTCTTTAAGCATATGCTTGAGGTACTGCTCGATGAGATCGGAAATGTTGCGCATTTCGCCAACCTCCCTAAGTTGCCCATACATCTACTCGGCGACTTATATGGCCAAAGAAATCTAAATCGTCAAAGTTTTTAGTCAAATTGACTTTGACTTTCTTTGACTTTAACTTTATTATACGCAAATTTGTCAAAAGGTCAAGCGGATTGCCACCACTGCGTATCCTTACTATCTTGGGCGGATCGCGCCTATTTATACGTTGCCCGTTCGCTTATCCACAACAATAGGGGGATGTTCTGAATAACAATATATGTGTGCGGTACGAAAAAAGATTTATCAACATGTAAATAACCTTAATTCGTTCATGCACACCATGCACAGCTTTATACACAACACTGGATAAACTACAAAAAACCGACCATATCGAATATGGTCGGTTCATCGTGCTTGGCAACGTCCTACTCTCCCAGGACCCTGCGGTCCAAGTACCATCGGCGCTGAAGGGCTTAACGGTCGT
>NZ_JBXENT010000019.1:0-56442 GCF_059383735.1 Paenibacillus sp. N22P23
GAATACTAATCGGTCGAGGGCTTATCCTACGAACATTCGCTCGGATGTTCAACTTCGGATCAAGATCAGCTAAACAAGACCTTCGCAAAGGTTCGTATCCAGTTTTCAGGGCGTAAGTTAACCTGATTATTACGGCTGCCTCAGTCGTGATGGACAAGCAGTATTTTGAGGCAATTGTGTGGCGGTGTAGCTCAGCTGGCTAGAGCATTCGGTTCATACCCGGAGGGTCGGGGGTTCGAGTCCCTTCGCCGCTACCACACCTATATGGAGGCTTAGCTCAGCTGGGAGAGCATCTGCCTTACAAGCAGAGGGTCGGCGGTTCGATCCCGTCAGCCTCCACCATAATTTTAAATGCGGAGCCGTGGTGTAGTGGCCCAACATGCCTGCCTGTCACGCAGGAGACCGCGGGTTCGAATCCCGTCGGCTCCGCCATTTAACTAAAACAATAAGGCTCGGTAGCTCAGTCGGTAGAGCAGAGGACTGAAAATCCTCGTGTCGGCGGTTCGATTCCGTCCCGAGCCACCATTTTCTTGTGGAGGGCTAGCGAAGTGGCCAAACGCGGGAGACTGTAAATCTCTTCCTCACGGTTCGGTGGTTCGAATCCATCGCCCTCCACCATTCCTTTACAGCAAGAGCCATTAGCTCAGTTGGTAGAGCACCTGACTTTTAATCAGGGTGTCGTAGGTTCGAGTCCTACATGGCTCACCATTTCATAAACCATTCACCTGTAGGTCATTGACCTGCAGGTTTTTTTGTTGTTTTCTGCCGAATATTACATAGGAAGTCAGAGTATTTCAACCTACTGCGGGTAAACTGAACACAAAGGGCTGTTCAGGGGGTTACACAAAGAGATGAGATACGTATTAGCTGCCGTGCTTTGTTTTGCCATAGTTGCCGTATTGGTGCCGATTCTGAGGAAGTATGCGATTCGCATGGGTTTTGTAGACAAGCCATCTTCGCGTAAAATCCATCGCACTCCCATTCCGCTAATGGGCGGAGCTGCGCTCTATGCAGGGATAGTGATCACTTTGTTTATATTCCAAGGTGCAACGCCGCTTAGTATGACGATCAGTATTGGCGGCTTAATGCTCGTAGTAATTGGTTTAGCAGATGATGCGGCAAAAGCAAACGGAGCGGAATTTCCGGTGTGGCCACGTGTATTGGTTTATATAGCTGCAGCGATCCTGCCGCTGTTCTTTGGTATTCGAATCGAGGGGCTTTCAAGTCCGAACGGATTAATCAATTTTCCGGCATGGCTAGGCATGATAGGTACCATTATCTGGGTGTTTGCGCTGATCAATATGATTAATTTCATTGATGGTGTGGATGGACTCGCTTCTGGGGTCTCGACATTCTCTTCATTAACACTATTTATCGCTGCGCTGCTAAAACATCAACCATCGACCGCGCTGCTCGCCGTTATTCTGGTTGGGGCATGTTTGGCGTTTCTGATTTATAATTTCTATCCGGCAAGAATCTTTATGGGGGATGCCGGCGCTGCCTTCCTAGGTTATGCCCTGGCCGTTACGGCAGTCGACGGCGCGTTCAAGAGTGCCACCCTTGTCACGGTGGCTGTACCGCTTCTGGCACTCGGCGTGCCCATTCTGGATACAGCAGTCGTCATGCTCCGCAGACTGCTTTCAGGCAAAGGACTGCACCGGGCGGACAAGCTTCATACCCATCATGTATTGATGCGCTGGGGGTTAACCCAGATACAAACCGTTTCATTCATATACCTCGTAGCCGCGCTGTTCTCCTTATTATCGATTGTTCTGCTGCTTGCCTTAAGCTGAAATAGATCCCAATCTATGGTACAATGTCCCAAGAAGAAACAGCTTTCGCCGTCCAGATACGACAAATGGTGAAAAAATTCTTCCTAGAATATATAGGATAGGGGCAGGCCGATGAGTGAAGCAAAATGGATGGCGCAATTGCAAACTGTTCTGGATTGCCCGGTCCGAGAGCATCAATTGCCAATTCAAGATTGGAGAATGCTGACCGAAGATCTTACCAGCACACAAGAGCAATCATCACTTACAAATAATACGGTATCCATTGGCGATTATGTCCACGGTACCGAAGGTACGGTCTGGTTTGTCATGAATGTTAATCTGCATACAGTCGACCTCCTGGAAATTGAGCGGAGCCAATTAACCGAGAAGGAACAGCGTCTGATCAGCTGGACGTTATCCGAAATGCTTGCTGTACGGACCAAGAGCTACGAAGGCGTTACGGAGTCTGAGCGATACGCGAGAGAACTTGGTGCTTGGATCGATGAGCAGCTTGATTCTGCTGAACCGAAGCATTCGTTACCTGAGCGTCTTATTGCACGTGGAAGATTGTTCTCTTCGATGATTCCTTTCATGCTCGTCTGTGAGCAGGCTGAATCCGGACGCTCCAGCTACAGCGAGCTGGAGAAACTGCTTCGTACATTCCTTGCGGAAGAAGTCATCATCATTCCTCTTAAGGAGCAAGAATGGCTTGTATTAGGGCCGGTTTCACTTATTCATGAAGCACAGTCCGAGGAACGTGATGACGAAGAAGAGGAATCAGTCGAGGAAAGCTTAGCTTCCATTGTAAATGGGCTGCATGAAATGCTGACCAGCGAATGGATGGGCGAGTGTCATCTTGCCGTTTCTCAGCCGATCTCCCCGGCAAATTCACTAGTTGGAACGACAGCCCTGCTGCGTGAGACGGTTCATCTGGGACGAACCTTTCATATCGGGTCCAATATTCATTTGCCGTGGCTGCTGCATCTAGAGCGTCTGTTAAACACCATTCCTGAAGCGCACCGACTTAAATTTGTAGAACAAGCGTTAAAGCGTACGGATGCTTTTCTCGATCCGGAGATCCTAACCACATTGGAAACGTTCTTCAGTCTAGACTGTAATGTAAGCGAGACTGCGAAGAAACTCTATATTCATCGGAATACACTTCTGTACAGGCTTGATAAGCTGAAACAAGAGACAGAACTCGATGTTCGGCAGTTCCGCGATGCAGTACTCGTCAAAATTATTTTACTATTGTATAAAGTGACGAAAAGGTCGTAGTTTTTTTGTAAAGTATGTGCATAGTCATTAGGACAGCACTGATATACACTAAGGTTATTGAATTACACTATTTCTTTTAGGGGGAAATACAATGGCTGGTGTACGCTTAGAGCACGTTTACAAAAAATATGCGGGAACTGATCTCGCTTCCGTAAAAGATTTCAACCTCGACATTAAAGACAAAGAATTTTTGGTTCTTGTCGGTCCATCGGGTTGCGGTAAATCCACAACACTTCGGATGATCGCAGGTCTGGAAGAAATCTCCGAGGGTAAACTGTTCATTGGCGAGCGTCTTGTTAATGACGTTGCCCCTAAAGACCGTGACATCGCGATGGTATTCCAATCCTACGCTTTGTACCCACACATGAACGTATATCAAAACATGGCTTTCGGCCTTAAACTTCGTAAATTCAAAAAAGCGGAAATCGACAAACGTGTTCGTGAAGCCGCTAAAATTCTTGATATCGAGCATTTGCTAGACCGTAAACCAAAAGCATTGTCCGGTGGTCAACGTCAGCGTGTTGCCCTAGGCCGCGCAATCGTTCGTGAACCACAAGTATTCTTGATGGATGAGCCTCTTTCTAACTTGGATGCTAAACTTCGTGGTCAAATGCGCGCGGAGATCTCCAAACTGGCTAAACGTCTTGAAACAACTGTTATCTACGTAACGCATGACCAAATCGAGGCAATGACAATGGGTGACCGTATCGTCGTTATGAAAGACGGTATCATTCAACAAGCTGCTTCCCCGGAAGAGCTGTACAACCACCCAGTTAACATTTTCGTAGCAGGCTTTATCGGCGCTCCTTCGATGAACTTCATCACGGGTACGCTTTCCGAAGCTGGCGGTTCCGTTCGTTTCAAATCGACTAACATCGATGTACTTGTTCCAGAAGGCAAAGCACAACAATTGAAAGATAAAGGCCTTCTTGGCAAAGAGATCATTCTTGGTATCCGTCCAGAAGATCTGCACGAAGAGCCAGTATTCCACGAGGCTTCCCCGCAAACAATCGTGAACGCTCACGTTGAAGTTGCTGAGAACCTTGGTCACGAAATGTTCTTGTACCTGAACGGTCTTGGCAAAGACACAGTAATCGCTCGTGTTGACGGCCGCTCCGGCGTTAAAGAAGGTACAAATGTGAAGCTTGCTCTTGATATGAACAAAGTTCATGTCTTCGACAAAGAGAGCGAACTGAACGTATTTGAAGTATAAGATAAGGCGCTGAGCCTTTACTGACAACCGCCCGAATTATCGGGCGGTTGTTTTTATTTGTTATTTCCGATACGATAACGATATCTGGTTATTTAATCTAACAACTCGTAGCTGGCTGCGATTTTGAGGAGGCCGAAATAGTGGCTAAGAAAGTGAAAGTGTCCGATCTGGTAAGTCAATTTCAGCTTGAAATATTAAGTGGAGAAGACGGACTCCGCCGCAGCATTACGTTAGACGATTTATCGCGCCCCGGACTTGAGGTAGCTGGTTATTTTGACTACTATCCGAAGGAACGTGTACAGATTCTGGGGAAGACAGAAATTACGTTCATGGATACGCTTAGCAAACAAGAACGAGTAGACCGCATGGAACGGCTGTGCGATGATGAGACGCCATGTTTCATCATAACCCGTGGCATGGATGCACCGGCCGAGCTGCTCGAGCAATCGAATTTGAAGCAAATACCGGTACTTCGCAGTAATGCGGCAACAACGATTTTTTTAAGTCGAATAACCAACTTCCTTGAACGGAAACTGGCACCGTCAGCTACAATTCACGGTGTTCTTGTCGATGTCTATGGAGTCGGTATGCTCATAACGGGCGGCAGCGGAATTGGTAAGAGTGAGACAGCGCTAGAGCTGGTGAAACGAAGCCATCGCCTTGTAGCGGATGATGCTGTTGAAATTCGTCAAACCTCTGATGGACAATTGCATGGAACAGCACCTGAACTTATTCGTCATTTACTTGAAATTCGCGGTCTGGGTATTATCAATGTCATGACGCTGTTCGGCGCAGGCGCTGTTCGCAACATGAAGAAGATCAGTGTTGTCATTAAGCTGGAGAATTGGCAAGCGGACAAGCAGTATGACAGACTCGGTCTGGATGAAGAAACAACGAGAATTATCGATACCGATGTGCCAATCGTTACCGTTCCAGTACGTCCGGGCCGAAACTTGGCGGTCATTATCGAAGTGGCTGCGATGAACTTCAGGCTGAAACGTATGGGGTATAATGCAGCGCTTCAATTTACGAATAAATTGACAGAGACGATTGCTGAAGATGCGGATGATTTTGATTGATTACTCGTTGAGGCTAAAGAGTATGAAGTCTGATTATATCCCGATTATGGTGAGAGAAGGAGCCGTTGACGCATGTATGGATTACGTTTAGATCCAATTGCTTTTTCGCTGGGCCCTATTACTGTGCATTGGTACGGTATCATCTTGGGTACGGCAGCGCTTGTGGGACTGCTTCTTGCAGTTCGCGAAGGAAAGCGGTTCGGTTTATCACCGGATTTCTTCATGGATTTGCTGCTGCTTGGTGTACCGTCTGCTATTTTAGGCGCGCGGATCTATTTCGTAGCGTTCAAGTGGGACGAGTATAAGGGCAATTTGCTCGATTTCTTCAAGATCTGGAATGGCGGTATTGCGATATTTGGAGCACTCATAGGTGCTTTCATATGCGGTATTATTTATTTTCGATATAAAGGCTACAGCTTCTGGAGAATCGCGGATATCTGTGCGCCGTCGCTTATTGCCGGTCAGATGATCGGTCGTTGGGGGAATTTCGTCAATCAGGAAGCGTATGGCGGACCTGTTGAAGAGAGCTTCCTGCGTGACACGCTTCATTTGCCGAATTGGATCGTAAATGAAATGAATATTGATGGTATATTCCATCATCCAACGTTCCTATACGAATCGCTTTGGAACCTGCTTGTTCTGGTAGTGCTGCTTGTCATTCGCCGTCGTCCGTTCTTGCGGGCAGGTGAACTGTTGATGACTTACTTCATCGGTTACTCTATCGGACGTTTCTTCATTGAAGCGTTACGTACAGACAGCTTGGCTTTCCATGGCGCTTCGTGGGCGGCTTCGGTTATGGATGCACTATGGTCGCCAATGGGCATTGTTTTCGATCAAGGTTACTTGAACCCTGCAGAGGGCAATATTCGGATTTCTCAGCTGGTATCGGTACTGTTGATTATTGCGGCGGTCGCTATGATCATTGGACGCCGTACTACGGGTGAAGCGAATGCGCGTTATAGCGATCCCGTTATCAATTACAAAACCGGTTTACCAGCAGGTGCAGCACCAGAGAAAAAGGTTGATCGCACTGAGCTGGATAAAGAATCCGCTGGCGGTCACGGAGAATCGACATTAAAGGAGTAATAAATAATCGCATGGCAGCAGTAGTGAAAACAATGTTGTTTGACTTAGACGGCACGATTATGGACACGAATGAGCTCATCATTCAATCATTCTTGCATTCCTTAAAAGGAATCGTCCCTCCTGAGTTTGATCGGGAGCATATTATACCGAGCATGGGACAGCCGCTTACGATGCAAATGCAGCTGTTCTCAGGCCGTGAAGATGTGACGGACCTTGTTGCGGCTTACCGTGAAGTCAATCTTAAGATGCATGATGATTATGTATCGGCTTTCCCACAGGTGGTGGAAGTGTTCGCGCGGCTGCATGAAGCCGGAATACGGATTGGAATCGTTACGACCAAAATGCGACTGACGACGGAACGCGGTTTACGTTATGTAGGTTTGTATGAATACGTGGAGCCAGGTGCGATCGTGACGATTGAAGATGTGGAGCATCCGAAGCCTCATCCAGAGCCGGTACTTAAAGCGTTGGAAGCATTAGGTGCAGATCCGGCGACGACGATGATGGTCGGCGACAGTGTTGTCGATATTGAAGCTGCCGAAGCGGCAGGGGTCATCTCAGTCGGTGTAGCGTGGTCACTGAAAGGTGAAGCGAAGCTGAAGGAAAGCGGTGCGCGTCATGTGATCCATAACATGCGCGAGCTGTACGCATTCGCGGGATTGGAGTAGAGCACCACTTGAGAAACGTTGAGCGTTATCCGGTCGAAGGGCCAAATGCCCTGTGGCAAGTATACCGTACGGTCAGCAGATTTAAGGCCGTACGGAATTTCGTCTTCATCCAGATAGCGCGTTATTGTCCTTCATTGCCGGTGAAAAATTGGATTTATCGCCATGTGCTTGGCATGAAGGTAGGGCGCCACTGTGCGTTTGCACTCATGGTGATGGTGGATGTTTTCTTCCCGGAGAAGATCAGTATTGGGGACAACTCGATCATCGGCTATAATACGACGATATTGACGCATGAGTATTTGATCAAAGAATACCGGCTTGGCGAGGTTCGAATCGGTTCAGGTGTTATGATTGGTGCGAACACTACGATCCTTCCCGGCGTCGTCATCGGAGATGGGGCCATTGTTGCGGCAGGATCGGTTGTTCATAAGGACGTGCCGCCTGGCGCTTTCGTCGGTGGAAATCCGATTGCACTAATACGGAGTGGAACGGATTAAGGTACATAATTGCACTCTTTGCGGGTCAGAAACGGAGAGCGATGCTCTCCGTTTTTTCTATATCTACAGGATTGACGAATAGGGGGGCGCGTGTTATTATTACGACTAATCCTTTATTTTGGCAGTATGGTAATATGGTAACACGTTAACTAACTAAAGCACTGTGGGTGAGCATATAATGTCTAAACCGAAGGTATTTGAGAAGCCGATTGGCGTGAAAGATTATTTGCCTCATGCTGTAACGAAGCTGAGACAAATTGAGAATCAAGTGCTTGCTTGTATGAGCTCGTGGGGGTACGAGCAAATTATGACCCCTACTATGGAGTATTACGATACAGTCGGTGTCGCAAGCTCGACCTCCGACCAGAAGCTGTTCAAGCTGCTTAACAATCGCGGTACGACGCTTGTGCTTCGCTCCGATATGACGGCGCCGATTGCACGTGTCGTTTCTTCCGTATTGAAGGATGCGCAGTTCCCTGTGCGTCTCTCTTATCATTCCAATGTGTTCCGAGCGATTGAAGAGGAAGCAGGCCGAGAGGCGGAATTCTTCCAAACCGGCGTTGAGCTTGTCGGAGACGCCTCGCCTGAGGCGGATGCAGAAGTGGTTGCACTTGCGATCGCTTCGCTTAAAGCAGCAGGCGTGAACCGTTTCAAGATTGCAATCGGGCATGTTGGCTTCCTGAACGGTCTATTCGAGGAAGCATTGCCGGGGCAGGCGGCTGCTCAAGAAGAACTGAAGGCTTATTTGCTTGGGCGAGATTATGTCGGATATCGCGAAGGCTTGCGGAAGCTGACGCTGCCTGATGCTATGCGCAGCGAGCTGGAAGGTATCACGCGTTTGCGCGGCGGGCAGGAGATCTGCAACCAGGCTATGGCGCTTAGTCTGGATCAGACGGCTCAGGCTTCGATTCAGCATCTTTGCGAGATGTGGGACGTGCTTGAGGCTTATGGTGTATGCGAGCATGTATTGATTGATTTGACGATGATTGGCGATTTTAAATACTACACCGGCATGACGTTCGAAGGCTATGCGGCGGATCTCGGATTCCCGGTAGTGAGCGGCGGCCGCTATGATAACTTATTGAAACAGTTTGGTCGTCCTGCACCTGCGACAGGTTTTGCGCTTAAGACAACGCGAATTCTGGAGCTTATCGGGGACCATGCAAGTGAAGCGAGAACGGAGCGCGTACTGATTGGGTATGACACTGCTGGTCGTGCTGCGGCACTTAATAAGGCGCGTGAGCTTCGTGAAGAGGCGGACACGGTTAGCGGTGGCAGCAGTGGCGATGCTGTCGTAGTGGTGACGGAGAAAATGGACGGAGCTGATGCTCAGCAGGCTGTGCTTGCTGCATCGGATTCGGTCGACGGACAGGTGAACTACAAGGGCGTCACGTTTACGAAGCTGTTGACGTTCTTCGGCGGCGGACAGGGGGGGACTTCAAGATGAGCATGATGAGCAACGGTATATACACCGGCGATACATCGGGACGTGAGCTGCTCAAGGTCGCGATGCCGAAGGGACGCATCTATAAAGTGGCATCGAATCTGTTTCGGGAAGCAGGCGTGCCGATCCCAAGTGATTTTGACGACACACGGAAGCTTATTATCGAACTGCCGGAGCTGGGCATGTCCTTCATCATGGCGAAGCCCGTCGATGTACCGACCTATGTCGAGTACGGCGTCGCGGATATCGGCATTGTAGGCAAGGATGTACTCATGGAAGAAAATAAAGACGTCTATGAACTGCTTGATCTTGGTATCGCCAAATGCCGCATGTCCGTTATCGGACTGCCGGATTGGAAGCCGGTCATTCATCCTCGTGTGGCGACGAAGTATCCGAATGTGGCTTCGCAATATTTTCGCGAATTGGGGCAGCAAGTTGAGGTCATCAAGCTAAACGGCTCTATTGAGCTGGCTCCGCTTATTGGGCTTGCTGACCGAATTGTCGACATGGTGGAGACGGGGCAAACGCTTCGCGAGAATGGCCTTGTGGAGATGGAAGAGATCTTCGGCATTACTAGCCGGTTGATTGCCAATCGTGTCAGCTACAGAATGAAGAATGATGCCATTCAGAGCCTATGCGACAAGCTGCAGACTGCGATAGCGGCTAAAGCAGGCGTATAGATAGCGAGAGTAAGCCGCCGCTAAGCAAGGTGCTTATGCGGAAGAAGAAGTGAAAGGAGCGGTGGCGTTATGCGGAAACTGCGTGCGGAACAGTTTGGATTAACACGTAAGGTGGACTACGGCTCACCGGAACAAAACGAAGCGGTACGTCAAATCGTAGAAGCGGTACGTACCGAAGGAGACGCGGCATTGCTGCGTTATACAGAGCAGCATGACCGTGTAAAGCTGGATGAATCGCGGCTGCGTGTCACAGAGAGCGAGATACAAGCCGCCTATGATCACGTAGAAGCAGGGTTTCTAACCGCTATACGTGAAGCTGCGGCGAACATTCGAAAATTCCATGAGAAGCAGATGCGCCAATCCTGGGTGGATGTACAACCCGACGGTACGATGCTTGGACAACTGCTTAGACCGCTCAAGCGTGTAGGCGTATATGTCCCAGGCGGGAAAGCAGCTTATCCATCTTCGGTGCTCATGAATGTGATACCTGCGCAGGTTGCAGGTGTACCGGAAATCGTAATGGTGACGCCTCCGGCAACGGGCGGCAAAGCAGGAATCGATCCTTATATTCTTGTAGCGGCTGCAGAAGCCGGCGTGAAGGAAATGTACCGTATTGGCGGTGCGCAAGCGGTAGCTGCTCTGGCTTATGGCACAGCGACGATTCCGCCGGTCGATAAGATCTGTGGACCGGGCAACATCTACGTGGCCCTCGCGAAGCGTTCGGTTTATGGTGTTGTCGCCATCGACAGCATCGCAGGTCCAAGCGAGATCGTTGTGCTGGCCGACGAGACGGCAGATCCGGCTTACGTGGCCGCGGATCTGCTGTCGCAAGCCGAGCATGATGAGATGGCGTCTGCGATTCTTGTGACGACATCAGAAGCGCTTGGCGATGCAGTCGCTATTGAAGTTGAGCGTCAGCTGGCGCTGCTTCCGCGTGAAGGCACAGCGAGGCAGTCCATTGACGGCTACGGCGCAATTCTGATCGCCGAAACGATGACTGAAGCAATCGATGCGGTGAACCGCATGGCGCCGGAACACTTGGAAATTATGACGGCAGAGCCGATGGCGCTGCTTGGTCGAATCGAGAATGCCGGTGCGATCTTCGTCGGACCGTACAGCTCTGAGCCGGTCGGCGATTATTATGCCGGCCCGAATCATATTTTGCCAACGAACGGTACAGCGCGATTCTCTTCTCCTGTGAATGTGGATGACTTCGTGAAGAAGTCGAGTCTGATTTACTATAGCAAGGATGCGCTGCTCGCAAACGGCGATAACATTATGACGCTCGCCCGCCATGAAGGGCTTGAAGCGCATGCTAGGGCAATTGAAATCCGACTGGAGCGGGAGCGTAACACTTAGTCAGCTCCATCAAAATATAAGGTACAGTGGAAAGAAGGATATTACATGGCAGAGAACCTCGCAATCCGCGCAGCTGAAGTTGCGCGTAAGACGAATGAAACGGACATTAAGCTGGCTTTTGGAGTCGATGGAACCGGGATCTCCAAGATTGATACGGATGTTCCTTTCCTGAATCACATGCTGGATCTATTCACGAAGCACGGTCAATTCGACCTCACAGTGGAAGCACGCGGCGATGTGGATATTGATGATCACCATACGGTTGAAGACATCGGCATTTGCCTAGGTCAAACGCTTCGTGAAGCACTGGGCGACAAGCGCGGCGTTAAGCGTTACGCTTCGGTGTTCGTACCTATGGACGATGCGCTGGCACAGGTGGTTATCGATCTGAGCAACCGTCCAGCTTTCGAATATCGCGCGCAGTATCCGTCCCAGCAAGTAGGCAGCTTCCAAGTAGAGCTGGTGCACGAGTTTCTGTGGAAGCTGGCGCTTGAAGCGCGTATGAACCTGCATGTAATCGTTCATTACGGCGTGAATACGCATCATATGATCGAAGCGGTGTTCAAGGCGCTCGGCCGTGCGCTGGATGAAGCGACAAGCATTGACCCGCGTGTGCAAGGAGTGCCTTCGACGAAAGGAGTGCTGTAGGATGATCGCGATCATCGATTACGGCATGGGCAATCTGCACAGCGTCAGCAAAGCCGTGGAACGACTCGGGTATGAAGCAGTCATCACCGCCGATGCACAGGAGATCATGGAGGCGGACGGTGCGATATTGCCTGGGGTTGGCGCCTTCGGCGATGCGATGCAGAATTTGCAGAATACCGGTCTTGAAGAAGTCACACGTTTCTACGCCGCATCCGGCAAGCCGCTGCTCGGCATTTGCCTTGGCATGCAGCTGCTGTTCAGCGAAAGCGAGGAGTACGGCCAGCATCAAGGTTTGGGGCTGCTCCCCGGTAACGTCATCCGCTTCCGAGGGGACTTCAAGGTGCCGCATATGGGCTGGAACAAGCTGACCTTCAAACAAGAGAGTCCGTTGTTTAAAGGGCTTGAGGAGGGACATGTGTACTTCGTCCATTCCTTCCATGCCAAGCCGCAGCGCGGAGATGATCTGCTCGCGATTACGGACTATAACGGTCCGGTGACCGCCATTGTCGGCAGAGGCAATGTGTACGGCATGCAGTTTCATCCGGAGAAAAGCGGCGAGCTCGGCATGAGCCTGCTGCGGAATTTTCTCGCGTTGACGACAGAATCACGTGAAACCGCTCGATAGGTGCGAGTGGTGTTCTACATATCAAGCTAGAAGGGAGGCGGCATTCAGATGCTGGCTAAACGTATTATTCCATGTCTGGACGTGAAGGATGGGCGGGTCGTGAAAGGCGTCAACTTTGTCAACTTGCGCGATGCAGGCGATCCTGTAGAGCTTGCGGCAATTTACGACAAGGAAGGCGCGGACGAGCTTGTTTTCCTTGATATCTCCGCTTCGGTTGAAGGCAGAGCGACGATGATCGAGGTCGTCAAACGAACGGCCGGCGAAATTACGATACCGTTTACGGTGGGCGGAGGGATCTCCCACGTCGATGATATGAAGCGGCTGCTTCGCGCCGGAGCCGATAAGATCGGCATCAATACGGCAGCGGTTAAGAATCCGTCGCTCGTGAAGGACGGTGCTCGTAAATTCGGTTCCCAATGTATCGTTGTCGCGATCGATGCCAAGTTTAATCAAACTTGGGGCGAGTGGGAAGTGTACACGCACGGCGGACGTACAGCGACGGGTATTAAGGCGCTTGCTTGGGTGAAAGAAGTAGAATCGCTTGGAGCGGGTGAAATTCTGCTCACAAGTATGGATGCGGACGGTACGAAGGATGGCTTCGATATTAAGCTGACGCAGGCGGTATCGCAGTCAATCAGTATCCCGGTTATCGCATCCGGCGGTGCAGGCAAGGTGGAGCATTTCTACGATGTATTTCAGCAGGGTCATGCGGATGCGGGTCTTGCAGCAACGATTTTTCATTATAAAGAATTGACGATCCGCGATGTGAAGGATGACTTGCGGCTGAAAGGAGTCGAGATCAGGTGAGTACTGGACAAGGAATTGAAACGGTTGCTGCAGCGATTAAATGGAATGAGGCTGGCCTCGTACCGGCAATCGTGCAGGATGCCAATAGCAAAGAAGTTCTCATGATGGCTTACATGAATGAGGAGTCGCTTGGTCGTTCGATCGAGACGGGCGAAACATGGTTCTGGAGTCGTTCGCGCGGCGAATTGTGGCATAAAGGAGCGACGAGCGGTCATACGCAGCAAATCGTCTCGATGCACTATGATTGCGATGGCGACACGCTCTTGCTTCGCGTGGAACAGACCGGACCGGCTTGCCATACGGGCACGTACAGCTGCTTCACGAATGAAGTGACCGGCATTCAAGGCGTAGACGCTAATGCGACAACGCTGACTAGCGACCGTTTTGCAATGTTGAACCAGCTCGAGGCTGTAATCGCACAGCGTTATACTGAGCGCCCTGAAGGTGCGTATACGACGTATCTGTTTGAGAAAGGCGTCGATAAGATTCTAAAGAAGGTCGGCGAAGAGTCGGCAGAAGTCATTATCGCAGCTAAGAACAAAGATAATGACGAGCTCCGCTGCGAAACGAGCGACCTGATCTTCCACCTGATGGTGCTGCTCCGCGAGCGTGGCTTGTCCTTGGATGAGGTCATGGCTGAGCTTGGCAATCGCCACAATAAATCCAAGCAGCCGAAGTAAATGAAGTCGCGGCTAGCTATATGGGGAACCGAGCCTGATTGCCAGTGCTCGGTTCTACGACGTTTTGCCATAAAACGTTCATAAATCGGGACAAACCGCGATAGATGTTGAAAGACGCCGAGAACGCGTAATTGGTGCGGATAATGGGTCTTTTTGCGCATTTGATCGTTTTTTGAAATATTACGATTTCCATGTATAATGAAGGGTGTCGAATCAAGCGGTGTTTTTGATGCATGTAAATAAAAAGTGGTCTAATCGCTCAGGAGGGTATTATGTTGTTTAGCGACAAGCTGCGTATTTTCTCGGGGTCCTCGAATCCCAAACTTGCGGAACGGATCTGCGAGAATCTAGGTCTGGAGCTCGGTAAAATCAAAGTGTCTCGTTTCAAAAGCGGTGAAATTTATGTTCACTATGAGGAAACGATCCGTAATTGTGATGTATTCCTTGTACAGTCGTTCTCACATCCGATCAATGATCATTTTGTCGAACTACTCGTCATGATCGATGCGGCGAAGCGTGCTTCCGCACGTACCGTCAACATCATTGTGCCGTACTACGGTTATGCACGCCAAGAGCGCAAGGCTGCTCCACGTGAACCGATCTCGGCTAAGATGCTTGCGGACGTACTGACGACCGTTGGTGCAAACCGCGTAATTACGATTGATCTACACGCACCGGCGATCCAGGGCTTCTTCAATATCCCAGTGGATCATCTGACGGGACTTGATCTGATCAGTGATTACTTGAAATCGAAGAACATTAAGAATCCGATTGTGGTATCTCCGGATGCGGGCCGTGCCTCAACTGCTGAGAAGCTGGCAAACTATCTGGATGCACCGTTCGCGATTATGATTAAGAAACGTCCGGCACACAATGAATCCGTCATTACGCATGTTATCGGTGACGTAGAAGGCCAGACTCCAATAATTATCGAGGACTTGATTGATACAGGCACGACGATCGTCAATGTTGTTGAAGGTCTCAAAGAACGCGGCGCTGAAGATGTGTACGTGTGCGCAACGCATCCGCTCTTCTCCGGCCCGGCTATACAGCGATTAGACCATCCGAATATTAAAGAAGTCGTTGTAACGGACTCTATTGCGCTGCCGGAGAACCATTCCGACCGCTTCACAGTATTGTCTGTAGCTCCAATTTTAGCCGAAACGACGCGCATTATCATTGAAGGCGGCTCCATCAGTACGCTCTTCAAAAATGCCGGAATCTAGGCAACATACGGCCTGTACGCAAGGCTAAACTCCGAAATCGCGGGCGAATGCCCGCGATTTCCCACATATTCTTTCGTGTAAGGATAGGCCGCGCTATGGTATAATCGTAGAATATTTGATGTACCGGGGAGGTGCCTTTTGTTATGAAAGAAAAGAAAATTGCGGTAGCCAGCCACAGCACGAAAGTCATTCCGATACAATGGGACGCAACGTTCTTCTTCGAGCGAGCGGTTCGGTCGATGGATCGTTATCATTATGACAAGGCACTGAAGTATTTCCGCCGCGCGGCCGAGTATGAACCGGATAATCCGGTGAATCATTGCAATATGGCCGGCATTTTGTCAGAAATGGGCAATTACGAGGAATCGAATCGAATCTTGTCGTCGATTGTGAACGAGCTTGATCCGGAGATGACGGAATGCCATTTCTATATGGCAAACAATTACGCCAACATGGAGAATTACGAAGCAGCTGAGGATTCACTCGTGCGCTACCTGGAGGAAGATCCCGAAGGTCAGTTTCTCGATGAAGCCGAAGAAATGATGGAGCTGCTCCACTTTGAGCTGGAGCGTCCGATGAAGCTGGCGTACATTAAGGCGCGCGAAGGATTCTTCGAGCATGACCGTGCGAGGTCCATGCTCGAAGAAGGCAAGTTTGTCGAAGCTGTGCGACTGCTAGAGAGTATTGTCGAGAAGAACGGCGAATTTCTTGCGGCTCGCAACAATCTAGCGTTGGCCTACTACTATATGGGCATTTTCGACAAAGCTATGGTCACTATTCATCAGGTGCTGGACATTGAACCAGGCAATTTGCATGCCTTATGCAATTTGGCGATTTTCCATCAACATGCGGGCGACCAGGAGCAACTGAAACCGTTAGTGGAGATGCTTTGCAAAACCGTGCCATTCCATCAGGAGCATGTGTTTAAGTTGGCTACAACAATGGGTATTCTAGGGGAACACGGCGAGGCGTACCGTCACTTCACTCGTCTGCTGAAGGATGCTGCGCTGAAGTCGGATCCGTGTCTCTACCATTATGCTGCTGTTGCGGCCTGCAATATGGGGCGCTACGAAGAGGCTAAGCGGTTATGGCATCAGGTGAGCAAGCTGGATGCCGAATCGCATGTGCCAGGCTACTATCTGGAACAGCTTTCTCTTATGGAGAAAGGCTTGAATACGGCGCCTACGAGCTACCATTACCATCTTCCGTTCGAAGAGCAGTTTAAGCTATGGGAGAAATCAACCGAAGCACTGCCCGATCATATGAAGCGGGATCCGCTCGTCCGTTCGTCCTTCTTCTGGGCACTGCGACATGGCGACAGGCATACGAAGCTGCAGGTTATCCAAGCACTTGGTATGATTGCCGACAATGAAGTGAAGGATGCGCTGCGTGATTTTATCGTGGAGCCGCAGGAAGATGACTATTTGAAACGAATAGCGATCTTCGTGCTTCGTTCCATCGGTGTGCATGAATCTCTTCAAGCGGTGCTTGAAGGGAAAGAAACGGTTATTGAACATAGCCGGATGCCGTCGAGACTTCCGATCTGGGAGGATAAATGGCAGTCCGTCCTCGAAGCAGCATTGATGCGGATGAACAAGCATTATGATCTGGTTCAGCAACATGATTTGTTGACGCTGTGGATCGAGTTTCTCTCGCGGATTTACCCGAATGTGCCGAAGCTTGGGAAAGTTGAAAGCTGGGCTGCTGCGCTTGAATATTTGACGGCCAAAATGCACCGAAGAGAAATTTCGTACCACGAGGTATCTCAGCGGTATGGGACGTCGATTGCGACTGTTAGTAAATGCGTCAAACGCATTGATGAAATATGCGGCATCAAAGAAAAAATGAGAATGACATTCCCGGGACTTGCGGAGCGTCGCGACTAGGAGAGTCCATGGTAGGAGGTACAACTGTGCACAAAGCAATTATTATCGGAACAGGCCCTGCAGGGCTGACAGCCGCGATCTATCTGGCTCGTGCAAACATGAAGCCACTTATTATTGAAGGTCCTGAGCCTGGTGGACAATTGACGACAACGACAGAGGTTGAGAACTTCCCGGGTTTCCCCGATGGCATTATGGGTCCTGACCTGATGGCAAACATGCGTAAGCAAGCGGAGCGTTTCGGCGCGGAATTCCGCACTGGCTGGGTCAATTCTGTCGATACTTCGAAGCGTCCGTTCACGCTGCAGGTTGAAGGTCAAGGCGAGCTTCAAGCCGAATCCCTCATTATCTCGACAGGTGCTTCGGCTAAATACCTAGGTATTGCTAACGAACGCGAGAATGTTGGACGCGGCGTCAGCACGTGTGCAACATGTGATGGATTCTTCTTCCGCGGTAAGAAAATTATCGTGGTAGGCGGCGGCGACTCTGCAATGGAAGAAGCGAACTTCTTGACGCGTTTCGCTTCGGAGGTTGTACTTGTTCACCGTCGCGCAGAAATGCGCGCTTCCAAAATCATGCAAGATCGTGCGCGTGAGAACAGTAAGATTACTTGGGCGCTAGATCGCACACCGCTAGAGGTTGTGGCAAACGATATGGCTGTAACCGGCCTTAAAGTGCGTAACAACCAAACGGGTGAAGAGGAAGTTATCGAAACAAACGGAATCTTCGTTGCAATCGGCCACACACCAAACACGAAATTCCTCGGCGGCCAGTTAGAAACAGATGAGACAGGCTATCTGATCGTGAAGCCGGGTACATCCGAAACGAACATCCCTGGTATATTCGCATGCGGCGATGTACAGGACAACAAGTACCGCCAAGCGATTACAGCTGCGGGAAGCGGTTGTATGGCTGCACTTGATTGTGAGAAATACCTTGAAGGTCATGCCGTCCATGACTGGAGTCAATCCTTATAAAAGGAAGCTGCATGCTGCATCAAGCGTGTATTTGCACAAGTGAATGACGTATGGATGACGCTGTCCGTAGCAACGGACAGCGTCACTTCATGTTAGCGCGGATAGGGCATTTTCTTACAAAACTTATTCTTGCCTGAGACCTGCACTTTCGATGGGACGGCGACAGCCGTTTCACCTTGAAATATAAGAAGATATAGGTTTCACCCTATACGTAGCTTATATTTCTCCGGAATGAAACGCACTGCGCCACCGATAGGATGGCGGCAGCCGTTTCACCTTGACCAGTTGGAAGCGTTCGCTTATAGTTTAGTTGGAACAGAAGTAACCCCAGATCCTTATATTATAGAGGTGGCCTATTATGTCTGAGAGAATAGTCGTTGGTGTAGATATTGGCGGTACAACAATTAAGGTTGGTATTTGCAGTATGGAAGGCGCATTATTGCATACGTATGAAGGAGCGACTGAAGTCGAGAAGGGCTCTGACGCCGTTTGCGCGAATATCGCTGACTATGCAAAGCTGATCGTCGAACAGTCCCCTTTCTCGTGGGAGCAAGTAGAAGGCGTAGGTATCGGAATTGCAGGCTTCCTCGATATTCCGAACGGGATCGTGAAGCAGTCGGTTAATCTGTTCTTTGATCATGTGCCTCTGAAAGCGATTCTCGAAGAGAAGCTTGATAAAAAAGTACTAGTCAATAATGATGCTAACGTTGCAGCACTTGGTGAAGCATGGGCGGGAGCAGGCCGTAACATTGCGGATTGCGTTTGCTACACGCTTGGAACAGGTGTTGGCGGCGGTGTAATTATAAACGGTAAGATCGTAGAAGGTTTTGCTGGCATGGCCGGCGAGCTTGGTCATATTCCAATCGTGCCGGATCTCGAAGCGATTCAATGCGGCTGCGGCAGAATGGGCTGCTTGGAGACTGTTTCTTCCGCAACGGGCATTATCCGTATGGCGAAAGATGCTGTCGAACGCGGAGACCGTACTTCGCTTTCGTTCGTTCCGAACATTATGGCGAAGGATGTCGTTGATGCAGCTAAAGCCGGCGATGAAGTAGCGGCTCGTATCGTGGCTCGCGCAGCTCATTACTTGGGCAAGTCGATGGCTACAGTAGCGGTTGTTCTTAACCCGCAGCGTTTTATCATCGGCGGCGGCGTATCCAAAGCAGGCGAATTCCTCTTTGAGCAAATTCGTGAAGCATTCAAGAAATCAGCACCAGAGATGGCGCAAGAAGGCGTTGAGATCGTACCAGCTATTCTTGGCAACGATGCAGGTGTTGTCGGCGCAGCAGGTCTAATTATACGTGCGTAGAAAGTCTTGGTAGACGGTGGGGGGATTGAGTGTGGAAGCGGGAACAGCGATGGCAAAGCTAGTCATCATTACAGGCATGTCCGGTGCAGGTAAAACGATTGCGGTACAGAGCCTGGAGGATCTCGGATTTTTCTGCGTAGATAATCTTCCGCCGGTGCTCATTCCGAAGTTTGCGGAGCTCATAGAACAGTCTAATGGCAAAATCGGTAAAGTTGCGCTCGTCATTGATTTACGGGGACGCGAATTTTTCACGGCATTGTCTGAATCGCTGAACTATATGAAAGAGCACTATACGATTGGGTATGAGATTCTCTTCCTGGATGCAACGGATGGCGTGCTCGTGCAGCGCTATAAGGAAAGCCGACGACTTCATCCGCTGGCTCCGGAAGGATTACCGCTGGAAGGCATTAAGCTGGAAAGACGCATTCTCGAGGATCTGAAAGGCTGGGCGACGCAGGTTATCGATACAAGTAACTTGAAGCCGGCTCAGTTGAAGGAACGAATCATGTCTCGCTTCACGAACTCGGATCTGAATACGATTTCTATCAATGTCACCTCATTTGGATTCAAGTATGGAATTCCAATTGATGCCGATCTCATTTATGATGTTCGTTTTCTTCCGAATCCACACTATGTCGATCATCTGCGTCCCAATACAGGTCAAGATCCTGAAGTGTTCGAGTATGTGATGAAATGGCCGGAAACGCAGGCGTTTCTCACGAAGCTGCTCGATATGCTGCAGTTTCTTATTCCCCTCTATCGGAAAGAAGGAAAGAGTCAAGTCGTCATCGGGATTGGTTGTACGGGCGGGAAACACCGTTCGGTCGCGATTGCCGAATATCTAGGGCGAATGCTTGGCAGCAGTGACACAGAGCTCGTTCGAGTCAGTCATCGAGATTCAGATCGTGATCGGAGCTGAGGTAAACGTGACAGAACGGAGAAAAGAACAGAAGCCCCGAATTGTCGTCATCGGCGGGGGCACAGGGCTATCGGTCATGCTGCGTGGATTGAAAGAGAAGCCGCTTGATATTACGGCCATCGTAACGGTGGCCGATGACGGCGGAAGCTCCGGTATACTGCGTAATGAACTGCAGATGCCGCCTCCGGGCGATATCCGCAACGTGTTGATTGCCCTTGCTGACGTTGAGCCGCTTCTCTCCGATTTGTTGCAATATCGGTTTAGTTCCGGAACCGGACTTGCGGGTCATAGCTTAGGCAACTTGATGCTTGCTGCAATGACCGACATATCCGGTGATTTCGTGTCCGGCGTTCGGATGCTCAGCAAAGTACTTGCGGTTCGCGGACGTGTACTGCCGGCTGCAGGTGAAGCGATTGTGCTGAAGGCGGAAACGGTTGATGGCAGCATTATTACAGGGGAGTCGAACATTCCGAAGGCAGGCAAAGCGATCAAGCGAGTCTTTATTGAGCCTGCAGATGTCGAGCCGCTGGAGGAAGCAGTTGAGGCCATCCGTGAAGCTGATGCGATTCTGATCGGTCCGGGCAGCCTCTATACCAGCATAATCCCGAATTTGCTAGTGCCTAAACTGGCGCAAAGCATTGTCGATTCCAATGCAGTGAAGATGTTCGTATGTAACGTGATGACGCAGCCGGGGGAAACCGACAATTATTCGGTAAGCGACCATTTGGCTGCTGTACATGCACATATCGGTCATCATCTGTTCGATTATGTCATCGTCAACGACGGTGAGATTCCGGAACAGGTGCAAAATAAGTACGCCGAACGAGGTGCAAAAGCTGTACACCTTGATCTTGAAGAAGTGAAACGGCGCGGCTATGAAGTCATTGCAGACCGGCTCGTACTGTTTCGCACGTATTTGCGTCATGATGCAGCTAGGTTAAGTCATCATATTTATCAGCTTGTGGAAAACTGGATGGAACGAAAGAGGTGAGTTACATTGTCTTTTGCGGGACAAACCAAAAAAGAATTGACGCTCATCGAAGCCGATCCGTGCTGTGAGAAGGCGGAGCTCTCTGCACTGATTCGAATGAACGGCTCGGTTTCGTTGTCGAGCCGAAAGGTAATACTCGATATATCGACGGAAAATGCGGCGATTGCAAGACGGATCTATTCACTTATCAAGAAACAATTCGCCGTTCATACGGAGCTGCTGGTTCGCAAGAAGATGAGATTGAAGAAGAATAACGTCTATATCGTACGGATTCCGGCCACCGTGCAAGAGATATTGAGTGATCTCAAAATTGTCTCCGAGGGCTTTATGTTTAATCAGGGCATCGACCGGGACATCATTCGCAAGTCATGCTGCAAACGCTCCTATTTGCGCGGCGCGTTCCTGGCCGGGGGTTCCGTAAATAACCCGGAAGGTTCGTCCTACCACCTGGAGATTGCCACCATGTATGAAGAGCACTGTCAATCGCTCGTGGAACTGGCGAATAAGTTTGACCTTAACGCCCGTTGTATCGAACGTAAGAAAGGGTTTATCTTCTACATGAAAGAAGGCGAGAAAATTATCGAGCTCCTCAGCATCGTCGGTGCCCATCAAGCGCTCTTCAAATTCGAGGACGTCCGCATCATGCGTGACATGCGTAACTCGGTCAACCGGATCGTCAACTGCGAAACGGCGAATTTGAATAAGACGATTGGTGCTGCTGTGAGGCAGATCGATAATATCAAGCTGCTCGATCGTGAGGTGGGGCTGGATACACTACCTGATAAGCTTCGAGAGGTGGCACATATACGGCTGATGCACCCGGATTTGAATTTAACGGAAGTCGGCGAGATGCTCAAGGGCAAGGTGAGCAAGTCCGGTGTGAACCACCGTTTGCGCAAAATCGACGAGTTGGCCGAAAAATTAAGGAACGGTTAAGCATATAGCTAGTGTAGACTTTAGAAAAGTGATATAATAACGAATAAAATGACTTGGTGCAAGTGATCGCAAGATTGAATTTCGTATAGGGGGTAAGGTTTCCATGACAAGGCATCCGGTTGTCGTTCGACTGAAGACAGGTCTTCATGCAAGACCGGCCGCACTTTTTGTTCAGGAAGCGAACAAGTTTTCTTCCGAGGTGTTCGTAGAGAAAGACGATAAAAAAGTGAACGCTAAATCGATTATGGGTATTATGAGTCTTGCTATCAGCTCAGGTACTGAGGTTACAATTAGCGCGGAAGGTTCCGACGCCGATCAAGCTGTAACCGCTTTAGTCAACCTGGTTAGCAAGGAAGAGCTAGAAAACCAATAATAAGACATAAACGACTCGAAGAAGCTCCCTATTGGGGGTTTTTTCTATTTTATGGCCTAATTATTGGCTATAAGGCGCAACAAAGCATTGGAGAGCAGCGTCTGAGTATATAGAACCAAATATGGAGATTGAAGGGGGCTGAACGTGATGATGAAGTTGCAATCTAAATGGCTGATGGTACCTGTACTGGCACTGGCGGTAGGCGTAGGGGCAATGTTTGGGGCAAGCAGTCATGGCAGCAATGAGGTGTATGCGGTGGATAACGGAAGCATTGTACAGAAGAGCACGATTACGGTAGCGGGTACAGGAAAGCTGGAAACAGCCCCGGATGTGGCATACTTGAGCGTGGCAGTAGAAGCGCGCGCGGCATCTGCTAAAGAAGCCCAAGCGAAGAATGCGACGCAGTTCGCAGGCTTGAAGAAGGTGCTGTTTGATACGTACAAGATGAATGCCAAGGACGTGAAGACAGTAGGATTCTATGTTCAAGCAGAATATGAATACAACAGCAAGGACGGCACAAGCAAGATCAAAGGTTATCTGTCCGTGCACAACATTCAAATTACAACGCGTGACCTGGATGGCATCGGAAAATTGCTGGATGATCTGTCGGAGAATGGCGCTAACCGTGTAGACGGAGTGCAGTTCAACACGGAGAAACAGGAGCAATACGAGATTCAAGCGCTTGAGAAAGCGATGGCTAACGCCAAAGCGAAAGCGTCAGCGCTCGCCAAAGCAGCTGGCAAACAACTAAAGGAAGTCATCAGCATCTCACAAAACGGGATGAACAGTGGACCGATCTACTACGGCCGGGATCAAATGGCACCTGAATCGGCATCCATGGATGGTAAGGCGACAACAAGTGTGCAGACAGGTGTAATTAACGTTTCTGCGGACGTTACAGTTGTCTATGAAATGCAATAATAATACAGCAGCATATTAGCAAAAAAATAAGGCAGACCGCTCTCCAGTGTGGAGAAGGGTTTGCCTTATATGATGAACTGGCAGTTATGCTGACTGCAACCTAGGTTAGGCTAACGATTTCCGGTCATCGGTAGTGGACAAGCCGCGCTGCTCAATGGCATGTTCAATCAATGCAATAAACTCTTCGGACAGACGCATTGCTCTAGCTTCATGATAGACTTCAATGAGATGAGTGTCGCTAAGCGGGCGCAGCAGGAGAGACTTGTCCTGCATAGGCAAGAAGAGATTTTGATTATCTGTGTCAGTTGGGGCATGCTGAAAATTTGGTTCAAACGATGGCGTGTAGGAAGTAAAAACGCTGCCAGAATCACTGGATCGAATGAAATTTCGCACGCTTGCGAATGGGTTCGTAAGTTTCATGCGTGTGCAACTCCGTTTATATTAGATTTCCGAAACGTAACCTAAGTGACGGTGGATATGGAATCATTTAGTACATCTTATCATGATTCATTGGAGCAGTCCGCACCCATTCAGCGCTTCAAATTGTTATTGACAGACCATATGAACTGTGATAAATGAACAAGAAAGAGCGATAATCCCGGGAAGGATTATCGCTCTTTCTTGTTCATATCACCATTGGCTTAAAGTTTCTCGATAACCTTGTCAACAAGGCCATAAGCTGCTGCTTCTGCAGCAGACATGAAGTAATCGCGGTCGGTATCGCGCTCAATCTTCTCAAGCGTTTGACCCGTGTTCTCCACCAAAATGCGGTTGAGCGTATCACGAGTTTTCAAAATATGCTTCGCACGGATCTCGATATCGCTTGCTTGACCTTGCGCACCGCCGAGCGGCTGATGAATCATCACTTCGCTGTTAGGAAGCGCATAACGCTTGCCTTTGGCACCGGCTGCAAGTAAGAATGCGCCCATCGAAGCCGCCATGCCTACGCAAATCGTGGAAACTGACGGTTTAATGAAATTCATCGTATCGAAAATGGCGAGACCTGCAGAGACCGAACCGCCAGGGCTGTTGATGTAAAGCGAGATGTCTTTATCCGGATCATCGGCTGCAAGGAACAACAGCTGCGCGATAATGGAGTTAGCCACCATATCGTTGACAGGCGTGCCTAGGAACACAATTCGATCCTTCAGCAAACGGGAGTAAATGTCGTAGGCGCGTTCGCCGCGGTTGTTCGATTCGATAACCATTGGTACGAAACTCATCGTAAGTCCCTCCTCAAGAACATTCAGATAGTGGTGAAACGCAAGCACAGCAACCGAAGCGAATTGCATGAATTGCGGCTTCGATAGTGAACTGCTATTAAATTCATCATAACGGATTACGATTTAAAAGTCAAAGATGGTCAAATTGTCTGTAAACAAGCTAAACAGGCTCAGAAGAAGGTTACTTTCGAGCAGAAATGGAGATGCTGTTTGAGGTGAGCTTCTGCCTGAAACATGAAGAAGGACCCTCCGATAATTCGGAAGGTCCTTCATTATGAGACATTCATTATAGTTGTAATGGCGCGCCCGCGAGGAATTGAACCTCGATCTCAGGCTCCGGAGGCCTACGTCATATCCATTGGACCACGGGCGCAAAGTGACAGCGAAGATAAGTATATGTGATTGTGGAAAGAAAAGCAAGGCTGAAAATTAAATTAAATTTGTGCAAATCGTGACAGTAAACGGTTTCATTAGGCAAACTGATCTTGCCCCTGCAATGAGTTTGGGTTACAATATGTGTGGGACTTAAAATGAGCATGTGGGACGGAACGCGTCCATGCGATTGTCCCAAAGAGATACGAAAGCCTCTCTCTGCAACAGGAGTTGATGTTGGAAGATGCAATCTCTCATCGAAATACAGCAGCAGCTTCTGCCAGACTTACTTATCGTCATGAGGAAAAGGTATCTTATTCTCCGTCAGGTCATGCTCTCGGATATGATCGGTCGGCGCACATTAGCAGCTTCACTCGATATGACTGAGCGGGTGCTGCGTGCGGAAACGGATTTTCTCAAAGCACAGGAGCTTCTCCACATTGATGCCGCAGGGATGCGAATCAGTGATGCCGGCAAACGGCTGCTTGAGGACATGGAACCTTTCTACAAAGCGATGTTCGGATTGTCGGAGCTGGAAGAGAGAATTCGCAAGCATTTTGGATTAAAGCAAGTTGTTATCGTCTCCGGTGATTCCGATGCTTCCCCTCATACAAAGCGGGAGCTGGGCCGAGCAGGTTGTGCGGTGCTGAGCAAAGCGATGAAGAACGATGATGTCATTGCCGTAACCGGCGGATCGACATTGGCCCAAGTCGCCAACCAGCTGACCACGCAAACACCGCTCAAAGGCAATTGGTTCGTACCGGCACGCGGTGGACTTGGCGAAAGTTTGGATTACCAAGCAAACACGATCGTTTCGACAATGGCTAAGCGTACAGGTGCGCAATACCGGATGCTTCATGTGCCGGACCACTTGGGCGAAGAAGCGTACACTTCCTTGATGCAAGAACCTAACGTGAGGGAGATTGTGGAAGTGATTCGCAAAGCCCGCATCGTCATTCATGGGATCGGGGACGCTATGGTAATGGCTCGTCGCAGACGTGTGGATGCGGCAGTTGTCGATGCTCTCAAGGCTGAAGGAGCGCTTGCAGAATCATTCGGGTACTATTTTGACCGAAGCGGTTCTGTCGTTCATAAGATGCTCACTGCAGGTCTTCGAATCGAAGACATTATGGAAACTGAGGTTGTCATTGCGATTGCAGGCGGCCGCAGTAAAGGTGAAGCGATCGCAGCTGTGATGCGCTTTGGACATGATGATATGCTCGTCACCGACGAGGCTGCTGCACTTGAAATTGCAGCAATCATCGATCAGGAAGAGTAAATGATGTGATCTTGACGAGTGGACTGCCGGAAACCGGTGTCCAACGCCTCGTCTTGAGATAAATGAAATTATGCCTAGGAGGAAACTAAAATGGTAAAAGTTGGTATTAACGGATTTGGTCGTATCGGCCGTAACGTGTTCCGCGCAGCATTGAATAACCCGAATGTACAAGTGGTGGCTGTTAACGATTTGACAGACACAAACACACTGGCTCACCTGCTTAAATATGACACTACACATGGCAAGCTGGAAGCTACTGTAGAAGCTAAAGAAGGCGCGCTGATCGTAAATGGCCGTGAAATCAAGGTTTTTGCTGAACGTAACCCTGAGAACCTTCCATGGGCTTCTGTAGGCGCTGAAATCGTTGTTGAATCTACTGGTATTTTCACAGCGAAAGACAAAGCTGAGCTTCACTTGAAAGGCGGCGCGAAGAAAGTAATCATCTCCGCTCCAGCTACTAACGAAGACATCACAATCGTAATGGGCGTTAACGAAGATAAATACGATGCTTCCGCGCACACGATTATCTCCAACGCTTCTTGCACAACGAACTGCCTTGCACCATTCGCTAAAGTAATCAACGACAAATTCGGTATCGTAAAAGGTATGATGACTACTATTCACTCGTACACTAACGATCAATCCGTATTGGACGTTCCACATAAAGACCTGCGCCGTGCTCGTGCTGCTGCAGAAAACATTATTCCTTCATCCACAGGCGCTGCTAAAGCAGTATCCCTTGTATTGCCTGAGTTGAAAGGCAAATTGAACGGTATGGCTATGCGTGTTCCTACGCCTAACGTTTCCGTAACAGATCTTGTTGCTGAATTGAAAGTTAACGTAACTGTTGACGAAGTAAACGCAGCATTGAAAGATGCAGCTGAAACTTCCCTTAAAGGCATCATGAACTACTCCGATGAGCCGCTTGTATCGAGCGACTACAACAGCGACCCGGCTTCCTCCACAATCGACGCTTTGTCGACTATGGTTGTCGAAGGCAACATGGTTAAAATCATTTCTTGGTACGACAACGAGTGGGGCTACTCCAACCGTGTAGTTGACCTTGCTGCTTACATCGCTTCTAAGGGGCTTTAAGACATCCCCCTAGAAGGACGATCCCCCTAAGTCCCCCTTGAAAAGGGGGATTCCGAGGGTTCCCCTCTGGACACCCTATATTCGTCGAAGGAGCTGCTTGTGGCAGCTCCTTCGCGATAGTTTGCGGGTAATCCCGCCATACGAACATCGTGATACGCCTCATGGCGGTTCACGGGATCGTAAGCTTTCATGCGGCGCTCCCTAGTTCAGAGTTCAAGTACAAGAGATTATGACGCATCGGCGCTTCCCTTAGGGAAGCTGATGCTCGTTTTTTTAGATACGGTTGCCCGTTGCAACCTGCAACGCCGGTTTCCCTGCGGGGAACTAACACAAAAACATATAGATATAAACCTGCAGATGACTGCGGGATGGATAGCAAGTGGAGGATTTAAATATACTTAAGACCTTTATCATGGGGTTCCCGGGAGGATTTCACTAATGAACAAGAAGAGTGTGCGTGACGTTGAAGTAGCCGGTAAACGTGTATTTGTTCGTGTGGATTTTAACGTACCAATGGAGAACGGTGCGATTACGGATGATACGCGTATTCGCGAGACGCTGCCTACCATCAAGTATCTAATCGAGAACGGTGCGAAAGTGATTTTGGCGAGCCACCTGGGACGTCCAAAAGGTCAAGTCGTTGAAGGCATGCGTCTAACTGAAGCTGGTGTACGTTTGTCGCAATTGCTCGGCAAGCCAGTTGTCAAAACAGACGAAGCTGTAGGTGAATCGGTAAAAGCTCAAGTAGCTGCTCTAAAAGAAGGCGACGTGCTCTTGCTTGAGAATGTTCGTTTCTATGAAGGCGAAGAGAAGAATGATCCGGAATTGGCGAAAGCTTTTGCCGAATTGGCTGATCTGTTCGTAAATGATGCTTTCGGCGCTGCTCACCGCGCTCATGCATCGACTGAAGGTATCGCACACTATTTGCCGGCTGTATCAGGCCTTCTGATGGAGAAAGAGCTTGACGTGCTTGGCCGCGCTCTCTTGAAGCCAGAGCGTCCGTTCACGGCGATTGTTGGCGGATCTAAAGTAAAAGATAAAATCGACGTTATCAACAAAATGATCGAAATCGCAGATAACATCATCATCGGCGGCGGTCTTTCCTATACGTTCTTCAAAGCACAAGGTCATGAGATCGGCCAATCCCTGTGTGACAACTCCAAGCTTGATCTGGCACTTGAGTTTATCGAGAAAGCCAAAACGATGGGCAAGCAATTCCTGCTGCCGGTTGATATTGTCATTACGGACGAGTTCAGCGCGAAAGCAAACACGCAAATCGTTGATGTTGACGGCATCCCAGCTGAATGGGAAGGCATCGACATTGGTCCGAAAACACGTGAGCTGTATGCTGATGTAATCAAGAATTCCAAGCTGGTTGTATGGAACGGACCGATGGGCGTATTTGAAATCGAGCCATTCTCGCACGGTACTCGTGCTGTTGCAGCGGCTTGTGCAGATACAGCAGCTTACACGGTTATCGGCGGCGGCGATTCTGCTGCAGCTGCAGAGAAGTTTGGTCTGGCTGACAAGATGGATCACATCTCGACTGGCGGCGGCGCATCATTGGAATTCATGGAAGGCAAAGCGCTTCCTGGCGTTGTTGCACTGAACGATAAGTAAGGGATAAAGGGGCGAATAACGATGCGTAAACCAATTATTGCAGGCAACTGGAAAATGTTCAAAACGGTTTCTGAAGCGACTGCTTTCTTCGCAGACGTTAAAGGCAAAGCAGAGGTTGACGGTGTTGAAACGGTCATCTGCGCGCCATTCACAACATTGCCTGCGCTTGTTGAAGCGGCTAAAGGCACAGCGATCGCAATCGGTGCACAAAATGTCCACTTCGAGGACAACGGTGCATTCACGGGTGAAATCAGCGGCGTTATGCTGAAAGACCTCGGCGTTCAATATGTAATCATCGGTCACTCGGAGCGCCGCGCATATTTTGCGGAATCCGATGAGATTGTAAATAAGAAAGTCCATGCTGCATTCAAGCACGGTCTCACGCCGATCATATGTGTTGGCGAGAAACTGGAAGAGCGCGAAGCAGAGCAAACGAAATCGGTTTGTAAAGTACAAACGGAAGCAGCTTTCCAAGGTCTGTCCGCTGCACAAGCTGCAGAAGTAGTTGTTGCGTATGAGCCTATCTGGGCGATCGGTACAGGCAAATCCTCGACTTCGGCTGATGCAGAAGACGTGATCTCGTTCATCCGCGATGTTATCGCTGGACTGTACGATGCAGCAACGGCTAACGCAGTTCGCATTCAATACGGCGGCAGCGTAAAACCGAACAACGTAAGCGAATATCTGGGTCAATCCAATATCGACGGCGCTTTGGTTGGCGGTGCAAGCTTAGAGCCTGCTTCCTTCATCGCACTTGTCGAGGGGGCGAAGTAAGATGACAGCTCCAGTTGCACTCATTATTTTGGACGGATTCGGTTTGCGCAACGATGTTACCGGCAATGCGGTTGCACAGGCGAATAAACCCAACTACGACCGCTACTGGAATTCCTATCCGCACACGACATTAACGGCGTGCGGAGAGGCAGTAGGCTTACCGGAAGGACAAATGGGCAACTCCGAAGTTGGCCATTTGAACATCGGCGCAGGCCGCGTCGTCTATCAAGACCTGACTCGCATCAGCAAGTCGATCCGCGACGGTGAATTCTTCGACAACGAGACGTTGATGGGTGCCATCCGTCACGTGAAGGAGAGCGGCAAGAAGCTGCATTTGTACGGCCTGCTGTCTGACGGCGGCGTACACAGCCACATCGCTCACTTGTTTGCACTGCTTGAGCTTGCGAAGAAGGAAGAAATCGAGGAAGTATACATCCATGCGTTCTTGGACGGCCGCGACGTATCGCCGGACAGCGCGAAGGGGTACCTCGAGCAATTAACCGCCAAAATCGCAGAAATCGGCGTAGGCAAAATTGCGACTGTACAAGGTCGTTACTACGCGATGGACCGCGACAAGCGATGGGAGCGGACCGAGAAATCGTACCGCGCAATGGTTTACGGAGATGGCCCGCAATATACGGATCCGATCAAAGCCGTTGTGGAATCCTATGAGAAATCAGTCTATGACGAGTTCGTCATGCCGACTGTGATCGTGAAAGAAGACGGCAGCCCGGTTGGCGTCGTGGAGTCCGAAGATGCGGTTATTTTCTTCAACTTCCGTCCTGACCGTGCGATTCAGCTGTCGCAAGTGTTTACAAACAGCGACTTCCGTGGTTTTGACCGCGGTCCGAAAGCGCCGGAGAATCTGTATTTTGTCTGTTTGACACTATTCAGTGAAACCGTTGGCGGCTTCGTTGCGTATAAGCCGAAGAATCTCGATAACACGCTGGGTGAGGTGCTCGTGCAGAATGGGAAGCGTCAGCTTCGCATCGCAGAGACAGAGAAGTACCCGCATGTAACGTTCTTCTTCAGCGGCGGTCGCGACGCAGAGCTTCCGGGCGAGACGCGTATTCTGATACCTTCTCCGAAGGTAGCCACTTACGATCTTCAACCGGAAATGAGCGCGTATGAAGTAGCGGCTGCAGCTGTGAAAGAAATCGAAGCTGAGCGTCAAGATGTGATCATCTTGAACTTCGCAAACCCGGATATGGTAGGTCACTCCGGGATGCTTGAGCCGACAATCAAAGCGGTTGAAGTGACTGACGAGTGTCTGGGTCAAGTAGTGGAAGCGGTGCTGGCTAAAGGCGGCGTATGTCTGATTACGGCTGACCACGGCAATGCTGATATGGTGATTGATGAGAACGGTCGTCCGTTCACAGCCCATACGACAAACCCGGTTCCATTCATCGTCACGAAGCAGGTTGGTCCACTTCGTGAAGGCGGCGTCCTCGCGGATATCGCGCCGACTATTCTGTCTCTTGCAGGTCTCTCGAAGCCGGAAGAAATGACAGGAACATCGCTAGTGCAAGGCTAGGAACGGCAACTGAAAAAATGCCTAGGCTCGTTTACTATATTCATTCATGCGTTTAATGATTAATGTCGATAAATGGGTATAAGAATCAATTAAAATTAAAGGAGTGTTTTCGAACATGTCTATCATTACTGACGTTTATGCACGCGAAGTGCTTGATTCCCGCGGTAACCCTACCGTTGAAGTTGAGGTTATGCTGGAGTCCGGCGGCAAAGGCCGCGCAATCGTTCCATCCGGTGCTTCCACAGGCGCTTACGAGGCTGTTGAGCTTCGTGACGGCGACAAATCCCGTTACCTGGGTAAAGGCGTTCTGACAGCTGTCGAGAACGTAAACACGATTATCGCTCCTGAAATCATCGGTCTGGATTCGCTTGATCAAGTATTGATCGACCGTAAAATGATCCAGCTTGACGGCACGCACAACAAAGGCAAATTGGGTGCTAACGCAATTCTTGCTGTATCCATGGCTTGTGCACGTGCAGCAGCTGACGCGCTTGATGTTCCACTTTACACATACCTAGGTGGATTCAACGCAAAAACACTTCCGGTTCCGATGATGAACATCGTTAACGGCGGCGAGCACGCTGATAACAACATCGACGTTCAAGAGTTCATGGTTCTGCCGGTTGGCGCAGAAAGCTTCAAAGAAGCACTTCGTATCGGTACTGAAATCTTCCACAACCTGAAATCGGTTCTGAAAGATAAAGGCCTGAACACAGCAGTAGGCGACGAAGGCGGTTTCGCACCGAACCTTGGTTCCAACGAAGAAGCAATCACGACAATTATCTCCGCTATCGAGCGCGCAGGCTACAAGCCGGGCGTTGACGTATTCCTCGGTATGGACGTTGCGTCCACTGAGTTCTACAAAGACGGCAAATACCACCTCGAAGGCGAAGGCCGCTCGTTCACTTCCGCTGAGTTCGTGGACCTGCTTGCTTCGTGGGTTGAGAAGTACCCAATCATCACAATCGAAGACGGCTGCTCCGAAGACGACTGGGAAGGTTGGAAATTGCTCACTGACAAATTGGGCGGCAAAGTCCAACTCGTTGGTGACGATCTGTTCGTAACGAACACAGAGCGTCTGTCTGACGGTATCGATAAAGGCGTAGGTAACTCCATCTTGGTCAAAGTAAACCAAATCGGTTCCCTGACTGAAACATTCGATGCCATCGAAATGGCAAAACGCGCCGGCTACACAGCTGTAATCTCCCACCGTTCCGGTGAGTCCGAAGACAGCACAATTGCAGACATCGCAGTAGCGACAAATGCAGGCCAAATCAAAACAGGCGCTCCGTCCCGTACGGACCGCGTTGCGAAATACAACCAATTGCTTCGCATCGAAGATCAATTGGGTTCGACTGCACAATACGCAGGCAAAAGCGCGTTTTACAACCTGAAAAACTTCAAGTAAGTTTCAAAGGAAAAACGGCTAAAGCCAAAATGGCATAAGAGTGTCCCAAAAGGTGAGGTAGTTTAAGCCTAGGCATTCGCTATAATTAGGGAGAGATGACAGGGCGCAAGACCTGTTGCTCTCCCTTTTGTGTTGGAAAGAGCAGGAAGAGAAGAACAAAAAACTATAGAGCTATGAGGTGGAAGCATTGGCTAAACCGGTTGTTGGCTTACAGTTGTATACGCTTCGTGATCAAACGGAGAAGGATTTCATCGGTACGATTCGCAAAGTAGCGGAAATGGGCTACAAAGCAGTAGAATTTGCAGGCTACTTCAACACTCCTGCGAAGGAATTGAAAGCATTGTTGGACGAGCTTAATTTGCAAGCGCCTTCAGCGCATGTTGGTTTGAACTTCGGTGAGCCTGAGAAAATCGAAGCCGATCTAGCCAAACAAATTGAATACGCCAAAGAAATTGGCCTTCAATATATCGTGACGCCATGGGCGCCGCTGCCTGAGAACCCGACGGCAGAAGATGTGAACAAGCTTGCAGACATTCTGGCTGCAGCTGGTAAACAAGTATCGGAAGCGGGACTTATCTACGGCTATCATAACCATGATTTCGAATTCAAGCTGGTTGATGGCAAGCCGGTCATTGACCTGCTGTTGGAGAAAGTCCCTGCAGAATACCTGATTGCTGAGTTTGACTTCGGCTGGGTACACATGGGCGGACAGAACCCGGTTGATTATGCGAACCGCTATGCGGGCCGTTTGCCTTTGGCGCATTTTAAAGATTTTGGCCAAGGCCGCAGCGACACCGAGGTGGGTAAAGGTATCGTGAATTTGAAAGGCGTATTGGACGTAGCCGAGCAATCGGGCATTCAATATATTTTCGTGGAGCAAGAGCAGTTCGTGTCCTCGTCGCTTGAGAGCGCGAAGATCAGCTTGGATTTCTTCCGCGAGAATGGCTATCTGTAAGATAGTAGGATCCCGCGGTCCCTGGTGAGGGGCTGCGGGATTTTTTTGTGTTGGGGTTTGGAGGGAGAAGGCCGCTAACGAACCGTGAGGGTCTTATTTGCGCGAAATCAGATGCTTTTCGGATCTAACGAACCGTGAGGGCGTTATTTTGAGGAAATGGAGCAGAAATGGGCAGTTCGACACGTAATAGCGCCTGTAGGGTTCGTTAGATTTTTAAAACCCATCATTTGGCTGAAATAAGAGCCCTGTGGTTCGTTAGAATGAGCGGCCATGGTGAGAGTGCGAGTGCGTGGTCAGAGTACGGTTGTGGTGTGGTTAAATAAACCGGGATGTTTTGCGGTATTGGCCAGGCGGCATGCCGGTATGCTGCTTGAACCACTTGGTGAAATTGTGGATAGAACCGATATGAAGCTCATCTGCGATGGAGAGAAGCGTTTGCTCGGAGTGAGTGAGCAGCTCTTTGGCAAGCTGCAGCTTACGGCTCATGAAATAATCGTAAGGGGTCGTTCCCAGTTGTGCCCGGAAGAGCCTTGCAATATGATCAGGGTGATAGGAGCTCCACTGTCCAAGCCAGCTGTGATTGTATCGTTCACGGGCGTGCTCGTCGCATTTGGAGGCGATCGCGCTAATGATAGGAGTTAGCGTCAGCTGACTGCGGCCGGTTCGAAGATCCTCTTGTTTCATAGCGGCAATTAGCTCCAGCAGCAGTCCGCGAAGCATCGGGACTGTATACGCTCGTGATTCGGCACTGTAGCTTTCTGCCAGACGGGCAAAGCGGGGTTCGAACCTCTCGACAGACAGCTGCCGCACAACTTGAAACAAGAGACACTCATCGGGCTGCTCGGAATTGCCGACCAGCATCCGGTTATCTCGCTTAGTATCATGAGCCGGATCGAATTTGGCGGTGTCATGAATTGTGATCCCTAAGCTTCTCTCGGAAGGATGATGTTCTTCCCAGCTGAAATGTAAGCCGTACAAGAGAAACGGTGCTATCTCATCTGCGATGAAGTGGTGCACCGTATCGGGTCCATAGTAGAACAAGCTGCCTGGGACGGCAGCGTAACGTTCACCTTGAATGAAGGCCGTTCCGTGACCGGCGGCAACGAAGATAAATTGATGCTCATCGATGACTCTGGGGCCAAACGCGAAGCCCGGCAGACACTGCAGTCTATTGGCATACCAAACGGCAGGCTGAAGGGACTCCCAGCTTATTGTTGGTACGGGACAATTGGACAAGATACGGACCTCCTCTGCTGCAGGATGTCGTTCAGAGTTAAAAAGGCGTCGGATGGAAATAAATACGCCGCTTTCACCTAAGCATATAATGGAATTATGAAGTCGACAATCGACAAATTCCTAGTGGGATGAAAGGGCGGGATGGCGATGGATCCGGCGATCAAACCGGCAACGCGGTCTTTTGAAGATGCGACACCTTTGCTGGCTGTACCAGAGGAACTGAGACGGGAAGCGGAGAAGAAGGGGTATTTGTTTTTCAAACATTTCTTCACTCGTGAGGAAGTGATGGAGCTTCGGGAGCAGATGCTGAACGTCCTGCAGGAAGAAGGGCTTCTGGATCCTGCAGCGCCGCTGATGGATGGCATCGGCAATCAGCCGCTCATTGACGGACTTACGTTCGAAGAACTGAACTGGAATGGAATTGGAACGACGCAACAGGTTTATCATAAGGTTCAGAAGCTGGAATCCTTCCATGCTGTGGCTCATCATCCCAAGCTGCTTGGTTTGTTCGATACGTTGTTCGGTGAACGCACCTTCCCGCATCCTCGCAATATTGCTCGCATTATGCTGCCTAGCGACAAACTGAACGTGACGCCGCCGCATCAAGATTTTCTCCATATTCAAGGCAGCTACAATACGTGGACCTGTTGGGCTCCGATTGGCGACGTGCCTAAAACGCTTGGCGGTTTATCGGTACTTGAAGGCAGTCATGATACGGGGCTGCTTACGGTGACGGCTAATCCCGGTGCCGGTGGACTGGAGTCGATTCTGTGCGGGCTTGGTTATGAATGGGCAGAGATCGACTATGAAGCGGGAGATATTTTGATTTTCCACAGCTTGACGGTGCATAAGGCACTCGCTAACACGATCCCGGGACGAGTTCGCTTGTCGCTCGATTTGCGGTTTCAACCTGCCAGCCTGCCGATCGAGAACGCATCCTTGCTGCCGCATGGGCCATTCGAGTGGGATGAACTGTACGAAGGTTGGACGCGCGAGGAGCTGCAGTACTACTGGAAGAAGGAGCAGTTCACGTTCCTGCCGTTTAATGATGAGATCCGCTGGCAGAAGGACAAAATCTGTTAGCTTGTATTAGCCACCTTGCTATGGTACAATAATATTGCTGTTTCTAGGTCTTGTCTCCTTAGGCAAGGCACGGCAAACTTTAAATTTGCTCCTTGTGCGCAGGAGGTGGAACTATGGAAATCACTTTTAAAATTTTGCTTATCATTTTCTCCTTGGCTCTGATCTCAGTTGTACTTTTGCAAAAAGGGAAGAGCGCTGGGTTGTCGGGTGCTATTTCCGGCGGTGCTGAGCACTTGTTCGGTAAAACCAAAGCACGCGGCTTGGACCTGTTCTTACAGCGTATGACAATTGCAGTCGCAGCAGGCTTCTTCATCACTGCTCTGGTTGTTGCGTACCTAGTTAAGGCGTAATGAAATAAGATGTACAGAAAGCGGGCTTAAGGCTCGCTTTTTTTGTTGCTTGTCGAAGCTGGAAGAAGTTTACTGAATCATGCAGCAGGCGAAAATTGTTATTTTTGCCGGGCTGGCGCGGATGGTGGCCATACCTTTCGTGTATACTATATAGTATATGGCAATCTATCAACCGACTGCTGCATAAGCACTGATTGGTTTGAACGAGCTTTTGGGTCGTTCGGCATTCAGCAAAATGGGATTGACGGCATCGCGGTACATGAGGTGAGAAGTTATGGTAACAGAGCAGCAGCTGCTGGAGTATATGCGTGAGCAGGCGTACAAGCCGATGACCTACCAAGAGCTAGATAAGCAGCTGGGCGGAGAGGGAGATGCGGCGTCGTTCCGCAATTTCCTGGTGGTGTTAAACGAGCTGGAGAATGAGGGTAAAATCGTACGGAATTCCAGCGACCGCTACGGGCTTCCGGAGCGGATGAATTTGGTGCGCGGACGGGTTCAGGCGCATGCGAAAGGTTTTGCATTCTTGATTCCTGAGGATAAGGGACATGGCGATGTCTACATTAACGCCAATGATCTGAAGAGTGCGATGAATGGCGATATCGTGCTCCTGCGCGTCACATCGAAGAGCGCATCCGGCGGTCGCATGGAAGGCGAAGTCGTGAAGATTATCGACCGCGCTGTGACGCAAATTGTCGGAACATTTGATCATCATGAGTCGTATGGCTTCGTGCTGCCGGATGATAAACGGATTAATCGGGATATTTTTATTCCACAAGGTCAATTCAAAGGTGCGGTATCGGGGCAAAAGGTTGTCGTGCGCATCGTGTCCTACCCGGAAGGCCGTTCGGCAGCAGAAGGTGAAATTATTGAGGTGCTCGGTCATAAAGATGACCCGGGCATTGATATTCTCTCCATTATTCGGAAGCATCAGCTGCCTGAGAGTTTTCCGGATGACGTGATGGCAGAAGCGGAAGCTGCGCCGGATTCGATCACGGAGGATGAGATTGCACGCCAAGGTCGCCGCGATTTGCGCGATAAGGTCATTGTGACGATCGATGGCGAGGACGCGAAAGACCTTGATGATGCAGTCAATGTTGAACGCCTTGAGAACGGCAACTTTGTGCTGGGCGTGCATATTGCCGATGTCGGTTATTATGTAAAAGAAAACTCGGCGCTGGACCAAGAAGCGTACCGCCGCGGATGCAGCGTGTACTTGGTCGACCGCGTTATTCCAATGCTGCCTCACCGCTTATCGAACGGGATCTGTTCCCTGAATCCGAAGGTAGACCGGTTGACGCTTTCCTGCGAGATGGAGTTTGATGCGGCGACGCTCAAGCGCGTGCGCCATGAAGTGTTTACGAGTGTCATTCGGACCAAAGAACGGATGACCTATACGAATGTACGCAAAATCGTCGCGGACGAGGATCCTGAAGTGATGGAGCGTTATGCCGATCTGGTGCCGACGTTCAAGCTGATGGAAGAGCTTGCGATGCGTTTGCGCGGCATGCGGATGAAGCGGGGCGCGATTGATTTTGACTTCATCGAGTCCAAGGTCATTGTGGACAGCGATGGCAAAGCGATCGATATCGTGAAGCGCGAGCGTTCGATTGCAGAGTCGATTATTGAAGAGTTCATGCTTGCAGCTAATGAAACGGTTGCGGAGCATTTCCACTGGCTCAAGGTACCGTTCCTGTACCGAACGCATGATAATCCGGATCAAGAGAAACTGCTGCATTTCGTGCAGTTTGCGGCGAACTTCGGTTATACGATTAAAGGCAAAGGCGGAAGCGTCATTCATCCGCGTGCGCTGCAAACGCTGCTTGAGGATGTGCGCGGTTCGAAGGAGCAGACGGTTATTTCAACGGTCATGCTCCGTTCGATGAAGCAGGCAAAGTACGATGCAGAGAGTCTCGGCCACTTCGGCCTTGCCGCTGAGTTCTACTCGCACTTCACGTCGCCGATTCGGCGTTATCCCGATCTTGTCATCCACCGCGTGATGCGGGAAGTGTTCGAGAACGGCGGCACGCTGACGGATGCTCGTCAAGAGGCGCTAACCGCGCGGATGCCCGATATCGCGCAGCAGTCGTCGGAGCGGGAGCGCTTGGCGGTTGAAGCGGAACGCGACACGGAGAAGCTGAAGAAATGCGAGTACATGCTCGATAAGGTCGGCGAGGAATTCGACGGCATCATCAGCAGTGTGACGAGCTTCGGCATCTTCGTGGAGCTGCCTAATACGGTCGAGGGGCTCATTCGTTTGAGCGAGCTCTCGGACGATTATTATCACTTCCACGAGCAGCACATGCTGCTGATCGGCGAGCGGACGTCGAAGACGTATCGCATCGGCGATGAGGTGCGCATCCGCGTGGAGCGGGTGAACATGGATGAGCATACCATTGATTTTGGGATGCTCGAGAATAAGAGCGCAGACGGCGCTGACCGTGCGCGCGAGTATGGGTTTGGCGGCGGCCGCAGCGGAGCCGGCCGTGGCTCGCGCAGCGGCGGCGGCCGCGAGCGTGGCGGCGCAGCCGCTGCGCAGCGCAGCGCCAGCGGGCGCGGAGGCGCAGGCGCGCGCGATGGCCGCGGCGGCGGGAGCGCGCCAGCAGCGGCGGCGCGCGAAGCGGCCGTGGGGCCGCGCGGACGCGGCCAGCGGCGCGGAGGCGCAGCCGCGGCGGAGCCGGGCGTGACGCGCAGCGGAGCGGGAGCGCCGCAGGCGCAAGAGCGCAGCGGCGGCGAGCGCGGCGGACGCCGGCGCAAGGGCCGCGGCGGCGAAGCCGGGCGCAGCGGCGGAGCGGCGACGCAAGGCGCGGGAGTCGCGCCGGTGCGCCGCGAAGGCGATGCACGCGCGTGGAAGCCGGAGGATGATTTCAATCTCGATCGGCTTCTAGGTACGGATGGCAGTGGCGGCGAGTCCGGTGAAGGTAAGCGTAAAGCAGTTCGCACCGATATGTGGGGCTTGCCGATCCTGAACGCAGGATCGCTTAAGGATAACGGCGAAGATCCGGATGCCTACCGTTCACGCGGACGTGATGGCGGCGGACGAGGACGTTCCGGCGGTGACCGCGGGTTTGGCGGTCGTTCATCCGGCTCAGGTCGCGGCGGGGCATCCCGTAGTGGCGGTGGAGGAAGCGGTGGTAATGGCGGTGCAGCTGGCGGAACCGGCTCACGCCGTAAGAAGCCAGTTGGCGCAGAGTCTCAAGCAACGCCGGCACCTGATGCTGGCGGAACTAGTAGCAGCACCGGCAGCGCCGGAAATACAGGTACTGCTGCCAGCGGTTCGAAGCCCCGCAAGAAGAAGAAAAACGGCAACTCCACTGCCGCTTTTGTTCGGAAGAAACGCTTATAGTACGCGGTTCGAGCTTGCTTTTACCAAATCTTGATTTCAATCTGTAAAGTTGTTACAATGGACTCCTGACTGATATGGTTGGGAGTCCGTTTATTACGGGGAGAGGTGATTAGCGTGGCGAAGAAGAGTGATGGCAAACAGCTCGCACAGAATAAGAAGGCTTCCCATGACTATTTCATTGAGGATACCTTCGAAGCGGGTATGGTGCTTATGGGAAGTGAGATTAAGTCGCTTCGAATGGGACGAGCCAATATTGGCGATGCGTTTGCGACCATTCGTAACGGTGAGATTTTCATTCACAATTTGCACATCAGTCCTTTCGAGCAAGGTAACCGAAGCAATCCGGATGATCCAACCCGGACTCGCAAGCTCTTGATGCATAAGGTACAGATTCATAAGCTGCTTGGGTTATCCAAACAAGAGGGCTACGCAATTGTTCCGCTTAAGATTTACGTTCGCAACGGTTATGCGAAGCTGCTGCTCGGCCTTGGTAAAGGGAAGAAGCAGTACGACAAGCGCGAATCGGCAGCGAAGAAAGATGCACAGCGCGACATTCAGCGTGCTTTGCGCGAGAAGCAGAAGGTTGCCAGATAGTACATTGGTTGTTATGGTGATCGTCGCCAACACTTCCAGCAAGACATGCCTTCATTAAGTCGGCACCTGTGTTATACTAAGTAAGCAACGAACGAAGTACATGCTCACCTAATGAACTGCTGAACGTTTGGCAGTACAGTCGGCTAGAGCGTCTTACCTGCTAAACGGAACGTATGGAGCCGTTTATGCGATATTGGGGGCGTTTATGGATTCGACGGGGATAGTACGAGCATGGGTTGCGGGTAGTGGGGACGCGTCCACTTCATCAACGCTAAAGCCTATTAAACGGCAAACAACAAAACAACTACGCTTTAGCAGCTTAATAACCTGTTAGCGTGCTCCTACCTAGCATCGCCCATGTGACTAGGCTAGGGGCTAACCAGTAGTGGGATACGCCGCTTCGGTCTCCGCCTGGGGTCGACGGAAGAAGACAATCAGGCTGACCCAACGTATAGCCGGTTACGGGGCGATACTCGGGTGACATCAAAACTGTGACTACACCCGTAGAAGCCTGTGTGGCGTTGTCTTCGGACAGGGGTTCAAATCCCCTCGCCTCCACCAAACATGTGAGAGAGCACCTTGTTAGGTGCTCTTTTGCTTTATACATAGGGAAGTTACGAAGGGTTAGTTGCGGTTAGGAACCTTGATTTGATGGGGCTTTCGGCAACGGCTGATAATAAATAGCGAGACAGTCTCGCGCAGGGTTCGATAACAACCTCGACTGATATGAGAGAGGTTAATTACTCTAGAATTGGCAGGTGAGAACATGGATGCAAATCACGACATATTAAAGCGTAACCAATCAAGTGAGATTAGAAAGCTTTCTAAGTATGCAGCGGACAATATCGAGGAATTCGTTAATTTTGGAACTCATGTTCTTTCGTGGTTATTAGATACCAAAATTGACGAGGCGGACCCTACTATAGACTTGCTTTTGCGTGATTACTTGGATACCGTCGACTCCATTTCGTTACTTCTTCGAGCTGGATCAAGTGATACATCGCTAATTCTGTTACGTACAGCATTTGAAATAGCTATGAGTATATTGTTTATTCTACAGGACAATACAGAGCGCCGAGGTCTTGCATATCAGATTGCTCATTTTAAACATATAGAGAAACAAAATAAAAAAGTTGATAAAGGCTCTGATCAAAATGCAAGCTTTATGGATGTTCTGGCGAAAGATCGTAATGCTAAAAATATTATTGATCAAATGGCAAAGAAGAATCGCAAGCCTGTAATAAGGGCTATCGAAGAATTGCTCAATAAAGAGCCGTTCTCTGCAATAAATGAAGAATGGAATCGATTAGAGCAGTTAAAGAAGAAATCTGGATCAAAAATAGAGTGGTACAATCTATTTGACGGACCACGTAATCTTCAGGAGTTATGCGCACGTCTTGAACACAATGCGCTCTATGAGATTTTATACAGCTCATGGTCGCTAGTCGCTCACGGTAAAGCTTCAATGAAAGGACAGCTAAATAAAGGGAATATAAAGCGTCTACGATCGCCATTGGAAATTCAAGATGTCTTAAAGTGGACAATGAATATTACATTGGAAATGTATATACAGTTGCTCAGAAGCAGGCTGCCACACAAGTCAAAGTTGTTAGGCCTATGGTACATTCAAACGGTTCGTCCAAACTTTATGGACATTACAAGTGAAAACAAGAAATTAATTAACTTAATCGGCCTTAATTGAAGAGGAGCGAGATTACCCTGCTCCTCCAATTAATTTTGCGTCCGATATACGACTCATTAAAGATAATGGCACGGATGGTGCTTGCAGACCATTGACCGCCTTTCTGAGTTGGGATGCTGCGCTCGATGAGTTGGGCAGTTATTTTCTTATATCCAGCATTTTCATACGCATACTGATTGAATCTCCAGCGGATTATATCTATTTCTTCCCGTGGCCCTAACACCCAGACTGCCTTAGTTTTTTGATTTCCCATTGCTATGTGCTCTGTTCGATAGCCATATGGGGGTGTACCGCCATTGTTGTATCCCTGCTTGACATTCTGTGTCATTCCCTTGCGTACCTCGACGGCAAGATTAGCGTTGAAGAATTCGGACATGACTTCCAGCATGCCCTCAAGGAGCTTGTCCTGCGGCGTTTCGACCTCGGTTTATTCAGTAATGGATATATTCTAAGGAAAATGCAACTGCAATTGGTTATGAGACAGGGCTTGGCATCCAGGATCTCGACGACCTCTTTGAGTAAACATATTTGCCTCTCGAATATCGGATAGAGTAAGCCTTATTGAATGCAGACAGCGCCTACGTGGCGCTTTTCTTTTGCCCCATACAGGGTTAACTGTTGATTCCGTATAGTCCCACATGTACGGTGGTGTGAGAGGACGGGGGCTAGCCGCCTCCTCCTACTCGATTTGCTGAAGCGATCTGGAATCAGGCTTCCCCGTTTTGAGGCAAGATTAACTAAGTTGAAGAAAACGAGGAATACAAGATTGAGCAATGGATCAGCAAACAAATTCAAGAAATTGTAAAAACCGATCTTATGCTTTATATTTGGCTGTAGTATAATATATTAAGCAAACAAGGTGCAGTTGAACTTTTGATGGTGATAATCGCTGTCTTATATTCCAAAGGTATGCACATATCTCTACGCGTATTTTCTCGTTGTCTATCCAAATTGTCTCATATGGATCAACGTTATGATTTAGAAAGGTAGAACTGCACCTGTTTGCCTACTTCTAATAGAGGTGACTAATATCAGCGTTCTAGTGCAATCTTTGTTACAAAGCTCAGACGAAGAGATAAAAAACAAACTTAAAAGCTTAGTTGATTTTGAAGATGTCGCATTTCTTCTGGAACTGCCCACTGAATTTCTATGGAAGATTCTTATAAGAGACAAACAAATTAACTATAAGTCTTTTCCTTTAAGTAAAAAAAGTGGCGGTTATCGTACAATTTACTCTCCTTCAAAGAACCTGGCAATTCTTCAAAAAAAGCTTGCTTATATTCTCTCTTTAATTTTTTCTCCCCACAATCGAGCACATGGTTTTATAGAAGAGCGAAGTATTGTTACTAATGCTTCTGAGCATTTAAAAAAAATCTATGTATTAAATATAGATTTAGAGAACTTCTTTGAGAGCATCTCGTTTGCAAGGGTGAGAAAGATGTTTATTTCTTACTTTAAGTTGAATGAAACAGTATCAACAACTCTTGCAAATATATGTATTCATCCTAATGGTTTCTTGCCTCAAGGGGCGGCAACTTCTCCAATAATTTCAAACATTCTCGCTAAGAGTTTAGATAAAGAACTCTTAGAACTCTCACTAGATATTAAGGGAGTTAAATATACACGATATGCTGATGATATCACCTTCTCTACTAATAAGAAGATTTTTCCTAGAAGTATTGCATTATTGAACGAAAACGAACAGGTAGTGTTAAGTGAAAAATTAGTTCAGATCATTAAGAAGAATGGTTTTAAGGTGAACGAGAAAAAAATAAGATTGCAAGATCGTAAAGGTAATCAATCTGTAACAGGGATAATAGTAAATGAAAAATTAAATGTAACTAGGAAATATATTCGTAGAATTCGTTCCATTTTGAATTGTGTAGAGAAGAACATTGAAGATATTGATGCTGCAAGGGAAGTTTTTGAGCGTAAATACCCATTCCGCCAAAGGGCGAAAGGGAATTGCCCTGAAATGTTCTTAGTACTCCGAGGTATGATTACTCACGTAGGTCATGTGAAGGGGAAACATGATCCAATTTACTTAAAATTAGCAAATCGCTTTAATCGTATATCTCCAAAGAAAAGAGTTATTACGTCAACTGAAATGCAAATGAATAAAAGAAAAGTTTATGAAGACTATACTTATGTAATAAATCAAGATGAAGATATTAAACGTGTTTACGATCCAAAAAAAGATAAACTTGTAGATCTTTATTATGGACAAGGGACAGGCTTTTTGCTTAAAGGAATAGGCGTAGTTACTAACACACATGTACTTGGTACAGTAGTAGAGGCCTTAAATAATGGTGCTAAATTTCCTAATGATTATCGTATTCATGCATATAAACATAATTATCAACTAGCTTGTTCTCTGAAGATTATGTGCTACGACCTTGAAAGAGATATTGCAATTCTGATACCCGATGGAATAGACTACTCATCTATTGGATTTGATTACAATAAGAGTATTACGAAAGGGCAGTCTATTGATTTGATCGGATATCCGAATTATCAACAAGGGCAAGAGATTAGAGTTGAGAAGGGGTTTGTTCAAGGTAAAAGGATTCATAAGGGGAACCAAGGCGAGTACAATCGCCATGAAATATCATCAACAATTTTTGGAGGAAACAGTGGCGGTCCGATTGTTAATGAAAATTCAGAAGTTGTAGCTATTGCTGTAAAAGGAGCAACCATGAATGGCGTAGTGCCAAATGAGGTAATTCCTATAGCTGAAGTTATCAAGCTAGCTCAGGACCATGGCTTACTCGACGAAAGAATAATGAAGGTACATTAAAGGCTACACACGTGCTCCTACCTAGCATCGCCCATGTGACTAGACTAGGGGCTAACCAGTAGTGGGATACGCCGCTTCAATCTCCGGCTGGGGTCGACGGAAGAAGACAATCAGGCTGACCCAACGTATAGCCGGTTACGGGGCGATACTCGGGTGACATCAAAACTGTGACTACACCCGTAGAAGCCTGTGTGGCGTTGTCTTCGGACAGGGGTTCAAATCCCCTCGCCTACACCAAATGTAAATCCACTACCGCATGAGGTAGTGGATTTTTGCTTTTTCGACTCCTGTTCAAGGATTAGCTGCTCCAGCTCCTCCTTCAAGAAATAATAAATGAACCAAGACATGAGTGTGTCTTGGTTCATTTAACTTGACAAGGAAACTGAACAAAGCATGATGAATATATATCCTTAGTGGAGATAAATCATCGAGGGGGTGGGATTTTTGGTTAACAGAAAGGTTGTTTGGATTTTTATTGCAGCCCTCGCATATCTGCTGGTATTGTCCAGCTCGATCACTTCCATTGCCGCGCCAATTGAAGTAGGATCCGGCGGCGGACCTTCGGAAAAGATCTCCCTTACCGTTTCTCCTCCTTCTGGAGCGACTGTTCACCCTTTCACCTCAGTCGTCATTAATAGCAAGGAAGCAAAAATCTATTATACAATCAACGGCTCAGAACCCACCACGAGCAGTACGGTAGGCAAGGTCATAAAGATTCCGGGCACGCCGAATACGAAGTTAACCATCAAAATTTTGGCGGTAGCCGCCGGAAAAACCGATTTCAAAGGTGCTTATACGTACCTCGTCGATAACAAAGTGATTCCACCCAAAGTATATACCTACCTCAATAACGGCATCGACACCGGCAATAATGTTACGTTTCTTTCGATCGCCAATAGCGAAAAGATAACCTTCCTTTCTGCAACCCCGGGAGTGAGCATCCATTACTCGATCGATCAAGGAAAAACAGCTACACCGTGGAAAGGCTCTCCCGATCGTTTCTATGGCAATCCGGGCCAAACGATTCATGTCTTTGTTGAGACTGCAAAAATACACTTTCAAACCTACAGGTCCCACTTTTACTTTATATTCCGGTACGATCCCCCGACCGTTACCCCAGTCAGTGGATCGACTCTTAAGCCGTCGGATCTGATTCGTTTCAAGAAGGACGGTTTTTACAGCGAAGCAAAGTTTCATTATCGAATTGACGGCTACAATCCGACGCACGACAGTCCATCCGGCGAATCCGTACAAGTGCCTTCGAACTTTAAGTATAATTCCGTCCTTACGTTGAGAGCGATCTCGACGGAAAAAGAAGTAAGCGAATTTGCATCGCAAAACACGCCCGACAGTACAGTAGGGGTTTACCAATATTGGGTCGGGGACCCGATCCCCAAGCCGGTCGCGAAACCGGCCAGCGGAGCAACCGTTCCGGAAAACGGCACAGTAAATCTTAGCTCTACAATGCCGGGTTTATCGTTCCGCGTCACAACGGACGGATCTACCCCTATCCTAAACAGTCCGAGCATGAGTCAAATCAAGATGAAAGCAGCTGCGGGCTCAACCGTAACGATCAAAGCCATTGCTGTCAAAGACGGTAAGTTCTTCAGCGACGTTTGGACGGGGACGTACAAGATCGTCAAAGCTGCTGTATCGACAACCACAGTCGCCGCGTCTACTGCCTAGCCGTCAAACGGCACCATAGTGCCCATTTTTACGAGTAAGTAGGAACCGTCTTGATCATTTCGGGGCGGCCGGCAGTGTTGTCCCGCTAATTGAAAACTAGAGGTCAAGGGAAATGTAAAACCACATCCGCATGAGGATGTGGTTTTTGCTTTTCCCGGACATGCAGCTTTAATCCTATTGGAGCATTCTCATTACTTTTGAAGTACAATTGGAACACGTTGATAAAAAAGGGAGATCATCCTATGCATCTACTTAAAGGGCAAAAGATAGAAATTACAAAAGGTAGACAGTTATCCGCACTTAGCTTTCAATTTGGTTGGACTATGAAGGAAGCGACGATGAGCATCGATGCAGCCTGTTTTATTTTATCGGAGCAAAGTCAATGTGAGCGGGATGAGGATTTTATTTTTTACGGGAATCCCTTTGATCGTTATGGTGCAGTTGCACATCGTGCAGCTACACAAGGAGGCCAAGAGACGATTGAGCTAAATCTATCGAAACTGCCGAAAAGCGCTGCAAAAGTAGCCTTTTCTGTGACTATACATACTGGGGACGAACAAGGGCATACGGTAAGTGATGCGAAAGACTTTTATTTAAGGCTTGTAGATAGGATTACGGGAGAAGAATTATTTCGTTATGAATATGGACATGATCTTTCAAAAGAGACAGCGATTGTCGTAGGTGAGTTGTATCGATATAACGAGGAATGGAAGTTTAATTCCATTGGCAGTGGATTCAATGGGGGGCTGGCCGCGCTTTGCACCAATTATGGGCTTGTAGTCGAGCAGTCGGAAGAGGTTGTCGAAGCTGTAGCTGTCGCGGCGGAAGAGATCGTATTGTCCAAAATAGATTTGCGTAAGAAAATTGTGGCGTACACGTTGGAAAAGAAGAAAATGACCGATATATCCGCTAGAGTAGGCATCGTGCTTGATGTTACAGGTTCTATGCGGACCTTGTATAAGAATGGGACGGTCCAGGAAGTTGTTGAGCGAATATTGGCCGTGGCTAGCAAATTTGATGACAATGCTGCTTTGGATGTGTGGGTCTATGATCATGAATTCAGCCGATTACCCACTGTGACGGAGCGAGATTTCATATCCTATGTATCTACTCAAATTATTAATAATACAACTATCCATAAGTATGGCCGAAATGATGAGCCTCGAGTTATGGATGATGTGATAAAGAAATATACCATCGAAGAAAATTCAAACCTGCCTGTATTCATTATCTTTATCAATGATGGAGGCGTAGTGAAGCCGACTAAAAAAGTGATCGTAGACTCCGCGATTCAACCGATATTTTGGCAGTTCGTAGGGATTGGAGATGCTGATTTTGAAGTATTAAAGCAACTGGATACGATGGAAGGGCGGATTGTCGATAATGCCAATTTCATTCATTTGAAAGATATTTCAGCGGTATCCGATGAAGTGCTGTATGACCAGCTCCTGAATGAATTCCCGAAGTGGATCAAGGATGCGAAGGAGAAAAGAATTATCCGGTGATAATTTCGCCTCCACCAAAGCAAAAAACCACATCCGCATGAGGATGTGGTTTTTACTTTTCTAGTTTGTGGAGTGCACCCTTCCCACCCACAATGAAGGATAATCCTGCCACGCAGCGAATATCATTCCTTGCCTATAATATTGTTCCACACCTATTGTAAGTGCGGAGGTGCACGGTATTCGCTCAATGAAGTCTACTGGAACGGCTCATAAGAAGCTAAGCTTCTTGCATATGCTGCGCAATCGGTTTGTTTTCTCCTCTCTTCGCAAGCGGATCATGGTTTTTCTAATCGTTGGCTTTGTGGGATGCGCGATCCTGGTGTCGTCTGTTTCCTACAATGCGATCTACACGATGCAGCGCGATAAGATCAAGACCTCTATGGCGTTTGATTTGTACCAGCAGACGTCCATTTTGAATCAGATGTACAATAATTTGCTTCAGGTTACGCAGCAGATGACACCGCAAGGTACGGTGGGCAATCTGATGGAGACGTATATCAATACTGCGGACATTTATAGTCAGCGTCTTCTCTCTCGCGATATTGCCTACAATATCGGATTGATTACGTTTTCGAATCCGGCTATGGAGCTGGTGATGTATTATGATCCTGCAAGCGGGAAAGCTTCTTATTCGAATTTGCCGCTGCGCGGAGATTTTACGCTGCAGGCTTTACCTAATGTCGCCGGCAGCGGGGAGCTGAAATACCAATCCCCGCATAAATCTTTATGTCGATTCAGCGATGACCAGGTTGTGTCGGTCACACGGGAGATTAGATTCTCAGACGGAACGCAGCTGGTTGTTTATGTGGAAGCCAAGTCAGACATGGCCACGGATATGAAATCGCTCCCAGAAAACTTGAATATGCCCTATACGCTTGTTTTCACCGATACGGCGGGCTTGGTGACCTTTAGCAGCAATCCAACTGCCTATGAGGTTGGCCAAAGCCTTGTGTTAAACGGGCAATCGGGTATGACGAGCAGTTATGTATGGAACCGATTGAGAGGCGATTATGGATACGACATCACGCTGCTGCTTCCCGTATCCAGCTACAATCACGAACTCTACACGTGGAAGAATCATATGTATTGGATTCTCGCCATTGCTCTTCTGATGATGTTTATGCTCACGCTGCTCTTGCGGCGGCTCATTAACAGGCCGTTTCGATTAATCGAGATGGAGATGAGAACGTTTGGCAAGGGATACATGGGTACCAGCCAATATCATACGGGGATCGATGAATTCGATCGGATATTGGGCCAGTTTAATATAATGAAACGTCAAATTCAACTTCTGATCATAGATGTGGAGCAAAAGGAGAAGCGTCGTCATCAGCTGGAGATTGAGAAGCTTGCTTACCAAATCAACCCGCATTTTCTAATGAATACGCTCAATTCGGTACGCTGGCTGGCGGTGATGCATAAGCAGGCAGAGATTGAGAAGTTTGTCTCTTCGTTGATTTTCTTGCTCAGCTACAACTTGGGCAAATCAGAAGAGTCGGCTACCTTCAGGTCGGAAATAGAGGTCATGCGAACCTATCTGGAACTGCAGCAGATGCGGCATGATTTTGAGGTGAAGCTGGATGTTGGGGAAGGGACCTATCTCGATAGTCCTGTCGCGAGGTTCATCCTGCAGCCCATTGTGGAAAATGCCGTCTGTCACGGCCTTGACGATAACGGGAAGCTGGAAATCAGCATTTCGTCCGATGAAACGACGCAGATGGTAAGCATAACGATCCGCGATGATGGCAAAGGGTTGAGTCATGAGACGCTGGCCTTGCTGCAGCGCGACACGCCGGACCAGCAGCAGACAGGCTGGGGGATTGGACTTCGTTATGTCCGATCCATGCTGGAATCATTTTATGGTCAAAATGCCCGTATGGGTATAGAAAGCACTCCGAATCAGGGGACAACGGTTACGTTAACCCTTCCTTTTCTCACGCATAGAAAGGAGCGAGCGATTTGATTCGTGTATTAATTGTTGACGATGACAAGCTTGCGCGCAAAGGCTTGATTTCGATTATGCCTTGGTCCAATCACGATATGGTGGTTGTAGGAGAAGCGGCGAATGGCGCGAAAGCGCTGGAGTTTATGGAACGGCATGAGGTGGATCTCATGTTCGTAGATCTCTCGATGCCTGTCATGTCCGGAATGGAGCTGCTTCAAGTTACGCGCCAACGATTTCCGGGCCTGCGCTCGGTTATATTATCGTTTCACGAAGAGTTTGAGAATGTACAAACCGCTTATCGCATGGGCGTGCTCGATTACATATCCAAGGTACGTCTGGAATCGGAGGATGACGAGCAAATATTGAACCGAATCCAGCAGCAAATGACAGGCGATACGTCTCTTCATACACCCAAGCCTAGTGCAATACCCAAACCCGCGCTAACTAACTCTGAGCAAAGCGCCGGCTCACGAGAGGAAGAAGAGTGGCACAAGCTGGAGCAGGATTGGCGCTCTCACTACTGGCTCTTTAATGAATCGATTTTCCAGCGACTATGCAAACAGACCGTAGAAGCGAAGGTTCCCTTTCGCCGTCTGGAAGGGCTGTTCATGCGTGTGCTATCCCAAATGGAGACGGTCATTCCACTGGATGCCGAGCTCCGCGCTGATGCAGATGACGCCCGGTCGGGGGTTGAATGGCTGCGCGATTATAGGAGACGCGTTTATGCGCGGGTTGCTGCCTCCTCCGATTTTACGAATACGACAACCAGTATTCTCAAGGCAGTATTGTTCATCCGCGAGCAGGCTTCGAACACGCTGCATGCCGAGGACGTCGCGGATCACGTACATATGAGCAGGAGCTATTTTAGCCAATGCTTTAAGAAGCTGACAGGTTCGACGTTCAATGATTACTTAAGACAAGAGCGAATAAGAGCCGCCGAACGGCTGCTGTGCGAAACCAATCAATCGATTTCGTGGGTTGCTCATGCGGTAGGTTACAGCGACTCCAAGTATTTCTCCCAGCTCTTTCATGAACAGACCCGTCTGCTGCCTTCCGAATTCCGGGCACAGTTCCATAATAAGGTAGATGAATGATTGCAATCGATCGAACAAATATCTACCTCAGCTCCTGTAACCGCCACAAAAGACGGCACATCCGTCTGACTTTTTTTCTCCGCCTCCCATGTACAATGAGAAGGCAAGGAACTATGGGGAGGGATTAGATGAAAAGGAATATGGCAATGCTGCTTTCCGTCGCACTGCTTGGTCTAGGTTTGACAGCATGCACGTCGAACGATTCATCGAATGACAATTTGAAAGCGTCTTCAAATTCAAACTCTACAAGCCCGGCACTTTCGGGAGATGACCTGGCTTTCTCCAAATTCCCGAAACCTGTTGATGTTCACATCGGCATGGTGGTGGATCCGACTGACAAAACGCTGCCTGAAGGCGACAGTGTAAGCAACAACCAGTACACGCGTTACCTTAAGGAAAAGTACAACATCAACATTATCGTGGACTGGACCGCAGCCACAGGTAACGATTTCAAACAGAAGGTCAGCTTGACGATCGCATCAGGCAAGCTGCCTGACGGTATGGTCGTCGACGACCGCTCCTTCATGACTAAAGCGGCCAGCTCAGGGCTGCTGTACGATATTACCGATCTGTTCCAGCAGTATCAATCCTCGCAAGTGAAGGACATTATGGCGAGCACCGAAGGCCGTGCATTGGAAAATGCCAGCTACGATGGCAAGATGGTTGCACTCCCGAACATTACGGTGGATACGGATGGCGTTCACGTCCTATGGATTCGCAAGGATTGGCTCGACAAGGTGAATCTGCCCGCGCCGAAGACGGTTGCGGATATCGAGAAAACGGCCAAAGCGTTTATTGATAACAAACTTGGCGGGGACAAAACAATTGGTATCGCCGGCCCTTCCAAAAATACATTCCCTTATTCCACGTTCCTCGTTTCTTCTAACAATATGGCAGGATTTGATCCGATCTTTGGCGCAATGGATGCGTATCCGGGCTACTGGCTGGATAATGGCGACGGAACAGCATCGTACGGAACGCTGTCGGACAATACGAAAAAAAGCTTGGCTTTACTGGCTGACTGGTACAAAAAAGGGCTTATTGATCCCGAAGTGGGCACCCGTGACAACGTAGGGGATCCGATCAATGCCAATCAGACGGGGATTTTCTTCGGTCCATGGTGGAATGGCGGCTACGGCAACGGGGACTCCTTCAAGAACGATCCGACTGCGAACTGGCAGGCTTATCCGGTATATACCGACGATAACAAGTGGAATACGCATATGAAAACGACGGGCAGCACTTACACCGTTATTAGCAAGAAAGCAAAGCCGGATGTCGTTAAAGCCATCCTCATCATGAATAATGCTCTTGTACGCGATGAAGCGACCTTTGATTTGTCGGTTAACGTGGGCTGGTATCCGCTTCGCAACGTTATGGCTGCGGCCAATGAGACGGAATACGAGTATGCCGAGCTTCTGAAAGTGCTGAAGGGCGAGACTAATCCTGAGGATTATAATAAGCCGAACAGCTTGTACAAGTTGATGTATTCGGATGCGAAGAAGGTCAAAGACGTCGTTAAGCCTCCATATGATGATTTAAATGTGAGCAACTTCAACACAACGAACTTCGGCGACTTCCAGCGCATGTACTCCCTCTTGATCGGTGACCGACCGTTCACAACGGTTCCAATCGATAAGAAGGTCTTTAGCATCACCTACAACCAGACCCCGACGATGGAAACGAAGTGGGCGAACCTCAAGAAGATGGAAGACGAGACCGTTCTGAAAATCATCCTCGGCCAAGCGTCCATCGACTCCTTCGACAAATTTGTTAGTGACTGGAAGTCTCAAGGCGGAGATGAGATCACGGCGGAAGTCGCAAAGTTATTGAAGAAGTAATCATGCAGAAGCTTGCGGAAGGCACTGACGGTTTCGGTGCTTTCTGCACGTTTTGCTATCCTGCTAGGGTGACGGGAGGTTAGCCGTAATGAGGAAAATGGACCATCAGAAGCACTACTACTTGATGCTGCTGCCCGGTATGATTTGGCTGATCATGTTCAGTATTGTGCCTATGTTCGGAATTCTGATGGCATTTCAGAATTTTAATCCGGGGTTGGGATTGCTCAAATCCCCGTGGGTCGGTCTTGAGAACTTCAAGTATATGTTTCAGCTTAATGACAGCAAGTCGGTCATCATCAATACCTTTATCATCGCTATCGGCAAAATCGTATTCAATTTGCTTATTCCGCTCATCTTTGCCATTCTGCTGAACGAGCTCCGCAGCCTGCGCTACAAAAAGCTGGTTCAGACCGTCGTTTACCTGCCGCACTTTCTGTCGTGGGTTATTATGTCGACGATTGTAATCGGAATTTTCGGCTATTATGGCGTTATTAATACGATCATTGGCATGTTCGGCTACGATCCTCAACTTTTTATGGCGGATGCGGGTATATTCCGGCAGTTGGTCATCGGTACCGATGTATGGAAAGAGTTTGGTTATAACTCGATTATCTATCTTGCGGCGCTTACAGGCGTCAATCTCAATCTGTATGAGGCGGCCGCCATTGACGGTGCTAATCGCTGGCAGTTGATTAGGCATGTCACGCTGCCTGCACTAACGACCACGGTTGTTTTGCTAGGGGTCTTAAGTTTGGGAAATGTGCTTAACGCCGGATTCGATCAAGTGTACAACCTATATAATCCGCTTGTGTTTTCAACCGGAGATATTTTGGATACATGGGTGTACCGGCTGGGCTTGCAAAATCTACAATTCTCGCTGGCGACAGCGGCCGGATTGTTCAAATCGGTCATTAGCTTTGTGCTGATTTTCATATCCTATCGACTGGCTTATCGCTATGCCGATTACACGGTATTCTAAAAGGAGGACGCTGCATTGGTCAGAAATACAACGTTAAGCTCACGGACGTTTGAAATTGCCAATATCATCGTCCTCGGCGTCCTGCTTATTAGCTGCATCTACCCGCTGTGGTACACCTTCTGTGTATCGATCTCCGAGAAATCCGCGGCTAATGCAGGCTTAGTTACGATTTTCCCCATCGGCTTCTCCTTGACGCCGTATAAGGAAATCATCAGCGACAGCCTATTCTTTAACGCGTTCTGGATTTCTATCCAGCGCACCGTGCTCGGCACATCGTTCTCCTTGCTGCTGACGGTATTAATGGCTTACCCGCTGGCAAGGCCTAAGAGAGATTTTAAAATGCGCAATACGTTCATGTGGATCCTTGTCTTCTGCATGCTATTTAACGGGGGATTGATCCCGTGGTATCTCACGATTCAAAACTATAATATGATCAATTCGATCTGGGCTTTAGTGCTTGGTGGGGGCGTACCGGTATTCGATGTGATCTTGATTATGAACTTCTTCCGCAATCTGCCGAAGGAGCTGAATGAGGCGGCCGTCGTCGATGGTGCCGGTCCTTGGGCGATCTTGTTTCGGGTGTATATCCCATGCTCCATCCCTGTGCTTGCAGCAGTGGCGTTGTTCCTTAGCGTTTATCACTGGAACGAGTTCTTTAACGGTTTGGTGCTGATGAACACCGCCGATAAATATCCGCTCCAAACTTATATCCAGCAGCTTGTCGTCAACATTCCGGTTGGCACCAGTCTGACCCCGGAACAATATAAGAAGCTGTCGGAGCTGTCGAACCGGACGCTGAATGCGGCCAAGGTGTTTATCGCGATGGTACCGATGCTGATCGTGTATCCTTTCCTGCAAAGGTACTTCGTATCTGGTATTATGCTGGGGGCGGTAAAGGAGTAAGGCCAGGCTTGAGCTGGACAGGTGTAAACCACATCCGAATGGGGATGTGGTTTTTGCTTTGTTATCATCCGAGAAGAAAACGATTACATAAAGACTTGACGAGCTTTAATTTCCAAATTATGATGGCTTGTATTGAAACGTTTCAATTGAATCCGTTATCGAAGGAGTGAGTGTTATGAAGCAAACGACTGAAGTATACGAGCAGTTGTCGGAGAAGGTAAAAGCGTTCGCTGATCGCCAGCATGTCGACTCTTACCGCTTGATCGATGCGTGCCGCAATCCGCGCACGGGTTTGTATGGCGACGCCTATATGAGTTTTGGCGCTAATCCAGAGTCGATGTGCTCGGTAGCTGCGACAGGGGTCGGATTAATCAGCCTATGTGTTGCGGATTATGAGGGCTGGGATGGCTTGGCAGCAGAGAAGGTCAAGCTCACGCTGAACGCCGCTCTCGGCAATGTGGATGGCTGCCGTCCTGCAAGGGACGAATCGACCGGCTTTTTCGCTCATTTCATTAATATGGAGACGGGCGATAACATAGGTTCCGAAATATCGACGATAGATACGACTTTGTTGGTGGCCGGAGCACTGTTCGCAGGACAGCATTTCAAAAAGGTAGCGCCGGAGATTGATGCGATGGCTCATAAGTTGTTGTATCAGATGGATTGGAGTGTCGTCATCGCCGATAAGGATAAAGGTGTAATCAATATGATTGTCAAAGACGGCAAAGGAATTGCACCGCTGCCGGCTTTTAACGAATATGTAATGGTGGCTTATTTGGCCAAGCTCGCTCAGCCGGATCATCCGGAAATAATCGAGCTGTGGGACAATACGTTTGCTGTCGACAAAATCAATCATTATCCAATGAAGAACTACCGGGACATTCCGGTCATCACCGATACGAATACAACCGATCAGCATCTGGCGTTTCTGTCTTCATTCGTGCATCAGTTCCCTTATTATTTAGTGCCGGATTATGCGATGAGTGAGACCTACAATAAGTATTATGAGAATGCTTGCCTAGCCGACCGGTTGAAATGGAAGGAGCTAAGCGATGTGCCTTCCTACGTATGGGGGTATGGAGCGGGCGCCAATGACGGTCTTTACAACACGTACCACGCCGATAAAATCAACGATTCCCCGGGGAACGTCGCTTCCGCTTATGTAGTTGCTGGTTTCCTGCCGGTATACCCTGCGGGCATTCACGACATGTATGCGATGTATCAGTTGCACATCCCATATGACATGTATTCGAATCCGCAAGACGCGGAAGATGAAGCCAAATATAAAGCTGCGTATAAATACGGCTTGCATCGCTACTCTTGGTGGCATCTTGAAGGAGCAGAGCGCTGGTATCCCGAGAAGGTGACGGTCATCGATTGGAGTTCGATGTTGTACGGCATGACGGCGTTCAAACGGGGAATGTCCTTCTTTACCGACCGGTTAAAATAAACAGAATGCAAAAGAAAACACTGACCGCATGTAGTCAGTGTTTTTCTTTTGATACCGAAGGCCTCAAGCGCTTATTTGCCACTGGCGATTTTGTATTTACTCGAGTCGTTGGCGAATTAAATATCTGTATTATTTTTCCTGTTGCGCTAGTTGCGGCATCATGGTATATTCTATTTCTGCCTCCGAGACATTAACTTGGAAGCGGTGATCGAGACAAAACAAGTTGAAAAATAAAGCTTGCAATCATGTTTCGCATCATGATATACTCTAATTCCGGTCATGAGCCGGAAGGAAATAAACCAA
>NZ_JBXENT010000020.1:0-42359 GCF_059383735.1 Paenibacillus sp. N22P23
CAAAGGTGGAGAAAGCCAGTCAAAAACGTTCATATTGACCGTACAGAAGCTAGCGCAGACGGATTTAGAAGCGGTCACCGAAGCGAAGACGGCATTGGCGGTCGGTTACGGCGGGGGTGATTCGGCTTCAAGCGTCACGCAAGCAGTAACGTTGCCAGCAACAGGGTTAAGCGGAACGACAGTGACCTGGTCGTCCGATGATGCAGTAATTAATGCGGCGACAGGTGTAGTAACGCGTCCAGTATTCGGGTCGGGCAATGCGACAGTAACGCTGACGGCGACGATCACCAAAGGTGGAGAAAGCCAGTCAAAAACGTTCATATTGACCGTACAGAAGCTAGCACAGACAGATTTAGAAGCCGTCACCGAAGCGAAGACGGCATTGGCGGTCGGTTACGGCGACAATGATTCGGCTGCAAGTGTGACGCAGACAGTAACGTTGCCAGCAACAGGGTTAAGCGGTACGACAGTAGCATGGTCGTCCGATAATGCTGCAATTAATGCTACGACTGGTGCAGTAACGCGACCAATATTCGGGTCGGGCAATGCGACAGTAACGCTGACGGCGACGATCACCAAGGGTGGAGAAAGCCAGTCAAAAACGTTCATATTGACCGTACAGAAGCTAGCGCAGACGAATTTAGAAGCGGTCACTGAAGCGAAGACGGCATTGGCGGTCGGTTACGGCGACAATGATTCGGCTGCAAGTGTGACGCAAGACGTAACGTTGCCAGCAACAGGGTTAAGCGGAACGACAGTCGCATGGTCGTCCGATGATACAGCAATTAATGCGGCGACAGGTGCAGTAACGCGTCCAGTATTCGGGTCGGGCGATGCGACGGTAACGCTAACGGCGACGATCACCAAAGGTGGAGAAAGCCAGTCAAAAACGTTCATATTGACCGTACAGAAGCTAGCGCAGACGGATTCAGAAGCCGTCACCGAAGCGAAGACGGCATTGGCGGTCGGTTACGGCGACAATGATTCGGCTGCAAGTGTGACGCAAACGGTGACGCTGCCGACAACAGGGCTAAGCGGAACGACAGTAGCATGGTCGTCCAATAACGCAGCAATTAATGCAACAACAGGAGCGGTAACACGTCCAGCATTCGGATCGGGCAATGCAACGGTAACGTTGACGGCGACGATCACGAAGAATGCAGCAAGCGAGACAAAGACCTTCACGCTGACCGTACCGCAGCTGGCACAAACGGATGCGCAAGCAGTAAGCGCGGCTAAGTCGGCACTGGCAATCACTTACGGCGGTATTGATTCTACTGATAGTGTAACGCAAGGCGTAACATTGCCAGCAACGGGGCTGAACGGAGTGACGGTAGAATGGTCGTCCGATGACGTAGCAATTGATGCAGCGACAGGCGCGGTAACGCGTCCAGCATTCGGAGCAGGCAATGTGGAGGTAACATTGACTGCGACGATCACCAAAGGCGCAGCAAGCGAGAACACAACATTCACGCTGACCGTAATGGAGCAAGAACAAACAGATGCTCAAGCAGTAACCGCAACGAAGTCAGACTTGGGAATCACTTATGGCGGTAACGATTCGGCTGCAAGCGTAACACAAGCAATAACATTGCCAGCAACAGGGTTGAACGGAGTGACAGTAACATGGTCGTCCGATAACGCAGCAATCAATGCTGTGACTGGTGCAGTAACGCGTCCAACATTCGGATCGGGCGATGTGCCGGTAACGTTGACGGCGACGATCACGAAGAATGCAGCAAGCGAGACAAAGACCTTCACGCTGACCGTACCGCAGCTGGCACAAACGGATGAACAGGCAGTAAGCGCGGCAAAGTCAGACTTGGCAATCACTTACGGCGGCAGCGATTCAGCTGCAAGCGTAACACAAGCAGTAACGTTGCCAGCAACAGGGTTGAACGGAGTGACAGTAACATGGTCGTCCGATAACGCAGCAATCAATGCTGTGACTGGTGCAGTAACGCGTCCAACATTCGGATCGGGCGATGTGCCGGTAACGTTGACCGCGACGATCACGAAGAATGCAGTTAGCGAGACCACAACATTCACGCTGACCGTACTGGAGCAAGAACAAACAGATGCTCAAGCAGTAAGCGCAGCGAAGTCAGACTTGGGAATCACATACGGCGGCAGCGATTCAGCTGCAAGCGTAACACAAGCAGTAACGTTGCCAGCAACAGGGTTGAACAGTACGACAGTCGCATGGTCGTCGGATAATGCAGCAATCAATGCTGTGACTGGTGCAGTAACGCGTCCAACATTCGGATCGGGCGATGTGCCGGTAACGTTGACCGCGACAATCACCAAAGGCGCAGCAGTCGAGACCAAGACGTTCACGCTGACCGTAATTCAGCTAGACAATGTAACTCCGCCAGACGTAACACCACCAGCAGCACCGACTGTGAACGCCGTGGACAACGATGACCTCGTCATCACCGGTACAGCAGAAGCGGGTTCAACTGTAATCTTAAAAGCAGGGGGAACAACGCTGGGATCAGCAGTAGCAACAGGAGGTACGTACTCCATTACGCTGACAGCTGCTATACCAGCAGCTACAGAGCTTGAGGTCACGGCAACGGACGCAGCAAGCAATGTAAGCCCGGTAACGCTCATTACGGTAACGGATGCAACAGTTATAACTCCGCCAGACGTAACACCACCAGCAGCACCGACAGTGAACGTAGTGGACAACGATGACCTCATCATCACCGGTACAGCAGAAGCGGGTTCAACTGTAACGGTAAAAGCAGGCGGAACGACACTGGGATCAGCAGTAGCAACAGGAGGTACGTACTCCATTACGCTGACAGCTGCTCTACCAGCAGCTACAGAGCTTGAGGTCACGGCAACGGACGCAGCAAGCAATGTGAGTCCGGCAACGCTCATTACGGTAACGGATGCAACAGTTGTAGCACCGCCAGACGTAACACCGCCGGCAGCACCGACAGTGAACGCCGTGGATAGCAATGATCTCGTCATTACCGGTACAGCAGAAGCGGGTTCCATAGTAACGGTAAAAGCAGGGGGAACAACGCTGGGATCAGCAACAGCAACAGGCGGGACATTCTCCATCACGCTGACAGCAGCTCTACCAGCAGCTACACAGCTTGAGGTAACGGCAACAGATGCAGCAAGCAATGTGAGCGCAGCAACGCTTGTAACCGTTACTGCGGCATACATTCCTGCACCACCTGTAACAACACCAAGTGACACTCCAGTGACATCGACAGATGGTACATTAACGCTGCCTGTAGGTCAATCAGGCAAGGTTAGCTTGGGAGACTCGGTTACGATCGAAATCCCGGCAGGTTCAACAGACACTAACCTGAAACTAACAATAGACCAAGTGTTGAACACTCAAAATCTAGTTTCGGATGAAGATATTCTAGCCAGTCCTGTCTTCGAAATTCTGAAGAACTTCTCGGAGAATTTCAGTAAACCTATCTCGTTGACATTTGCTTTTGATCCGACGAAATTAAGTGGCGATGAGCAAGCAGCGGTCTTCTATTATGACGAAGTGAAGAAGGAATGGGTGAAAGTTGGCGGTGTTCAGATAAACGCTAACCATATCACTGTAGAGGTCGATCACTTTACGAAATATGCGGTATTCGCTGTAAGCCAAACGACAACGGAACCAACGACTACCTTTAGCGACATCTCCGGACACTGGGCTGAAGCCAAGATCAAGCAAGCAGTAAGCAGCGGGATCGTGAAGGGTTACCAAGACGGTACGTTTAAGCCTGGGAAAACCGTCACGCGTGCGGAGTTTGCCGTCATGCTGATGAATGCGCTGAAGCCACAAGGCAGCGGAACGGCACTTACTTTCACAGATACAGCTAAGATCGGAACGTGGGCGCAGAAAGCAGTCGCGCAAGCGGTCCAAGCAGATATTATTAACGGTTATGCAGACGGAAGTTTCCGTCCGGATGCACAAATAACACGCGCAGAGATGGCGGCGATGATCGCGAAGGCGCTGGGTAAAGCGGCTGAAGAGGTTGCAGCAACCGACTTCGCAGACGATAAGGCTATTCCAGCGTGGGCGAAAGCCAGCGTAGCGTTCGTGAAGCAAGCAGGCATTGTGCAAGGCAAAGGCGATAACCAATTCGCCCCTGGCGACCATGCAACAAGAGCAGAGGCTGTAACGGTTCTGCTCAACATGCTGGCGCAGATGAGCAAGTAGGGTAGAGTGAAACAGAGGGTTACCCCACATGCGGCTTACAAGCTGCTTGTGGGGTAACCCTTATTTGATTTCAGGGGCTTCAAGCTGCCGATAAAGTCTCGGCGTCCATTTAAAATCTGCTTCATTTCACGACATCACCGCATAGATATCGTACAAATCTCATCTCACACTCCTCTTCTTGCCTGCCGCGAAAATCTAACGAACCGTAGGGGTGTTATTTGGTCGAATATCGAGGCTTTGAGATTCTAACGAACCGTGGAGGCGTTATTTGGGGATAATCGGCTACCAACTACTCCAAAACCATCAAATAGAGCCCCTACGGTTCGTTAGCATTTTTTCGGAGCTATTAATGGGCAAATAAGCGCCGTACGGTTCGTTAGAGTATTTCGCACGTTCATGTTGCGGGAATGTACAAGGCTCACTAGACATGGATGTCATGATAGTGTTCCACGGACTTCACTATTGCCGGTTTCGCGTAAAGAAAAAAATGCTGGAGCAAGCGACGATGTTTGCTATCTGCCGGTGCCAGAACATAAACAAGATCGCCAACCACCTGTCCAAGCAGGCAGGTTAAGGCGATAGGCCCTCCAACAAAAACAAACAAGCCCCCGATCACAGCGATCGGGGGCTTGCCTTATACACCGGAGACCAGACTTACGCCTCCATCTTCTGAGCCGAATACAGCTTATAATACCGGCCGCGCCTGGCAAGCAGCTCATCATGCGAGCCGCTTTCGGCGATGCCTTTGTCAGCGACATACATGATGCGGTCACAGTTCTTGACCGTGGAGAGACGATGCGCAATGATGAACGACGTGCGACCCTTCAGCAATTCGTTCAGTCCCATCTGCACCAGTCGCTCGGTTTGCGCATCGATGGACGAAGTCGCCTCGTCGAGAATGAGAATGCGCGGGTTCGCAAGCAGCGTGCGAGCGAAGGAGATAAGCTGCCGCTGTCCCTGCGAGAGCTTCGAGCCGCGCTCATTGACCTCGGTCATGTAGCCCTTCTCGAACTCGCGGATAAATTCATCCGCGCAGACGGCCTTGGCAGCAGCGATAACCTCTTGCTCCGTAGCGTCGAGCTTGCCGTAGCGGATATTATCCAGGATCGTGCCGGAGAAGATGAAGCTGTCCTGCAGCATGATCCCCATTTGACTGCGCAGCGATTTGAGCTTGATTTGCGAAATATCATGGCCGTCGATGCGAATTTGTCCGCCCGTGATGTTATAGAAACGCGAGATCAGGTTGACGACAGTCGTCTTACCTGCGCCTGTTGGACCGACGAGCGCGATGCTTTCACCTGCTTTGACATCGAACGAAAGGTGCTGCAAGATGTTGTGTCCTGGATCATAAGCGAAGGTCACATCGTCGAAGGTGACTCTCCCTTGGATAGGCGGCAATTCCTTCGCTTTCGGAACGTCGCTGACGGTTACCGGCTCATCAAGAGTCTCAAAGATACGCTCCAAGTAGGCGACAGAGTTGATAAAGCTGTTGTACAAGTTCGAAATATTAAGGATGGGCTGCCAGAAGCGCGACGCATAGCTGCTCATAGCGAGTATGACGCCGAACGTCACCTCTTCCGGTCCCAGCGTCAGCAAACCAACGAAGAAGATAGCTGTGGTGACGGTTGTCGCCAGGTTATCTACCGAGAACGGGACCAGAAAGTTGAGGTACATCGTTTTCATCCACGCACTGCGGTAGTTGCCGGACAGCCGAGTGAAGATACCTTCGTTATGCTCCTCACGGGTGAAGATTTGCGTAACGCGAATGCCGCTGATGCTCTCCTGCAGGTAAGCATTCAAGTTGGAGCTCTTGTTAGATACCGACTGCCACGCTCTGCGCTGCTTCGTCTTGATGAGCATGATGATGCCGAGGAAGACAGGCAGACCGCCCAGAATGACAAAAGACAGCTTCACATCGACATAGAACATAAAGATGGCAATGAAGAGCAGGTTCATAATTTCAAGGATTAAGTTGATGATCCCGTTGGAGAGCACGTCCGACACGGAGTTGACGTAGTTGACGACCCGGATGAGAATCTTGCCCTGTGGGCGGTCGTCATAGTATTGGAACGGCAGCTCCTGCAAGTGCTTGAACAAATCGGTCCGAATATCGAAAATAATATCTTGCCCGACACTCGTCATCATACGTGAGCGGATCGTGGCCAAGATGACGCTGACGACGATGGTGGCCAGTGTAAGCAGCGACCAGCCTACAAGCGCTTCTTTGTTCTTAGTAGGAATCGTAACGTCAACGACATGCTGCATAATAAGAGGCGCGGAGAGCGCGATACCGGCTGATAAGGCGCTCAGGATGAACGCGATGATCATCGGCTTCTGCTGCCTTCTGATGTAGACCAGTGCACGCCGGAAATGTCGGATATTAAACGGTGACTCCAGATTCTCATCAATATCGAACTTATTTCTAGCCATGAGCGATCGCCCCCCTTCCGATACCTTCGATTTGCAGCTTGAATACGTCGTAATAGTAACCGCGCTTAGCTAGAAGCTCGGCGTGGGTGCCTTCTTCAATAACTCGTCCATTGTCCAAAATAAGAATGCGGTCAGCCTGCGCCGTTGTGGATACACGCTGGGCGATAATGATTTTGGTACAAGGGAAGTCGAGCTCGCGCAGACTCTTCTGGATATGCTCTTCCGTCTCCAAGTCGACAGCGGAAGTTGTATCGTCGAGAATCAGAATCGGAGGCTGCACGGCCAAAGCCCGAGCCAAGGCGATACGCTGCTTCTGCCCGCCTGATAGACCGACACCGCGTTCGCCTACGACGGTGTTGTAGCCATCCGGCATTTTGCGAATGAAGTCTTCGGCAGCCGCAAGCTCCGCAAATTTCTTGACGTCCTCTTCCGGCATATCCGGATGATTATAGGCAATGTTGCCGTCAATCGTATCGGAGAACAGCAGGACATCTTGTGTCGCTATGCCGATATTGCCGCGCAGTTCATCAAGCTCCAGCTTACGCACATCCTTGCCGTCTACCAAGACGCGACCTTTCGTAATGTCATAGAAGCGTGGGATGAGGTTAATGAGCGTCGTTTTTCCCGATCCAGTTGCGCCCATGATGGCAATCGTCTCGCCAGGCTCGATCGTGAAGTTAATGTCTTGAAGCACCGTCACGCTGTCATACTTAAAGCTCACATGCTCGAACTGAATGCGGCCGTCATAACGCCGTTTAACAGTGGCATTGTGCTCGTTGACAATTTCCGGACTAGCGTAATAGACCTCGATGATTTTGGTAAGGCTCGCGAAGAACCGCTGAATATCATTGATAATGATACCAATGCTGCGCATCGGGTTGGAAAGTCCCCAGACAAGCGCGGAGAAGGCTGAGAATTCCCCGAATGTGATCCGCCCGTTCATGACGAACAGACCTCCTGCCAGCATCAGAATAACGCTGAATCCCTGAGAGAAGATCTCTAAGTATGGAAAGTAGTCCAGCCAGACCAAAGCAGCTTTCTTATTGGCCTTCGAGTAATTCACGCTTTTCTCCGTGAATTTGTTGATTTCGTATTCCTCGCGAGCGAACGCTTTGACTACGCGATTCCCAGCGATATTTTCCTGGGTGGTCGTATTCAGCTGCGATAGGCGCTCCCTAAGATCCACATACATCGGACGTACACGTCTGGCGAATATGAAGGCCACGATGCCGATCGGAGGCGAGAGGATGAGCAGCCACCAAGTCAGCTCTGCGTCGATATAGAAGAAATAGACAACCGCTGCTGCAAATACCGTCAACGACTCGATAATCGTCTTCACGATCCAAGCTAGGGAGTGCCGGACCATTTCGAGGTCACCTGTCATCTTGGTCATGAGGTCTCCGGTACGATTGCGATCGTAGTACCTCATGTCCTGGCCCTGAATTTTGTTGTACAGGTAGATCCGGACGCGGTAAAGCATGTTCTGCGAAGCTCGTTCATACAGCATGGTCGTAAAATAGGCCAGGCTCGTACGAAGCAGGGAAAAGCCGATCATGCCCAAACAAAGACCGATCAATAGCGCCCGTTCGTCTGTCAGATTACGTGCTGCATCATCGCCAGCGATAAAGAGATCGACAATGCGCTGTCCGATGTACGGATTAATAATGGTGAGCGAGGAGCCCACCACCGATAGGCATAACGCGATAATATATCGTGCTCGATCGCCTATCAGATTGTGCCATAGCCACTTGAATTGAAACATGTGATCACCGACTTCTGTAAGTTTCTGCATTTTGAGGTTCCGAATATCGCCTTCGCTTTAGATAGGGCTGTTCTCCGGTCAAAAAACTATGGAAAATTATATCACAAATATTTGGGAATCGAGTGAAAAAGTTTCATTTATTTTGGGGTTCTCTGTAAGTATGTGAATCACCGCCCTGGTAAATGTATGCGAAGTTGAAACTACGCATCTGGTCTTCCGTAATCCAGATTAAGGAAACGGAAATATCTTGCGATCAAGCTGCGTACATTGGAATGAACCTGGATGGAGGAGCATCGGCGATGGGAACTAAATTCGTGAAGCTGCTAGGTATGATTGTGGTGATCGCGGCTTTGAATATTGCGGTATTCTCGCCCGGCTTTATAGGTGCCCAGATCGGGGAGCGTCCCTTCGAGTCGGCGCTCGGCGTCACGTTGCTTCTTGCGAGCGGTATAGCGCTTCTGTACGGAAGTTATGTGCTGCTGTTTAAGCAGCAAGAGACGATTCCCCTTAAGCAGCTTCAAACGCGAGAAGACTTCGAGGAAGCACTCACTCGGTATAGACGAGTGAAAGTGCTGCAAGAGGATATGGCTTACGCCTTGGAGCAGCTGGAGCGGATGAATAAGAGACAGGACACCTTGCTGAACGTTCTCGGGCAGCGATTCGATCCTAATGAGCTTAGTTACAAGAAATTCGCATCTGTAACGAGGGAAATAGAGAAGTTATTTTACCTGAACGTAAGAAGTATTTTGAACCGGCTGCATGTGTGCGACGAGTCCGAGCTTCAGAGTGCCGGTGGAGGTCGAAAGCCTTCCCGGATATCCCCAGAGCTTCTCCAAGTAAGATCGGGCATTGTTGCCGAGCAGTTGACATTCGTCAAGCAATCGCTGGAGTCGAACGAAGAGATGCTGATCAAGCTGGATAAATTGCTGCTTGAAATTTCGCGCTTGGACAGTTTCGAGCCAAGTGAGATCGATCAGATGCCATGTATGCAGGAGATCGATTCGTTGATCAAGCAGACTAAATATTACAAACAGTGAGAGGTGCGGTTATGTCCAAACAGAGCAAGTTTTTGTTGATATCGATTGTGATGTTGGGTCTCGTATTCGTCCTTGTGTATTATGGCATCAATCTGACCTCAAACTTAGGCAAGTCCAAAGCGGAGGTCACTTCCGAGAACGCCGGTAAGCAATTAAGCGATTTGTACGGCGATATTTCCGTTACGACTGCGGAGCCGGTGAAAGGGCAGATCGATCTGGACCCCATTGACGTCGCCGCTTCGTTGCCGGACATCTCCAAGTTCCCGATTGCGGTGACTAACACGACCGAGCAATTCGTTGAAATCTTCTCCTCCACGGAGAAATCCGGAACCGGCGTTGACGGATGGTTAACCGAGGTCGGGGCGGCATTCAACAATGCCGGTATCGAAGTGAATGGACGTCCCGCATCTGTGAAAATACGAAACATCGCCTCCGGGACGGCGACCGATTATATCAAGACCGGTAAATATGTGCCGGACGCCTTCACGCCTTCCAACGAGCTATGGGGCAAAATGGTGGAAGCCAGCGGAGTCGAGACGCAGCTTATTGCGCCGCGCCTCGTAGGCAATGTTCCGGGCATCGTCATTGCCAAAGCCAAATACGATGCATTGGTCGACAAATACGGCTCGGTCAATGTCAAAACCGTTACCGAAGCAATCGCAAACAATGAATTTTCGATGGGGTATACAGATCCTTTTGCCAGCTCGACCGGACTCAACTTTCTCGTTACAGCACTACATACATTCGATAATTCAAATAGCTTGAGCGACAAGGCGGTTCAAGGGTTCGAGAAATTTCAAGCGAACGTGCCGTTCATCGCTTCTACAACCTTACAGATGCGGGATGCGGCTAAGTCAGGGATGTTGGATGGTTTCGTGCTTGAGTATCAAACTTTCGTCAATGCAGCGGATTTGAAGAACGGTTACGTATTCACGCCGTTCGGTGTTCGACATGACAGTCCGCTATTTGCCTTAGGGGATCTCCCGCAAGAGAAAATGGACATCATCAAGAAATTCGCGGATTTCGTGACGCAGGACAATTATCAGCAGCTGGCACAAGACAAAGGGTTTAACCAACTTGAAGATTACAAATCCGAGCTGGCTGTCTTGGACGGCGCAACGCTGACTTCCGCTCAGAAGCTGTGGAAAGAGAAGAAGAATGGGAGCAAGCCGATCGCTGCCGTCTTCGTAACGGATATCTCCGGAAGTATGGACGGCGAGCCACTGGCCCGCCTGAAAGAATCGTTGCTGAAAGGACAGAAGTATCTCGGCCGAGATAACAGTATCGGACTCGTCTCGTACTCCAGCGACGTATCCATCGATGTGCCGATCGGGAAATACGATGCGATTCAGCAATCGTTGTTCGTGGGAGCCGTGAACAATCTGCAATCGGGCGGAGGGACGGCGACCTTCGATGGCATCATCGTCGCGCTCAAGCTGCTTCAAGACCAATTACTCGTCAATCCGAATATGAAACCCGTTATTTTCGTCCTAAGCGATGGGGAGACGAACGAGGGACACTCGCTCAACGACATCAAAGAGCTGGTCGAAATCTATAAAGTTCCGATCTACACCATCGGATATAACGCCAACATCAAAGCGCTTCAAAGCATATCGAGCATCAACGAGGCGGCAAGCATCAACGCGGATACAGACGACGTCGTTTACAAGATCGGCAACCTTCTCAACGTTCAAATGTAAGGCCCAAACCTAAAGGAGGAATTCGATGTCATTCTCGATGGAAGTGGCCAGCCCGGAGCAAATCAAACAGGTAATCGAGCAAGAGGTTAAACCGGTCCCCGAAGAAATCGCCAAACTCAAGGAAATCGCAGATAACAACGTATCCACAATTATGGCTTTAGACACGGAATCGCTCGAGAAGCGAAAGGAGATTCTCCAATCGATCGACGCTTTCGGGCTGAACACGATGAAATCATCCTCCGATAAGAACTCGCTTCTCCAAGTTTCAGTCGGGAATCTCTCGAAGACGGGAGATGACGGCGGGCAGGTTGCCAAAGGGTTATCCGCGCTTCATACGCAGTTGAAGGATTTGGACCCAAGTGTCGTGGATTTTGCCAAAACGGGAATTCTGGGCAAGTTGTTTAATCCGTTACGCGCCTACTTCCTCAAATATCAGAAGGCCGATGCGGTTATCGCCGACATCGTCGTTTCCTTGGATAAGGGAAAAATGACGCTCAAGAACGACAATACGACGCTTGAGATCGAGCAGCAGACGCTTCGCGAATTGACCAAGAAACTCCAGAAGGAGATTCAGCTCGGCATGCTGATGGACGAATCCATCGCATCGCAGATCGAAGCGGCGTCAGCTCGCAATGAGGATCCTGACAAGATTCGTTTTATCACGGAGGAAGTCTTGTTCCCATTGCGCCAGCGCGTCATGGACTTGCAGCAGATGCTAGTCGTCAACCAGCAGGGGATTATGGCCATCGAGGTAGTCATCCGCAACAACAAAGAACTTATTCGCGGCGTGGACAGAGCGAAGAATGTGACCATATCGGCACTGCGAATTTCCGTTACGGTCGCCAGCGCCCTCTATAATCAGAAGATTGTATTGAAGAAAATCGAACTGTTAAATCAAACGACAAACGAATTAATCGCCGGCACATCCCGTATGCTGAAGGAGCAAGGAGCAGAGATTCATAAGCAGGCTCTAAATGCGAGCATCTCGGTAGACACATTGAAACAAGCGTTTACGGATGTCCTTGCTGCGCTGGATTCAATCAGTACGTATAAGAAGGAAGCCCTCCCCAAAATGCGCGAAACCATTGGTCAATTCCGCGATCTGGCGGACGAAGGCGAGAAACAGATTCAGCGGTTGGAGAAAGGGCAGAAGCTCGGAATTTAGAATGCAATCATACCAAGAGGCTATCTTGAAGGGCGGATTCATACGCCTTTCAAGATAGCCTCTTTTCTAAAAAAGAAGACCTACAAATATTCCTGTTCCAGATCATCTTCCGCCCCGGTGTACACGGAGATGAGGACGATGCTGATACCTTCACTGACATTGGTTACTCTATGGGGAGTGGAGGCATTCCAGCTGAAGGAGTCGCCAGCTTCCAGAACGGCAGAATCTTCCCCTTGTTCAGCGACGATTTTCCCTTGAATGACGAGATGGGACTCCTCACCTTTATGTGCATGGGGGGCTGCTCCCGTAGAGGCGCCGGGGGGAAGTTCAACAAGCATCATTCTCATGCCTCTTGTGGAGCTGAGGTGCTCGACCTTTAGCTTCTCAATGCCGCTTGTTGTTACTTTGCGGTCCTCTTTGCGGACGATCGACATCCGTTCGTCTTTCTTCATGAGCAAATAAGTCAAAGGCACGTTCAGCGCCGCAGCGATGTTATCCAGTGTTGATATGGAAGGAGACGTTTTATTCGTCTCGACTTGGCTCATGAAACCTTGCGACAAACCGGTTTCTTCACATATTTGGGCGATCGTGATGTTTTTGCGTTTGCGTATTGCGCGAATGGTGGAACCGATGTCCATCAGGATCACCTGCCTATAATATTAGTAATACAAATGTTAATTACATATTAACAATAAATCAATTGACATACTAGTGGCACGGAGTTATATTAGCCATATCATAAATAAATCTCTATTAGTAATATTTGAACGAGCGTAATGGGGAGGTTGATTATAGTGAGTTTGACTTATGAATACGATATCCATCTACCGCCTCACAGCGATCCCAACAAGAAACACCCGGTGATATTCACCCTTCACGGGAAAGGCTCGAATGAGCAGAACATGCAGGGCTTGGTAGCTCCATTGTCCGATGATTTTATCATCGTCAACATTCGGGGAGACCTTCGTTTAGGTGCGGGTTACCAATATTACGAGCTGAGGGGATTGGGTAATCCAATTCGTGAGAGCTTTGATCGGGCAGTTCATCAGCTAGAGGCATTCATCCAATATGCTACAGAGAAGTATCCGATTGACGCTGCTGGGCGATACTTGCTCGGCTTCAGCCAAGGCGCGATTCTAGCCATGACACTTGCGCTGACAATAGGCGAGCAATTGAAAGGAATTGTAGCTTTGAACGGCTATATACCGGATTTCGTGAAGACGGATTACACGCTGCAGCATGTAGATCAAGTGTCCGTGTTCATCTCCCATGGTGAGTACGATTCCGTATTCCCGGTCCAGATAGGTAAGGACAACGCTGATTATTTTCATAAAATAACACCGAATTGCACATTCAAGCTCTATCCGACCGATCATGGCGTATCGGAAGAGAGTCAGAGAGATTTCGTCAGCTGGCTGCAAACGGATGTACAACATTAAACGAAACAACCGAAGGAGTGAACAACTATTATGATGCCATCTTATTTCGTTGCTCATGGAGCACCATCACTTGTACTCGAGCAACATGACTATACTGATTTTCTGAAGCAGTTCGCCGCTGCGCTGCCATCCAAGCCTAAGGCTATCGTGCTTTTCTCCGCACATTGGGAAAGCAGAACGCAAACAGTCAGCACCGTGGATACGTACTACTCCACTATTTATGATTTTTCCGGTTTTCAAGATGAACTATACCAGATGACTTACCCGGCACTTGGAGACCTTGCGATCAGCGAGGAGATTGGGCAGTTATTCGAGAAGAATGGCATCCCTAGCGTAATGGATTCGGAGAGAGGGCTGGACCATGGGGCATGGGCTGTACTTAAGCTGATGTATCCTGCCGCGGATATTCCGGTGATTGCCTTGTCCGTCAACCGCTTCCTGACGAATGAGCAGCAGTATCAGATCGGGAAAGCTTTGTCTTCGCTGCGGGAGCAAGATATTCTGATCATTGGCAGTGGGGGTATCGTTCATAATCTGCGCATGTTGAATTGGCGGGGGGGAACTACGCCTGAAGAATGGGCGGCCGCCTTCGACAAGTGGATTCAAGATAAGCTGGAGAATTGGGATCTAGAGGCGTTGTTCAATTACGAGACACTAGCTCCTTATGCCAAGGAAGCCGTTCCCACGAATGAGCATTTCATTCCGCTGCTTCTTGCAATGGGGGCCGGCGATAGCAACCGACAAGCAAAGCTGCTGCATCGCAGCTACCAGCTGGGCACATTAAGCCTGAACTGCTGGGAGTTCAAGTAATACAAAAATGACCTCCGCATATGCAGAGGTCATTTTTTATATCAAGATAGCGTTTCAGTTATTACAATTCCATAGCGATTAAGCGCTCTTGAAGCGGAGTCCCTCATTCTGGCCTGTAGATGTTCCCCTTCGCTGATCCTTACGCGCAATCCGAGGAATCGGATTTTGGATAGCAGAAATTCGCTCTCGTCGGCGAGATAGGAAATATGTATTCGATATTGAGCAGCGACCTCGTCATAGGACACCGACTTCTCGAAGCAGGAGAATGCGTACAAGATGCGAGATAGTTCTTCATTGTAGGTTGGGACGACTTGTATGATGGCTTGTTGTTTACGTGTTTCCAACAGTTGATTCAATACTCTTTTTAACTCCGTTACTCGGTCTGCTGACAGTTCAATGCCCTCGATATCAACGATATTGTGCAGCTTTGTGGACATGAGAGAGCGACCTCGATCACTGTACCACAGTAAATACCATTCTCTCTTGACCATGTTGTATTCGAGTTTATAAGGAAAGCCGCTTTGATTTGCTTTTACCCCGCCGTGTTTAATGCGATAGGTAAGTCTAATGCCGTGGTTTAGCATTAAGATGCGCCGCAGCGTGCGAAGGAGCGGATGATAGACCTGGCGCTCTTTGCTCTTGGCTTTCTCCATAATAATATCTCGTATATCGGTCGAAGCTTCAGGTTGAAGCAATTGGTTCAATTTGCCCAGCGTATCTGGTGTAAAGGCATTCGCAGAGGTGGCGTGCTCCAGCATCATCTTGAGCCATACTCGTTCTTGGGAGGTCAGTGCAAAGGAACCGGCTTCATCAAGGCGGGACATGATCTGATAGTTAAAGATTTTCTCGAACAGGTTCATAGTAGCCTTGAATCTCCTTCCACTCCGCAATGAATTCTCGCCTTAGCCATGCCGGCTCCAACACCTCGCAGCTCGATCCGAAGCTTCGCAGCCATGGTTTGATCTCGTAAATGCCATTCACCGTAATTTCGAAGAGGAAGGTAGACTCCGTTTCTTCCGTAATCGTCCCCCATTGTCCCTGTGCCTCGACCCGTTCTCGTACAAAATTAGCGCCGGATCGTTCGGGATTATAGAAGCGGGCCGCAACCTTTAATGGGCGAAGGGTGTCCGTTACCCAGCTATATTTCATCTGTTCCATGACAGTCTGTAACCGTTGGTCGAAGTCCTCTTCCGTAACGGCTTCGCCTTCCTCAAGCTGCGTCAAGCCTTCCATTCGGAACTTCATTATGCCTCGTGGTCCGTGACAGATTAAATACCACCTGCCATATTGGTGATCGTAGATGACGCGCAGCGGCAGTGCCGTTTGCAGAGTCCCCTCCGTTTCTCGCTCGAAGAGAGGATTGGAGTTTTGGGAGGCGTAGCTCTTCCCTTTCTTCGGTGACAAGTAGAGAAACTGAAGTTTCTTCCTTTGTTGAATGGCTTTGAAAATCGTATATAAATGCGCTTCATCCAGAATCCGAGAATGATAATGGTACTTGTAGCGATGTGTTTCCCCGGTGTCCGGATCGAAGCCTCTTTTACTTAACGCTTTCTTCAAGGTAGCCCGAAGCAGAAAACCTTGAACGGAAGGGACCTGCGTATTGGAGATGACATCGACGTAATCGAACAAATCAAGCAGCTCATCATCGGATAATCGGTCGATTAAATCGTTGGCCGCTTTATAGCGGTAGGGGCGTCCACCGTCCAAGCGGGTGATGACACCGACTTCCTCCAAGTACTTCAGATCCCCTCGAATCGTCTTCTCGTCCGGAATCGGGTAGTCAGCTGGCATCTGCTCGCTGCAATGGTCCTGCAGGTCCTTGGCGGTCAGCTCCTTGGATTGTAAGACGTTTAGCAGCAGCGTAAGCCGAATGCTTTCCGTTTCTTTCAGCGACTTCGCGCGAAATAAGAACAGAAGGAGCGGGTCAGCGGATTCGTAATAGTTATAGTGGAATCCGTCGGATAACACAGAACCCTGCTCTTGCGACAACCCTTGTTTCAGCGTACCAAGCATCTCTTTGAGGCTGCGAAGCGTCTTGTCGTAGGTATGTACGGAGATGCCAAGCCGATTGGCAAACTGTTGTCTGTTATATGCGCCGCCGGCGAGCGCCAGCATGCGCAGGAATTGAATCTCTTTATCGAAGCTCTCCCTAGCCACTCGCGTTCCCCCAGCCTTTATCGATCATGTGTGATCTATATTGTATCAAGGACGGAAGTTGGAGGATATGGAAAATTTTTATCGGTCGCCATACTTTCACCCTGTTCCCGAACCCCTATATCAGCGAAAATCAGATCATGAAGCCGAGGCGTTAAGACATCGGATTCGTAATTTCACGGAGGCGCTCGGAAGGGATTCTTCGATGGCGTTTAATTGGTTCGAATCCAATCTGCTTCCATCTCATCTAAATGGGATCGAAGCGTGTAAAGGCCTTTCCAAAACCTTTTCCTCCGTGAACTTAAATTTTAGTTAAGAAAGGAATGTTGAAGCATGCATGAGAGCAATCGACTCTATTGGATAAAGCCGCTTCCTAAGATGGAACAGACGATTAATAAGCAGCAAGAGAGAATGGATTCGCAGCATCTTTTCATTCCATTTCATAGGGGCATTCTTTATAAGCGCAGATCCGCTTCGGCCGACCGGTTGTTTCTCGCAACCTGACTCCGTTAACGATGGATTACATATGCGTACTTATGAAGACTGCTTGAGGCCGAGCGGTCTTTTTCTATGGCTGAATTTGCTGTAGGGAAGGATCTGAAGCAACAGGGGTCTTTTTTTCGTAGGATTCCTGCAAAGTACATATCGCAATAAATTCAGCATGAGCAAGAAGCAGCACTGTAAGCAAGAGTTGAAAATAATCGTTGAGGCGTATGGAAGGGATACTTCGACTTCTAATCGGCGTGTCGTTGGTTCGAGTCCAACTCCAATCTCATAGATGGGATAGCTCAGTTGGTAGAGCAGCATGTACCTTTCCGACCTTTTCCTCAACGATCTATTCAAGAAGTATTTATTTAAAGGAGGCATGATCGATGAGCTTCGCAAAAAAACTATTTTCAGCCGTGAGACCGACCACTCGTAACCAAGACGGTTATCCGGCTTATATTCGCTCTGCCGAAGAGCAATATGTGCAGACGCTGGTGACCAATACATTCGGCAACACCTTTTATGCGGACCAACAAGAGCTCTTGATGGAGGCGGAGGCCTTACACCGCGAAATGGCACAGAGCAATCCGCAGTTTATGGCCAAAGCGCTTATTTACGCTAGAAATGAAGGATACATGAGATTGCAGCCTATATTCGGATTGGCGATTCTGTCGGGATACCGTCCGGACTTGTTCGCGAAAGTCTTCCTGCAAGTCGTTCGAATTCCGTCTGATCTCTCCGATTTCTTGACGATTCTGCAAGGACTGGGTCGCGGGGAAGGCGGTAGGGCGGTGAAAAGGCAAGTGAACCGATTCTTGAGCGGCGTTTCCGAGTATTGGGCAATCAAATACAACGGCCGTGGCCGCGGTTATAGCTTAGGTGATGCGATTGCTACGGCTCACCCTAAGCCTGAAGACCTGAAGCAGCAAGCGCTGTTTCGTTATTTGCGCGGTCAAGAAGCGAATATGGCTTTGCTGCCGCAAGTGGAAGCGCTCGAGCAATTGAAAAGAGCGGCTTCGGAGGCGGAACAACTGCACTGGATCGAAAGCGGCAAACTGCCGCATGAAGTCGTGACCGGGGCAGTGAAGCCGACCAAGGCGGTCTGGGAAGCATTGATTGATCAGATGCCGACTTTCGCGTTGCTTCGGCACCTAAATACGCTTGATCGAACAGGTGTGTTGGAGGACCGTCACAACCTGGAGAACGTGGTCGCTCGTTTGACCGATCAACGCGCCTTGCAGAAGGCGAAGATTCTGCCATTCCGATTCGCAAAGGCATTCCGCCAAATTCAGCACCCGCAATTACGAGATGCACTGCGGGATGCAGTAGAGTACACGTTCGCGAATTTGCCGGATTTGGAGGACCGCACAGCCATTTTCCTCGATATCTCGGGTTCGATGAATGGCGAGTATTTGCAAATCGGTTCGGTGTTTGCACTGGCATTGTACAAGAAGACGCAAGGCAATTCCCTGTTCTGGTTGTTTGATACCGAGGTGGTGGATGCTAAGCCTTCTCGTAGAGACAGCATCCTATCGCAGGCGGAACAGATCCAAGCGCGTGGAGGCACGGATACCGGAGCACCGATACGCAAACTGTTGGCTGACAAGCGACATGTCGATCAAATCGTCATCATCACGGACGAACAGCAAAATACCGGCAGTCCATTCTACGAGGCGTTGCTAAAATATCGAACCAAAGTAAACCCAAACGTCAAAGCGTTCATCATCGATATCGCGCCTTACCGGAGCGCAATGGTTCCACCACAGGATCGTAACACCTTTTATATCTATGGATGGAGCGACACGGTATTGAATTACATTGCTCAGACGGCGAAAGGCTATGGCTCCATGATAAAACGAATCGATGACATAGCGTTAGACTCACAACAGTGAATGAAGGTCGAGTGATCATGGGAAGATTGTGCATACAGCATCCATGATCACTTGGCTCGATTGGAGGAAGGAACAATGACTCTTATACATAGCGTCATCAAGGAAGAATTGGCTCGCTTGGAGCAAGAGGAAGATATCACCATCTTATATGCATGCGAATCGGGAAGTCGGGCTTGGGGATTTCCTTCGCAGGATAGCGACTATGATGTTCGATTCATCTATATTCGGCGGCCGGAATGGTATTTGTCCATCTTCGATAAACGAGATGTCATCGAACGCCCGATCAGCGATAAGCTCGACATCAGCGGTTGGGATATACGCAAGGCGCTGAACTTATATCTAAAGTCTAACCCGCCGCTGTTAGAGTGGCTGCAATCTCCAATACGGTACGCAGAGAAACTTAGTCTGGCTGAGCAACTCCGCCAATTATCTCCGCTAACCTTCTCGCCAAAGTCGTGTATGTATCACTATCTAAACATGGCTCGCGGCAACTATAGGATGTATTTGCAAGGGGATCGGGTCCGGATCAAGAAGTACTTCTACGTCTTACGCCCTGTGCTCGCTTGCGAATGGATCGAGCGATATGGCGAAATGCCGCCAATAGAGTTTGAAGTGCTGGTGGAGGGGATAGTTCCGAAAGACGGAGAACTGTGGGAGACGGTTCAGCAATTATTGTTTCGCAAGAAAGCAGGCGAAGAGTTGGACTTTGAGCCTCGGTTAAATACAATCAATACGTATTTGGAGGAACGTCTCGCGCACTTCGAACAGACGGCATTAAATTTAAGAGCGGGAGAGGGCCGAGCAGAGCAATTGGATGCGTTATTCCGATCAACCTTAATAGAAGCGTGGAAATGAAAAGATGAACAAAATAGAACGGGAGAGTTGTTAGCTATGGCGTATCAAACAATAGATGGTGTAAGAGTCTGGGGGAGTCCTGACCCAGGGGCGATGTCGCAAGCTAAAACTTGCGCGGAGCACGGTAACGTCGTTCAAGCGTTATTGATGGCTGATCATCATAAAGGCTATAGCCAGCCAATCGGAGGCGTAGTCGTCTATGACGGACAAATATCGCCTTCAGGCGTCGGCTACGACATCGCGTGCGGCAACAAGGCGGTTAGAACAAACCTAATGGCCGCGGATATCAAACCAAGAATATCCGCGATCATGGATCAGATTGCTAGGAAGATATCCTTCGGAGTAGGACGCGTGAACAGCGAGAAGATCGATCATGCGTTGTTTGATGATCCGGACTGGAGCGTTTATTCATCCATCGGGCGGCAGGAGCATGACAAATTGAAAGCTCTCGCTCGCGATCAGCTTGGAACGGTCGGAAGCGGGAACCACTTTGTTGATCTGTTCGAAGAGCTGGGAACGGGAAAGCTGTGGATTGCCAATCATTTTGGCAGTCGAGGGTTCGGTCACAAGACGGCAAGCGGGTTCATCAATTTGGCTGCCGGGCGAGAATTTCTGGCGAATGCACCGGGGGAGAAGATGGATCAGCCTCCTGTGCTGCTCGAAATGGACAGTGAGCTTGGCGACATGTACTTCCGAGCGATGATGATCGCAGGACGGTATGCTTATGCAGGCCGAGATTATGTAATGGATCAAGTATTAACGATTGTCGATGCTCAGGCGGATTTTGCGGTGCATAATCATCATAACTACGCTTGGCTCGAGTCCCATAATGGAAAGGATTCGATTGTCGTTCGTAAAGGGGCAACGCCTTCGGCTCCTGGACAAATGGGTTTCATCGGCGGCAGCATGGGCGATATATCGGTCATTGTGCAGGGGAGGGATACGGAGGAGAATTACGAATCATTTTACAGTACCGTTCACGGAGCTGGACGGATTATGAGCCGAACACAAGCCGCTGGTAAAATGAACTGGAAGACGCGAACTCGCTCCGGCGGCCTAATTTCTACGGCACAAATGATGCAAGCGGTTAACGAGTATGGTGTTGAACTTCGTGGAGCCGGAACGGATGAAAGCCCGTTTGCCTATCGCAAACTCCAAGAAGTACTAGACGCACATTCGGAGACAATCGAGGTTCTTCACGTGCTGAAGCCGATCGGCGTTTGCATGGCAGGAGCAGATGAGTTCGATCCGTATAAAGATTAGAACCCCATGTTTGATTCAATGTCGGTTTTTAAGCTTCCGGCACGGCACGAGAGCAACCTTCTTTATGTTCTGTACTTCCACGGGGAGTGCATGCTTGGTCACCTTTCAACTCTAACGGTTGTGACAGTGGTTATTTGGCATAAATGTACTCTTTATATATTCTAACGGTTGCCAGCGCGCTTATTTGAACGTTGTCCACTAGGAATCGATCAATTTGCTGCAAATAACGTCTGTCACAACCGTTAGCATTTCAAAAAGGTTTATTTTCATAAAATAGCCACGCTGACAACCGTTAAAGAAGTGGGGGAATTGGAGTTTCAAGACCTCAATCAGCTTACACCGTCTTGGGCGCTATTAATGTAATCGAAGTACCTTCCCCCAAGGCGGATATCACTTCAAGCTGACCGCCAATACCGCGAGCGCGCTCTTCCATGCTGAAGAGTCCAACGCCCCGCCGATTCAAATTCGGTATAAAACCTTTCCCGCGATCCGTAATTCGAATAAAAACATGTTCCTAGCCGCCAGTTCGCAGGAGCTTGCAGCTTTCGTCACGATGATCGAGTCCGTTACGGCCGAGCTTGATGCATTGAATCACGCCTAGTGCATGAATAATCGCTTAAGCTAGTTGCGGTGTGCGAGTTGCAAAATACGCTAACGAATCGTACAGCGCTTATTTGTCCCGAAATAGCTCCAACAAAATTCTAACGAATTGTAGCGGCCCTATTTGACGGTTTGGAGGTGTTTTGGAGCCGAATATCCCACAATAAGACCTCTACGATTCGTTAGATTCTCGAAGCCCCGAAATATGAGCAAATAAGGCCTCTACGATTCGTTAGCGTTTCGCGGAACGACGAAGAATGCGAACGTTCAGCTCCAAACAGTTGGTTTTCAAAAGCGTACCGGTGGTGCAGGGGGATTCCTTGTGCCAACTTTTTTTATTGTGTCTATTAAACTGGAATAAGGTTCCTTATAATAACCGTATAGATAGAATGTACATGCATCGGAGAGAATCACGTGAGGACTGTTAACCCCAAGATCCTGCTGGTCCATAGAGTCATGAATGAGCTTGCTGACAGCCTGCTCAAAGTATTTATCCCCATATTAATTTACAAAGAGCTGGGCTCGATCGGTCATGCGGCGGCTTACTTGGGCGGCTATTATATCCTTCAGTCGCTGCTCAATATGACGTTGGGACGTTACATGACGGCCAAACCGTTTGCATTTATTTTGCTCCGGCTTATCCCTGTGCTGGCTACGCAGTATTTATTAGTAGCGGGACATGGCACCATGCTGTTGTATGGTTTGATCGCATCAACGGCTTGTGCCAATGCGTTCTATTGGGTTCCCTTGAACTATCTCTTCGCCGCGTCAGCCGGCAAGGCAGTCGGGAAAGCTACGGGCCGCTTCCGCGCCGCATCTGTAGCAGGCAAAATCATCGGACCAGGCATTAGCGGCATTGTTCTGACTTATTTCGGCATTGAAGCCGTATCGACGATCGCAATTACTTTCTTCGTTGTGTCGATTATCGTGCTGCTTGTTTCTTATTTGCAAAATGGGGATGAAGCGCCATTGATTTCCTCTGCTTCCGAGGCAGCATCGAAATTGGACACGTTAGAATCGGCGGAGGCACAGCCCCAGCCCCAATCTCCTTTTGCCGCCATCCGGATTTATTTGGTTTCATCTGTATTGTCCGGCTTCAGCGATACGGCTGATATCTTCTGGTCGCTGTATGTGTTCACCGTCTCGGCAGCTTTTATCGATGTTGGATTTGTTGCCGTGGTTATACAATTTGGCGTACTAGGAGCAAACCTAGTGATTGGCAGATTGACGGATGTGCGCAAATGGCTTCTCCCGGCACTCCTTCCATTGCTTGCTTATGCAGCCATCTGGATGATAAGGCCGTATGCGATGGCGCCAATTAGTCTGTTTACATTGTCCGCGGCAGGCGGGTTTCTAGTGCCGTTCTTCACCATTCCGATTTTCGCCAATTTCGTCAAAGAAAGTAAACGTACGCACAACCTATCCGGATGCCTGGTTTCCAGAGAAGTAGCGCTCAAAGGCGGAGGGGCAATCTCCATAGCAGGGTACTTGGCTACAGGCATGATTTCCATGCCATTCATCTTAGCGGGAGCTGCCTCGCTATTGTTATCCGTGCCGCTGCTGAGGATCTTTAATAGAATCAAGGCTGCCTAAGTTTGAGAGGAGAATTCGACATGAAAAGTCTATTTGGCAATTATTTACCACTAGCTATGAATGCCATGGAGAAATGTTCGTTTCCGCTTTCTTTTCTGGCATATGAGGGGTCTGATATTGATAGTTGGCGAACGACGACAAAAGCGAAGGTCATGGAGCTGCTGTCCTATCAGGCTGATGCATGTCCCATGCAAGCAAGCGTGGATCGCTCGTATGTGAAGGACGGTCTTGTCGTGGAGCATGTTAGTTACGATCAGCCGTTTGGCCCAAGAACGGAGGGCATTCTACTGTATCCGTCTGAACGGAAGGAGAAGCTGCCGGCAGTCGTGGCACTTCATGATCATGGTGGGTTCAAGTACTTCGGCAAAGAGAAGTTAGTGGAGCTGGATGATGAACCTGAAATCATGACGGAATTCAAGCAGGCCGCTTATGAAGGCAGTTCATGGGCGACCAAGCTGGCTAAACGGGGCTATGTTGTCTTTGTGCCGGATGTTTTCCTATGGGGATCACGAAAGACAGACGTGGAGAGCGTTCCGGAAGAATATGTACTACCCGTGCTGCGTGAAGAGGCGGGCTCCAGAGCTTATATTGAAGCCTATAATCGGTTTGCAGGCGAGTATGAATCCATGGTGGCCAAAACGTTATTCCTGGCAGGCACCACCTGGACGGGAATCATGGCCTATGAGGATAGGCGGGCTGTCGATTATTTATTGACACGACCTGAAGTGGACGGCGATCGAATCGGCTGCGGCGGATTATCCGGCGGAGGTCTGAGAACGATTTATCTTGCGGGGCTGGATGATCGAATCAAATGCTCGGTATGTGTAGGGTTCATGTCCACCAACCGTGAAGTCGTGGCCCATCGCATTCACCGTCATACATGGATGATGCATGTCCCTCATTTATCCGCCTTTCTGGATATGCCGGACATCCTTTCATTAAGCGGACCTAATGCCGTGATGGTGCAATACGATATCGACGATCCTTTATGGACCATTGAAGGACAAGAAGAAAGTGATCGGAAGCTGAAGGCGATTTTTGAGAAAATGGGGGCCGGCGAGCATTATCGAGGGCTGTTCTATCCCGGGCCTCATAAGTTCGACAATCAGATGCAAGAGGATGCCTTCCAGTGGTTGGATCAATGGCTTGCCGGTGACGAAATGGTTCTGTAAAGCCAACCGAATCAGCTGGGACTTTATCCCTCTTCGAAAACCGGGCAAATAGAAGAAGGGGTTGGTCCTCAAGAACCCACTTCGGCCGGTCTTTTTCTCCGGTCTCCTACGATTGGATTATTTTTCAAAAATCGACATGAAATAAAAAGGATTCCTGACGAACGGTGACGAATCATCTGAGCCGCAATTTATTCCGGCAGAAGGTGTGATCATCGTTGAGTAGGCAATCGAAGTGGGTCTTAAGTATAGTGTTGTTGGTGGTCATTTGTACAAGCTATCCCGTCATGGCGAATGCGCAGGGATACAAAGAAAAAGAATCCTTTAGCAGCGTTTCGTACAACATTAAACCTGGAGATACGTTATTTGGTATCGCGAAGAAGTTTTATTTGACCGGCGATTATGAGCAAGTTGCTAGAACGAATGGACTGAATCCGAAAGTGAGCTTGAAAGCAGGGACGGCACTGACGCTATCGAATCCGCTGGTTCTGGATCAATATACGGTCAAGCAGGGCGATACCTTGTACGCGATTACGAACCACTATTTCAACCGCGGCTACTATATGAATGCGTTGATGGCGTTCAATCACATAATAGCGGATACGGATTTGAAAGTTGATATGGCGCTGCGCGTGCCGCTGCCAGCAGGCGAACTGAAATATACGGTTCATAAAGGCGATACCTTGTATAGCTTATCGACCAAATATTTTAAAGCGCAGGACTATCAGCAAATGATCGCACAGGTGAACGGGATCGAAGAAACGTCCGGTTCGATCAAGGCGGGACAAGTTGTCCAAATTCCGAATCCGTTCTACTCGACCTTGGACAGCGCCGGCGTTGCAATACCGGATAAGACTACTGCGGTTCCTACTTCCACCAAGTTAGTCTCGATTGAGATCGATATTACGCGAAACAAGCTATTTGTGATTGCAGGCGGAGCGGTGGAGAAGAGCTTCGATATCGCAAGCGGCAAGAAGAAGGGATTAACACCAGTCGGGAGCTTCGAGATCATTACGAAGATCAAGAATCCGTGGTACATGGCCAAAGAAATTCCGGGCGGCGATCCGAAGAACCCGCTGGGCAGCCGGTGGCTTGGACTGAGCGTGCCGAATACGCAAGGAACAAAATACGGCATTCATGGTACGAATGCGCCTTCTTCGATCGGAACCAATGCCAGCGCCGGATGTATTCGGATGCTGAACAAGGATGTAGAATGGTTGTTCAGCACCATCCCGACAGGTACGAATGTGAAGATTCACGCATAATGATGCGAGGCGTTGAGGAAGAATGAATGTTCTGGTAAAATGTGCTTGTCAGTAGTTACTATACGAGTAGAGGCGGTATTTGAAATGGGAACAGGTTCTGAAAAAGTAACCGTGCAAACAGTCGTGCAATTACCCGTTGAGCAAGTGTGGAAATACTGGACCGAGCCGGCACATATTACACAATGGAATAACGCCTCTGATGACTGGCACACGCCATTTGCCGAGAATGATTTACGCGTTGGCGGATCCTTCACTTCCAAGATGGCCGCGAAAGATGGCAGCTTTGAATTTGAATTTGGCGGCGTCTATGATGAAGTGAAAGTCAATGAGGCGATTGCTTATACATTAGGCGATGGCAGAGAAGTTTCGATTTCGTTCATCAGCCAAGATAACGAGACGAAAGTCATTGAAACCTTCGAGACGGAAACGATGAATGCTGTCGAGATGCAGCAAGCAGGCTGGCAGGCGATTATCGATAACTTTAAGAAGTATGCGGAATCCGTTAAAGAAGAATAGACATTTTCGATGGCGAAATTGCCAGAAATAGGTACCCTTAGACAGGACACTTCTAAAAAAGGTGTTCAAACTAGGGGTACCTTTTGTATACTGGGTAGAGTAGCAGTGTGCCGTGTCTGACTTTCACATATACTGAGCTTGAATAAACAGGAAGAAATCAGTACCGTCATGGTTATACTAATGATAATAATTTTTTAGGGGTGAGCGTCTGAGAAAGCATAAGCCAATGCCATTTGATGAGTTGCTAAAGGAATTGCAAGGACAGAAGACCGTTCAGGAAGATCCGGACCATCTGTCGTTTGATCGATTGTTTACTGATTCCTTCATGGGGAAGTATTCCGGGATGAAGAGCTTTTCGGAGTTTCTGGAGAAAGGCAATTTCCAAGTGGAAACACACGAGGACATTCGCAATATTCCCGATGAACTGTTTGATCGTCATGTAGCCAGAGAGACCCAATTTGCGAATTGGAACGATATGCTGGATAAGGCGACTAAAGAGTCCAGTAAGTAAGTGAACGCTTCACAAACAGAATATCGGTACGTAAGTAGATAACCGCGCGAGATTCAGGCATGCTCCTGAATTGGCGAGGTTATTTTTTTTGCCCGAGAACGGCTGGAGGCCTTTACAAAACATCCATATAACCTTAATAGATGCATCACAAATCTCCCATATAATGGCTAAGACAATCCCTATATAGGAGTGAAGACATGTTGAAGAAGAGAAATAAACAGCTATTGGCGCTGCTGCTTTCAACTGAGCTTGCTGCAAGTCTGTTCGCCGGAGTAATTCCTGCTTCTGCCGCGGCGACTATCGTTCCAGGTACACCGTACGATGCAAACGGGGCTTACAGTGTTCAAGTTCCGCATGTAATCATTAATCAATATTACGGTGCAGGTGCTGCAACAGATGGTGCGGCGGTAAGCCACGGCTTCATCGAGCTTTATAACCCTACAGATTCAAGCGTGGATCTTAGCAAATGGTCCATTCAATATGCCGATCGCGGCGAAACAACGAACACCACTACCGGTGCAACCGGTGCTTGGGAGAAGCTGAATCTGACAGGAACGATTGCTGCGCACGCTTCGTATTTGATTCGTGCGAATCCAACTACGCTTCCTGCAATCAAGGTTACGATTGCAGACGACAAGTTCGATCAGAGTTTTACGCGTACGATCCAGAACAAAGGGATGAAGCTCGTCCTGCTCAGCAATCAAGATTTGCTGGATAAAGATGTCTCAGTAAATCCGTTCGTCAATAAGCCAGAAGGCTATGTGGATATGCTGGGCACAGGCAGTAATGACACTGGCAGTGATATTAGCGGCTTTGAGACGGCATACCCTACAGGCAAAACAGTCGGCACCGGAGTCGCAGGGACTACAGGCGGCACATCGAAGAACATGTCGCTAAGACGTGTTCATTTTACGGACTCTGACAACAACAAGAATGATTTTGTGCAAATCACTTACGGCTCCATGACTGCGGGACAAGCAGAGCTAACTACTTATGGTCCTCGAAGCGGAAGTGATGGAGAATGGGGCGTTGCGCCTACACCACTTGTGGTTGCTACCAATGAACTCACAGATGCAACAGCAACCTATGCGTACGCCGCTGCCATCAATGTGACAGGTGGGAAACAGCCCTACCATTACAGCGCTGCGGGATTGCCTGCGGGTCTGGCGATTGATGCTGCTACCGGAGTGATTTCCGGAACCCCGGCCTCCGATGCGCCAGTGACGAACAACGTGGAAGTTACAATCACAGACAGCGGCTCAACACCGCAAACGACAAGCAAATCCTACGTTCTTCTGGTGAACCCGGCGATTCTGGATACACTGACGATGACGAAACTGGGCTCATTCATCGCCGGTGCGCCGAATGAGGATGGCGGCGTAGCAGAGATTGTGAAGTACAATCCGGAGAATCAGAAGTTCTATTCCGTCAATGGCTCGAGTGATCCTGCGACACTGGATATCGTATCCTTGGGTAACACCGGAGCACCGGAAGCCGATGCGACTTCGATTAATATTGAAGAAGTCGTTCACGAACACCTTCAAGGCTTCGAATACGGTGACTTTACGAGTGTCGATATCGACACGAAGAATGATTTGATTTACGCCGCTATTCAAGAGAAGACGTATACGAACAACGGAGCGATCCTCGTGTTTGATTATAACGGCGAGTATGTCACCTCCTACGAGGCAGGCGTACAGCCGGATATGATCAAGGTTACGCATGACGGCCGTTACGTATTGACAGCGGATGAAGCCGAGCCGCGTTTAGCCGGCGCTGATCCGGAAGGCAGCGTGACAATCGTTGATCGCGTGAATAACGTTACGAAACATGTGAAATTCGACGATGTCAACGTCATCGATGATCTGGTTCATCTTCGCGGCACTGCAAACGAGGCAGGTCTCATTACTGGACCGGCTGCGTCGAAAGAAGCAGCTAAGTATGATTTGGAGCCGGAATACATCGCATTGTCCGCTGATGAATCAACAGCCTATGTATCCTTGCAGGAGAATAACGCAATTGCGACTATCGATATTGCAAGCGGAACGGTAACAGCGGTCAATGGACTTGGCTACAAGGATTTGAATGCAGCCGAGAACGCCCTCGATTTGGTGAAGGACAGCAAGATCAAGTTCGAGAACGTTCCGTTCAAAGGCATGTTCATGCCCGATGGCATCGATACGTACACAGTGGGTGGAGAAACGTATTTGTTCACAGCCAACGAAGGGGATGCGACGGAGTGGCCGGGCAGAACCAATATTTCCACGATCGGCGGCCTTGTGAAATCTGGATTGACATCTACATCGGACGCGTCTCTGTTCCTAACCAGCAAAGCGGTGAACGGGAAAACGGCCTATGACAGTGTAGAGGTACCAAGCGACATGGGACCGGACGGCGTCTACTTATACGGCGGTCGCTCATTCTCCATTTTGAAGTCGAGCAACTTAGAGTCTGTCTTTGACAGCAAGAATGATTTTGAGAAAATTACAGCTCAGCGGCTTCCAGAGTTTTTCAACTCCGATCATAAGGAGATTGCTTTCGATAAACGAAGCACGAAGAAAGGCCCTGAGCCGGAGTACGTGAAAGTGGGCAAAGTGGGCAGCAAAGCATTGGCATTCATCGGTCTGGAGCGTGTGGGCGGCATCATGACGTATGATGTGACAAACCCGCTGAACCCTGCTTTCGTCAATTATACGAATACGCGTAACTTCGGGACGCCGGAAGATCCGAGCAACCCGCTGCAAGGCGATATCGGCCCTGAAGGCCTAGAGTTTATACCTGCAACAGCAAGTCCGAGCGGAATGCCGCTTCTTCTGGTAGCTAATGAAGTAGGCGGTACCATTACGGTGTACCAGCTGAATGTTACCAAAGTTACACTGAATCAGAAGGCAATTTCACTCAAAGTCGGCAGTGCGCCTGCGCAGCTTGAAGCGACGGTAGTCCCATACGGTGACGGGGCTGAAACTGTGACTTGGTCTTCTTCGAATGAAGCTGTCGCGAAGGTAGATACGAATGGTAAAGTTTCGGTTGTTTCAGCCGGAACTGCGGTAGTCACGGCTTTAAGCACAGATGGTTACGGCGTAGCTGAAGCAACAGTTACCATTGTGAATCCTGATAGCCCTCCAAGCAATCCGGGTTCAGGTTCGCCCACGACACCCGACGCTGGCACAGGTTCAGGTTCGCCAGTTGTAGATGGAACTAAAGTGACGACGGAAGTGAAAGCAGTCACTGACAGTTCGGGCAAAGCAACGGCGGTAGTTACGGATAAGCAAATTGAGGAAGTCTTGTCCAAGCTGACAACTTCAAATCCGGCAAGTGTGAAAGACATCGTTGAGATCAAAGCTGTAGCAGATGCAGGTGCCAAGGAGACGGCAGTAACAATTTCCGCATCGGCAATGGATAAGATCTCCGGCAGCGGAGCAGATGCACTGGTCATTCAATCGGGAATTGGACAGGTGCAGCTGGATAAGAAAGCGATGTCCACGGTAGCGAATGCTTCAAGCGCAGGGGATGTAACGGTTTCCGTTGCGAAGGTTTCGGCTTCGGACCTGGCTGCTCGTACGAAGGATAATCAAGCTGCAGTGGCCGAGGCTATTGGCTCGCATCCTGTGTATGATTTTAATGTAATGGCAGATGGGAAGAAGGTATCTGATTTTGCAGGCGGTATCGTGAATATCAGTATTCCGTACGTGTTAAGCGCAGGGGAAGATGCCAATGCCATCATCGCTTACTATATTGCCGATAATGGAAGAATCGAGCTGCTGCCTAATGCAAAGTATGACAAAGCAACAGGCCAATTAATCTTCTCGGTGACGCACTTCTCTACTTATGCGATCGCGAGCAATAATGTGAAGTATAACGATACGGCATCCAGCTTCGCGAAGGACCAAATCACTTACTTGTCTGCAAGAGAGATCATGGAAGGTGTTGGCGGTGGAAGCTTTGCTCCTAAGAAGCAGGTTACAAGAGCCGACTTTACGCTGATACTTGCCCGAGTAGCAGGCGTCGACCTGACGACTTATCAAGGAAGTAAGTTTAGCGATGTAAGTTCAGATGCTTATTATGCGCAGTCCGTGGAATGGGCAGCGGCAACCGGAATTACGAGCGGTGCGGCTGAAGGCTTATTTAATCCAAATGCTCCGATTACAAGAGAGCAAATGGTGGCTATGATTGCACGTCTTGCAGGAACATTGCATTATACCCTTCCGAAAATAACGCCGAGTGTCACGTTCACGGATGAGCTGACTATCTCGGCCTATGCGAAAGAAGCAGTCTCGGCCGTGCAGCAAGCAGGCATTATTAACGGCAGGTCAATTGCCGGTGCAGGAAGCAGCTTTGATCCGCAGCAATTTGCTACGCGTGAAGAGACGGCGAAGATGATCAGCATTCTGTTCCAAGGACTTATGAATCAATAATTTGGTTCCATTCCACAATACCCCGAGATGGCTTGATGCCATGCTCGGGGTATTTGTTTTCATGTCTAGCGCACTTTTGCCCGCCATACAATGATAGTATTACACGTTATGTTCTTTTTCGATAAGGAAGGCTACCTCGCGATCGATCGCGCCGCGTTCATCGAAAGGAGGTTCGAATGAAAACGATTCGTATTGGAGCGGGACAGGGATTCTATGGCGATACCATTCTGCCCGCCATTGAGACGGCTAAGCGGGGGAAGGTGCAGTATCTCTGCTTTGACAGCCTTGCAGAGCTCACGCTTGCCATTCTGCAGAAAGACCGGCAGCGTGATCCGGCGAGAGGCTATGCCGCTGATATTGGTCGCATGATGAAGGAGCTGCTCCCGATAGCCAAGGCGCAAGGCGTCCGCATCATCACGAATGCGGGAGGCATGAATCCGCTTGGGGCGTTGCACGAAACCGAGCGAATCGCGCGCGAACTGGGCATGACGGGGCTAAAGCTGGCCGTCGTGACAGGGGATGATGTTCGCTCGCAGCTGCCTGCGTTCATCAGCCAAGGCGCTGCGCTTACCCACATGGAGGATGGCCGGGATATAAGCACCATCCGGGATCAAATCGTCTTTGCCAATGCCTACTTAGGAGCCGAACCGATTGTGAAGGCGCTTCGGCAAGGGGCCGAGGTGATTATTACAGGCCGAACGACCGACTCGGCGTTATTTCTGGCGCCGTTAATTTATGAATTCGATATTGGACCGGATGATTGGAATCGATTGGCGCAAGGCGTGCTGATGGGGCATCTTCTGGAATGCTCCGGGCAAGCGTCAGGCGGTAATTTCAGCGGGGACTGGCAGACTGTAGTGGAACTCGAGAAGATTGGTTTTCCTATTGCGGAGGTTCGCGAGGACTTGACGTTCACACTGACCAAGACGGAAGAGACTGGCGGACTCGTCTCCATCGATACGGTGAAGGAACAACTGCTGTATGAAATCCACGATCCGGCTGCTTATGTCACGCCAGATGTCGTGCTTGATCTGATGGGGGTTACGCTGGTTGACGCTGGCCCGAACAGGGTCGATGTTTCAGGTGCACGCGGTTCCAAACGACCGGATACGCTCAAAGTCGTGATGGGTTACGCCGACGGCTGGCTCGGTCAAGCGATCTGGGGTTATTCGTGGCCGGATGCACTCGCCAAGGCACAGACAGCCGATCGCATTGTTCGCAGCCACATCGATCGGATTGGCCTGCAGTACGATGAAATTCGCACGGACTATTTGGGATATAACTCTTTGCACGGGCCGCTTGCTAAACTGCCGGATCAGGATGAGCTCAATGAGATCTATGTGCGCGTAGCGTTGCGGACGAAGAGCAAGGACGAGGCGGCCAAATTGGGGAGACTCGTTCCGCCGCTCATGCTGAGCGGGCCTCCTGCAATGGGTGCTTTCCTTGGCGTGATGAAGCCGCGCGAACTGCTCGGCATGTGGTCTTGTCTCGTTCAACGCGAGCTCATCGAGCAAGGCGTGCAAGTGACAGTTGTGGAGGTGCAGCCATCATGACGCTTATACGCAAGCAGCTTCGTCATATTGTGCAGGCAAGGTCCGGCGATAAGGGCAATACAATCAACATTGCAGTATTTGCACCGGGTGAGGCTGCGTTCGAATTGTTGAAGCGGGAGCTGACTGCCGATCGGGTTAAGATGCATTTTGCCGGCATGATCGAAGGGGAAGTGAAGCGTTATGTAGTACCGAATTTACTGGCTATGAATTATGTATGCCGTGCTGCGCTAGGCGGGGGCGGCTCTGCCACGCTGCGCATGGATAACCTCGGCAAGTGTTATGCGGCTAATCTCTTGCGGCTCGAAATTGAAATGGACGACGACGACGTCGACGATGACGAGGACGAGGACGAGGACGAGGACGAGGATCAACAACAAATCGATACAACGCCGCCCACCACGACGACTTAAGCAGAAGAGGGGTTGCTTGCGATGAACTTCGACTTAACGGAAGAGCAGGCGATGATTCGGGATTTGATTCATGATTTTGCAGATGCGGAGGTAGCGCCGGGGGCCGTTGATCGGGATCGCACCGGCAATTTTCCGATGGATGTCTTCGAGAAGCTGGCTAAGCTCGGCTTGATGGGCCTTCCTTTTCCCGAACAGTATGGCGGGGGCGGTGCGGATACCATTAGCTTTGCGATTGTGGTCGAAGAGCTGAGCCGAGTATGCGCCTCAACCGGCATCACATACTCTGCGCATGTGTCGCTTGGAGGAGCGCCGCTTGCCTTGTTCGGCACAGAAGCGCAGAAAGCCGCTTTCTTAACGCCGCTATGCAGAGGCGAGTATCTCGGCGCGTTTGGACTTACCGAACCGGATGCCGGATCAGATGCAGGCGGAACCCGCACGACTGCGGTACGAAGCGAGGATCAGTGGATCATCAGCGGCTCCAAATGTTTTATCACCAATGCCAGCTACGCGCGTAATCTCGCTCTTACAGCCGTTACCGATCGGTCGAAGGGAACGAGCGGCATCAGCGCATTTATCGTTCCGACGGATGCCCCCGGATTCACCACCCATTGCAGCTACGAGAAAATGGGGCTTCACGCCTCGAACACGACCGAGCTCGTGCTGGAGGAAGTAGCCGTGCCGCAGGAGAATTTGCTCGGCAAGGAAGGGAACGGCTTTAAGCAGTTTCTCGCCGTCCTCGACGGAGGCCGAATTGGCATTGGCGCCATGGGGGTCGGCATCGCCCAAGGCGCTTACGAAAAATCGCTTCGTTACGCGAAGCAGCGTAAGCAATTCGGCCGAACGCTCAGCGCGTTTCAGGCCATTCAGTTCAAGCTGGCCGACATGGCGATGAACATCGAACTCGCCCGTACGATGGTCTATAAGGCTGCATGGTTGAAGGATCAGGGGAGGCCGTTCAAGAAAGAAGCGGCTATCGCGAAGCTGTTCGCGACGGAGATGTGCATGAAGGTGTGCGATCAAGCTGTCCAAATCCATGGAGGGTACGGCTATATGAAGGAATACGAGGTGGAGCGTTACATGCGCGATGCCAAGCTGCTCGAAATCGGGGAAGGAACCTCAGAAATTCAGCGTCTCGTCATTGCGGCCCAAATCGGTTGTTAACCTGGCAGAGTCAGTAGCAGAGGGGAGTTCCGAGAACAATGGAGTCTGAACACGAATCGGCGAATGACCAGCTGCAGGAGCAGATCGAGGAGATCAAGAAGGGCGGCGCCGCCAAATATCATGTGAAGAATGCGGAGCAAGGAAAACTCTTCGTGCGCGACCGTTTGAAGCTGCTCTTCGATCCGGACTTCGAGCTTGAGGATGCATTATTCGCCAGCTGCAATGAGGTAGGACTGCCGGCGGACGGCGTCGTCACGGCAATTGGCAAGATTCACGGTGAAACGGTATGCGTCATCGCCAACGATTCCACGGTGAAGGCAGGCTCATGGGGAGCGCGCACAGTTGAGAAAATCATTCGGATGCAGGAAACGGCAGATAAGCTGCGGGTTCCTCTGCTCTATCTCGTCGACTCTGCTGGGGCTCGAATAACCGACCAAGCACTGATGTATCCGGGGCGGCGAGGCGCAGGGCGAATTTTCTACAACGAGGTGAAGCTGTCAGGCAAAATCCCGCAGGTCTGCCTGTTGTTCGGACCATCGGCGGCAGGCGGCGCCTATATTCCGGCATTTTGCGATATCGTCATCATGGTCGAGGGCAATGCCTCCATGTATCTGGGATCGCCTCGGATTGTGGAGATGGTGACGGGGGAGAAAGCCACGTTGGAGCAGCTAGGCGGAGCACGCATGCACTGCTCTGTATCGGGCTGTGGAGATGTACTCGCCAAGAGCGAGGAGGAAGCGATCGCGCTTACGAGACTATACTTAGCCTACTTCCCGCCAAACTTCACGGAGAAGCCTCCAACCAAGGAACCCCGTCCCCCAGCGGATCTCAGAGTACCTCTCGATTCGATTATTCCAGACAATCAGTACTCCCCGTTTGATATGTATCCGTTCATTGACGGTTTAATTGATGAGCATTCGTTCTTCGAAATCAAACGACTCTTCGCGAGGGAGCTTATCACGGGATTAGCTAGGATCGCTGGCAAACCGGTCGGCATTATAGCGAATCAGCCCAAGACCAAAGGCGGCATCCTGTTTCACAATTCCGCAGACAAAGCGGCGAAATTCATCAGTTTATGTGACGCGTTCCACATCCCGCTGCTGTTTCTCGCCGATGTGCCCGGTTTTATGGTGGGCACGGCGGTAGAGCAGGCAGGCATCATTCGGCATGGAGCCAAAATGATCGCCGCCGTATCCGAGGCCACGGTGCCGAAAATTTCCGTCATCGTCCGCAAAGCCTACGGTGCCGGCCTATACGCCATGGCCGGTCCGGCTTTCGAACCCGATTGCTGCCTTGCGCTGCCATCGGCACAAATCGCCGTCATGGGACCGGAAGCAGCGGTCAATGCCGTGTACGCGAACAAGATCGCGGAGCTGCAGGAGCCGCAGCGCTCGGAGTTCATCGCCGCCAAACGCGAGGAATATCGCCAAGATATAGATCTTTACCAGCTGGCTTCCGACATGGTCATTGACGGCATCGTTCCCGCTCATTCGCTGCGCAGAGAGCTGATTAAGCGCTTTGAGGTGTACACGTCCAAAACCGTCACCTTCACAGAGCGCAAGCATCCGGTCTATCCGGTCTAGCGAAGCGGAAGGAAGGAGGGCAGCGCCATGACTACGGAATCAACGCAGCAGCCTATTCTATGGGAGCAAAGAGGGCATGTCGGCTTCATCCGGCTGAATCGCCCGGAGAGCCTGAATGCGATTAATGAAGCGATGCTTATTGCGCTTGAGGAACAGCTGCACCGAATTGCAGCCGATACCCGGGGAATCCGCGTCGTCATCCTCGAAGGCGAAGGCCGTGCCTTCTGCGCCGGCGCGGACCTCAAGGAGCGAAGCATGCTGACGGACCCGCAGCAAATAAGGCAGCGCCTCATCCGGAGCAAGGCCGTATTTGCTGCGCTGGAGCGGCTGCCGCAGCCGACCATTGCCGCGATGAACGGCCTCGCCTTTGGCGGCGGGCTGGAGCTGGCGCTATGCTGCGATTTCCGCTACGCCGTAAGCAGTGCGAGGCTGGGGCTGACCGAGGTCAGCCTCGGCATCATCCCCGGCGCCGGAGGCACGCAGCGTCTGCCGCGGCTGATCGGCCCGGCACGCGCGAAGGAGCTGATCCTCACAGCGCGGCGGATTACAGCCGAAGAGGCACATAGGCTAGGGCTGCTATCTGGCCTCGCGGAGAATGAGGAACAGCTGCGGGAATTATGGGCGAGAACGGCAGAAGAACTTCTCGCTAATGCCCCTTTGGCTATTTATCAAGCGAAGCGGGCCATCGACCAAGGGTTGGAGATGGACCTCCCGTCAGGTCTTGCACTGGAGACGAGTGCCTATGAAGCGATCATCCCCACCAAAGATCGGTTGGAGGCGCTCGAAGCGTTTCGCGCAAAGCGGCCTCCGCAATTTACAGGTGAATGAAGGCAGCTAATCAGCTACTTAAGTGGCCTGAATACTGCAACTCACCTCATGTCTTTCCAAATGAAAGAAGAGGACGTTCACTCGGACGCCCTCTTCTTTCATTTGGAATTGCCTAACAGAATGGAGCAACTATTCACCCTCGTGTTACGTCTTGCTCAGTAGTAGCGTGAATAACAAGGAGGAGACATTGAGATGAGAGTCCAATTGTGGTCGGCACTCGCACTGGCGACAGCCCTATTCGGGGTAACTGCTTCAGCATCAGCCGAGCAATCCCAGCCAGAATCCCAGTCACAGCAGTGGCAGTACTATAATGGATATGCGGATCAGGCAACCGGGAGATCCTACTATCCCATCTATGCCCAGATCGGAAACACGTACGAACATCGCATCATCTATGCAGAGAAGGACGGAGACTGGCACATACTCCCGAACCGATATTGGTGGATGGGGAATGCGAATACAAGTGGTACCTATTTATTGTCAACGCTTAGCGTCAATATGAATACGGAAATGATTAAGCTTGTGTACGACCCTGCCAGCGACAATATTACGCACCGAATTGACTTCATCCCATCCCCTAACAAGAAGTGGGGGCTGTCTGTTTCAGCGAATTATCTTGCTGGCGGAGGCTTTAACAAGGAATTCGTCGTGCTCATCAAAGATTTCAAGACGGGCAAGGTGCGTAAGACTGCGTTTCCGGCCCATTATTCCGGCATTCGGTGGATGTCAGATAATCAGCTGCTGGGGAATGTTTATAGTAAAGAAGCCGGGCAAAATGAAATCATCACCATCAATCCAGCTACTGGTGCTGCCACAAGACTGCTGCTAGCCAAACTTGTCGGGTTCGATGCTGCGAAAGGTGACATTTGGTTCTCTTATAACGAGCCCAGCCGAACTCCTCATATTCTCAACACCCGCACGGGTATAATTCGGGACCCATTAAACGGAGAAACACTGACCAGCGCCGCATCAAATGAAACGGAACCATATAAGCCAAACCTAGTGCCGCCAGCAGATATACAGCCTGATCAATTACCGGAAGCTGCAGTAACGGAATCTTACGTCTCTGAAGCGAGGGTTCAAATTAACGGACAAACCATCGAGCTGCCGGCAGCTTTTCTTGAAGGCGATCAAGCATGGATATGGATCCAGCCCTTAATGGATAGCTTTCAATTACAGGCTGAGCACCTTCCGGATAAGAAGAATTGGGGCGGTTTTCATATCACGAGCGCACCAGGTTTAGGTGGTGAGCTTGATGTTGATGCAACGAATAGCCGCAATTACGGTGGCCGATTGTTTCTGAACAAGATGCAGCTTGAGCAGCTTGGTCTGCATGTGGAACGAATAGAGTGGCTGCCGCATGGACAACATTTACTTCAAACCGGTTGACATCTGTTTTTAATAATGTCATAATGACAATATAAAAAACAAAGCAGGTGAAGCACCTTGACCTCCCCCATTGACGAGGCTAACGAGTCAGAAGCAATGACTTATTCCCCGCGTAACTATCGAACACCGGATGGTGCGCCTGCGGACATCGTGATTTTCACGATTACTTCTACGCAGCGGAATACGGTGAAGAAGTCTCTCCCGACCCGCCGTTTGGAAGTACTGCTCATTCAACGCAAAAGCTGGCCATTCGCGGGGCAGTGGGCGCTGCCCGGAGGATTCTCGAAAGATACCGAGACGATTCTCGAGAGCGCGAAGCGGGAGCTGCAAGAAGAAACCGGCGTCGATAACGTTCATATTGAATATTTTAACGCCTACAGTGAGCCTGGGCGTGATCCGCGTGGATGGATGATATCGCATGCATTCTGCGCGCTCGTACATGAAGGAGAGCTTGAGCATCGCAGAGCTGCGGATGATGCTGCAGACGTGAAGTTGTTTCCGGTGCAGGAGGCAATGGAGCTGGATCTGGCATTCGATCATAAGCAGATTTTGCAGGATGCACTGGAACATATTCGCCGCAGCATGCTGACCACGGCAATTGCCAGAGAGTTTCTGCCCGAGGAATTCACGATCGGCGAGCTGTACCAGGTTATTGAAGCGGTTGTGCCGGACTTCGTGGAACGCAATTTTATCCGCAAGATTACATCGACGCAAAGCCGCAAAGGCATTATTGAAGAAATCCGGGATTCACGCGGTGAGCTGAAGATGTCGAATCGCTACTCCCAGCGGGCAGCACAGCTTTATCGATTCACTGATTATGTGCCTCAGTTGTCTATATACAGCTAGGCATTCTTTTAAACCTATTGATATTGTCGTAACGACATAATTTAATATCATGCATTCAAATAAGGAAGGTGGATATGATGAAAGCATTGGTTGTCATTGATTACACGGTTGATTTTGTGATCGGTCAGCTGCCGGTTGGTCAGCCGGCTATCGAGATTGAGAGCCGCATTGCAGCCATTACGAAGCAGTTTGCAGAACAAGGAGACTATGTAGTGATGGCTGTAGATCTGCATGATGAGCAGGATCTGCTTCATCCCGAGCACAAGTTGTTCCCGCCGCACAATATTCGAGGTACGGCAGGACGGGAGCTGTATGGCAAGCTGCGAGAGATTTACGAGATGGAGAAAGACCGTATCTATTGGATGGACAAAACGAGATACAGCGCATTTTGCGGAACGGATCTGGAATTGCAGCTTCGGGCAAGAGGAATTATGGAGCTTCATCTGGTCGGTGTTTGTACAGACATCTGTGTGCTGCATACGGCGGTGGATGCTTACAACAGAGGTTATCAAATCGTCATTCATGCCGATGGTGTGGCAAGCTTTAATGAGAAGGGGCATGAGTGGGCGCTGCAGCATTTCAAGCATTCACTCGGTGCAGAAGTAGTAGCAGGCGATCAGCCAATCAACCTATAAAGGAGAGTTTTGAACATGGAGAATAAGCTGCAGAAGGAAATTATCGCGCACCTTCAGGTACAACCGACTATAGTTGCGGAGGCAGAAATCCGGCGTAGAGTGGACTTTATGAAATCTTATCTACAGCGTACTGGGGCCAAAGGTTTCGCTCTCGGCATTTCCGGTGGTCAAGATTCAACGCTGGCGGGTAAACTCGCACAGCTGGCTGTTGATGCATACAATGCTGATCCAGCTAGTGCGAACCAAGCAACCTTTCTTGCTGTCCGACTCCCTTATGGCGTGCAGCAGGATGAAGACGATTGCCAGGATGCGCTTCGATTTATTGCACCGACTCGCACGAGTGTGGTTAATATTAAACCGGCGGTTGATGCGGCAGTTGGGCAGTTTGAAGCGGCAACTGGCGATAAACTGGGCGATTTTCATAAAGGCAATGTGAAAGCGCGCGAGCGGATGAAGGCGCAGTACGATCTGGCGGCGCACTATGGGCTGCTGGTCCTCGGTACGGATCATGCTGCTGAAGCGATCACGGGTTTTTATACGAAGCATGGTGACGGAGCCTGCGATATGGCACCAATCTATGGCCTTAATAAGCGACAAGGAAGAGCATTATTAGAAGCATTGGATTGCCCCGTCCACTTATATACGAAGAAACCGACTGCGGATTTAGAGGATTTGAAGCCGGGCATTCCGGATGAAGTAGCACTTGGCATGACCTACGAGCAGCTCGACGACTACTTGGAGGGCAAAACATTACCGACCGAGTTAAGCGACAAAATCGAAGCGCGTTACAAACTAACCGAGCATAAACGTCGCGGCCCTGTGACTGTTTATGATGATTGGTGGAAGGAGTGAGGCTCAATGTCGAGCTACGACAATCTGACTCTCCATACGGATAAATATCAGATTAATATGATGTACGCTCACTGGATGAACGGTACATTGAATGAGAAGGCAGTATTTGAGCTGTTTTTCCGGAAGCTACCCTTTGGCAATGGTTATGCGGTGGCAGCCGGATTGGAGCGGGTAGTTGACTATATCAGAAGTCTGCAATTCGGCGATGAAGAAATTGCTTATCTGAAGGAGCAGGAAGAGCATTACGAAGAGACGTTTCTGCAAGAGCTGCGAGGCTTTCGGTTTACCGGAAACCTGGATGCTGTTCCAGAGGGGACGATCATTTTCCCGAATGAGCCGCTGATTCGGGTAGAAGCCAGAGTGTTCGAGGCGCAGCTTATAGAAACGGCCATGCTCAACTTCGTTAATTTCCAGACCTTAATCGCCACCAAAGCTTCTCGGATTAAGCAGGTCGCCGGAGCGGATGGACTGCTGGAGTTTGGAACAAGGCGCGCACAGGAAGCGGATGCTTCAATCTGGGGAGCGAGGGCTGCTTATCTGGCCGGCTTCCATGCTACCTCCAACCTTAGAGCGGGGATGCTATTTCGTATTCCGACCAAAGGCACGCATGCACACGCATGGGTTCAGGGTCATGAGACGGAGGAGGAAGCCTTTCGTAAATATGCGGAAGTCCTTCCGGATCATGTGACATTACTGGTAGATACGTACGATACGCTTAAAAGCGGTGTACCGAACGCCATAAGTATCGCACGCATGCTGGAACAGCAGGGCAAACGGATGAACGCGATTCGTCTCGACAGCGGAGACCTCGCATATTTATCTCAGCGTGCCAGAGCGATGCTGGATGAAGCGGGATTCCCTTATGTCCAGATCATCGCATCGAATGATTTGGATGAGAATATTATTTTTAATCTTAAGGCGCAAGGGGCTCGTATTGATGTGTGGGGAGTCGGCACGCAGCTGATAACGGCTGGTGACCAGCCTTCGCTGGGCGGCGTTTATAAGTTGGTCGCACGTGAAGGCTGTGATGGCGGATTTATCCCCGTTATCAAGATATCCGGCAATCCAGAGAAAGTAAGTACACCGGGGATTAAAGAGGTCTACCGCATTATGAACCGAGGAACCGGAATGGCTGACGGTGATTATATCACCCTTCGGCATGAGGAAGCCGTGAAGCGGGGAGAGGCTATCGAGCTGTTTGATCCTTTGCATCCTTATATCCACAAAGTCATTGAGGACTACGATGCTGTACCGCTCTTGCAGCCAATCTTCCAATCGGGGGAGCTTGTGTATTCGATGCCGACCCTAGAGGGAATTCGGAATTATCATGAGGAGCAGTTGAAGTTGTTCTGGCCGCAATACCTTCGCAAACTGAATCCAGAGATGTATCGCGTGAATATTAGTGTCGAAGCATGGCAATTGAAACTTGATCTTATTCAGCGTTATAGATAGTTCTACTGCAGGCCTGGAGGCGCTTGATGCGTCTCCGGATTACTTATTCAAAATTAATTTCAAAAAAGACTTGCCATATGGTGTCGAACCATGATATATTCTAATTCCGCCGCTGAGAGCAACGCGAAACACGGTGGTCGAAACGAAAAACAAGTTGAAATTAAAGCTTGCAATTATGTTTCGAAGTATGGTAAGATCTGATTCTGGGTCAACAAACCAGACATGAAATTTGTTCTTTGAAAACTGAACAATGAGCGACCAGTCAAATGGTCATAAATCGCGAAATTAACGTTTCGCAAAGCTAGTTTTTTGAATGAGCTAACAAGCGAATTCTTAAAAATGGCCAAGCCTTCGGGCTTACCACTTTTATGGAGAGTTTGATCCTGGCTCAGGACGAACGCTGGCGGC
>NZ_JBXENT010000021.1:0-39433 GCF_059383735.1 Paenibacillus sp. N22P23
GTTTGGGGTTTGGGGTTTGGGGTTTGGGGTTTGGGGTTTGGGGTTTGGGGTTTGGGGTTTGGGGTTTGGGGTTTGGGGTTTGGGGTTTGGGGTTTGGGGTTTGGGGTTTGGGGTTTGGAGTCCAGGGCTTGGAGGTCGCGGTCCAGGGTTAGCGTTGGCAGCAACCCACGCAAAGTCCAAACAAAAAAGAGCCCCCGCCAACTAGGGGCTCCCTCACTACTTCAAATCCACGACGACCAAGCAGCGGTCGTCGGATTGCAGTTCCTCCGTCTGCTCGCGCGAGAAGAGTGCTTCTTCGAGCGCCTGCAGCGGAGCATGCGTGCCGTAAGGCTGCAGCAGCTCGGTGAGGCTGGCCTCTCGGTCTTCCACGTAGTCGCTGCCGACGAGGTCGTAAATGCCGTCGGTTAGCAGCACGATACGGTCGCCGGGTCCGATGGCGAGCGAGTGCTTCTCGATCGCCATTTCGCCAAACATGCCAATGGCGACGCCGCCTTGGGCGAACCGTTCGATGCTGCCATCGCTTCGAATGAGCATGCCCGGCGGATGTCCGGCATTCACATACTCGAGCGTGCCTGCACCTAGATCGACGACCATATACAGCCCCGTAAAATAATACTGGATGAGCTGATCCGCAAATTGCAGCTGCAGCGATCGCCGGTTCAGCTCCTTGATGACGCGCTTTGGCCCAGACTGCTTGGTCATCGCTTCCTTGAGCACCGATGCGATAAACATGCACGCCAGCGAGGACGATATGCCATGGCCCATCGCATCAATAACAGCTACGCCGTAGCGGTTCTCATCGATACGATGCCACGCGTACAAATCGCCGGATAGCTCCTCGGACGGGCGGAATATCGCATCGATCGCAATACGCTCGTCATCCACCGGCTGCGGAAGCGCCGCAAGCTGAACCTCGCGCGCAAGCTGCAGCTCCTCCCTCATCCGCCGATCCCGCTCTTTATGCCAATCCTTCTGCTCCTTCAGTCGCAAGGCAACTCGTATCCGAGCAAGAAGCTCGATCCGATTGATAGGCTTCGTCACGTAATCAATCGCCCCGGCATCCAGCGACTCAGCCAGCTTCTTCGAATCGCCGATCGCCGTCACCATAATGATGGGAATATCCCTCAATCGCGGCGACTCTTGAATCATCGCACAGGCCGTAATCCCATCCACGCCGGGCATCATCATATCGAGCAAAATCAAATCAATGTCATGATCGTCATCGCCCGGCGCTTCCTCCGGCTCACGCCCCTGCCTGTTTAAGCCAAGCAATCGAAACAATTCGCTGCCAGAGGCAGCCTGCAAAACATTCGTATACCCCGCACGCTTCAAAATCTCTCTGACAACCGTAATATTCATCGGATTGTCGTCCACTACTGCAATTCGCATCTTCAATTTCCTAGGCATTTCTGATCTCCTTATCGTTGTCCTTCACCGGTACGACGTTATGTACTTCGTTACCCCCGCAGATCATGCTTTGAATCTGGAACATGTAGGACAGCTGCCTAAATCACATTGGCCCATAGCCTCATACACTGGTAGCAAGGAGAGTGGGTGCAGAAATGACCAATGGCAGTGCGATGGATATTCGAACGGCCATCTTTTTGGCTGCAGTTTGTGGGCAAACTTATGTGCAGTACAATAACGGCGGATTGTTCCTTGTGCCTGATTCCTACCGGCTGGTCGGATCATTCAATGCCGCTTCCTATACCGGAAAAGAAGAGCCCTTCGGCTTCGTTATCGAGTCAGATCGAGGGATCATATTAGCTTTTCGCGGCACAAGTTCACCAACGGACTGGGTCATGGATATGATCGCCCAGCAAATTCCGTTCAAGCCCGTCAAGAATGGCGGCAATACGCACAAAGGCTTTACCGAAGTCTACATGTCCGCTCGGGATCAGATCTTCCGCTTGCTGGATCAAGTGCCGAGAGAGAAGCCGCTTTTTATAACCGGACATAGTCTTGGCGGAGCTCTGGCGACACTTGCTTCACTGGATATTGCGGTAAACCGCATGCCTGCCGCCCTGATCACCTATACATTCGGATCGCCGCGTACGGGAGATCCCGTCTTCGTTCGCGCCTATAATGCAGCCGTACCCATCACGTTCCGGGTGCAAAATGAATTCGACGTCGTACCCCACCTGCCGCCGCTTGTCTATCAGTCCCCTAAGACGGATAAAACGTACTATTACTTGCACGTGAAGGAAGAGGTCAAACGGAACTTCCGGATGGGCTCTGTCGGAGGCAATCATGTGATCAGCAGCTATTTTGCCGATTTGGCGCGGGAAGCTCCTGCTTTTACAATGGCAATTTGTTCAGCACCACCGGGCTGGTGCCCTCAGAAATGAGGACACCAGCTGGCGGATACTTATTCACTTCAGCGAACATCCTAGCCCTTAGAGCCAGCCAGCTCCGCAATACGGCCCCGCTCCGCCTTGGTCATCCCTTTAAGCACAAGCTCGTAAGAGTGCTTAATCATATCTTGCAGCTCATCCATCGGAATCGACCCGTCGAGCGCGATGGAGTTCCAATGCTTCTTGTTCAAATGATAACCAGGCGTAATCGCATCATACTGCTGCCTCAGATTCTCAGCGATGATGGGATCGCATTTCAAGGAGATGCCGCTTTCCGTGAGGAGCGCGAACATTTTGCCGCCTGCCTTCATCACCAATGGTTCCGGCCCAAACGGATAATCCTTCTCCGCCCCAGCCATGGACAAGCAATAGGTAGTTAACTCTTCCATTCGCTAATCTTCCCCTCTTCACACGAAAGTATAGGTTGCAAATGCCGCCGCTTGTCCATAATACGCACCGGCTTCATCGTACAAGTTCCATACGATAGCCTGCTCAATTCGGAAACGTCGGCCGCTGCTGGAAATTCGGATACCGCTGTAATCGTCGATATAGCCTTTCCCCGCTACAGCTTCCAGAAATCGCTGCCGTTCCTCTTGGATCATCGGTTCCGCAGTATGCTTCGACCGGGTCCGTGTAAAAGCATCCCAATCCATTTCCCATAACGCCAAAGCCTTGCGGTTGCCGTAATTGAGCACCGGGTCCTGCTGTGTGCCATGTGAAAGCACAACAAGATCTGCATGAAATAATGCTTCTGCTGCCGACTCCTGCTCTCCCTGTGAAAGCAAAGACTTGCCCAGCAGTCGATTGTAGCTATTCAAAATAATGGCGGCATGGCGCTCCCCCGCGCCGATACCGCTCAGTTGCTGCAGCATGACATGTTCTCCCTTCCACCTAATCTTCGACTACAACCAATTTAAAAAAACTGAAGGTGAAATTCACCTTCAGTTCTTCGATTCCGCTGCTATACGCCCATTTTCTTGCGCTGATTGTTTACTTTTTTGTGGTTTTGGCTTTTCATCGTTTGTTGGTTGCCGCCTGGACCATGCTTTTGTTTGTTGTTCAAATTCGCCTGTTCTTGTTTCTTCTGGGCCAGCTTTTGCTTCATCGCTTCGGCAAGGGAAATTTTCTTCGGCTCTTGCTCCTGCGCTTCCGGCGTCGTTTGGTTTTCTTCCATTTCAGATCACCTCGTCTGTTTGTACTAGTTGTATTGTAGCTTTTTTTTCGTTCGCTTTCCAGTGTGCACGGCATCAATTTTCACATCTTTGCCATTATATCCCGGATTCTACTCCCGCAGCGCATCCTTCAGCTTCGTGGACATGTTGTCCGCATTTCCCGCACGCAGCATTCCGCGAAGCTTCGCAACCTCTTGCTGCAGACGGAGCTTGTCTCCGCGCAGCTGCTCAATCTCGGCTTGTGCCTGCGCGAGTTGTTCTTGCAATGAAGAAATCGGCTCGTTCATCGCCGGCTTCCCCCTCCCTCTAATCGCATCCCTTATCCCTATTGTAACGCTGACCAGCCTCAATGTAAAAAAGCTCCGATAAAACAGCACTCTGTTAACGCCCGCCAAGTGCTGCTCCTATCGGAACTTTAGTTGTTATTTAACCGTAACTGCAACCTTCTGCGTCGTAACGAGGACGTTCTTGCTGTCGAACGCTTTCACGACGACTTCAATCTTCTTCCCTTTGTAAGGTGCAAAATCAATCTGTGCCGTCCAAGGCAGCGAAGTTACCGTTGCAACCGTCTTGCCGCCGATCTGATAGATCACTTTGCTGAGTGTTGGCGACCATGTTTTCACATAAGCCGAAATCTTCTGCGTCGATGCCGGTACCGGCGAAGCGGTATTCATCGGCTTGTAAGCGACAGTTGACTCATCGCCAAGTCCGCTCAGATAGAATGGATTTGCGATGGACTGCTTATAGCCATCGAGAAGCTTCTGATTAGCCGAAAGCATATAATATTTTATCCGAGCGGAAGCATCATGGTTGCTGTCAAACCAGAATACCCCTTTCACCTTCGGATACAGCATAGGCAGTGAAGCGTAAAATTCTTTCATTTTGTAAACGGCCCAGTCCGTCTTATCTTGTTTCTTCTCCGGATACATGTACGCTACGCCGCCTTCAGAAATAAAAATAGGCTTCCGAGACGCGTATTGTTTGTAAATATAATCGAATTTCTCCAAATGGCTCGAACGATCTTCCCCTTGCTTCAGCGGGTCAAGAGTTGGGTTAAAGATCGTATACAAGCTGACGCCAACCCAGTCTACCGCATCGTCACCCGGGTAATAGTCGTTAATGTTATACTCCGGCGAACGGTCAGGCGCCCAAACCATCGCAACATTATCCGGTGCTTCCTCATGAAAAACCTTCGCAACAATACGGAATTTATCGATATAGTTCTTCGGATTCTCTTCATGCCAAGGAACCCAGTCCCCATTCATCTCATTGGCGAAACGAAGGAACACATTAACGCCGGATGCTGCAATGTCGCGGGCAAGCTGGCGCAAATATTCGTCGTCTTGAACCTCGCCAAGCCCTTTGAGCGGCTGTATGCCAAGCTGCAGGGCAACACCAGCCTCACGAGCATGATCGATATGGCTCTTAATACTTGAAAGCGGCTTCCCATATGTAAAATAGATCAAATAGGCAGCATGATCCTTTCCAGTAAGCGCCGGGAACCCCTCGGTGTAGAAAGGTTTTGCCGTCTTCGAATTGTGCACGGCCGGGTCAAGCTCCGCGTATGCGCCGATATAAGCACCATTCTTCGGTTCAAAAATCGCACCGTGCGTATTCGCCGAACCCACAGCAGAAGCTGTAGTCTCCACGAACAGTCGTGCAGAGCTGCGAAGCTGATCGGCCTTACGTTTGGCAGCGATGCTCATCTGAGTCATATTCGCTTTGCCGGTATACTCCGCTTCCTTATCCCAGTTCATAACGGCATCGTCATATTTCTTGAGTTTGGCATAATCGTCGCCGATGCGGCGGTACATGCCGGCTGCATTACCATACTCTTTCTTCTTCAGAAACTCAGGCGCGATTTGATTGTATTTCGCAATGGCCTCCGCATATTTCCCCTGCTGATCGAGCTTCTGCGCTTGTTTGAATATCCCCCATACATCCATCGCCTGTACCTCATAGGTATGGATTGTCGTGAAAGCAACAATAATCGTAATTAATGCCACAATCATTTTACGGCCAAACGATACGTAATTCTTGTGAGTCACCATGATTCCTCCGTGTGCTAGTAGTAGAAGTAGAAGTTACAGCGACATTTTACAACATATGGGATGGATTGGAAAGACAAAGTTTTACAAAATGTGACAACACCTACTCTCATGCAACATGTCGCGACATTCATTCGTCAATTCTACTATAGGCTGCAAGACATGCTTATGCTTGGAATCAGTGACCAGTTGTAAATGATATTCTAGCGTCTATAATTATCTTTATATGGGTTGGCGCTTTATTCATAGGAGGAACCGCAATTGAAAACGAATATCCGTATGTCCTATCTCATAATCATAAGTGCCGTTATTCTAACGGCTCAAACTTCATGCACCAACAACTTATTCGGTAGCAAATCGACAGCAAATTCGGGTAGCAATGAACAAAACGCCGACAACTCAGGAGTTGCAGGTCATGATGCAGCAACAAGCCCGATTAAGACGAGTACCGGCACGAATGGCACGTCTGGAACAGCTTCCGGAACCGGCAAACCCGATTCAAAGGGCGATACATCGGGCTCAGCTGGCTCAGGTACTTCTGATCCCAGTAAACCTAGCGTCGATACATCCGCCAACGCCCAAACGAGCAGCAATCAATCTGCGTTCATAGCGTTTATGCGCGAGAATTCACCGTCCCGCACCATTAAGAAGAAAGACGGCGTTGCATATGTAACAAACACGGACAGTCCGCTTGTTCTCGTCAACAAGAAGCGTGAGCTCGAATCCACTTACGTACCGAAGGATCTTGTCAAAGCTAACGTCGAATTCTCCTTCTCCGGCAGCAATCCGAAGCAGCAATTGCGTCAAATCGCGGCAGCTGCACTTGAGAAGCTCTTCGCAGGTGCGAAGAAAGACAAGATTATGTTAAAAGCCGTTTCCGGCTATCGCTCGTATGCGTCTCAGCGTTCCATCTTCAACAACTACGCGAAGAAGAATGGCGAGGAAGAAGCCAATACATTCAGTGCGCATCCCGGACAAAGCGAGCATCAAACCGGACTTGCGATGGATGTGTCCAGCGCGAGTGTAAGCTACGATCTCGATAAAAGCTTCGGCGATACAAAGGAAGGCAAATGGTTGAAGGAGCATGCAGCGGATTATGGATTCATCATTCGCTACGAGCTGGGCAAAGAACACGAAACCGGGTACATGTTCGAGCCGTGGCATATCCGCTACGTAGGCGTATTTATCGCACAGGAAATCAAGAAGAAAGGCGAAACGCTGGAAGCCTACATGGCACAGTTCTAATACAACGCAACGAGAAACAAGCCCTTCCCAGCGATGCTGGGAGGGCTTGTTGCGTTATCGTTAGTTTGAGCTGAGCTATTCGCCGAGCTTCTGGAACAAATCCTTAAATACGGAATCACGGTGCGCATAGTGGGCACACCGAATGAAATGGCGTGAATGATCGACGCTCCAACGGAAGTCCTCTGACAGCAGCGGACTGTGTACAAGCGTCGTTGGTATCCAGCTTGGATCGTTTAGATAAGCAATTGTCGAGATATCCCAGATCACACGGGAATAGCCGAAGTGATTCTTGCTGCAATCCCGATAGGTTTCGTACAAGTATTGGCCAATCGGCCCTTTGTCACGGACATAATCTTCGACCTCGGACAAGGTTGTCGCCAGATGGGAGGCTACCCCCGCACAAGGAATCAGAACAAGCGGAACGCCGCTATTAAGTACAGTACGGGAGGCATGCAGGTCTTGGGCTAAGTTGAATTCCGTTGTATCGTGCCAATGCAGCGCATGGCCGCCGAGCCAGACGACAACGATTTTCTCAATAATACGCGGCTCCATCAGAAGGGCAGAAGCTACATTCGTGATGGCTCCGATCGCAACTACATACAGAGGATCGTCTTCGCTTGATGCCATTGCCCGCTCCACCAGATTTCGTGCAGCAGCGCTCTCTTGCGGAACTCCGGCTTCTGCCAGGTAACCTTCCGAGCCGCGGTAGATCGGAATATCGGTCATTTCCGGCATGATCGAGCGGATCTTGTGAAGCTCATCGTAGCTTTTCTCCATCCCGTCCTTCGGACCATCTGATAGATCATTGAAGAATGGAGCGGCATAGAAAGCTTCCACCGTCACACTCTCTGGTGATTTCAGTGCGTAGATGACGGCAAATTGATCGTCGATTTCGTTATATGTATCCGTGTCCAATACCATTCGAACCTTGCGCTGTGGATGTTCTAAACGCTGCAGAAGCTTCGCTTGAGGCAATTTTGGAAATTCGACCATGTCCCTTGTCATCCTCCTTGAATATATCCTGTATTCCTTTTATGATGTGGTTATGAATTCAGGATTTTTCTCGCTTACTACGCTTATTCTACAACGAATACCGCATATGAAGATTATAGGATATGGCTGTTTGTTTGCATGATTTGGCTAGGATAACAGGAGGGGGAGCAGGCGGGATGCTGGCACAAATGGATTTTCTGTTTCAAGCTACGCGGCACGCGCATTCGTATATGCCGATGCATGAGCATACCTGCTATGAGCTGGTCTATTATCAAACGGGGAAAGGCATTACGCGCTTCAACGATACGGTCTATACCTACACGCCCGGCACGTACACGATCATTGCGGCGGGAACGCTGCATGACGAGCGTCGTACGCAGGATACGGATGTAATTTTTGTCGGCTTTCGGCTGCCTCGGAGGGAGCTGCTGCTCAAGGAAGGGCTCTATAAAGATGATTCCTCTTCCCCGATCTTGCCGCTTCTATTGAAGATGATTGAGGAAATGCAGGAGCAACGAGCGTATTATGCGGACCAGTTGAATTATCACATCAGCTCTATCGTTATCGCGCATCAGCGAGCTGCGGATATCGGCACATCGGGAGGTTCGGTTGATCATCTCCTGTATGCGCGCACCTTTATCGACGAGAACTGCAACCAGAAGATTACGATTGAGGAATTAGCCGAAATGGTCGGTTACAGCTACCATCACTTCCGGCATTTGTTTAAGAATAAGTTCGGTGTATCGCCTATTTCCTATTTACTCCGTAAGCGCATTCAGAAAGCCGAGCATCTGCTCCTGCATTCAGCGCTTCCCGTCACTTCGATTGCGATGGAGTGCGGGTTCTCGAATGATGCGCAATTCTGTACGCTGTTCAAACGGGAGAAGGGCGAGTCGCCTCGCGCCTTCAGACAAAGTCGGACAATTGTAAAAGCTTAGAAGCCGACAATTGCTTGCCTGTACACGCTATTCCGGCGTCGCACAGGGACGACCGTTAATGTAATAAGCGGTTTCTTGATATACCTTGAATGCGACCTCAACCTCAGCAATGCCGGACTGATTCAGATGCCTGGTTACGGCGCGGGCAAGCTCATCTTGAATGACTTGTCCTCTGTCGAACCACGCAATTTCTACAAAAGGATAAGTCGGCACCTTATCGCCTCCGAAGACCGAAACCATCTGCAATGCGTCAATCGTGAAATTATCGGTGCCGCACTGACAAATGCCGGCCATCTCTTCTACCAAAGCCTTGCTCACTTCCACTAAAATAGACGTTTCAACGCCTCGTACGCTTAATTGGGGCATAAGTAATCCTCGCTTTACTCATATTCATGCAGCTGCTCTTCTTCTGCAATGCTTTGCAAATCGTAGCCGGATATCGTAATGATCCGGTAGTCCGGCGTAATCTCGGCATGCTGCTTGGCCAGCTCCAGCAAATAACGCGGCGAACCATCTTGTTCCTCATCATAGATGAGAATGAGTCCTTCGGAGTTATCGAGCAGGAACCGATCTCTCGCTTTGAACTGCCAAGGTCCATCATATTTCTGCTTGGATATGGCACTCACATAATCCGCACCAGCGAGAATCTCGCTGTACGTCGTTTTCTTCTGCTCATTCCAGTTCTCTTCCTGCTCCAGAAAAGGGGTAATAACCGCGAGTCGCAAGCTCTCGTAGCTGGCTTTCAGCTCGATGGTCACTTCCGCTGCCCACAGCTCCACGCCCCAGCCGCCGCTCACAATCACCCATTCCAATCCATCCTCCACAAGAGCGGTGATCTGCTTCTTGAGCGCCTTCTTGATAATGGCGATGCCGGGATGCTTGGCCGAGAAAATGCCGAGTTCTGTTGCTCTATAGCCTGAAATCAGTACCTGCTTCATCGCGGTTTGCTCCTTGTTTGCTCTTCCAGATAAGGGTAGCATACGAGTGACGAAATTTCACTAACTGTCGCGACCTATTGGACAAGTTCGAAGCCCGCTCAACCAATACCATTTCGAGTTTGAAATTCTAACGAATCCCACAGGTCTTATTTAAGCAAAAAGACCAAGTTTGAAAATCCAACGAATCCTACAGGTCTTATTTCGTATAAAAAGGCTCCATTTCGCTCCATTTGTCATAAATAACGTCCCCACGATTCGTTAGAATAATTAGGGGGTATCTTCGCGTAAATAAGGCTTCCACGATTCGTTAGCGCAAATACGAGGGCAACAAACATCCGCCCGGCCGCCTGGGCTAGCTCGTCCCCCAATGTTGAGCATAAAAAGCTGTCTCAACCGTGCACCCGATGCACGTTCGAGACAGCTTTCACTACTACTCCATCCCTTTCGGGTAATGCGGCTGAGGCTCTCGAATAACGGTCCCATCATCCAGCTGGATCTCGGTTGTGAATTCCCGCGCTTCCTTGTGCAGCTTTATGACGCGTGCGCCGCGGGGGAAGTTTTCCCGGCCATAAGTCTGATAGCCGCTGGCCCTGCCATAACATAGGCTGATGCCATGCAGTTCACCCCGGTAATCATTGACATGATCATGGCCGCAAAAGGTTCCCACGACATCGCCCCTCTCCACCATCGCACTGAACAACCCCGAATTGATAGGCGCGCATGCGACACCTTCGAACTTGCTGCCGTAGCACAGCTCTTTGCTCCATACCTCCTCGTATTCCGGCAGTGGAATATGGAAGAAAGCGAGAGAAGACAGCGGCTGACCATCGTTTGCTGCCTTTAGCGCTGCGGACTGCGCCGTGTACCAATCGATCTGGTCACGGCCAATCCAGGCATAACCTTCGACATTCGGAAGCTCTGAATAGCTCCCGCTATCGAGCAGATAGAGCGCATGATACGGCTTGCCGCTGTCGGCTTCTTTAATAAGCAACGCGAAATTCCCCGTACCCGTCAGCTCCTGCGGACCCGCTTCGCTCACACAATACTCGTGCTCCAGCTGTACGTCCATCAACTCTTCTCGTGTTATCCCATGCTCGGTGTCATGATTACCGAACACAGCTGCCCAGGGGATGCCGCGGACATCGACCTCACGCACGGCCTCGCGGAAAGACTGCTTCGGATCTGTGCAGTTGTCGCTGTAAATCACATCACCTGTAAAGATGACTAAGTCTGGAGAAGTTTTCTCAAGCACCCGCTCCATCAGCAATCGAGTCAGGATGTCCCCTGGCTCCCCATTTTGCCAGTGAAGATCCGTAAATTGCACAATGGTAAAAGTACCGTCCTCGCGGTAATGCAGTTCTTTCCCCAACTTATTCATCCCCCATCTTAGAGCGATTCTCCTCCGGCTTCAATCCCGATAACGCCTTCAATGGAAGCAAGCGAAACGATCACTTCCTCGAACCGCTTCTTATAATTAAGCTTCACTTGCATGCGGACAATCAGCATTTCGCCGGAATCGCCTTGCGCGGCTTCTTCGTTCTCGACGATGATTTTGCTAATTTGGATACCGAAGTGGTGAAGCTCAGTGACAACTTTGTTCAGACTGGAGGAATCTTTATTTATTTTCATAACCAGATCCTGCTTGCGCTTGGTTCGCGAGAATTTCTTCTCGAACTTGTTCAAGAAAAACAAGCTGACCACAACAAGCAATGTAAGTACCGCAGATCCATAATAGAAGCCTGCGCCTACCGTAAGTCCAATCGCAGCAACCACCCACAGGGAGGCAGCCGTAGTAAGTCCTGAAACCGTGATACCCGTTCGCAGAATCGTCCCTGCACCGAGAAAACCAATCCCGCTAATCACCTGCGCCGCTAACCGGGCCGGGTCGAGACGGACATTGGGGTCTGCCGCAAACTCTGCAAAACCATACATGGATAACAACACGATCGCTGCCGATCCCAAACAAACGAGAATATGTGTCCTAAATCCTGCCGAATGTCCGCCGAGCTCGCGTTCCACTCCAATTAACCCGCCCAGAATGAGCGCGAGCACTAATCGAATCGTCAGCTCCAAATAACTGATTTGCCAGATGCTAGGGTCGTACACTTGTGCCGCTGTTTCTCCCATGCGCGTCAATCCTTCTTTATTTGTGGTATGAAAAAGCACAGACCTCTATTGTCAGATCGCGAAGTATCCTGCTTCTTCATGATTGAATTTTGGTAAAGGTTAAGCGTGAATCACGTCGCATTGCTCCTTTCCTTATCTATACGCAAGACGGCAGCGAATGCCTACTGATAGGCAGAAAAACTTTTGACATATAGCCAGAAACCGCTAGCTGCTTGCAAACTGCGATTCGAACCAATCCCAGCCGGAACCGACATGCTCAGGACGATGCGAGTCCGAGCCATACACCAATTCAATCCCTTTCGTTCTGCACGCCTGCAAGAACCACTCCGGCACGTAAGGCTTGCCGCAGCTTGGAACGCGCAGCCCTGCCGTATTGACATCGATACCGACATTCCCTTGCTGCAGTAATGGGAGGATGGCCGTCAATCGGCTCCGAATTTGCGCTTCATCGATCGGCGGGAGTTTGAGTGCGAATTTCTCAATCAAATTAATATGACCGATCCGTTTACGCATCGGAAGCTTACTGGCGAAAGCAATGGCAGCTTCCACGTGGTTATAATATTCGTCAACAACCTTCTCCATCGTGCCGTAGTAACTTAATAGGTTCGCCGTGAAATCGTCAGCCGTGAAATCGACACAGTACATTCCTTCTTTACCCGGCAAATAATGAACTGAATAAACGACATCTTCCAATTGCTGCTGATATTGCTCTACAATCGCTTCCGTAAACGGTAACGCGCCTTGCAAATAATCCAGCTCGAGGCCGACGGCGATTTCGATTTTTCCTTCATATTGCTGCTTGATCGACTTCGCATAAGCCATATAGAGCGGGAGCTCCTCGCTTGGCATCGCAAGCTCGTACATCAGCTTCGCATCCTGCACCCAGCCTGCCGGAAGCGGCGGATGCTCGCTGATTGTATATCGTGTAAAACCAAGCTCAATGGCACGGTCCACATAGTGTTCCGATGGTGCATCGCTGCCATGATAGCAAAACTTTGTATGCGTATGTCCATCCCATTTCATTACGTTTGACATGCTGCTCTCCCATCTCCTCTAACCGCATAATGACTGCCCGAATGGCAATATGTACCTACTCAGTATATCATCTTGAAGAATGCCTTCAATAAGCATCGACGCACGCAAAACTGCTTCTTCCAACAAGCGGCATTTCTGTTATAATGAATTCTGTTCATTTAGGTTAATCTAAAATAGAAATCCTTGTAAATTTTTCACTCCATGCACCATGCAAAGAAGAGAGGAACATGTATGATCAGCCGATTCAAACGACTTCTCATCGGGCGGCCGATGAAAAGCGCAGAGCTCGAAGGTGAGAAGCTCAGTAAGCTAAAAGCGCTCGCCGTACTGTCCTCCGACGCCTTGTCGTCGGTCGCGTACGGAACGGAACAGATTTTGCTCGTACTTATGGCTGCCGGTTTTGCCGCAGTATGGTATTCCATTCCGATATCCATTGCCGTGCTCGGTCTATTATTAATATTAATCATTTCGTATCGTCAAACGATCTTCGCTTATCCAAAGGGCGGCGGCGCTTATATCGTAGCCAAAGATAACTTAGGCGTTTCAACAGGACTGCTTGCAGGAGGATCGCTACTTGTCGACTACATACTAACCGTAGCCGTTAGCTCATCGGCAGGGACCGATGCGATTACATCCGCATTTCCTTCGCTGCATGATCACCGGGTACTGATCGCCTTAATTATGATCGTTTTTCTAACGGTTATGAATTTGCGCGGGATCGGGGAATCCGCTTCCGTACTCGCGTATCCCGTCTATCTATTCGTCGGCGCTATCTTCGTACTGATCATAGCAGGTGTCGTAAAAGTCATCGTGAACGGCGTCCATACCGATGTGCCGGAGATCGGCGCTGCGGTGTCCAACATCAGTTTATTCATGTTACTGAAGGCATTCAGCTCCGGCTGTTCGGCGCTCACCGGCGTCGAGGCCGTATCCAACGCGATTCCGAACTTCAAGAAGCCGGCTGAGCGCAATGCCGCGACAACGCTCATTATGATGGGGACCATTCTCGGTGCGATGTTCATCGGCATCAGCTTGCTCGCTTATTGGTATGGCATCGTGCCTAGCGCTACGGAAACCGTCGTTTCCCAAATCGCTAATGCGACATTCGGGCGCGGCGTTCTCTATTATGCGATCCAAGGGATTACCGCATTAATTCTGTTCCTTGCTGCCAATACGGCCTACTCTGCCTTTCCATTGCTCGCATTCATGCTGGCGAAGGATAAGTATATGCCCCATGCGTTTATGGTGCGCGGAGACCGGCTCGGTTTCTCGAACGGCATTATTTTTCTAGGCGTATTCTCGGCGCTCTTAGTTGTCCTGTTCCACGGAGACACCGAGAATCTAATTCCACTGTATGCGGTGGGGGTATTTATTCCTTTCACGCTCTCGCAGCTGGGGATGATGGTGCGCTGGGTGAAGCTTAAACCGGCGAACTGGGGCGTTGGACTGACCGTTAATACGATCGGTATGCTGACTACGCTCATCATTACGCTCATCTTTATTTTCACGAAGTTCAGCCAGATCTGGATGGTCTTCATCTTCTTGCCGATCGTTATCTTAGGGTTTAACAAGATCAACCGCCACTATATGAACACCGCGGATGAGCTTCGGATTAACATTGATAAAGAAAAGCCTGCGATTAAGGGCAGCACGATTGTCGTTCCTGTCGCCGGCATCACGAAAGTCGTTCTGCAATCCATCAGCTATGCTAAATCGCTGACGGATAATGTGGTTGCCGTCTATGTCGGTTTCGATGAGGAAGAGATCGAGCGGCTCGAGAAGAAATGGGAGGAATGGAATCCCGGCGTGAGACTGATCGTCCTGCGATCGAGCTACCGCAGCATTATTCGCCCGCTCGTCCGCTTCATCGAGACGGTTGAGTGGAAGACGCAGGAGACGGATCACATTACCGTGCTGATTCCGCAGTTCATCACGAAGCACTGGTGGCATAACATTCTGCACAACCAGTCCAGTCTGCTGCTTCGCGCGTATCTGTTCACGCAGAAAGACGTTGTTATTGCGACTGTGCCTTACCGGCTGCACCGTTAAGGAATGCTTTTTCTAACAGGACGCAGCATACTTGTTACGTCCCCAGAAGCTGTCCCAAACTAATACGGCATTGATGGTCATGTTAGTTGGGACAGCCTCATTTCTTTGTCTTTTCCACATTTGGGAACTTGCATGATTCCGTCCCGCACCGTTCTCACTTGGACAGTCAATGTGAACGATTTGATTTTGCAGCTGAGATTGTCGCGCTAGATTGCTTCTAAATTTACTACTCCGATTTGCAAGACCCTCCAAAGCCCTAAATGAGCGGAGCCTGGGCTGCCGCTATTTTATTCAGCAATAATGTAAAGCATAGGAAACCCCTGTTATCTTCACCATCACGCACGATATGCCATGCCAGAAAGTCGTTCGTTCTATAGCCTGGCGCCACCTCTTACGTAAGCAATTTATCCGTTAACGCATCGAGTAGCTTCTGTGTCGATTGCGATTCACTGCGGTACTCTCTTATAAAATCTTGTACGTGACTAAACTTCATCGTCGTCTGCTTCCATCCATTTTGATTATGTCCGCTATTCTCATCATTGCCGTATTACGCTATTTGACGCTTTTCTTCAAAAAATGACCTGAAATCTCTAGCAGACATGATAACAAGAAAAATCGCCCTTCAAACTAGGCCAATAAGGCAAAGTTAGAGGGCGATTGCACAACTTCTGCATCACTATTTCTTGTTCATGAATTGTTCCTAGAAAAACGTAACTTCTTTGGAAACGTTTTTCATATGAATCAAAAATTAATTTGTACAGGTGATCTAGCTTGTACTGTGGTTCCATTACCGAGTTGTCCAAATAAATTAGATCCCCATGTAACATAAGTGCCATCACCTTTAATAGCTGAACTATTATCTCCACCACATGAAATCCATTGTACGGCAGGTAATGAGGTGATTTGCACAGGTATCAGTCGAGTTGTGCTCGTACCGTCCCCCACTTGACCCGCATTGCTTTGCCCCCATACCCATATCGTTCCATCACTTTTTAATGCGATAGAATGAGTATTTCCTCCATCAATGCTTGTAACACCGATAATAGGAACCTGTACGGGAGTGGTTTGGTTTGTCGTATTTCCAATACCTAACTCACCAGCAATATTACCACCCCAAGCCCATACTGTCCCATCAGATTTTATTGCAAATGAATGATACGAGCCGGCAGCGATCGATGTAATGCCATTCAAACCGCTAACCCGTACTGGTGTGGTTTGATTTGTCGTCGTTCCAATACCTAGCTGACCGTGCACATTACCATTACTCCCCCCCCATGCCCAAACTGTCCCATCGCTTTTCAAAGCCAAGTAATGGTTTACTCCTAATGCAATTGCAATTACTCCACTCAATCCACTTATTTTAGCCGGGGTTGAAGAATAACCGCCCCACGTCCATACAGTCCCATCGTTTTTCAATGCAAGTGAAGTAAAGGTAGATGCGGCTATCGCGGTGATTCCACTTATGCCATTTACTTGTAGGGGAATCAACAGTGTTGTGGTTGTCCCGTTTCCGATTTGACCGACTGAATTGCCTCCCCATGCCCACACTGTTCCGTCACTTTTAAGAGCCAGACTGTGATTGTCGCCGCCAGCAATGTCAATGACACCAGTTAGTCCACTTACAATAGCAGGAGTTAAACGATTTGTTGTAGTGTTATCTCCTAATTGCCCACTACTATTATTGCCCCACGCCCAAAGAGTTCCATCACTTTTAAGAGCCAAAGTATGATAACTCCCACTTACCATCTTTTGGCCGAATGCATCTGTCGTTACATTTATTACGCCATTTGCTGCGGAAACATTCCCCGTCGAATCTTTGGCCTTCACCATAAAACTATAGGATGTATTTGGCATTAAACCCGTCACGGTATAGCTCGTACTTGTTGTGGTCGTTACCAACACGGCTCCTTTATACACTTCATAGCCGGTTACTCCTATGTTATCCGTTGATGCTGTCCATGACAGGGTTACCGTAGTACCGGTCTTACTTGGGCTGGCGAGTGTCGGTACGCTCGGAGCCGTGTTATCTTCAATTGCGTTTGTCGTTACATTCACTGTGCCACTTGCCGCGGACACATTCCCTGCCGCATCTTTCGCCTTCACCGTAAAGCTGTAGGCAGTACTTGGCGTTAGGCTCGTCACGGTGTAGTTCGTGCCTGTTGTGGTCATTACCAACTCGGTTCCTTTATACACTTCATAACCAATTACACCGATGTTATCCGTTGATACTATCCATGTCAGAGTTACTGCAGTATTGGTCTTACTTGCGCTGGTCAATCCTGTCGGTACGCTCGGGGCCGTCGTATCTGCATTTGTCGTTACATTCACTGCAACGCTTGCTGCAGACACATTCCCCGCCGCATCTTTCGCCTTCACCGTAAAGATATAAGGAGTACTTGGCGTTAGGTACCGCACGACGCAGGTCGTGCCATTGGTGGTCAATTTATACACGCCATCTATATACACTTCATACCAAGTTACGCCTACGTCATCCGTTGATGCTGACCATGAAAGGGTTACTGTGGTATCGGTCCTACTTGGGCTGGTGAGTGTCGGTACGCTCGGAGCCGTCGTATCTGCGGTTGTCGTTACATTCAGTGCTCCGCTTGCTGCAGACACATTCCCCGCCGCATCTTTCGCTTTCACCGTAAAGATATAAGGAGTACTTGGCGTTAGGTCCGTCACGTAATAGCTCGTGCTTGTTGTAGTCGTTAACAATACGGCTCCTTTATACACTTCATAGCCGGTTACACCGATGTTATCCGTTGATGCTGTCCATGACAGGCTTACTGTAGTATTGGTCGTAGTTGAGCTGGTCAATCCTGTCGGTACGCTCGGAGCCGTCGTATCTGCGGTTGTCGTTACATTCACTGCACCGCTTGCTGCGGACAAATTCCCCGCCGCATCTTTCGCCTTCACCGTAAAGCTATAGGCAGTACCTAGCGTTAAGCCTGTCACGGTGTAGCTGAAGCCTGTTGTGAATATTCGATACACGCCATCTACATAAACTTCATAGCCAGTTACGCCGATGTTATCCGTTGATGTTGTCCATGACAGGTCTACTGTTGTATTGGTCTTTCTTGGGCTGGTCAATCCTGTCGGTACGCTCGGTGCAATTGTATCTGCACTTGTCGTGACGTTCAGCGCACTACTTGCTACCGATACATTCCCTGCTGCGTCACTTGCCTTCACTGTAAACGAATATGTCGTATTGACCGTTAGTCCTGTTACTGTATAACTGGCCGTTGTCACCGTCGCTAACTTGGTGCTGCCTCTGTACACCTCGTATCCTGTGACACCTACGTTATCTGTCGCTGCTGTCCAACTCAGGTTGATAGTTGTCATTGTCTTGCTCGGGCTCGTCAATCCCGTCGGTACGCTTGGCGCTGTGCTATCTGCGTTTGTCGTTACATTCGCAGCCGTGCTTGCACCAGACACATTTCCCGCCGTATCTTTTGCCTTTATCGTAAAGCTATACGCGGTGCTCGGCGTAAGTCCCGTCACGGTTGCGCTTGCTGTCGTTACCGACTTCACCAGCGCCGCACCTTGGTACACATCATAGCTCGCTACCGCTACATTGTCTGTCGACGCTGTCCACGTTAAATTAACCGTCGTGTCCGTTTTACTCGGACTCGCTACTCCCGTGGGCACGCTTGGCGCTGTCGTATCCGCTGCTGTCGTTACATTGAGCGCACTGCTCGCTGCCGACGCATTTCCTGCAGCATCCTTCGCTTTAACTGTAAAGGCATACGCTGTGTTTGGCGTCAAACCCGTTACGCTTGCGCTTGCTGTCGCTACGGACTTTACCAGTACGGCACCTTGATACACGTCATAGCCCGTTACCATTACATTGTCTGTCGACGCTGTCCACGTTAAATTAACCGTCGTGTCCGTTTTACTCGGACTCGCTACTCCCGTAGGCACGCTTGGCGCTGTCGTATCCGCTGCTGTCGTTACATTGAGCACACTGCTCGCTGCCGACGCATTTCCTGCAGCATCCTTCGCTTTGACTGTAAAGGCATACGCTGTGTTTGGCGTCAACCCTGTTACCGTTGCGCTTGCTGTCGTTACCGACTTCACCAGCGCCGCACCTTGGTACACATCATAGCTCGTTACCGCTACATTGTCTGTCGACGCTGTCCACGTTAAATTAACCGTCGTGTCCGTTTTGCCCGGACTTGCTAACCCCGCCGGCACACTTGGTGCCGTCGTATCTGCTGCCGTCGTTACGTTCAACGCGCTGCTTGCTGCCGACGCATTTCCGGCTGCATCTTTTGCTTTAACTGTAAAGGCATACGCTGTGTTTGGCGTCAACCCTGTTACCGTTGCGCTTGCTGTCGCTACGGACTTTACCAGTACCGCACCTTGGTACACATCATAGCTCGTTACCGCTACATTGTCTGTCGACGCTGTCCACGTTAAATTAACCGTCGTGTCCGTTTTACTCGGACTCGCTACTCCCGTAGGCACGCTTGGCGCTGTCGTATCCGCTGCTGTCGTTACATTGAGCGCACTGCTCGCTGCCGACGCATTTCCTGCAGCATCCTTCGCTTTAACTGTAAAGGCATACGCTGTGTTTGGCGTCAAACCCGTTACGCTTGCGCTTGCTGTCGCTACGGACTTTACCAGTACGGCACCTTGATACACGTCATAGCCCGTTACCATTACATTGTCTGTCGACGCTGTCCACGTTAAGTTAACCGTCGTGTCTGTTTTACTTGGACTTGCTAGACCCGTTGGCGCACTCGGAGCCGTCGTATCTGCTGCGGTTGTTACATTCAACGCGCTGCTCGCTGCTGACGCATTTCCGGCTGCATCCTTCGCTTTGACCGTAAACGTATACGCTGTACTTGGCGTCAGACCCGTTACGGTCGCGCTTGCTGTCGCTACCGTCTTCACCAGTACCGCACCTTGGTACACGTCATAGCTCGTTACCGCTACATTATCTGTCGATACTGTCCACGTTAAGTTAACAGTAGTGTCCGTTTTGCTCGGACTTGCTAGACCTGTTGGCACACTCGGTGCCGTCGCATCCGCTGCCGTTGTTACATTCAACGCGCCGCTCGCTGCCGACGTATTTCCGGCCGCATCCTTAGCTTTGACGGTGAAGCTATATGCTGTACTTGGCGTCAACCCCGTTATTGTTGAGCTTGCTGTCGCTACCGTCTTCACCAGTACCGCACCTTGGTACACATCATAGCTCGTTACCGCTACATTATCTGTCGACGCTGTCCACGTTAAGTTAACCGTCGTGTCTGTTTTACTTGGACTTGCTAGACCCGTTGGCGCACTCGGAGCCGTCGTATCTGCTGCGGTTGTTACATTCAACGCGCTGCTCGCTGCTGATGCATTTCCGGCTGCATCCTTCGCTTTGACCGTAAACGTATACGCTGTACTTGGCGTCAGACCCGTTACGATCGCGCTTGCTGTCGCTACCGTCTTCACCAGTACCGCACCTTGGTACACGTCATAGCCCGTTACCGTTACATTGTCTGTCGACGCTGTCCACGTTAAGTTAACAGTCATATCGGTTTTGCTCGGACTTGCTAGACCTGTTGGCACACTTGGCGCCGTCGTATCTGCTGCGGTTGTTACATTCAACGCGCTGCTCGCTATCGACGTATTTCCTGCCGCATCCTTCGCTTTAACGGTGAAGGCATACGGTGTGTTTGGCGTTAGACCCGTTACAAAATAACTAGTTGTAGCAATTGTATCTACCAATGTTGATCCTTTGTACACATCATAGCCCGTGATACCCACCTCATCTGTCGCCGGTATCCATGATAATGCAACTGATGAGTCCGTTTTAGTTCCAGCAACCAAATTTGTCGGTGCTGCTGGAGCTATTTTATCGATTTTAACAATTGCTATTGTTACCGTACTTTGATTTCCTACTTTATCAATAGTTCGTGAATAAATATTGTTCATTCCGTTTTGTGAAATTGTTACTGGATTATAGTATTGCGCCCATAAACCGTTATCGCCAATTTTATACTCCGTTTTTTCCACGCCACTATCAGCATCAGTTCCTGGGATAATGGTCATTACTACATTCCCATTAGTCCATGCAGTATTACTTAACTGAATGTTAGGTGCGCTTGGTGCTGTGCTATCTCCCGCTGAGTAAGTCATAGCGGGGACCTCGCTACTAATTGCTGAATTATTTGCCGCATCATAGGCCGTTACCTTGTAGTTATAAGTAGAACCGCTGTTCAATCCAACATCCGTGAAATATAACTGATTTGTGTCTCCGATTTGTATACCATTTCGATAAACCCTATACCCTTTTACTCCATTATCGTCGGATGATGAATACCAATTTAAAATAATAGAACTCTCCGACATAGTCGCCGCTTGAAGTATCGGTATGCTTGGAGGTGAAGTATCGACAACACCAGCAACACTTAATACATAATCACCTTGTCCAATAGATGAAAAATGTTTGACTTCGATATAATAGGTTTGGCCTGCCGTAAGATAGGTATAAATTTTAAAATTTCGATTTACTGAGCTGCTATCATCATGAGTGGTTAAAGGTTGCATTTGGCTGTTATAGAGAGTGCCGAGTGTATCGATAGACGAAGCAGTTTGAAAATTATAATAACCGCTTGTCTGTGCAATAAATCTAAAGGTGTCACTATCGCCAGCATAGTTAATTTTACCGCTCTTTGAGCTGGTTAAATTTTCTGTGCTGTAATAATCATCAGTCTGGTTGGACACTTTTATGGAATACGCTCCGGAAGAACGTGTCAATTCACTATATACTGCTAATAAATAGGTTTGACCAGCATCAAGCTCATAGCTAAAACCTATATTCCGATTAAATTCATCTTTATCGTAACTTTCCTCGAGCAATGTCTCTTCCGAATCATATAACTCGGCAAAAATGTCTGTTGCTCCTGTACTTTCGAAATAATAGGTTCCAGACGCACTAGGAGTAAACCTATAATAATCATCGTCAGTATTGTATCGAATATCCGCATTTTTTGCAGTGTTCAGAACAAGAGCCAGTGGCTTATAGTAACTATCTACTGGCAGGGCAGCAGCAGTAGAATAATTACTTGCTCCCACGGAATTTACTGAAGCTATACCAATAGTATAAGGACGATCTACTTCTAAAAGCCCAAAAACTTTCGAAGTTGTAGGCCCGACGTCTGGTAATACAGTATCGTAATCAATACCATCCAATTGGATTTTATAGGACGTAGCATCCTGCTCATTATTCCATTTTATCTCTAATTTGCTTGGATCTTGGACATCATTCGTCACCTTCAATCCTTCAGGTGACTCCGGAACACTCGTCTTAACTTTCGTAGTGTAGTACGTGCTTGTTCCGCCAGAGTTAGAAGCTGCAACGCTTAAAGAGTACTCTGAATTTGGACTTAATCCAGTAAATGTATAAGAGGTTTTACCAGATGGATTGGAGCTAACAGGACTGGCATCCACCCCATTTTTTCTCAACTTGTACTCTGTTGCATTTTGCACATTACTCCAACTGATCGTAGCTTTATATTTATCTAAATAATCTACATTTACTGCAGTTATGCTAGGCGGTACGCTGACTGTGGGGCTTTTTACAGTAAAATATGCTTTGTCGGCAGGAATAGTAGTATTGTAGTAGAACTTAACAGAATATACGCCTATCATTGAATTTGTTTCAGAAGTCCATTCATACTCTTTTTTCTCTTTTGCTTTTACATTCAACCAAGGATCCGAATCGTCTATTTTTTCGCCAGTCGGATCAAATAGACCTACTGTAATTGAAGGTTTAGCCGAATCTACTGTTAAACCAATCGTAACTGATTGGCCAGCTTCTATTGTTTGTCTGTCACCGTGAATCGTTGAATTTATAGATACTTCTCCTTCTAGCGATGCACCCGGGTCAGGCGGGGTAATATAATCTTCTTTAAAGGGAATTGGCTTGATAAATTGATCCGTAAAACCGAGAGCCTTTGCACCGTTGACCAATCCGAATCCGTATTCAAGCTGCTCGCCTAATGGGGTTGCTGTAGAAATCAGCGCATTCTTAACGTCTGTTGTACTCCATTCAGGATGGGCTGATAGCAGAAGTGCAGCCACTCCAGAAACATGAGGTACCGCCATAGACGTCCCAGATTTCATTGCATAATCGTTGGTATTCGTAGTACTATAAATCGTTTGTCCAGGTGCAACCAAATCTAGTCCGGCACCTGTACTTGAAAAATTGCTCCGATAATAATAAGAATCGACTGCCCCTATACTTAACACTTCTGGGAATAACGCAGGATATACTTCCGTTTCCTCGCCATAACCTTTGTTGCCAGCAGATGAGACAATTAATAGGCCTTGATTTGACGCATTAATGATTGCATCATGTAATAATTGATTATATTCGGTTCCTCCGAAACTGATAGATATAATGTCTATCTGATTCTCAATCGCCCATTCAATACCTTCTATAACTTGGCTATAATAACCCACACCGGCAGTATCTAGCACCTTTACTGCATAGATTTGGGCTTCGGGCGCTACTCCGACAATTCCGTACCCATTATATTGAGCGTTAATAATCCCTGCTACGTGAGTGCCATGTCCATTGTCATCCGTATAATCAAGGGTATCATGAACGATGTTCGTTCCACCGGAAATTACGAGGTCGTCATGGATCGATGCTCCAGTATCCAAAATTGCAACTTTAATGCCCTCTCCTTTGATCTGATTAGCGTGGGCGATGTCGGCTCCAACCGCATGAGCCCCCCAAGACGTTGATTGGTTTGCGGGAGTTGGGACCGAACCATCCGTAGTCACCAGCACTTCGGAAAGACTTACTTTTGAATCCACTTCTATTCTTACAACATCCGGGTCTGATTGGAGTTCCACAAGCTCTTCGCTAGTTAAAGATACCGCAACTCCCTTTGACTTTTTAAATTGTTTATGCTTCTTGTTTTTATACTTCTTGTCTTTCTTAAGCTTTTCTTTTACATCAACATTGGAGTTATAGGTTACTAAATATTTTGTTTCCTCTGTGGCTCCATTATTTTGATGGTTCTCTTTGGCATAAACATTCATATTAAAGTTCATTAAGAGCATGCATATTACAGTTAGCATACATAAGAATCTTACAGTGTTTTTCACACAAACTTCCCCCTTTATAAGGTAAATCCCCTACTTCTGAACTACAAGAAAACCTTCTGAATATTGTCCAAACCATGTATATTGAGGAAACATCTTTATAGTGCCAAATTTATCGACTATTGCCCATTCACCATTACTAACCACACTCGCAAAATCTTTCACAAATGGATCCGCATCATCAAATTGAGGCTCAATTGCATAATTGCCACTAAAATTAATATAGCCCCATTTCTTATCCACACGAACAGGCGCTAAACCACTTGAGAATTCTTTCACTTCTTTGAATTGAGGCGAAATAACTTCTACTCCACTGGAGTTCATAAAGCCATATTTTTTGGATCTCAGAAAGGAAGCATGTCCTTCAGAGAAATATGAGATCCTTGAATATCGCACATCAACGACTACTTCACCTGAACGATTCAGGACGCCACATCGCTTATCGCGTTCTACTACTGAAAAACCCTCTTGAAACAGAGTAGCTTGCTCCCATTCACATGGGATAATTAGTTTCCCCGATATATCAATAAATCCTTGTTTTTTATCTTGTTCGATTAACCCCATACCTTCAGTAAACATTGCTACAGCATTTATATTGGATAACAGTTCTTCACCACTTTTATTGATTAAATATTTATTTCCATTTCGTATAGCGACTGCATACTCTTTATTGAAAATAGAGGATCTTTTTTCATATATACAAGGAACTTCTAATTCAAATGAATGGTTTATGTAACCTACTTTTCCCGAATAATCAGTAACTTTTGCCCTGCCGTTACTAAAGGATAAGCATTGTGAGTATGGCCCGGGGTCAAGTAATTCTCCATGTAAATTCAGGTAGTAGTATTTGCCTTCTTTTTTTACGCAAGCAAGCCCTTCTGAGTAAGAATAGACCAATTCAAACTCAGGTCTTACCAATTCATTTCCATTAATATCAATGAATCCGTACATTGATTCTCACCTCAATAGTTTTTGAACCACTTCGTGTACAGCGCGTGATCACGAGCACGAAGTGGTATTAGATTTCCACCAGCAGCAAATGGTATAACTTTTCCATTGTCGTTTGAACCACCGTATTTCAAGGGACGAATATGATGTATTTCAAATGCATCAGCGTCAAACTTTTGCCCTCTCCATCCCTTTGGAGGTAAGGGACCAAAGATTAATGAATAATTCGCACGATATTGAGGCCTAAACTTATCGTAGTCTTTTCTACTTTGCTTTAACGTGCTACTTGAAACACTTAGCCATATTGCTGAATCTATATATGGGACCCATTCTCCCATGTGTTCTTGAAATACTCGAGGGTATGGTTCGGCTTTTTTGTTTACCAATATCACCTTCGAATCAGTTATAGCTGCACCATCGGGCATTAATGTATTTATAATTACTAATGGCCAGCTACCTTTTTTTATTTTCTTTGAGAGTTTCCATTCCCATTCCGTTAACATACATACTGCCCTAAATGTTACGAATTTTGTTTGTGTTACTTGATACGAGTGGTAAAATATTTTACCTTCTTCAACGTCAAATGCTACGTCAAATGGTTTTTCACTCTTTTCTCCCGCTCCCTTGATGGTGTCATATGTGTATATAGTTAAGCTGCAATTCGCAGTAATGTCATCATCATCATTGACCTCTTCTACTTTCATTGTATGAACTATGGACTTATACCCTGGTGTAGTATTCAAATAGAAACCTATCTTTACACTGTCTTCATCCAAATCAACCTCTACATCGGATTCGTCACTTGTATCTATTGAACGAATATCTTTAACTGGTGCCGTTTTAATGAGGTTATCTAATTCAGATTGAGAAAGCTGTAATTGGTCATTTAAATCTTCTCCATAAATCAAACTCTGATTTGGTGTAATAAAGCATACTACTAAAATCATAACTAATGCTTTAATAACGATTTTTTTCATTTACGTAATTCCCCCCATGAACTATTGTGAACATTCAATAACGCATTAAAGACATCTACCAAGACTATCAACCCACTCCTTTCTAACTAAACTTTGTTAAAAATAATCGATAAGTAACGAAAAACTAGTGAATTAGATCTAAATTCTGTAAAATTATAGCACTGACTGTGCAGTTTTGTATACAATATCTCTCATTTTCAATTGAAAGCTAAAGCGACCAGTGACAAAGTCCCATTGTCGCAAAGACTGGTATTCGTATCGTCAACTAGACACTGATTATCTGCCAAACATTTCCTGGTGCAATCGTCTGCTAACAATTCGATTACAAAAAAAATAAGCTCCCCCACAAGCCATAAAGACCCGAGGGAAGCCTATCAATTACTTAAATTTTCTCTAGCAACCACGAAACTTCACTCCATAATTCTGGTTCTTGCCCCGAAGCGCAGCCCGCTAAGGCGCAAATAGCTCCAAAAACGCGCTCACGCTCAATGCTTCTAGCAGCTGCGGGTCTTCGCATACCGCCACAATTAGTGCCGTTTGTTCCTCAGAGAATCGAGTCAGCAGATTAGATTCAAACTTCTTTTTCAACAACGGAATACCTTCGTCCCTCCTACGTCTATGGCCAATCGGATACTCCGTCAGCACCTCATCCGTCGCACTGCCGTCAGTGAAGAACACCTGCACGCTATTCGCGATGGAACGTTTGTCGGGATCCAGATAGTCCTTGGAGAAGTCTGACCGCTCCTTCACCTCCATTAGGCTGCGCAAACGGTCAACACGAGGATCAGCAGCCGCCTCGTCCTCGTAATGATCGGCAGTCAACGCTCCGTGGAGCAGGCCAATAGCCGTCATATACTGCAAGCAATGATCGCGGTCTGCCGGGTTGTGCAGCGGCCCTTTCTTATCGATGATGCGAATAGCAGACTCATGCGTCGTAATCGTAATTCGAGCGATCTCATCGAGTCTATCGGCGATGAGCGGATGAAGTGCAATAGCGCTCTCCACCGCAGTTTGTGCGTGGAATTCGGCAGGGAATGAGATCTTGAACAGCACATGTTCCATGACATAGGAGCCGTATGGACGCGAGAGCGAGAAAGGTTTGCCTTTGAAAAGCACATCGTAAAAGCCCCATCCCTTCGCCGACAGCGCGGATGGATAGCCCATCTCCCCTCGCAGCACCATGAGCGACAGTCGCAATCCGCGGCTCGTGGCATCGCCGGCGGCCCAGGATTTGCGCGATCCGGTGTTTGGCGCATGCCGATAAGTGCGAAGCGCTTGACCGTCGAGCCACGCGTGGGACAATGCCTGCGTGATCTCATCCTTCGTGCCCCCAAGCAGACCGGTTGCCACCGCGGTTGATGCCACTTTTACAAGTACGACATGGTCGAGCCCTACTCTGTTAAAGCTGTTCTCAAGCGCCATTACGCCTTGCAGCTCATGTGCTTTAATCATAGCGGTCAGCACATCGCGCATGACGAGCGGCGGCTGTCCGGCAGCCTGCCTTACCTTGCCCGCATAGTCGGCAGCAGCTAGAATTGCCCCGAGATTGTCGGACGGATGGCCCCATTCTGCGGCGAGCCACGTGTCGTTGTAATCCAGCCAGCGAATCATACAGCCAATGTTGAAAGCAGCCGTCACCGGATCCAAGCGGTACGGTGTCCCCGGCACACGTACTCCACCTTCCATCTCTGCACCCGGTACAACCGGTCCGAGCAGCTTGGTACAGGCCGGGTAATTTAACGCCAGCATGCCGCAGCCTAGCGTATCCATCAAACAATAGCGAGCCGTTTCATAGGCCAACTCGCTGTCCACCTTGTAGTCCGTTACATAGAAAGCCATATCGGCGAGCACTTGGTCCGGCTCAGGCCGATTATTATCCTGACCATATCCCATGGCGTCAGCACCTCCATCTCATCGCTTAATGGCGTTCATGAACAGCGAGCCACGGCAGCGGATCAGGTCCAACATAAGCGGCGGTCGGCCGTATAATTCGATTATTGCGCCGCTGCTCCATTATGTGTGCCGTCCATCCCGTCAAACGGGAGATGACGAAGATCGGCGTGAACATCGGCGTAGGTATGCCCATGAAATGATAGGCGGTCGCGCTGTAGAAATCGAGGTTGGGGAATAAGCTTTTTTCCTGCTGCATCACCTGTTCCACCGCTTCCGAAATCGCATAGAGCTGACTGTCCTCCGCCCACAAGGATAGCGTCTCCGACCATTTCTTGATGATGTCCGAACGGGGATCTGATACGGTGTACACCCGGTGGCCAAACCCCATAATGAGCTGCTTCGCCGCCAACCTCGCACGCGTGGCCGCTTCCGCTTCCTCCGCATTGTCAAACTGAGTGATTAGCTCCATGACAGCCTCATTCGCTCCGCCGTGCAAATTCCCCCGCAGCGTGCCGATGCCGGTCGCAATGCAAGAGTAATAGTTCGATAGCGTAGAAGCTGTTACACGAGCGGCAAAAGTCGATGCGTTAAACTCATGTTCGGCATACAGAATAAGCGAAATATCGAATACGCGAATGGCGAGATGCTCCGCATGTTTGCCGTGAAGCAAATAGAGAAAATGGCCTGCAACCGTGTAATGGTCGAGGTCGAAGGGTTCTTCTTGCACCTCATCGCTGCCGGAGTTGCCGGAGTTGTCGGAGCTGCTCGAGTTGCTCGAGTTGCTCGGGCTGGCGGCATCTGATGATGCTTCGGATTCAGCTACAGACGCCGAGTCCACCTGAGACTCTTCCGTCGAAACAACCTCTTCGCCTTTGGCTTCTCCAACCTGCTTGTGAAAATGATACCAATGCAGCAGCATCGGCCCTGTCAGGGCAATGAGCCGATCCGCGATATCGGCAGCGTCAAGCGAAGCCGATTCAGGCTCCATCGTCCCAAGCGCGGTGCAGCCTACCTGCAGCACCTCCATCGGATGTGCATCTGCGGGCAGCAGCTCCAAGATGCGCTGCAGCGTCTCCGGCAGCGAGCTTGCCGCAGCCAGCTTGCGCCGATAAGCGGCCAGTTCATCGACATTCGGCAGCTTGCCGCGAATGAGCAGATAAGCCGTCTCCTCGAAGCTGCCATGCTCTGCTAAATCTTCGATGGAATAGCCGCGGTAGGTGAGTCCAAGTCCGTTTTTCCCCACCGTACTGATTGCCGTTTCTCCGGCTTCAATGCCGGCCAAACCTCCGGGCTTCTTCACGGTCATCTCTCATTCCTCCTCCGAATTCCGTGCGGCGAACAGCGCATCCAGCTTGCGCTCGTAATCGTAATAACCGAGATATCGATACAGCTCCTCGCGCGTCTGCATGTCGCCAAGCACGGAAGCTTGAGACCCTTGATTCCGAATCGTCTGATAAACCATCAGCGCTGCGGCGTTCATCGCGCGGAAGGCTGACAGCGGATAAAGCACCAGTGATACACCGGCCGCTGCCAATTCATCAACCGTGAAGAGCGGCGTACGCCCGAATTCTGTCACGTTCGCAAGAACCGGCACCTTCACCACGTCGGTGAACGCCCTATACTCCTCCAAGCTGCCAGCCGCCTCCAGAAAAATCATATCCGCACCGGCCTCTACATACGCCTGCGCCCTTGCGACAGCACCTTCCATCCCTTCCGAAGCGAGTGCATCCGTACGTGCCATAAGTACAAAATCCGCGTCAACCTTCGCATCTGCCGCGCTTCGAATGCGGTCCACCATCTCCGCTGTGCTGACGATGGCTTTATTCGGTCGATGCCCGCAGCGCTTGGCCGCCACCTGATCCTCGATGTGAATGCCCGCCGCACCGGCGCGGATCATCTCTCGCACGGTGCGGGCAATGTTAAACGCCGAACCGAAGCCGGTATCGGCGTCCACAAGCAGCGGTAAATCAACGGCGCCGCTAATGCGCCGCACATCCTCCAGCACATCGCCCTGCGTCGTAATACCGAGATCCGGCAATCCGAACGACGCGTTTGCCACTCCGGCTCCAGACACATATAGCGCGCGAAAACCCGCCGATTCAGCGAGCAGCGCGGCATAAGCATGAATAACCCCTGCCACTTGAAGCGGCTTCTCCTGCTGCAGCGCCTCTCGAAGCCGAAGCCCCGGCGAGCTGCGATTCGTCGATACCATTAAGCTCTCATCCCCTTCCACGACACACATAACATAACGGAAGCCGTCACATGATTAACTGCCCCGCAGCAGCTCGCCGGAAATGACCAACCGATGAATTTCGTTCGTACCTTCGTAAATTTGCGTCACTTTCGCATCGCGGAACAGCCGCTCCGCATGAAGTTCATCTGCCAGACCGCTGCTGCCGCACCACTGCAGCGTCTTCGTTGTCGCATGCATTGCCGTATCGCTGGCGAACATCTTCGCCATGGACGCTTCCTTCGTGCAGCGCGCGCCGCGCTGATGCATATCCGCCGCGCGGTACACGAGCAGCGCAGCCGCCTCCACTTGCGCCGCAAGCTCCCGGTACTCCGCTGCGGCTCTGCTCCGTTCCCGAAGCGGCAGCGCACGCAGCAGTTGCTCGCTTACAGCCAGTGCCGCTCGCGCAATACCGAGCGCCTGCGCGCCAATGCCAATCCGTCCGCCGTTCAGTGCTGATTTGGCGATGGCGAAACCTTGCCCTTCCTCGCCGAGGCGCTGGCCAGCCGGCACGATCGCATCCTCCAGGATCAGCTCACAGGTGTTCGATCCGTGCAGCCCCATTTTTCTCTCCTTCTTGCCTACACGAAAGCCGGGTGTATCCTTCTCCACCAGAAAGGCAGTAATTCCGCCTACACTGCCGTTTTGTCCGTTATGCACCGAGGCGAATAACACGTACTGTTCTGCTTCACCCGCATTTGTAATAAACACCTTCGTGCCGTTCAGCACATAGTTATCCGCATGTCGAACCGCTGCCGTCCGAATAGTTGAGGCATCTGAGCCTGCGTGCGGCTCGGTTAATGCGAAAGCGCCTAACCATTCCCCCGAGGCGAGCCTAGGCAAGCACCGCCTCTTCTGCTCTTCCGTGCCATGATACAGAATCGGCAGCGTCCCAACAGACGTATGCACCGACAAAATAACGCCAACCGTCGCGCTAACCCGGGCTATTTCTTCAATCGTGAGAATATAGGAGGTTAGCTCAAGTCCGCTTCCACCCCATTCCTTCGGCACAGGGAGCCCCATCAAACCTCTTGCGCCCATCTCCCTCACGAGCTGAGCCGGGAAGCGGTCATGCTCCTCCATTTCAGGGATGACCTTGGCTACTTCCTGCATGGCAAAATCCCGGACCCTCGCGCGCAGCTGTTCTTGCTCATCCGTAAAATGCAGCAGCATAGCAGCGGTCACCCCCCTTCATACACATAGAAGCCTCGACCGCTCTTGCGCCCCAGCCAGCCGGCCGCTACATAATTGCGAAGCAGCGGGCAAGGTCTGTATTTGGAATCGCCGAAGCCTTCGTGCAGCGTTTCCATTATAGCGAGGCAGGTGTCGAGCCCAATCAGATCGGCTAATGTCAGCGGTCCCATCGGATGATTCATGCCAAGCTTCATCACGCCATCGACGGCCTCGATCGAAGCCACGCCTTCATATACCGTATACACAGCCTCGTTGATCATCGGCATTAGGATGCGGTTGGACACGAATCCCGGAAAATCCCGCACCTCCAGTGCCGTCTTCCCCATCCTCTCCGCCAAATTTGCCACCACGACATAAACCTCATCTGACGTACGCAATCCCCGAATGATTTCAACCAGCTTCATGACCGGTACGGGGTTCATAAAATGCATCCCAATCACCCGCTCCGGCCGCCCCGTCGCCGCTGCCAATTCCGTGAGCGACAGCGATGACGTATTGCTTGCGAGAATTGTGCCCTTCCCGCAAATGCTATCTAGCGTAGCGAGCAATGCCTTCTTCACCGGCATGCTTTCGGTTACCGCTTCGATGACAAGATCAGCGCCGGAGGCTGCCTCCAAGCCATCTGCTGCGGCTATGCGTCCAAGCGTCTGCGCTGCCAACTCCTCCGTCAGCCTGCCTTTCGCAACGCTACTGGAGAGCTGCTTGCCGATCTGCGCCAACGCCTTGCTGATGCGACCCGCTTCCGCATCATGCAGCAGCACTTGGCAGCCTGCCTGCGCCGCAACAAGCGCGATGCCGCTTCCCATCTGGCCTGCTCCGACGACCGACACATGGTGGATATCTTCCATGAATGACTACCGCCTTCCCTAAGCCGTCGTCTATCTGCCTTTGCCTTGCCTCTGTGCACTTTGCACTTTGCACCTTGCACCTTGCACCCTGCACCTTTCTAGCTGCAGCTATCATCTACCCGAACCAACACGGCATCGCCCTGTCCGCCGCCGCTGCAAATCGCGGCAATCCCTAATCCCCCGCCGCGCCGCTTCAGATCATTAATCAGCGTCATGACAATCCGCGCTCCGCTTGCACCGACAGGATGACCGAGCGCGATCGCACCGCCATGCACGTTAACTTTGTCGGCATCCCAGCCTGCCAGCTTCCCGCAGGCCAAGACAACGACCGCGAACGCTTCGTTGATTTCGAAGCGGTCGATCGCATCGATCGCTAACCCATGCTGCTGCAGCAGCTTCTTCACGGCAAACGCCGGCGCGATGGGATAATTGCGCGGCTCCACGCTAACCGCGGCATGCCCGAGCAGCACGGCCTGCGGGGCATAGCCTTCCTGCAAGGCCCTGCTCTTCGAGGCCAGAATGAGTGCCGCCGCACCGTCATTAAGCCCCGGTGCGTTACCCGCAGTGATGGTACCGGAACCACCGGCAGCGAATACCGGCCTCAGCGTAGATAGCTTCTCAGCGCTCGTATCCCCCCGAGGCGCTTCATCCTTATCAATTGCGAACACATGGCTTGTCTTCGGCACTGCTCCCGGCAGCGGAACGGGAACAATTTCGGAATGAAAGTAGCCCTGCAGGCTGCTCTGAACGGCACGCTCGTGGCTTCGCAGCGCCCATTCATCCTGTTCCAAGCGGCTGATGCCGTACTCAGCCGCAATGTTATCGGCATAGTCACCCATATGCATATCAGCGAAGGCGCAGCGTAACCCATCGCGCAGCAATAAATCCGCTGCCCGGCCATCGCCAAGACGCATGCCCATGCGTGCCTCAGTCAGCGCATACGGTACTTGGCTCATGCTCTCCATTCCACCTGCGACGATCAGCTCTGCATCGCCGGCAGTAATAATTTGCGACGCCATCGTCAGCGCTCGCATGCCCGAAGCGCACACTTTATTGATGGTCTCGGCTGGCACCGTATGGCTAAGCCCGGCCTGCATGGCAGCCTGCCGCGCCGGATTCTGGCCCGCTCCCGCTTGAACGGCCATCCCCATGATGACTTCATCTACCGCAGATGGCGAAATACCGCCGCGATGCAGTGCACCTTCGATTGCGATACTGCCTAGCTGGGTCGCCTTCATTCCCTTCAGCGCTCCGCCAAACTTGCCGAAGGCCGTACGAGCGCTCCCTACAATGACGAGCTCAGCCATGGCGCCTCCCCCTTCCTCTTCCGCTTGGCCGCGGCATTCTCGGACTCAAGTCCAATCCTTTGAAAATTTGCACTGCCTTCGCATCTCGCATAAACCGCTCCACAGGATATTCCTTCATATAGCCGTAACCGCCATAGACCTGAACGGCATGTATCGTTGACGTCATTGCAGCATCTGCGGCAAAGCTTAATGCCAGAGCAGCTTCCCAGCCTTCACCGTCGTCCGTAAGTCCCCGATCCTCCTGCCAAGCTGCTTGATACACAAGGAGCTTGGAGGCATCGGCAGCAGTCCGCATATCCGCCAGCATCCAGGCAACTGCCTGATGCTTCGCGATCGGCTTGCCGAACTGCGAACGCGCCTTAGCATAACCAAGCGCAGCTTCTGCAGCGCCTTGAGTAATCCCGGCGGCAACTGCGGCAAGGCCGTAGCGCACACCTGCAGCCGCTCGACTTGCAATCGATCCGCCCTGACCATCACGGCCGATCCGCTGCCTCTTCGGCACGCGGCAATCCTGAAACTTCAAATGCGCCATTCCTGCTGATCGCAGACCGAGCTTCTTCGTGACCGGTTGAATCATGAGACCGGGGCTGTCTTTCTCGATGATAAAAGCGCTGTAGCGCTTGCGTCGTCCTCCCGCACTCTCTCCGGTCACCGCATAGATGATGAAGAAGTCCGCTGTCGTACCGCCAAGGATATATTTTTGCTGACCGTTTAGGACATAACACTCCTCATCACCCTGCGACTGCAGCTGCCCCGAGACGCCGATTCGCATTGTTGTACCGGGATCAACCGCCCCCGGCAGCACGCCTGTGCCAATACTGATGCCATCTATAAGTCTCCTCAGATAGTAACGCTTCAGCTCCACGCTCCCGAACCGGTGCAACGGCCACGCCGACAGAAAAACATGGGCCCACAGCGCCGCACCAAGCGACGCGCTTACTCTAGACAGTTCCTCCAGCACAAGCACAAAACTGAGAAATCCTCCACCCGCGCCTCCGTCCTCCTCGGGCCAAGGCAATGCCGTAAAACCAAGCTGCGCCATCGCGTCAAACGAACGCCTGTCGAATAATTCGGCCTCATCCAGTCCGCCTGCTTCTCGTGCCACCTCATGCTCCGCAAACCGTGCCGCCATCTCACGAATCATCAATTGTTCTTCCGTCAGAGAGAATTTCACCTCATACGCTCCCCCTTCTTGAATCAGACAGAAGCGTTGCCCGCTATTTGGCGCTTATTACATCGTATTTTCGCCGGAGCCGATTCATGATAGAGTGGAAACAAAGGCCTCATGTTTTGACCAATACGGGTTGGAGTTGATCACGGATGAATTGTGAAAATAAGCTCGACAATCAATCTAGCGATGAGTCGCTATCGGCAGCTTTTCCGGATGCCTATACGGCAGTGAAGACCGGGAATGTAGAGCTGCTCAACCAGCTGCTACAAGCACATCCCGCATTGGCGAATGCCAGGTCGCTGCAAGGGAGAACGCTACTGCACCATCTATGTGACTGGCCCGGACATTACCCGAACCAGCTTGAAGTTGGACAAGTTCTGCTGGATGCGGGAGCGGATGTCAACGCGAGGGCGATTGATCCGGAGCGTGGGGAAACGTCGCTGCAATGGACTGCCAGCAACGACGATGTTGCAATGGCGACATTGCTGCTGGATGCCGGAACGCCGATTGACGGCTTGAATGATGATCGCAGACCGCTTGCGCAATCCCTCTGGTATGGCTGCACGAAAGTGACGGAGCTGCTCGTCCGACGAGGCGCGTCGCTGGATCTCGAGCTTGCTGCTGCGGTAGGCCGAACGGATCTGCTGCCCTCTTTATTCGGTCCGGATGGAGAGCTTCTGCCGAGCGCCGGCAAACACCGCGAACCTGTAAATACAACGAATCCAAGCGCACCCGATGAGCTGCTGCAGCAGGCACTTATCTATGCCATCATTGGAGGCAGCTTTGAATCTGCCACCTATCTGCTGGATCGCGGCGCCGATGTGAACGGCATGCCGTCCGGTTTCGATTACACCGGCGCCGCTCCCCTGCACTGGGCAGCAGCCGGTAAGAATACGGCTATTATCCATCTGCTGTTGGAGCGTGGTGCTGATCTGAACGCCAGGGATCGCCGTTATAACGGTACCCCGCTCGGATGGGCAAATCATTTCGAACGGACCGAGCATGAGGCGCTGCTTCGTAGTTTAGGCGGCGTATAGGAATAGCAAAAAGGCCGAACAGTCGTCCTCTCGCATGCGAGAGGAGACCATTCGGCCTTCTTTATTTGAACCATCACTTCGGCGCTGTCATGCCCATCTGTTCCCATTCTTCCTTGGAAGGACCATACACACCCGCAACAGGCAGTCCGGCTTGGCGCATGAGAATGGTCAGTTGACCGCGGTGATGGACTTCATGCTTAATGAACTTCGACAGCGTAAGACCATTTTGCCACACTTGACCGAAGAGGTTGTGGCTCTCGAGCAACTTCTCATCGGACCACTGCGATGCCGCTTCAAGAATGGATGCCGCTGTCTCGCGGTAAGTTTCAGCAATAACAGCGGCCGATTGCGGCTGTTCCGCATTAGCTGCCGGTGCCTTGAAATTAAATCCGATCTTGACCAGCATACCTGCATCATCGTGAACCAAATGCCATGCCAGGAACCCAAGCGTTCTGCGGCCTGTCGCAATCGACTGTGCCAGCGATTCATCCGTCAGCAGGTCCAGCAGCTTCTGCGTCCCTTGCGATTCCTGCTTGTAGTCCTCAATAAAATCTTCAACTGTTCTAAACATATGTTTCGCCTCCATAACCTGCTTCGAGTGACTTCTCGTATGTACTATATCGCAGGTCTGCTGACAACAGCATGTCAGTTGAGTTCAACTTTTATACATTGTTCATGCTGTCTAGCTTCTTTCGCACCATGTTCAGCTCGGGATGACTGGCGAGAATTTGCTCATATTTAGCTTTCGCCTCTGTTTGCTTGCCCGCTATTGACGTAAGATCCGCGAGCGCTAGATCTGCTTTCCAATCCGCAATGGCAGCATCCGCCGTTACGGTTCCCCGATAAGTACGGAATGCCTCTTTCGATTCTTTAAGGCCGCTCTCTGCCTGCTGCAACAGAACTCCCGCCTGCCTCATCTGCGCTCTTGCCAAGTGATACTTGGCATCGGGGAAGTTTGGCTGCACTTCGAGAGCACGCAAACATACGCGTTGTGCCTGTTCGTAATCCTTCGTGCTCATATAGATTTTGTTTAGATACATAAGAATATCAAGCAGCCTGCCAAAATTAGGCTTACTCGGCGCAAGCCGCTCCGCTTCAAGGAATAAGGTCTTCGCTTTCTCAATATCCCCTGTCGCTAGGGTTTCTCTACCGTAATACAGATACCAGCCCGGATTGTTTGGCTCCTGCTCCACCATCAGCTTCAGCAATCGCAGGTTGCGTTCAAGCTTGTTCTGCTGGCCCATGATATCCGGCTCATAGCCGTCATGATGAAGACGGATACGAACAGGACGCCGCATCATACGTTCGTCGTACATATCTTCGCCTTCAATGACAACCTGCTCGTGTACACGTCCGTAATAATATAAGCCGCGATTAAGCGGGAACATGCGTGGATTCGCATAATCAGCCGATATTTTGCCTTGCACCTGATTGACTTGGCATACATTAAGAACGGTGTGCGGAAACCGATCATGGAACATCGATGCCGCCAATCGGACATTGCCGATGTCCTCCGGAAACAGCCATTCATCCGCATCCACCCAGAGCACCCAATCGCTCTCGATATGCGGCAGAGCTTGATTTCGCTTCCATGCAAAATCATCATTCAGCGCAATGCTCCGAATAATCTTCACCTTGGGCAGATGCTCGACCAGCTCGATTGTGCCGTCCGTAGAATCCGAATCGATGATAATGATCTCATCCACGGCATCCTGTAAACTATTGACGCAGCGGACGATACAACGCGCTTCATTACGCGTCATAATAGCCGCCGCAACAGTTACGGCTGGTTGCAACTGCCACAATTCCTCTAAATCCAACCGCGATTCCCCTGGCGGCTTGCCCGCAAGCACCTTCTTTACCTCGCTCCCCCACTGCGCCTGCGGATCGAGCAGATTGCCTCTCTCGAAGGCATGTCCCGCTTCTTGCGCGTAGCCTTGATGCAGCAGCGCCTCGCCAAGAAACACCCAATATTGCGCAAATAGCGGCTGGTTGCGCAGACTATCGAGCGCCAGCTTTTCCGCCAGTTTGAACTTACGAGCCGTTAGCGCTTGACGAATGGCGTTCGAAGCTGACTGTTTCTTATCCGTTGCCTGTTCCAAGAGCTCATTCTCCTTCGGTTTGATTTGATAAGAAAAGGCCAACCTGATGGAAGTTGGCCAATGGTTAAACGTCTTCTCTTCTAAGCGGAGCCTGGGTCTATTTCCTGACCCCACTCCCTATTCAAATACAGAATCAGTACTCTGGTTATGCTGCCGTCCGTGATGTGCACCCTTACGAATTCACTGTAACCTGGGAACATGATTTCTGTATTGACGTCAAAATGTAAGGTTGTCCCCTCTAAAGGATCGGCGTTAGGAATAATGTACTCGCTGTCCATATACTGGAATGCCAATGAAGCTAAGTTCATTCCCGCAAGTTGTGCTTCAAAATCCTCATCGAGGGCGAGGTCTATCTCAAAACTACTACTATTGGATTCAAGATCAATACGTTTATCATAGACGATGAAATTGCGTTTGATTCTAAAATCAGGATCGGTCTGGCCAAATGGTAAACCGTCCGATGTCGAAATCGCGAGTGTCGTTTGACCGGCTTCAACTCCTTCGACGATCAGCTCCTTGTCTTCTTCCGAATAGCTTGCCGTTACACATCCGGAAAGCCATTCGCATTCGGTTCCATCCACAACAGCGCTGGCACTGACAACAGGATCGTCCTGTGGATCAACGATAGCAAGCCTATACGTTTCTCCTCTCTTAATCGGGATCAGCATTTCACTTTCACCCTCTACATACGGAGCTGAATTTTCCCGAATTCGGAGCGTATAGCTTCTAACGTTCGTTACAATTTGACCATCTAACGTACGACCTTCAACTGTAATCTCCGACACATTCGTAAATGCCACATCTGTCGATAGGTTTAGATATTCCTCGCTCGTCCATGAGCCGAGCACATAGCTGCCAAGGCCCTTAACCTCTTCATCGTTATATGCAGTAACTCGGAACTCATCGGCATTTTGGAAGATATCCTTCATGTAAACATGAGCATTGTGATCCACATAACCGTCCATGTCATAGTTATTAAAGAATTGCAAGCCGATATCTTTGAATCCCACCCCTACATACAGATTGAAATTATCCGTAATTGTGAGGCCATGGTCATCCCAAGCTGATACGACAACGTTAACGTTGTGATCATCTTCCAAAGGAACCGTTAACGTCGATCCCACGATCTGCAGACTACTGAAAGGTGGTTCCGTAATATAAGAGAAATAATGTCCAAAATCTCCTTCAAAATAATCGGCTAAGTCAACGGTATACTCATTCTGATCGTTGCTAATTCCGTCTACATCCGGAAGGCTGCCTAATTGGGATTCACTAACTTGAACCCTAACTGGGAGCGTAACCCACGTTACAAAGCCGTCATCGCTAGCCTGTAATTCGAAAGAAGAGAAACCAGGGGAGCCGTGTGTATCCAAATGATAACTTGAACCATTAAACGATCCGGTTAGACTGCTGCTACCTTGGAAGAATGTACGATACGTGAGCTGCTGACCATCCGGATCTGTGAAGATCTTCGACAGATCCAGCATGGCATGCTGACTTGGCCGAAGTTGAAAGTAACCGTCTTGGCCTACCGTACCGGCCACAGGTGCATCGTTGTCTACCGGCATAATATTCACAGTAACGGTCACTTCTTCCGAATCCTCAGTACCATCGTTCACGATATACGTGAACGAATCGGGTCCATTGTAGTTCTCATCCGGCATGTACGTGAACTTGTTCTGCTCCGACGAACTTGCGATTAATTCACCATGCGCC
>NZ_JBXENT010000022.1:0-1536 GCF_059383735.1 Paenibacillus sp. N22P23
CCACGAGGTTTCACGTGTCTCGCGGTACTCAGGGTACGTCTCGGAGAGTGCTGACTTTGGACTACAGGGCTTTTACCTCTTATAGCGGGCCTTTCCAGACCTCTTCGTCTACCCAACACCTTTGTAACTCCATGTGAGACGCCCTACAACCCCAAGGAGCAAGCTCCTTGGTTTGGGCTAATCCGCGTTCGCTCGCCGCTACTGACGGAATCACTATTGTTTTCTCTTCCTCAGGGTACTTAGATGTTTCAGTTCCCCTGGTCTGCCTCTGCATAACCTATGTATTCAGTTATGAGTGACTGGACATTACTCCAGCCGGGTTTCCCCATTCGGACATCCCCGGATCAAAGCCTGCTTACGGCTCCCCGAGGCATTTCGTCGTTCGCCACGTCCTTCTTCGGCTCCTAGCGCCTAGGCATCCTCCGTGCGCTCTTAGTAGCTTAACCTATGCTGATTGGCTTGTGTGACTAATCCAAAGATCAGACATACAGCATTCAGCTGTACTTCGATTAATCTCAGCTAAGAGATATTTCGCAAATTTCATATCCAGTTTTCAAGGTGCAAAGTGTTGCATCCGAAGATGCTTTTTTGGTGGAGCCAAGCGGGATCGAACCGCTGACCTCCTGCTTGCAAGGCAGGCGCTCTCCCAGCTGAGCTATGGCCCCGTAGGGAAAAATATGGTTGGCCTTAGTGGACTCGAACCACCGACCTCACCCTTATCAGGGGTGCGCTCTAACCAGCTGAGCTAAAGGCCAATATGTGAACTTCTAGGGATGAAAAAAGCATCCGCTTGGCAACTTCCTACTCTCCCAGGACCCTGCGGTCCAAGTACCATCGGCGCTGAAGGGCTTAACGGTCGTGTTCGAGATGGGTACGCGTGGTTCCCCTTCGCCGTTATCACCAAACGGATGACTCCTTACAGAAAGAGACTTGCTCTTTCAAAACTGAACATGAGCGAACCAGTCGGTTTTGCATCTTACGATGCTTATCGTTTCCTCATCGGGAAACGGTATTCTCTTAGAAAGGAGGTGATCCAGCCGCACCTTCCGATACGGCTACCTTGTTACGACTTCACCCCAATCATCTACCCCACCTTCGGCGGCTGGCTCCCTTGCGGGTTACCCCACCGACTTCGGGTGTTGTAAACTCTCGTGGTGTGACGGGCGGTGTGTACAAGACCCGGGAACGTATTCACCGCGGCATGCTGATCCGCGATTACTAGCAATTCCGACTTCATGCAGGCGAGTTGCAGCCTGCAATCCGAACTGAGACCGGCTTTTATAGGATTGGCTCCACCTCGCGGCTTTGCTTCCCGTTGTACCGGCCATTGTAGTACGTGTGTAGCCCAGCTCATAAGGGGCATGATGATTTGACGTCATCCCCACCTTCCTCCGGTTTGTCACCGGCAGTCGCTCTAGAGTGCCCACCATAATGTGCTGGCAACTAAAACTAGGGGTTGCGCTCGTTGCGGGACTTAACCCAACATCTCACGACACGAGCTGACGACAACCATGCACCACCTGTCTCCTCTGTCCC